>JAXMFZ010000020.1:0-65472 GCA_046347515.1 Gammaproteobacteria bacterium | reverse complement strand
GGCCGTCGTCACCCTACCCACACCTGTCCGTACCCCCTGGTTCACCCCGCGCTGGTCGAACTGGCGTTTGACGCTGCTGCTCGCGGTCATCGCGATCCCGCTCGCGATCATGATGCTGCCGCTGAACATCGCCTTTTATGTGAGCTTTGCATTTGCGGCCCTGGTCGCTCTCAGCGCCGTCGTCAACGCCTGGGGCCGCTACAATGGCGGGCTGCTGGTCGCGCCCGCCATCGCACTCCTGTTCCTGATGAACATCTTTCCGCTGATGTGGTCGTTCGGCCTGAGCTTTTTCAACTTCCGCGCCAACCGTGCGCTGGCCCCGTTCGCGTGGGTGGGTTTCGATAATTACGCCTGGGTGCTGGGCAACGCCGATGTCTGGAACCGCTTGAAGACGACGGCTTTGTTGATGGCGCTCACCGTCGGCGCGCAGATGATCGTCGGCTTTCTGCTCGCGCTCCTGTTCGAGAAGCAATTTCCCGGGCGCCGGGTGATGCTCATGCTGGTGCTGACGCCGATGATGCTGAGCTTCGTCGCGGTCGGGGTGTTCTTCAGTTATTTCTACGAACCGACCTTCGGCCTGCTGAGCCAGGCGATGCTGGCGTTGACCGGCGAGCGCTTCAGCCTGCTGGAAACAACGCCCGGCGCCATTGCCGGCATCGTGATCGCCGATGCTTGGATGTGGTCGCCGTTCGTGATGCTGTTAATCCTGGCGGGCTTGGTCAGTGTGCCCGGCTACCTCTATGAAGCCGCCGAAATCGACCGTGCGTCCTGGTGGCGGCGTTTCCGCACTATCACTTTCCCGTACATCCGCGGCCTGCTCATGCTGGCGCTGCTGTTTCGCACCATCGAAGCGTTCAAACTCTTCGACCTGGTGTTTTTCATCACCGGCGGCGGACCGGGCGGCAACTCGACCGAAACCATCGCGTTTTATGTCTATCGCCAAGCGCAAGAACAGTATTACACCAGCCGTTCGGCGGCGCTCGCGTACATTTTGCTGTTCGCCGTGGTGGTGCTGACCAACCTCTACCTATACGCCATCAACCGCCGCAACCGCAGCGTGTCCAAGGACTAAACCCGTGGCCGGACTCACCAGCAGCCGCAACATCCGCCAAGCCGGACGGGGTTGGACGATCACCGCCTGGATCGTCTCACTCCTGTATTTTTTCCCGGTGGCCTGGATCGTCATGACCGCGTTCAAGACCCACAACGACGCCTTGGCCATCCCCCCGAAGTGGCTGTTCAGCCCAACCCTGGAGAATTTCATCCAAGTTTTCAGCCGTGCCTACAGCGCCGGTGGCCAGGCGGCGGATACGCATTTCAATCAGTATTTTTTCAATTCGATTTTCGTGGCCGGCACCAGCGTGGCGCTCGCCCTCGTCATCGGTACACTGGCTGCGTATGGTTTCTCGCGCTATCCGCTGAAGGGTAATGACACTTATCTGTTCATCATCCTGACCACGCGCATGTTGCCGCCGATCGTGGTCATCATCCCGATCTTCATGATGTTCCGGGTAGCGGGCTTGTCCGGCACTTACATGGGCATCATCCTGCTCTATACCGCCTTCAACCTGCCGTTCACGATCTGGATGATGAAGAGTTTCTTCGATGAGTTGGCGCTCGACGTCGAGGACGCCGCGCGCATGGACGGCAGCTCCGAGTTTCGCGTATTCATGAAGATCTGCCTCCCGCAAGTGCTGCCGGGGCTTGCGGCGACCGCCGTGTTTGGCTTGATTCTGACCTGGAACGAATTTCTGTTCGCGCTGCTGCTTTCCGGCGTGGAAACCGAGACCGTGCCGGTGGCGATGAAAGACTGATCGGCGGCGCCATCGGTGTGCGTTGGGGGCTGCTGGCTGCAATTGAAACCCTGTTCCTGATCCCGGTGATCGTCGTCACTTTTCTATTGCAGCATCATTTACTGCGCGGTGTGACCTTCGGCACCATCAAGCGTTAAGCCCATGTCTACCATCGCTGTCACCCAACTCAGCAAGCGCTTCGGCACCCTCATTGCGGTGGATTCCGCCAATCTACGCGTCGATGCCGGCGAAGTCTTGTGTCTGCTCGGCCCCAGCGGTTGTGGCAAAACCACCATGTTGCGCATGATCGCCGGGTTGGAGACCGCCACTGCCGGTGAAATCCGCATCGGCGACCAGGTCATGACCGATTGGCCGCCACGCCAGCGCAACATCTCGATGGTGTTCCAGTTCTACGCGCTCTACCCTAGCCTCACGGTGGCGGAAAACCTGGCTTACCCGCTGCACATCGAAAAGCTAGGACGCGGCGAGATCGAACGCCGGGTGCGGGCAATTGCCGCCAAACTCGATTTGACCCAGGTTCTGGACCGCCGCCCCAGCCAACTAGCCGAGGGCGAAAAACAGCGGGTCGCGGTAGGCCGGGCCATCATCCGCGATCCCAATTGTTTTCTGTTCGACGAACCGCTCAGCCGGCTCGACATCGAACTACGCCAGACCATGCGCGGCCAGATCAAGGAAGTCTTGGCGGGGCTTTCCAAAGCAACAGTCATCGTCACCCACGACCAACTGGAAGCCCTCACCATGGCCGATCGCATCGCGGTGATGCGCGATGGCCGCATCGAGCAAGTCGCCACACCACACGACATTTTTACCCAGCCCTGCAATCTGTTCGTCGCCGGTTTCATCGGCACCCCCCAGATGAACTTGCTCCCCGCTACCTTGCTCGAGCACGGTGCCGAGGGGCGTGCGCGCTTGCGGGTCGGTACCCAGACGCTATGGCTGCCGGTGAGCGTGGCAGCCCAGAGGCTCGCGGCTGGCGCCAATGTCACCCTTGGCATTCGCCCGCGCGCCTTCGAAGTGGTGGCGGAAGCCGGCGACGATACCCTCAGCGCGACCGCCGAATTGATCGAACCATTGGGCGCCGAAACCCTCGTCCACATGCTGGAAGACGGCAGAGACATGCGCGTCGTACTGCGCCGCGGCGCTACCATCAGCGCCGGCGAACGCGTGCATTTGCGCGGCAAAGCGGGGCAAATCCATCTCTTCGACGCCAAGGGCGAGCGGCTATGAACGCGAAATCCGGCATGTCGGCGGCTACCGCCAAGACCATCGAATTCAGCATCATCGCCCTGTGCGTGCTGGCGTTGGTGATGGTCTTCCAGCCTTTCAGCCTGCGACTCTATAGCATCGGCGCCGGCCTCGTCGTATTGGGCGGCCTCGCGTTCAACCTGGTCCCCCAATGCGTACCGGGCAAGCCGCTGGCGGGCGTCATTCGGGCGGGTATCGTGGTGATCGTGGTGTTGCTCATCGTCGCCGCGCTCGCGATTGGCTCGGCCTACCTCTACGGCGCATACTTACGGTAGCTGATCAGCGCGCCGCGCCTCAGGCTCGACTGGAATGAGGTCGAGGTCTCCGGCGTCCGCCGACGCCGCCCGAGACGGGATCGGAAAATACACGGAAAACCGGGTGCCCTCGCCAAGCTTGCTTTGCACCTCCAATCGACCATGATGGCGATCGACCACCGTTTTGACGAATACCAGTCCTAAACCGGCGCCTTGTTCGTGTTCGGTTTCTTTTCGTTGTATCCGATGAAATCGGTTGAATAACTTGGGTATATCTTCAGGCGCGATGCCGTAGCCGGTGTCCTGAATCCAGCAGCAGGCCTCGTTTTTCCCGCTCTCCAGGCCGACGGTCACGCGCGCACCCGCAGGGCTGTACTTGATCGCATTGGTCAATAGATTGACCAAGGCGCGTTCCAACAAGCTGCCATTTCCCCATATCCAGGCTTCGCTCAGCGCGTGCTCGGCGACGATGGCGATGTCCTTGGCATCGGCCTGCGGTTTGACTTGCGCAATGGAACTCTCGGCGATGAACACCAGGTCGACTTCATTCAGCGGCGGTTGCTCGTTGCTCTCGGCGCGCGCCAGTTGGAGAAAACTGTCGGCCAGCTCCAGAGTTTTTTGTACGCGCTCCTTGATCTGCACGATGGTTTCGGCGGGTGGGTGGCGCGCGGGGCGATACTCGGCTAGCTGAGCCAGGGCGATCACCGACGCCAGCGGCGAGCGCAAATCGTGCGACACGAAGCTCAGCATTTCGGCGCGCCGCCGCTCGCTAGCTTTGAGCGGACTGATATCGGCGAGCGTCACGATGACACCGGCGATGGCATGGTCGATGTCGGCGAACGGGCCCATCTGTACCAGGATGTCATGCTGGCTAAGCGTACGCACGGCGGTTTGTTCGGTGTGGCGTTCGGTCAGCACTTTGCTGACCATGTGCCGCCATGAACCGGCGCCTGGAAATTCCACCTGCGCCAGCAATTCGCCCAAAGTCATACCCGTCAAATCCTGCTTGGGATTGCCGAGCAGGTAAGTGGCGGCCTTGCCATTCGCCAACAATACCCGACCCAGGCCATCCGCGACGATGACGCCATCGGCCATTTGCGCCAGGCTGTCGGTGATGAAGCTACGCAGTGAACGCAGACGCTCGATGGCGCGTTGCACTTGCTGAATACGCGTCTGAATCAGTTCCAAGGGATTGCGGGAACGCGCGTCCGCTTTACTGGAATAGCTCTGCGCCAATTCATTCAGCAACGCCGTTTGCTCGGCGGTCGGCTGTCCCGGCGCATTCCAAGCCACTTCCAACCACCAATCGCCATCCTCGCGCGGTAACATCGTCGATAGACTGTTATCGTGCCGTAGCCAGCCGGCGCTGGCGGCATCCTCCAGTTTGCCGATTGGCACCGGCGGATTTGCCGGCACCACGCCCCAGCGCTGCAGCGCTCTGCCCTGGCCGTCGTACAACGCCGCCCCCGCCACCGGTAAGACGTGGCGTATGAAACTCATCGCATCGCTCAATTCTGGGGATTCCAAACGCTGCAACAACATGGGTTCGGCATTCAAACGCAACAGTTCCTGGTTGAGGTAACGCAACAACGACTCCAGGCGATTCCAGCTCCACAGCACGTAGGCCAGCGTCACCGTCAAAATCGCGGCGAACGGTGGGAACCACAAACGCAGGCTTTGCATGAGCGCGACACTGCCGAGTAAAGAGAGCGCCAGCGCGGCAACGGTTGCGAACAACACCCAGCGCGGCGGCAGAAACCAGAACCACACGGTCGGCACGAGCACCAGAACGAGGGTCAAGGCCAGTCGCCAGGGCGTGCTAAGCGGTTGAATTTCCAAACCCTGACGCAGGGTCTCCAGGCCATTGGCGAGAAATTCGACACCTGGCATCGGGTAGGAATGGCCCGCCAACGGGGTCGGCAGTTCGTCCATGCCAGCGGCGGTAGCGCCCACCAGTACGATCTTGCCGCGGATCGTCTCGGCGGGAACCTGACCGCGTAGTACATTGACATAGGAAAGCCTAGGGAAATGCCCGGGCGGCCCTAGGAATGACACGCCGATGTGGTAATCGCGCACCCAATTCTGGGCGTTGCCTTCGCCGAGAGCCGGATTACGCCGCCCAGGCAAATGCGTCCAGTGCCCACCGGCAACGACTTCGGCGAGCGCCAGCGAAAAGCTCGACCAGTGCGCATCACCCATGCCTGCTTTTAGATAAATTCCACGCGCGATGCCGTCGCGATCCAGATCGACATCGACATGGCCGAGCCCGGCGGCTACTTCGGTGATCTGCGGGATCGGCATGCTTTCCAGCAACTGCCCGCCGAGGCGCAATTGTTCCTGCACCACCGGCAACACCACCCGCCCGTTATTCTTGATGGCGCGTGCCAACAACACATCGCTTTGCGGATCGCGGTCATCGGGCTCGGCGAACAAAATGTCCACGCCGACGGCTTTTGCGCCCAACGCAGTGAGTGTGTCGATGAACTCGGCATGGACGCGCCGCGACCACGGCCAGCGACCGATTTCGTTCAGACTCGCTTCATCGATGGCCACGATCACGACATCGGTCGGCGGCGGGCGTGCTCCCAATTTCAGCTGCCAGTCATAGATCACGCTGTCCCAACTGGTGAGCCAATCGGATAACGATAACGCGATCGGCAGCCCCAGCAGCAACAGGGCAATGACAGCACGGCTCAACCAGCGATAGGAATGACCCAGCATCACAGGGCGAACATCAGACTGAACAGCGTCATCATGAGGGCGGAAGGCCAATAACTGTCGAGGGGAATATCGATGCGTTGGGTAGCGCCATAAGGACCTTGCACGCCGTCGTCGCCGATCACCGCCAGCCTCATGAAATAAGCCCCGGCGATCGGGCGCGGCAGGGTAATGCTGGACTCGCTCAAGCGCCGATCGGCAACGATCAGGGTGAAACGCTCATCCTTGGAGAATTGGAACCGATAGCGCTCGCCGGGCAGGCCAGCGGGCCATTGGATGGTGAACGTATCTTTCTCGATGGTCGGCGCCTGCGCAACCGGCGTAGGCCGCAAGGTAAAACGGATCGCATCGCTGAACGGCCCCAGTTCACCGCTTTGCGAGCGTGTGGCGATGCGCCAGAAATAATCACCGGGCACCAGCGCGGGATCCGGGCTGAACTCCGTGCCGGTAAGCGCAAGACGATTGACCGCCAAGGTATGGAATGTTTCGTCACGGGCAATCTGCACCTGGTAAGACCTGGCCTGCTCGACCTTGGCCCAGCTCAATGTCGCGTTGTCGGTGCGCACGATCTCGGCGGCTTTTGGCGCGATCTGGAACGGCGGTTCGGGGCGCGCGTCGACGGTGACGCCGCGCACCGCATCCAACCCTTCCAGGCCGAGTTTATCGATCGCGCGGATGCGCAGGAAATAATCCCCATCGGGCACATCGGGGCCATTGGCCTGATCGGTCTGGCTGATGCGATCATACAACAGCACATCGAAGCGCTGATTGGCCGCGAATTGCACCCGATACGCCACCGCGCCGGGCACCGGCGGCCAAGCCAACCGCACCGGCGAGCGGCGCAGGGGCGCGGACAACTCCTCGAGATTCGGCGGCGGCAATAGTTTGCGCGGCGGCAATGGCGGCTCGCCCTGTTTCGCTAGCGTGCCAAAGCCTTTATCCACCGCGCGCGTCCGGCCTTTCGCGGTCACTGCGATCCGGCCTTTCAACACCTCGGCGCGCATCGCCCGCTCTTCGGCATCGGCGCCGAGTCGATAATCGGTGCCGCGAATCCCCGCCACTGCCGCCGGCGTCTCGATGACATAGCGCGTGCCGGGGCCGCGCTCCGAGCGCACCGTTGCATCAAACCCGCCGTTTTCGAGCCTAAGGCGCGTATCTACCATGCCGGTCTTGCCATAAATGCTAATCGTATCGAAGTGCAATATGCTGTTTTCACGCAGATTGAACCGCGAACCGTCGGCGAATTCCAGTACGATATTGGCGTCAGGCCCGGTGCGCACTTGATCGCCGGACATCAACTCTTGGCCGGCCTTGAGCGCCTGTGGCTGATTCACGGAAGCGGTGAGATAACTGGCATCCCCCATGACCGTCACCGCGCGTGCCGGCGCCTGTTGCAATTTAAGCCAGGCAATCGGAAACCGCAGCTTCGTACCCGGCGGAATCTGATAAGGGTCTTGGACGCGGTTGAGTGCTTGCAGGCGGCTAGTGTAGCTGACGTTGATGAGGTACTCCTCGGACAGATTCCACAAATTATCGCCCGGACGGACAGTATAAATCCAATCAGCAGCCGCGCTTACCTTTGTCCCGAGGCACATCAGCAACGCGCATAAGACACTTAAAGCTCGGATTCCGCCCCACCCCGGCCTACAATGAGTGAACAAATCCGCCCCCTCTGAATCGCGCGTATCTGTCCTTTGGCTTATCCCTGTATACTGTGAAAAAGCGCTTTGGGATGGAATTTTGATACATTGGAATTTTGCCATAAATGCCTCCCACACCAGCGATTAACTTATTATGAACAATGTTAATTTTTGTTTCACCTCCGCTGTTGAACTGAAGCGTATGTTCTCAGCGAAACAGCTTTCCCCAGTCGAGTTGATCGATGCCGTGTTAGAGCGCATCGACCGCCTGAATCCGCGCCTCAACGCGTTTTGCCTGCTCGACCCTGACGGCGCGCGCACCGCCGCCCGCCAGGCCGAGCGCGCCATCATGCAGGGCACTGGCTTGGGGCTGTTGCACGGATTGCCGATCTCGATCAAGGACCTGGCCATGACCAAAGGCTTGCGCACCGCGAGCGGCTCTCATATCTTCGCCAACCGCATACCCGATGCAGACGCGCCCGTGGTCGAGCGCCTGCGCGCGGCGGGCGCCATCCTCATCGGCAAGACTTGCGTGCCGGAGTTCGGCTGGAAAGCGCTGAGCGACAGCCCACTCACCGGCATTACCCGCAACCCCTGGAACCCGGCCATGACCGCCGGCGGCTCCAGTTCCGGCGCCGCGGTCGCCGCCGCCGCCGGGCTGGGCCCTTTGCATCACGGCTCGGATGGCGCCGGCTCGATCCGTATTCCAGCGGCGTTTTGCGGTGTATTCGGTTTCAAGCCCTCATTCGGACGCGTGCCTTATCACCCCACCCCGAACAACGACAATGCCTCGCATATCGGCCCGCTCACCCGCACCGTCGCCGATGGCGCGTTGATGCTGGCGGCCATGGCCGGCGCCGACGACCGGGATCGCTTCAGCCTGGAGGGCAGCCCGGACGCTTATGTCGCTGAACTCGACGCCGGCATCAAAGGACTCAAAGTGGGCTTCAGTCAAGACCTTGGCTATTTGTCGGTGGACGACGACATCGCGAGCATCGTCGCGAATGCCGCTAGCGCTTTCGCCGACCTGGGCTGCCACCTGGACTCGGTCGATCCGGGTTTCGACGATTCCCGCGACCTCATCGAGTTCATGTGGTGCGCCCATGAAGCGGGCCATCTGGCGGACTATCTTTCGACCTGGAAAGATAAAATGGACCCCGGTTTAGTCGCCTGCGTCCATCAAGGCCTGCATTATAGCGCGGTGGAGTATATCCGTATGCGGGCGCGCAAGCTCCAGTATTGGGACAAGGTACGCGCATTCTTCCAACGCTACGACCTTTTGCTCACCCCCGCCACTTCGGTCGCGGCTTTCCCCGTCGGGCGGCTGAATCCCGAGCATTACCCGCAGCATGACTGGAACTGGCTGCAATGGGCGGGTTTTTCCTATCCGTTCAATTTCACCGGCTTGCCCGCCGCCAGCGTGCCTTGTGGCTTCACCCCATCCGGCTTACCGGTCGGTCTGCAAATCGTCGGACGGCGCTTCGCCGATCTCACCGTGCTAAAAGCCGCGCGCGCTTTTGAACAGGCGCGGCCCTGGGCGCTCCATTTTCCAGCGCTTGATTAAGGCGCGCGCAGCATTTCGCTGGCTGCGCCGACGATGTGCCCGACTGTTACCCGTACTTGGTCTTCCAGCGGCGGGGTATAAGCTATCGGAATGCGCGGCGCGCCCAAGCGCCGCACCGGCGCGCGCAATGACCGGAACATTTTCTCGGCGACACTGGCGGCGATCTCCGCGCCAAACCCCGCGACCGTCACCGCCTCCTGAACGACCAGCAAACGCCCGGTCTTCGCCACCGAAGCGAACACCATATCGCGATCCCAGGGCCACAGCGTGCGCAAATCGATCAATTCGCAATCGACCCTGGCATCGGCAAGCGCTGCCGCGGCCTCCAGGCAGGTATGCACCATCGCCGACCAACTCACGATGGTAAGGTCGCACCCGTCGCGCACGACGCGCGCCGTGCCGAGCGGAATCGGCGCATCGTCCTCCGCCACCGCGCCGCGCAGGCCCCAGAGATTTTTGTGCTCCATGTAAACCACTGGATCGTCGCAGCGGATCGCCGCTTTGAGCAACCCCTTGTTGTCGGCGGGCGTGGCTGGGGTCACGACCACCAGGCCGGGGATGTGGGCGTACCAGGCTTCCAGGGACTGCGAATGCTGGGCCGCCGACGACCGCCATATTCCGATCGGCTCGCGCAGCACCAGCGGCGCTTTAGCCTGGCCGCCGAACATATAGCGCACCTTGGCGGCTTGGTTGACCAGTTCATCGATCGCGCACAGCGCAAAGTCGGCGAAACGCATCTCCACCACTGGCCGCGTGCCCATCAGCGCCGCCCCCACCGCCGCGCCCACGATCCCTGCTTCGGAGATCGGCGTATCGACGATGCGCGCCGGCCCGAACTCCTCGACCAGGCCCTTGTACTGGCCGAACACGCCGCCACGCCCGAGGTCTTCACCCAGCGCCCACACCAGAGGATCGCGCCGCATTTCCTCGGCCAGAGCCTGGGCCCCGGCTTCAAGATAGGTCAATTCGGCCAGCAGTAAGCCCTCGTTTGTGGATCGCCGATATCCTGCACATCGGCGAACGCGAGGCGTGCCTCCGGCCATGGCGCGGCGCGCGCAACCGCATAGGCCGCACGCATCTCGCGCTGGGCCAATTCACGCCAGCTCGCGATTTCCTCCGCGCCGACACCGCTATCACCCAACAGCGCGGCGGCGAGCAGCAACGGGTCACGCCGGCGGCGCTCCTCGACTTCGGCCTGCGGTCGATACAGCGCGGGGTCGGCCCCGGTATGGCCGGTCAGGCGATAAGTCTTGGCGAGCAGAAAGCGCGGCCCGGCGCCGCCGCGCACCGCCTTGATCAAATCACGCGCGGCCTCGTCCATGGCGACGATGTCATTACCGTCCACCGTCGTCGCCGGCACGCCTAGGCTTTCGGCGCGCGCCGCCGGTCCAGGCCCGGCGGTCAACGCGGCGCTGCGGGTGGTGGCGGCGTAGCCATTGTCTTCACAGATGAATAGCACCGGCAGGGCATAGATTTTGGCCCAGTTCAAACCCTCCAGGAACGGCCCGCGGTTGACCGCACCATCGCCAAAGAAACACGCGACGATGCGGTCTTCGCCCTTGAGCTTGACGGCATGCGCCGCGCCGGCGGCAATCGTGATATTGGCGGCGACCACGCCATTCGCGCCGAGCATGCCGATCTTGAAATCGGCGATGTGCATCGAGCCGCCCTTGCCCTGACAGGTGCCGCCCGCTTTGCCGAACAACTCGCACATCATCGCGGTGACGTCGGCGCCCTTCGCCAAGGTATGGCCATGGCCGCGATGGGTGGAGAGCAGGATGTCGTCCGCGCGCAATTGGCGGCATACGCCGACCGCGACCGCCTCCTGGCCAATCGAGGGATGGATGGCGCCATGGATGAGTTTTTCGCGCAAAGCCTCGAGCGCGACTTCCTCGAAGGCACGGATGCGCATCATCATCCGCAGACAATCGGCGTAATACGCCGTATCGAAATTGGTGCGGGCTGAAGCCCGCGCTTGGGATTCAATCATGGGAACTCCGGTTGCCGCAATCATTGCCATCCGCGCGCCAAGCGCTATGCAAAGCTTAGCGTGCGCTAACCAATCTTTTACTGAAATTTTACGGTTTCCTTATGATTCCGCCCCACCTCCTTCGTTATCGTGCACCCCGGCAGTAGCGATTTGACCTTGCGACTCGTTCGGTAGCCACCGGCACCGCAAAGCTATCGCTTGCCCCCCTTTTTACTCATTGGAAGCACGTTTGCTATCCACATAGCGGAGGTTTAGTCATGGGTAGTTGTCAATCAATACACCGGGCATCGAGCATCGCCGCCGCGCCACGACGCGGCGCGCTGGCGCTTGCCCTACTGGCGCTCGGCATGGCGTCCAATCCCGTGTGGGCGGACCGTGACGACGCCACGCGCTCCACCAACATCACCCTCGACCAGAGCGGTACGGTGCTATTCAACGCCAACCGCGAGGCCAACAGCGTGACGGTGTTCAGGGTCGAACGCGGCGGCGATTCCCTGAGCAAGGAAGACGAAGTCCCGGTCGGGCGCGAACCGGTCTGCGTGGCCGTGCGCTTCCGTGAGGCGTTCGTCGTCAACGCCGGCAGCGGCACCGTGTCGGTGCTCGACCGTACCGGCCGCGGCTTCGGCGTGGTCGCGACCATTCCGGTCGGCCCCGAACCGCGCGGCTGTGCGTTGACGCTGGATGGCCGCACCCTCTACGTCGCCAATTTCACGGCGGGCACGGTGACCGTGGTCGACACCCGCTCGAAACAGGTCGTCGGCACCATCCCGGTCGGCGGCAATCCGTGGGCCATCGCGATCAACAAAAATCGCGTGTTTGTCACCGATTTCTTCGCGCGTGTGATCCCTGGCGGCCCCGGCGAAGGCTTCGACGACGGCAAGGAAGGCATCGTGAGAAGCTTCCCGCTCAACAATCCCGGCCAAGTCGACGAGACCACGCTGTCACCGCTGGCGGATTCGGGTTTCACCGCCAACCGCGCCGCTTATTGCAAGAATACGAGCAATAACAACGCCGCGAACGATACCTTCTGCCCGGATACCACGATCACCGATCCGGCCAATCCGAAGATCGCCCAGGACCCACAGGGCGTGTTCCCCAATCAGTTCGCGTCCGCGCTGATTTGCGCCAACCAATTGTATCTACCCAATATCGGCGCCCAGCCCGAACCACCGGTGTTCTTCAACGCCAACGTGCAGGCGCTGGTAGACGTAGTCGATACCGCTTCGCTGCAAGAACGCGCGGATTTGCACGTCAACCTGAACGCCCAGATCAAGACCGAGGTGGAGCCGCCGAAAACCGCCGCCACCCTGCAGCGCGCGTTTGGCAACGACATCGTCGCCATCGACGCGGATGACAAATGCCGGAATTTCTTCATCGTGAGCCGCGGCGGCAACCATGTACTCAAGGCCCAGATCGACGCCGCCGGCAAGCTCAACATCAATGCGCC
Source organism: Gammaproteobacteria bacterium (assembly GCA_046347515.1). Lineage (GTDB taxonomy): Bacteria > Pseudomonadota > Gammaproteobacteria > Competibacterales > Competibacteraceae > JAXMFZ01. The sequence continues at coordinate 52,800 of JAXMFZ010000020.1, read as the reverse complement.
CAACAACGTGGCGCGGTTCCAGACCGGCAACATTCCCACCGGCATCGTGGTGGATCGTCGCGGCCGCAGGGCATACGTGAACAATGAAGTCGATATGTCGGTGTCGATCCTCAATCTGGAAGCCGGCCCCAATGTCGGCCCCGCGCCCGCGGTCGCCGCCAGCACACCGCCCGAGCCGGGCAGCGTCGAACACGCGCGCTTGATGGGCAAGATCAAATTCTTCACCGCGCTCGGCGTGCCCGATAACGGCCTGGTAGGCACCCAACTGCGCGACATCAACCCGGTGCAATTCCGCGGTAAGCAGTCGGATAGCGCCTGGAGCAGCTGCGGCTCCTGCCACCCGGACGGCCTCGCCGACGGCGTGACCTGGATCTTCGGCGACGGCGCACGCAATACCATCCCGCTGGATGGGCTGTATTCCAAGATCAACGGCGCGCATGACATCCGCATCAACAACTGGACCGCGCCGCGCGACAGCGCCACCGATTTCAACAACAACTCGCGCAACGTGCAGTGCGGCACGGGCTTCGCCGGTGGCGACGCGCCCAAGTTCTGCAACCCCGCTTCTGCCGGCGGTCTGCCCAACCCCGCCGTGCGCGACCACGGCATCTCGCAGGGCGCGAGCGAAGCGCTCGACATGGAAACCGAGTGGATTCAGACCACGGTGCGCGCCCCGAACCAGCCCAAGGCCGCCAATGCCGACGCCGGCGCCGACCTGTTCCAATCGGCTTGCGCGTCCTGCCACGGCGGCGCCAAATGGACCAAGAGCCAGGTGATCTACCTCAACAACCCGGCGGTCGATAAAACCGGCGCCGCGCGCGACCCAGGTTTGACCCTGACCGCCGGCCAAGCCGTACAGTATCAAGACGCCAAAGTCGACCCGGGCATCCTGAAATTCCTGGAAGACGTGGGCACATTCAACGCCGCCAGCCCCATCGAAATTCGCTCCAACCCGGCCAACGCCGCGGTGGATGGGCGTGGCGCCTTGGGCAGCCTCGGCTTCAACGTGCCCTCGCTGCTTGGCGTCGGCAGCAGCGCGCCGTACTTCCACAATGGTTCGGCGCAGACTTTGGGTGACGTATTCGCCCAGCACAAGCTGCCCGGCGGCGCGACGATCCAGACTACCTTTGGCGCGGGCGATCTCGCGGCCCTAGAGGATTTCCTCAAATCCCTCGACGGCGGTACCGCGCTGTTCCGTAATCAGACCGACGACTTCAGAAACCCGTTCGTCGATATGGTCCCGTAAAGCTGCTCTCATCCCTCTGAGCAGCGTGTTTTGGCCGGCCCGCCTTGGGTCGGCCTTTTTTCCTCATCGCTTTCATTGTCATCCACACCCTCAATACCGGCGTATCCATTGAAGATGTCATGAATATCAATGCTCGATTCTTCATCGTTACTGACGGAAATTTCAAATCCAGCTTCGATAACAATCAGTTGTATATGATGATGGGGGGTGCAAACTCGATCCTGCTCCAAGCCGGCATCTGGCTTAACTGGGTCGATAACCCCGCCGCCCTCGTGTATCGCGAGACTTTTAGTTCGGATGGCTTTGATCGGGACAAACACAAGACGCAGTTGCTTCGCCACCCGCAGCTTCTAGGACGGCATACCGAGAAGATGAAAATATTCGTGGTCGGCAAGATCGCCAAAGTCGTAAAAAACGGCAAGTGGTCGGATCCACAAGGAATCGGCATACCACCTTCCGCACCCGTGCTTGCGCACGATCAATTGCTCACCCTCTCGGATTCAAAACGCTGTATCGCCCTAGCCCACGAGATAGGTCACTGTCTGGGGTTGGAGCACCAAGAGACGGACAACAATGTCATGCGCGAAAATACCATGAACGCCGGGATTATGCTCGACAAAGCTCAGGCGGAAACCATGCAAAACCAGGCGCTGCGCAATGGCTTGGGCACTTGATAGCGTGGTTGCGGAACGGTCCACAGCCGCCGCCGACACGCCGCTCATGAAACGGCTCACCGTCACTGACTTGGAGGCCATCGTCGCGCTCCAAGAAGCGGTCCGCGCCGGGCTTCCGCTGGGCTTCATCCGTAGCAAAGACGCAAGCGAGCTGCGTGCCTATCTGGACGACACCTTGGGGGTCGCCTATGGAATCGCGGAAGAAGGCGCGTTGTTGGCCATGGCATTGCTGCGCGTCCCTCACGAGAACCATCCCAACGGCAGCACTGGCGTGCCGTTTCCCATCGTGCCGGCCGCGGACTGGCCGCTGCGCGCCTGCATACTGGAGAACTCCATGGTGGTGCCGGCGGCGCGGGGACGTGGCTATCAACGGGCGCTGCTGGCCGCGCGCCGCGCTCATGCGCTATCGGTCCGGATGAAGTGGATCTGCGCCGGCGTCCATCTGCAAAACGTCGTGAGCTGGGCCAATCTGCTCGCCAGCGGCATGGCCATCGTCGGCATCCGCTTTGATCGCGGCTATCCCATTGTCGGGTTGCTCGGCTCGGTTGATGGGCAGGCGCTCGCCTCCAGCGCGCGCGATCAAGTGGCGGTCAGGATGGATGACCCCTCGCAACATCAAGCGGCGCTGCGGGACGGTTACATCGGCGTGCGGCGCGCCGCCGCTGATCGAGTGATCTACCAGCGCGCCGCCGCGCCATGCGTATGATCCGCCGGCCTCCGGCGCGATGGGCGTTCTTACCACTCTTTTACCCAACTCTTACCCTTTTCTTATGACTCGCGGCGCGGGGGGTATTACGTTAGTCCACACACCGCCATGATCAGCGGACTCGGCGCGGCGTAGACGCAGCCACCTGCATTCGCGCCATCCATGAATCGTCGAATGGCGCCCCGCAACCCCAGGAGATCACAGCTTATGCGAACCCGCCTGCGGCACGCATTCCCCACCCTCATCACCGGCCTGGCTTGGATGGCGAACGTGACGGCCGCCGAACTGACCTACAAACCGATCAATCCCGGATTCGGTGGCAATCCCTTCAATTCCCAATACCTGCTGGGCACCGCCGAAAACCAAAACCGCTTCAAAGACCCCAACCGCCGGCTCGACGACGACCCCGCCGCGCAATTCGTGCGCGCGTTGCAGGGCCGCCTGCTCAGCGCCCTCGCCAATCAGATCGTCGACGCCTTGTTTGGCGACAATCCCCAGGACAGCGGCCAAGTCGTATTCGGCAACCAGACCATCACCTTCAACCGCGGCCTGGATTCGATCACCATCGAAATCCTCGACACCAATACCGGCTCGACGACGGTGATCGAAGTTCCGACGCTCGCCTCCAACGCGCCACCCATCCAATGAAGCGAGGAATCAGCGCGATGCCCAAGGCCCTCTGCTTTACCATGCTGATCGTGGTGTTGGCGAGTTGCGCCAGCCCGCAGCAACATACCGGTGCGCCGCCCAGCGTGGTCGAAGCAGCCACCACGGCTCACCGCGATTTGCTCAGCCTCGGGGCACCGGCGCAAAAAGTGGCGGTGGCGGTTTACGACTATCCCGACGAGACCGGCCAGTTCAAACCCGGCGAACTGGTCACCAATTACTCCAAGGCCGTCACCCAAGGAGCGATTTCGATTCTCATCAAAGCGCTGGCCGATGCCGGCAGCGGACGTTGGTTCACCGTGGTCGAGCGCGCCCGCCTCAATCATCTGCTCAAGGAACGCCAGATCATCACCGAGATGCGCAAACGCTACGGCGAGGCCGACCGCATGCTGCCGGCCATGCTCTTCGCCGGCGTCATCCTGGAAGGGGGCATCATCGGCTTCGACACCAACACCCTCACCGGCGGCATCGGTGCACGCTACCTCGGCATCGGCGCCAGCACTGAATACCGCCAGGATACGGTGACAGTGTATCTGCGCGCGGTCAGCACCCAAACCGGCGAAATCCTGAAATCGGTCACGACCCGTAAAACCATTGTTTCCTACGGCTTGAGCGCCAGCGTTTTCCGCTTCGTGAGCTTCAAGAAATTGCTGGAAGTCGAAGCCGGTTACACCTCCAATGAACCCGCCCAACTCGCCATCCAGCAAGCCATCGAAAAAGCGGTTTACGCGCTGATCTTGGAAGGAGCGCAAAGCGGCCTCTGGCAATTTCGTGATCCGCTCCAAGGCCAGCGCCAGATCGAGGCTTATCTCACTGAAAAATATCAGGACATCGACGCAAACCTAGCGCGCCGGCTCGCCCAGGCTACGCCCGCCTTGGCGACGCCGAATCCCGACGTATCGACAAGCCCGGTGGCAACGCCGGCGCGTACTCCAAGCACCGCTCGTTCGCCCGCGGAACACCCGGTGGAAGACGCGCCTGACGGCGGGAACCAACCGCTCGATGACGACTGCGCCCAGCCCAGCACCGAGGTGCGCCCTTGCACATGAATCCTAGCCAAGCGTCTGCCTGATTTTGGTCGAACCTGCATCAGCCCGACCGACCAAAACGGGGGAAAAGCCTGCGGCCGCGCTTTTCATCCCGTGTGTTTCCCGCGGCCTTCACCATGAGGAATCGAATCATGCATCTGAAACTGGCCTCTTGCGCGCTCTCCATGGCGCTGGCGCTCGCCCAAAGCGGCGCCTGGGCTAACGACAACCAGGCATTCATCGAGCAAGTCTCCAACGATAACACCGCCGTGGTCGATCAGGGCGGCAACCGCAACTTCACTGATATCCTGCAAACCGGTGACCGCAGCGTCGCCCGCGTCGATCAGGGTGGCAACGACAACGAGGCATCGATCGAACAGTCCGGCAATGACAATACCGCGCTGGTCGATCAGAGCGGCAACCGCAACTTCGCCGATATTCTCCAGTCCGGCAATGACAACCTCGCCGACGTCGATCAAAGCGGCAACGACAACACCGCTTTGGTCGACCAAAGCGGCAACGATAACCAAGCCCTCGTCAATCAAACCGGTAATTTCAACCTGACCGATATCATCCAAAGCGGCAACGGCAATGTCGCCGATGTCACCCAGGATTGAGCGTTCATCCAGCGGCGCCCTCTCCCACTGGGAGAGGGTTGATAAAGCCATGCCGAACCAGCCGGTTCATCGCAACCAACGGCTATTCGGCGTGGGCCTTGGGCTCACACTCGCGATCCTGGGACAATCAGCGGGAGCAGGGGACGCGATGATCGAACAGGTCGGCGCGAGCAACCGTGCGACGGTGGCGCAACACGCGGTGGGGAGCAACGCCAACATTGCGCAGGTCGGGTCGGCCAACAACGCCCACATCGATCAACGGGGCGCAAGCAGCGCCAGAATCGATCAGCGCGGCAGCGCCAACGCAGCCGACGTACACCAGCATGGCGTGGGCAACCAAGCCGCCATCAGTCAGTCGGGGGCAACCAATCAGGCTTACCTCATGCAAGGCACTGGCAACCGCGCATGGCAAATCCAAAACGGCGCCGACAACCGTGCCGAACTCTCGCAGGCAACCGCTAATGTAGCATTGCAGCGCCAATCGGGCGCGGGCAACGATGCGCATACCGCCCAAAACGGTGCCGCCAATACCGGGCTGGAAACCCAAGTAGGGGATGGACATTTCGTTTCCTTGACCCAGAACGGCAGCGGCCTTTTCGCCGACCTCACGCAGACCGGCAGCGGCAAAACCCTGACCGTGATTCAGTCCGGCGCAGCGGCGGCAATCGTCATCCAGCAACGCTGAGGATGCCTATTCCCGCGGAAATAGCGGCTGCGCCCAGTGGGGCGATATACTTGTCTGCAACTGTCCACTACCGGCAGACTCCGGTAAGAGACTTGAATAGTGGCGGAAACTTCCAATACCCATTCCACGCAAGCGCGCATCGACCGCACCAATCAGACCGTCGTGAGCGGCCCGCGGCGCACGCAGCTGACGCCCAAAGCGTTCGCGGTGCTCGATTTTCTGCGCCAACACCCGGGCCAGTTGGTGACCAAGGACGATCTGCTGAGCGCGGTGTGGCCGCGCGTGGTGGTGGGCGACGCCGTGCTCAAGGTCGCGGTCGGCGAAATCCGCAAAGCGCTGGAAGACGACCCGCAAACGCCGCGCTTCGTGCAAACCGTACACCGACGCGGCTATCGCTTCATCGGCGCCCTGCCCGAAATCGAGGCGGTTCCCGCGCCTATGCCTCAGTTACCTCTAGCGGAGCCGCGCCTCGGGGCCTCGGCTTTTCCGGGTTTGATCGGGCGGGTGCGCGAATTCACCCAACTCGATGAATATTGGGCATCAGCCCTACAAGGCAAGCGTCAGATCGTGTTCATCGGCGGTGAACCGGGGGTGGGCAAAACCACGCTGGCGGACGCCTGGTTGAATGCGCTCGTGGCCGACACCCCCAAGCTGCTGCACGCCAAGGGCGGCTGCCTGGAGCAATACGGCGGCAGTGAAGCCTATCTCGCCGTGCTCGACGCGCTTGGCCGCTTGTGCCGCAACGCGCAAAGCCCGCGCTTGAAAGAGTTGCTGGGCCAATACGCGCCGAGCTGGCTGGTGCAATTGCCGGCATTGCTCGCCACCGATGCCGAACGCGAGGAATTGCGGCAACGGTTATTCGGCTCCACCCGCGAGCGCATGCTGCGCGAAATGACCGAATTCCTCGAGGCGCTGACCACCGACACGCCGCTGGTGCTACTGCTCGAAGACGTGCATTGGGCCGACAACGCCACTCTGGATCTGCTCGCCTTCGTGGCGCGCCGCAATGAGCCGGCGCGACTCTGTATCGTCGCTACCTTACGCAATACGGAAGTGAACGACTCCGCGCATCCGCTCAAACGCTTGCGCCAGGAGTTGATCGCGCATCGCCAGTGCCGCGACCTCGCCCTGGACTTCTTCACCACCCGGGAAGTGAGCGACTACTTACAACAACGCCTGGGCCACAGCGACATCCCTTATGGCCTGGCGGAAATTCTTTATCTGCATACCAGCGGCCATCCGCTATTCCTCGCCAGTGCCGTCGATTATCTGCTGGCGACCGGCGCGCTCACAGCGCATGGCGAGCGCTGGGCGCTCACCGCACCGCCCGATGCCATCGCGCTCGCCATGCCTGGCGAGCTACGGCAGATATTGGAGCGCCAAATCGCGGAACTGAACCCCTTCGAGCGACGGGTGTTGGATGCTGCCAGCGTGGCGCGCGACCGGTTTGCGGCGGCGGCGCTGGCGGTCATGCTGGAAGCCGATGCCATCGAGGTAGAAGACGCCTGCGAACGCTTCGCCCGGCGCGGTTTGTGGCTCGCGCGCCTAGAGACCGAACGCTGGCCCGATGCTACGGTGACCGAATCTTACCGCTTCGGCCATGCGCTCTATCGCAATTATTTCTACGATACCTTGCCCGCCGCCCGCCGCCAGCGTTTTCACCTGCGCCTGGCGGAACGCCTGGAGCAAGCGTTTGGCCTACAGGCGAATACCGTCGCCGCCGACCTCGCTTATCATTTCGAGCAAGGCGGCGCGCTCGAACGCGCGGTTCATTTCCTCCAGCGCGCCGCCGACCTCGACAGCGCCCGCTTCGCGCTCCGCGAAGCCGCGCGCCACCTCGAACATGCACTCCTCCTGCTCGAATCGGGCGGTGCGGCTCAGGACGCGCTGCGGGCGGCGTTGCGGGAACGACGCTGCCAATTGCTCCTGTCCACCGGCGAGTTACCAAGCGCCATCGGTGGCTATCGACAACTGGCCGCAACCGCCCGTGACCAGGGCGACGCGGCGCGTGAAGTCCGCGCGCTGCTTGGTCTTGGCCATGCGTTGTTCTGGATCGATCGCGACCAGTGTCTGGCGGTAGCCGAGCAGGCGCTCGAATGCACGACGGCGCTCCCCGACGCCTTGCTCAAAGCCCACGCGCGTGGCTGGCGCGCGCATTGGCAATCGCTCATCCGCGGTTACCATCCTGACCATGCCGGCGCATACACAGATGCGGTCAACGCCGCGCACGCCGCGGGCGATCGCCGCTTGGAATGCCAGCATGTGGCGCTGGAGGCGCTATCGGTTGAGCCTTTGCTCGCGCTATCACGACGCGCGCCGCCGCTGAGCGCGGATTGGAACTGGCGCGCGCGACCGGCGATGGTCATCACTATCTCGTTTGCCAATTCTTTCGGGCGTGGAGTTTATTTTACAGCGGCCGTTGGGGGGACATGCTGGCCGTCATCGCCGATGGCCTGCGCATGGCGACCGACAACGGCCACCGCCCCTGGCTTGCCCATTTCCACCTGCAACGGGCATTCCTGCAAATCGAAACCCACGCGTTCGACGCGGCCCGCGCCGTGGTCGATCCGCTGCTGACGCAAGTCAAAGCGAGCGGCATACGCGGCAGCGAATACTTTCTGGGCTTGATCCTACTCGCGCGCATCCACCTCGGCGAGCAGCGCCTCGCCGAGTGCCGCGCCTGTCTCGATGAGATCGATGCTTGCTTGGTTAGCCATCCACAAGCCATCGACTGGATTTTACGTTTGCCCTTACACGCGACCGCGAGCCGTTATTGGCAGGTGCGGCGGGAATGGGCCGCGGCGCGGCATGAAGCCGAGGCCTTGCGCGACCTCGCCGCCGGCCCGATGGAGCGCACTTATTATCTGCTGGCGCAAACGACGCTGATCGATATCGCCGGCGCCGCAGGGGAAACGGAGCAAGCCGACGCCGCCATTGCCGCCGGTGAACAAGCGCTACGCGCAGGCGATGCACCGGTGGCGGCTTGGCGGTTCCATGCGAGCGCCGCGCGCTGCCACGAGCAGCGCAAACGCCACGCCGACGCGTTCGGGGCCTGGCGGGCCAGTGCCGAGGCGGTGAACGCGCTCGCTGATGCGCTCACCTCGCACCCGGCGGCGCGTGGCGCGTTTCTCGACCATCCCGACGTCCAAACTGTTCTGCGGCATGCGCCAGCGTGATCTCCGGCTTTCGGCCCTGTGCCCGCAATGTAAATATTGCCCAAAAATTCTGTTAAATCATTACTTTTTGGAAATAGCCCGTTGCTGCTACAGTGCTTGCCCATCGCGTGGTAATCCATTGCGAAAGGAAGGGGCCGCACGACCGGGCGGGATACTCGGTAAAGTCTTCTTGGTCGGGCGCCCCTGACCTTTCGCAATGGAATGACGAATGAAAAACACCGTGAGAACGCCGGGTTGAAATGGACCGTGACGAGAACCCACGGCAAGTGAACAGTTTTTCTCGGGAGATCGACTATACCCGGGATGGCTTGGGGCGCATCCAATCGATCGTGACCACCGCCAATGGTGAGACCAAGACCCTCGTCAGCAACGTGACCTATCAGCCCTTCGGGGGCGTCAATGGGTTCACCTTCGGTAACGGCCAGGCGTATGCACGCACCTTCGACCGCGATGGGCGCATCAACGGGCTATACCCTCGCCAGCAGCGTCCACACCCTGGGCTATGACAATGCCTCGCGGATCACCCGTCAAAGCAGCGAGAACATTCTCGCGCCCACCCTGACCGACCACGCCGAGACCTACACCATCGCCCCTGCCAGCAACCCGATGACCCAGGTGAGCGGCAGCCGCAGCGCAACCTTCCAGTACGACGCCAATAGCCTCAACAGCAATGGCCAACAGACCTTCGTCTGCGACGATGCCCGCGCGCCTGGTCGCTGCACTGGTCAAACGATTGCGGCGCTACACGTGTTGTCAGTAAGGCGCGCTACTCGCCTGCGAGCAAGCCCGGTTTCGCCGCCTTAGCAGGCTTAAGCATCTCAAGTAAATGAGATATTTTATAACACAGTAATATCAAAAGTAACATGAAAAGGCTTTTATTGAAACTCTTCCTGTTTATGATATTTATATCGAGTGAGATCATAACCTTTTTCAGGCTTTTTCAACTGATCGCGCGGCATGCCGGCAAATCCGTCAGATGCCCCGTGGCGATGGCGGTCGAAGCAATACCTCACCGTGTGGTGGCACATTCCCGCGCGAGAACTTACAATGATCAACGACAAGGAGCGTAACGTCATGCCGTTGGGGCAACTTTTAGGCAGCAACGAAATTTTCATAGTTCGAGAAGGCTTTGTTGTCACCGAGAGTTGTTGGATTAGGCTGATTGGGACTTTAGTTACGGTTGCCCGGGTGGTGAAATGGTAGACACAGTGGACTTAAAATCCACTGACTCGTAAGAGTCGTGCCGGTTCGAGTCCGGCCCTGGGCACCAAGTGCTGGATAAATACTGATATTCACAGTGTTAAGTTAACGAAATGCGCGGTTTTTCTGGGTTGCGCCTGAATAAGCTTGCCATATGTCCGATGCGCTGAATGGTTTCCGCACCCGTTGCGTCGGCAATTTTTTGTAGCAGTAAATCCCGCGTCTCTCGATGCTCCGTTACAATGCGAATCTTGATCAGTTCATGATGATCGAGCGCGCGATCGATTTCACGTAGAACCGCTTGTGACAAACCCTCTTTTCCTAAGATGACCACAGGTTTTTGGGCGTGCGCCAACGACTTCAGATAGCGCTTTTGTTGACTCGTCAGCATGATGCTCTGCTCTCTCACGGTAAGGTAGGCACTTGGAATTGTTTTAGCAGAGAGTATGGCACGAAGCAAAAGTAGCGTTCGTTGGCTGCGCGAGCATTTTGATGACGAATATGTCAGGCGCGCCCGACGCGAGGGCTACAGATCGCGCGCCGTCTATAAACTCATTGAGGTTGATGCCAAAGACCATCTACTCAAACCAGGCTTGGTCGTGGTTGATCTGGGCGCGGCTCCAGGAGGATGGGCGCAATATGCCGCCCAGCGCGTGGGGCGAAGTGGAATGGTTATTGCATTTGATATATTGCCCATGGAAGACTTGGCGGGTGTCAAGGTCATCCAGGGGGATTTTCATAACCCCGTAGTGATGGAGCAATTGCTCATGAGCATGGGCGGTGAGCAGCGGGCGGATCTTGTAATCTCGGATATGGCCCCCAATACCAGTGGTATACGAGATGTCGACCAGCCGCGTGCGATGGCGTTGACCGAATTGGCCGTCGATTTTGCCAGACGTTGCCTGAAACCGGGTGGAGATCTGTTGATCAAGGTTTTTCAGGGTGAAGGGTTCGATGCGCTGGTGCGCGATTTGCGCAAGGATTTTGGTGCCGTCGCGGTTCGTAAACCGAAGGCTTCACGGGCGCGTAGCCCCGAGCTTTACGTGCTGGCTAGGAACTATAGACTGTAGTAAAGTCTAAATTGATTAAATAAGTAGGTGCTTTTTGTCTATTGGTTGCTTTCCCAGGATTTAGGGATAGGGCAGCTCAACAGGTGAGGTATATACCTTGAACGACATGGTCAAAAATATTTTATTGTGGGTTGTGATTGCGGTTGTGCTGATGTCTGTATTCAACAGCTTCGGACCGCGCGCATCGCCCGCAACTTCTCTCAGTTATTCAAAGTTTCTGACGGAAGTCAAACAGGGGAGCATCGACAATGTCGTCATTGATGGTCGCGAGATTCAAGGGCGCACCAATAGTGGCGAGAATTTCACGACTTATAGCCCGGAGACCGACAACAAAGTCATGATCGGCGAGTTGCTCAACGCAGGCGTCGATATCGAAGGCAAGGAACCCAAGCAGCAGTCGTTGCTCATGCAGATTTTCATCAGCTGGTTCCCAATGCTGCTCTTAATCGGTATTTGGGTGTTTTTCCTGCGCCAGATGCAAGGCGCGGGCGGTGGGCGTAGCGCGATGTCATTTGGCAAGAGCCGGGCGCGGATGATGAGCGAGGACCAAGTCAAGATTACTTTCGCCGACGTCGCGGGCGTCGAGGAAGCCAAGCAGGAAGTCGCCGAACTGGTGGAATTTCTCCGCGATCCCGGCAAGTTTCAACGCCTGGGCGGCAAAATTCCGCGTGGTGTATTGATGGTGGGTTCACCCGGTACCGGCAAGACTTTGCTTGCTAAAGCCATCGCCGGCGAGGCCAAAGTACCGTTTTTCACGATTTCCGGATCGGATTTCGTCGAGATGTTCGTCGGCGTTGGCGCGTCAAGAGTGCGTGACATGTTCGACCAGGCGAAGAAACATGCGCCCTGTATCATCTTCATCGATGAAATCGACGCAGTGGGCCGCCATCGCGGCGCGGGCCTCGGCGGGGGCCATGACGAACGCGAACAAACACTCAACCAATTGCTGGTCGAGATGGACGGTTTCGAAGGCAATGAGGGCATCATCGTGATCGCCGCCACCAACCGTCCCGATGTGCTCGATCCGGCGCTGTTGCGGCCAGGCCGCTTCGACCGTCAGGTGGTCGTGCCACTGCCGGATGTACGCGGACGTGAGCAAATCCTCAATGTTCATATGCGCAAAGTGCCTTTGGCTAAAGACGTGAAGCCGGCGGTCATCGCTCGTGGCACACCGGGTTTTTCAGGCGCCGATCTGGCCAATCTGGTCAACGAAGCCGCATTATTCGCCGCGCGCCATAACAAGCGTGAAGTCGATATGGATGATTTCGAGCGCGCCAAGGATAAGATCCTGATGGGCGCGGAACGCAAGTCGCTGGTGATGGGCGAGGAAGAAAAGCGTTTGACCGCTTATCACGAGGCGGGGCACGCGATCATCGGGCGCTTGGTGCCGGCTCACGATCCTATTCACAAAGTCACCATCATTCCGCGCGGACGTGCTCTGGGAGTGACCATGTTTCTTCCCGAGGGCGATCGCTATAGCTTCAGCAAACAGCGCCTGGAGAGCCAGATTTCCAGCTTGTTCGGCGGGCGTATCGCCGAGCAGTTGATTTTCGGCAATGATGCGGTGACGACCGGCGCACAGAACGATATCGAGCGCGCGACCGACATCGCGCGCAGCATGGTGACCAAGTGGGGTTTGTCGGATCGTCTGGGGCCGCTCACTTATAGCGAAGACGATGGCGAGGTTTTTCTGGGGCGGTCGGTGACGCGCCACAAGAATGTGTCGGACGAAACCGCCCATACCATTGACGAAGAAATCCGCTTGATCATCAACCGTAATTATCAGCGCTCTGAACAGTTGTTGCGCACCAATATGGATAAGCTGCACACGATGGCGCAGGCACTGATCAAATACGAAACGCTGGACGCTGAGCAGATCGACGACATCATGCGGGGCAATGCCCCGCGCGAGCCCAAGGACTGGTCGTCCGATACGTACCCGCCTTCCGCTGGCGCAAAGCCCGCCGACCTCGACAAAGTGGTCGTGGGCGACGGCAAGATCGGCAACCCTGCCGAACAGCATTAAACCGCAGGGATTGTATCGTCGCGGCCAGCGCCTTTATGATAACCCCCGCCTGTGGCGGGGGTATTTGTTTGAGGGCCGATACTTGAATCGCATGGAAACGAGCGCGAGGCGATGATGATGGAGAAACGCTACTTCGGCACAGATGGTATCCGTGGACGGGTCGGGGATCATCCGATCACAGCGGAATTCATGCTCAAGCTCGGCTGGGCGGCCGGTAAAGCGCTGATAGGCGAGGGGCGCAACCGAGTACTGATCGGCAAGGATACGCGCATTTCCGGGTATATGTTCGAGTCCGCGCTGGAAGCGGGTTTGTCCGCGGCGGGGCTCAATATTGCGCTGCTGGGGCCGATGCCGACTCCGGGTATCGCGTATCTCACGCGTACTCTGCGTGCCTGTGCTGGCATCGTCATCAGCGCTTCCCATAATCCTTATTACGACAACGGCGTCAAGTTCTTCTCGCGCGAGGGTACCAAGCTGCCTGATGGCTTGGAGAGCAAGATCGAGGTGTTGCTGGGCGAACCGTTCACCACGGTCGATCCCGCCGCGCTCGGCAAAGCGGAACGAATCGGCGATGCGGCTGGCCGTTATATCGAATTCTGTAAAAGCGCGTTTCCAGTGAATCACGCCCTGTCGGGCTTGAAGATCGTGATCGATTGTGCGAATGGCGCTACCTATCACATTGCTCCTGATGTATTCGCGGAACTCGGTGCCAACGTGAGCACGCTTGCCGATGCTCCCGACGGCCTCAATATCAACCTCGATTGCGGTTCGACGAAACCGGCGGGCTTGCAGAAGGCGGTGCTGGAGCGAGAGGCGGATCTCGGTATTGCGTTCGACGGCGACGGTGATCGAGTGGTGATGGTCGATCATAGCGGCGCGGTGGTCGATGGGGACGAACTACTGTATGTGATCGCCAAGGATCGAGTACGGCAGGGTCGTCATCCCGGAGTCGTGATCGGTACACAGATGAGCAATTTGGGGCTGGAGATCGCGCTACAGCAATTGGAAGTACAGTTCGAGCGCGCCAAAGTGGGTGATCGGTACGTGCTCGAACGGATGCTGCAAACTAGCGCTTCGCTCGGTGGCGAGGGGTCTGGGCACATCATCTGCCTGGATCGCACTACGACCGGCGATGGCATTATTTCCGCTCTGCAAGTGCTGACCGCGATGACTCAATCGGGCAGGAGCTTGAGTGAACTCAAAGCGGGCATGAGCAAGTATCCGCAAATCATGATCAACGTGCCCATGGCGCGTGTTCTCGACCTGAGCCATTGCATGCCGGTGCAAGAGGCAGTCAAGGACGCCGAGCGCCAGATGGGTAGACAGGGACGGGTCTTGTTACGGCCTTCGGGCACCGAGCCCGTCATCCGAGTCATGGTGGAAGGCGCAGACGCCGCGCAGGTGCAATGTCTAATGAATTGGCGAGCGTCGTACAAGCCGCTGTCGAACCTGAATACCAAGCACTCAAAGGGGAAACGCCGTGCGCCGTCCGCTCGTTGCTGGAAACTGGAAAATGAATGGCTCCCTCGCGAGCGCCGGGGAGTACTGCAAGCGCTGAAAGCCGCCATGCCCGGCGGTGCGGCGGATATGGCCGTATTCCCGCCATTCGTGCATCTCGCCGAAGCCCAGCGTCTTCTTCATATGACTTCCATCGCCTGGGGTGCGCAAAACGTGGCGATCCAGTCCGCTGGCGCTTTTACCGGCGAAATCGCCGCATCGATGCTAGTTGATTTGCAGTGCCGCTATGTCCTGGTGGGCCATTCCGAGCGGCGCACCTGGTTTGGCGAGACCGATGACGTGGTCGCGCAGAAATACCGTTCCGCTCGAAAAGCAGGCTTGATTCCCATTCTATGCGTCGGCGAGACCTTGCAAGAGCGCGAGGCAGGCCTGACCGAGGCGGTAGTCTCGCGTCAGATTGATGCGGTATTGAAGCACGAAGACGGGCAGCCGCTCGATGCGAGTGTCTATGAACCGGTGTGGGCGTCGGTACCGGTAAGACCGCCACTCCCGATCAGGCCCAACAAATGCACGCGTTCATCCGTGGCAAGATCGCCGAATTTGATGCTACAATAGCAAACTCTTTGAGAATTCTTTATGGTGGCAGCGTGAAAGCGAATAACGCTGCCGCATTGTTTATAATGCCGGATATTGACGGTGGCTTGGTCGGTGGGGCATCGTTGGATGCGGTAGAGTTTTTAGGCATTTTCCAATCTGCCTTGAGATAAGAATGTACTTATGTTGAGAACGTTGTTTCTGCTGTTGCATATTCTGATTGCGATAGCGCTGATAGTGCTGGTGTTGTTGCAACAGGGCAGAGGCTCGAAGCGGGCGCCGCGTTTGGCAGTGGCGCGTCGTCGACAGTGTTCGGAGCGCGCGGTTCCGCGTCTTTTCTGAGCCGGATCACGGCGGGATTGGCGGCCGGGTTTTCCTGACCAGTATGATACTGGCTTATTTCGCTGCACAGAGCCCTGTTGCGACAAGCGTGGTGGGCAATAGCGTCATCAACACCACGGCTCCTGCGCAGCCGGCAGATCCGACCAACCCGCCGCCCAAGCCAGAGGCGCCTGCGAACACGAGTGGCAGTGCTCCAGCAGAGGTGCCGCAAATTCCGCAGACACCCAAACAATAAAACAACGTTGCCGATGTGGTGAAATTGGTAGACACGCTATCTTGAGGGGGTAGTGGCGTAAGCCGTGTCGGTTCGAGTCCGACCATCGGCACCAGCATGACAACAGGCATCTTTCAAGGTGCTTTTTTTGTGCCATTGAGCGGTAATACCGGTGTGGTCTAATGGCTAGGTCGAGCAATACGATGAGAGATCAGCGATGCTTGAGAACTATCTACCCATCTTACTATTCATAGCGATTGGGATTGCGATCGGGGTGTTGCCGATTGCGGCGGGGTTCATTCTCGGGCCACGCCATCCCGACAGCGAGAAACTCTCACCCTATGAATGCGGCTTCGAAGCCTTTGAAGATTCACGCATGAAGTTCGACGTGCGTTATTATCTGGTGGCGATCCTTTTTATTATTTTCGATTTGGAAATCGCGTTTCTTTTTCCATGGGCGGTATCGTTGAAGACCATCGGTCTGTTCGGCTTCATGGCAATGGTCGTGTTTCTGACCATTCTGGTCGTTGGCTTCATCTATGAGTGGAAGAAAGGAGCGCTGGAATGGGAATAGAAGGCGTCTTTGAGAAAGGCATAGTGACGACTTCCGCCGACAAGCTCATCAACTGGGCCCGTACGGGTTCACTGTGGCCGATGACATTTGGCCTCGCGTGTTGCGCGGTGGAGATGATGCACGCCGGTGCGGCGCGCTATGACCTCGACCGCTTCGGCATGTTGTTTCGCCCTAGCCCGCGCCAATCGGACGTCATGATCGTCGCCGGTACGCTGGTCAACAAAATGGCGCCCGCGTTGCGCAAAGTCTATGACCAGATGGCCGAGCCGCGCTGGGTGATCTCGATGGGTTCCTGCGCCAACGGCGGCGGTTATTATCATTATTCTTATGCCGTCGTGCGCGGTTGCGACCGTATCGTGCCGGTCGATATCTATGTGCCCGGCTGTCCACCCACCGCCGAGGCGTTGCTCTACGGCATCATCCAACTGCACAACAAAATCAAGCGTACCAACACCATCGCCCGCTGATCATGTCCGAATCCACGCCGTCTCTCGTCGAGCGCTTGCAAACGCGCTTTGGCGATGATCTGAAGCAATGCAAACTCGAGTACGGTCAGGTCATGCTGGAAGTGACGCCTGACCGTCTGATCACGACGCTGACCGCCCTGCGCGACGAGTTCGCCTTCGAGCAACTCGTGGATGTGTGCGGAATCGATTACTCCGCTTACGGCAAGGACGAATGGGCGACCGAAAAACCCACGTTCAGTGGCTTCAGTCGCGCCGTCGAGCCCACCTCGCCGGGGCGAGGGGTGGCGGTGGTAAAGGCGCTAGGCGAGCAGGCTGATCCCAAGCGCCGGTTCGCGGTGATTTACCATCTGCTATCGGTCAGCCGTAACGAACGTTTGCGGATATGCGTGTTGGCGCCGGATGACGAACTGCCGGTGGTGCCTTCGGTGCTAGGGATATGGGCCTCGGCCAACTGGTATGAGCGTGAAGCTTTTGATCTTTACGGCATTGTTTTTGAAGGCCATCCTGATCTGCGGCGCATTCTCACCGACTACGGCTTCATCGGCCATCCGTTCCGCAAGGATTTCCCGCTGATCGGCAATGTCGAGATGCGCTACGACCCCGAACGCGGGCGCGTAGTCTACGAGCCGGTGAGCATCGAGCCACGCGTGCTGGTGCCGCGCGTGATCCGTGCCGATCACCGTTATCTGGGCGAGGAGGAAGCGAAGCGTGCCTGAGATTCGCAATTACACGCTCAACTTCGGCCCGCAGCATCCCGCCGCGCATGGGGTGCTGCGCTTGGTACTGGAGATGGACGGCGAAGTGATCCAGCGCGCCGATCCGCACGTCGGCCTGCTGCATCGCGCTACCGAGAAGCTCGCCGAAAGCAAGCCGTTCAACCAAAGCATCGGCTACATGGATCGGCTCGATTACGTATCGATGATGTGTAACGAGCATGGTTATGTGCTCGCCATTGAAAAGCTCGCCGGTGTGGAGCCGCCGCCGCGTGCCCAATACATTCGGGTGATGTTTGACGAGATTACGCGGATTCTCAATCACCTGCTGTGGCTTGGTTCGCATGCCCTCGACATTGGTGCGATGACGGTATTTCTATATGCATTCCGCGAGCGCGAAGACTTGATGGATTGCTACGAGGCAGTGTCGGGCGCGCGCCTGCACGCGACCTATTATCGTCCGGGCGGGGTATACCGCGATCTGCCCGGGACCATGCCGCAGTATAAGCCCTCGCAATTCCGCAGCCAGAAAGAAGTCGATGAACTGAACGAGGCACGGCGAGGATCGTTGCTCGATTTCATCTGGGCATTTACCGAGCGCTTTCCGGGCCGGGTCGATGAATACGAAACCCTACTCACCGACAACCGCATCTGGAAGCAGCGCACCGTCGGGATCGGTGTAGTGACGCCCGAACGCGCCCTGCAGCTCGGGTTTTCCGGGCCTATGCTGCGCGGGTCGGGTGTCGCTTGGGATTTACGCAAGAAGCAGCCTTACGAAGTTTACGGCCAGCTTGAATTCGACATCCCGGTGGGTGTGAATGGCGATTGTTACGACCGCTACCTGGTGCGGATCGAGGAGATGCGCCAGTCCAACCGCATCATCCGCCAATGCGTGGAGTGGCTGCGGGCGAATCCCGGGCCGGTGATGGTCGGTGACCACAAAGTCATCCCACCGCGCCGCGAAGAGATGAAAGAAGACATGGAAGCGCTCATCCACCATTTCAAGCTTTTCACCGAAGGCTATACCGTGCCGCGAGGCGAGGTGTACGCAGCGATTGAAGCCCCCAAGGGAGAGTTCGGGGTGTACCTCATTTCCGACGGTGCCAATAAGCCTTATCGCCTCAAGGTGCGCGCTCCCGGGTTTCCGCATCTGGCGGCGATGAATGAGATGGCCGCCGGGCATATGCTGGCCGATGTGGTCGCGATCATCGGCACCATGGACATTGTGTTTGGGGAGATCGATCGATGAATGCCAAACCTTCGGTTCTGTCCGAGCATACCCGCGCCGAGATCGATCACTGGCTGGCCAAATTTCCTCCAGACCACAAACAGTCGGCGCTGTTGGCGGCGCTCAGGGCGGCGCAGCACGACAACGGCGGTTATCTGACCGCGGAAATCCTGGATGCGGTCGCCGATTATCTCGGCCTGGCGCCCATCACCGTTTACGAAGTGGCGTCGTTCTACTCGATGTATGAACTCAAGCCCGTGGGACGTCACAGTATCTCGGTGTGTACCAATATTTCCTGCATGTTGTGTGGCGCCGACGACATCGTCGCGCATATCGAGCGAAAATTGGGCATCAAGACCGGCGAGAGTACCGCGGACCGCAAGTTCTACCTCAAACGCGAGGAAGAATGCTTGGCGGCGTGCAGTTTTGCGCCGCTGATGCAAATCGATCATGTGTATTACGAGCGCCTGACCCCCGCCAAAGTGGATGAGATTCTGGACAAATTGGAGTAAAACCCGATGGTATTGAACGAAGTCTGCTACAAGACCTTGGGCCATGATCGGCCTTGGTCGTTGGAGACATATCAATCCCTCGGTGGTTATGACGCTTGGAAAAAAACCCTGGCCGGCACACTGAGCCAGGATGCGATCATCGACGAGATGAAGAAATCCGGCCTGCGTGGCCGTGGGGGGGCGGGGTTTCCGGCGGGGCTCAAATGGAGCTTCATGCCGCGCAAAGCGCTGGGGCAGAAATACATCGTTTGTAACTCCGATGAATCCGAACCGGGCACCTGCAAAGACCGCGATATCCTGCGCTACAATCCGCACGCCCTGGTCGAGGGCATGGCCATCGCCGGCTTCGCGATCGGCGCAACGGTCGGTTACAACTACATCCGCGGCGAGTGGCTAGACGAACCTTACAAGCGCTTTGAGAATGCGCTACAGGAAGCCTATGGCGCCGGTCTGATCGGCAAGAACATCCAAGGCTCCGGGATCGATTTCGACTTGCACGCCGTACTCGGCGCGGGCGCTTACATCTGTGGCGAAGAAACCGCGCTGCTAGAATCGCTCGAAGGCAAGAAGGGCTTGCCGCGTTTCAAGCCGCCATTCCCGGCCAATTTCGGCCTCTATGGCCGCCCGACCACGATCAACAACACCGAAACCCTGGCTTCCGCGCCCGCCATCCTCCGCAACGGCGCGGATTGGTTCATGAAGCTCGGCACCACCAACGCCGGCGGCACCAAGATCTTCTCGGTGTCCGGTCATGTCGAAAAACCCGGTAATTTCGAAGTGGGGCTAGGGATTCCGTTCGCCGACTTGCTCGCGCTCGCCGGCGGCGTACGCAAGGGTCATACCCTGAAAGCGGTGATCCCCGGCGGCTCGTCTGTTCCCGTGGTGCCGGGCGATGTCATGTTGAAAGTCAACATGGATTACGACTCGCTCGTCAAAGCGGGGTCGCTCCTCGGTTCCGGCGCGGTCGTGGTGATGGACGAGACCACCGACATGGTGAAAATGCTCCAGCGCATCTCTCGGTTTTACTACTCCGAATCTTGCGGCCAGTGTACGCCGTGCCGCGAGGGCACCGGTTGGCTGTATCGCGTCGTGACGCGCATCGTCGAAGGCCAGGGCCGGCCCGAGGATTTAAGCTTGCTCGACGATGTTGCGCGGCGCATCGAGGGCCGCACGATTTGCGCGCTCGGCGATGCCGCGGCTTGGCCGGTGCGCGCCTTCCTCAAGCATTACCGGCATGAATTCGCCTATTACATCGAACACAAGCGCAGCCTGGTCAGGGCTGCGAACGCCCAAGCTGCCTGAACCTCACCGCACGCACCACCATGAACGATTGGGTCAAGATCGAAGTCAACGGCAAGCCCTTGGAAGCCCGAAAGGGCGCGATGCTGATCGAAGTGACCGACGCCGCCGGAATCCGCGTCCCGCGCTTTTGCTATCACCCCAAGCTGTCGATCGCCGCCAATTGCCGTATGTGCCTGGTGGAAGTCGAGAAAGCGCCCAAACCGGTACCGGCTTGCGCCACACCGGTCATGGATGGCATGAAGGTCCACACCCATTCGCCGCGGGCGCTGGACGCCCAGCGCGGCACCATGGAATTTCTGCTCATCAACCATCCGCTCGATTGCCCAATCTGCGATCAGGGCGGTGAGTGTGAATTGCAGGACGTAGCGATGGGCTACGGCGGTAGCGTATCGCGCTTCACCGAGCGCAAGCGCGTAGTCGAAGACAAGGACATCGGCCCATTGATCCAGACCGACCTCACGCGCTGCATCCACTGTACGCGTTGCGTGCGCTTCGGCCAGGAGATCGCGGGATTGCGCGAACTCGGCATGGTTGGCCGCGGCGAACACATGGAGATCGCGACTTTCATGGAAGGCGCGATGGCCTCGGAACTCTCCGGCAATGTCATCGACCTCTGCCCGGTCGGCGCGCTCACCGCCAAACCCTCGCGCTACGCGGGCCGCTCCTGGGAATATATCGAGCACGCCGCCGTCGCGCCACATGACGCGGTGGGCTCTAACCTTTATGTCCACACCATCCGCGGGCAGGTCATGCGGGTAGTGCCGCGCGAGAACGAGGCAGTCAACGAGGTTTGGATTTCCGACCGTGACCGCTTCAGCTACGAAGGCATCGATAGCCTGGATCGCATCGTCCGGCCTTGGCTCAAGGATCACGGCGAGGTCGAATGGAGCGCGGCGCTGGAGGCAGCAAGCGCCGGCCTCAAGGCCATCATCGCCC
Organism: Gammaproteobacteria bacterium; assembly: GCA_046347515.1. GTDB lineage: Bacteria > Pseudomonadota > Gammaproteobacteria > Competibacterales > Competibacteraceae > JAXMFZ01. Next base: position 31,366 of record JAXMFZ010000020.1, on the reverse strand, counting down.
AGCATGGCGCGGAAGCCGTAGGCGTACTCGCCTCACCCACCGCGACGCTTGAAGAACTGTATTTGTTGCAGAAGCTGGCGCGTGGCTTGGGTATCGCCAACATCGACCACCGGCTGCGGCAGGCCGATTTCAACTGCGATGCGGATGCCCCCGTATTCCCATGGCTCGGCCAGTCCATCGCCGAGTTGGAAAAGCTGAACACCGCACTGATCATTGGCTCCAACGTACGCATGGAACAGCCCTTGATCAACCAGCGGTTACGCAAAGCCGCGCTCAAAGGGGCAAAGATTCTCGTCATCAACCCGCGCGATTACGATTTTCGCTTGCCGGTGGCGGGCAAGATGATCGCCGCCCCCCACGATCTGGTCGCGGCGCTCGTCGGAGTCGCCAAAGCCTTGGGCGAGATCAAGGGAGCGGCATTACCCGGCGGGTTGCAAGGCATTGCAGTGAACGCCGAAGTTTCCACCAGCGCCAAGCCGATGGCCGAACGCTTGGCCGATTCTCCCGGCACTGCCACCGTGCTGCTCGGCAGCCTCGCGATCCACCATCCGGCATTTGCCACGCTCAGAGCGCTGGCTGGGTTCATCGCCCAGATCAGCGGTGCGCAGCTTGGCTATTTACCCGAAGCCGCCAACAGCGTGGGCGCATGGTTCGCGGGCGTTGTGCCTCAGCGCGTAGCGGGGGGCAAGAGTGCGCCCAAGATCGGCATGGACGCGCGTGCGATGTTGGATGATCCGCGCAAAGCTTACGTGTTGCTCGGCTTTGAGCCGGAGTACGACTGCCGCGCCGGCGCGACGGCGTTGAAAGCGCTGCAAGGCGCTGAATTCGTGCTGGTACTCAGCCCCTTCGCCACCGACGCCATGAAGCGCTACGCCAGCGCCATATTGCCCGTGGCTACGTTCGCCGAGACCTCCGGCACTTATGTCAACGCCGAGGGCCGCTGGCAAAGCTTCCAGGGAGCCTGTAAACCGCTCGGCGAGGCGCGCCCGGCCTGGAAGGTGCTGCGCGTGCTCGGCAACTTATGTGGGCTGGCGGGGTTCGAGCACCTCGATTCGCAACAGGTGCTGGCGGAGGCGCAAAGCGTGTGCGGCCAGATCCAGCCGAACAATGCGGTACCAATGCCGGAACGATTGCCGGCAACGGCGGCCGAGGATTTCGCGCATTACCGCGAAATGCCGATTTATGCAGTCGATATGCTGGTGCGGCGCGCGCCGGCGTTTTGCAACGGACGCTGCTCGCCGCTTCCGCCAAACAGCCCGGAGCAGTATGACATGGAGGCTTTGCTGACCGTCGTTATCGATGTCGCCAAGATCGTCGCGGTGTTGGTGCCGCTGATGATCGCGGTCGCGTATTTCACCTATGCCGAGCGCAAGATCATCGGCTATATGCAGATTCGCCTCGGCCCCAATCGCGTCGGGCCGGGCGGCTGGCTGCAGCCGATCGCCGACGCGGTCAAGCTTTTGTTCAAGGAAGTGATCGTGCCGGCCGGCGCGAGCCGTTTTCTGTTCGTGATCGCGCCGATGCTGTCCATCGCGCCGGCGCTCGCCGCTTGGTCGGTGATTCCATTTTGGGATGGCGGCGTGCCGTCTGACCTCGATGCCGGTCTGTTGTATCTATTGGCGATGACCTCGCTCGGCGTATACGGCATCATCATCGCCGGCTGGGCGTCGAATTCCAAATATTCGTTTCTCGGGGCGATGCGTTCGGCGGCGCAGATCGTCGCTTATGAGATCGCGATGGGCTTCGCCCTGGTCGGGGTGTTGATGGCCGCGGGCAGCCTCAACCTCGGCGAGATCGTGCGCGCCCAGCACGGCAGCATTCTGCACTGGTTCTGGTTGCCGCTGCTGCCGCTGTTCGTGGTGTATTTCATCTCCGGCGTGGCGGAAACCAATCGCTCGCCGTTCGATGTCGCCGAGGGTGAGTCCGAGATCGTCGCGGGATTCCACGTCGAGTATTCCGGCATGGCGTTCGCCGTATTCTTTCTTGCCGAATATGCCAATATGATCCTGATTTCGGCGCTGGCAACGACGCTGTTCCTCGGCGGTTGGCTGTCGCCGTTCGAAGGCATACCCGGGCTTGGGCCGCTGTTTGCGTTCGTACCGGGCGTATTCTGGTTTGTATTCAAAGCCTCTTTCTTCGCCTTTTGTTTTCTGTGGTTCCGCGCGACGTTCCCGCGTTATCGTTACGATCAAATCATGCGCCTAGGGTGGAAGGTGTTCATTCCGGTGACATTGGTGTGGATCGCCGTGCTCGGCATCGCCATACTTGTTAAACTCCCGCCCTGGTTCGATTGATCGGAGGCAGCCCATGACGGCTCTGCGCCAATTCTTCAAGACTTTTATGTTATGGGAGCTGCTGCTTGGCTTGAAGCTGACTGGCAAGTATCTGTTCGCACGCAAGATTACCGTACAATTTCCGGAGGAACGCACGCCTTTGTCGCCGCGCTTCCGCGGCCTTCATGCGCTGCGCCGTTATCCCAACGGCGAGGAGCGTTGCATCGCCTGCAAGCTCTGCGAAGCGGTATGCCCGGCGTTGGCGATCACCATCGATTCCGAGCAACGCGCCGATGGCACGCGGCGCACCACGCGCTACGACATTGATCTTTTCAAATGTATCTACTGTGGTTTTTGCGAGGAAGCGTGTCCGGTCGATTCCATCGTCGAGACCCATATTCTGGACTACCATTTCGAGAACCGCGGTGAGCAGATCATGACCAAGGAAAAACTCCTCGCCATCGGCGATAAATATGAAGCCCAGATCGCCGCGGCCCGCGCTGCCGATGCGGCCTATCGCTGACGCTCGCGGCCTGCGCCATGGGTTTCGATAAAATTCTTTTTTACCTGTTCGCCGCGATCCTGGTGTTTGCCGCGATCCGCGTGATCAGCGTGCGTAATCCGGTACACGCTGTGCTGTTCCTAGTGCTGGCGTTTTTCAATAGCGCCGCGTTGTGGCTGTTGCTGGAGGCCGAGTTTCTCGCCATCGCCCTGGTGTTGGTCTATGTCGGCGCGGTGATGGTGCTGTTCCTGTTCGTGGTCATGATGCTCGATATCAACGTCGCACCGCTCAGGGAGGGCTTCATCCGGTATTTACCGGTGGGCGGAGCGGTCGCTGCAGTGGTCCTCATTGAGATGGGCCTCATCATCATGCGCTCCAAAGTGTCCGGTGCCGGTGCGATCACCACGCCCCTCGCGCGTCAACCCGCCGGTTATAGCAATACCAAGGAACTGGGCGGAGTCTTATACACGGTATATTTCTATCCATTCGAGATCGCCGCCATGATTCTCTTGGTCGCGATCGTGGCGGCGATTGCGCTGACGCTCCGTCGCCGGCCCGAGACCAAGTACCAGAATCCGGCCAAGCAGGTGGTGGTGAATCGCAAAGATCGGGTGCGCTTGGTGCAGGTGGCGGCGGAGAAAAAATCGCAATGATCACGCTATTTTATGAGTAAGAGGGCTGGATGATCACTTTATCCGATTACCTGATCCTGGGTGCGATTCTGTTTTGCCTCAGCGTCGCCGGGATTTTCTTGAATCGCAAGAACGTCATCCTGCTCTTGATGTGTATCGAGCTGATGCTGCTCGCGGTCAATTTCAACTTCATCGCGTTTTCGCGGTTCATGAACGACACCGCTGGCCAAGTGTTCGTATTCTTCATTCTGACGGTGGCGGCGGCGGAAGCGGCGATTGGTCTTGCGATCTTGGTGGTATTGTTCCGCAACCGGCAGACGATCAACGTCGCCGACCTCGACGCGATGAAGGGCTGAGCGATGACCCAGGTGTATTTGTGGATCGTATTGTTCCCGCTGATCGGCGCCATTCTCGCCGGCTTGTTCGGAAAGCCAATCGGCCGCGCCGGCGCGCATTGGGTGACGATCATCGGGGTGGCGCTGTCGTTCGGTTTATCGACCGTGGTGTTGTACGACGTAGTGCATAATGGCGCGACCTACAACGGCCCGGTCTATACCTGGCTGGTGTCGGAGGGGGTGCGTTTCGATGTCGGCTTTCTGATCGATCCGCTCAGCGCGCTGATGATCACGGTGGTCACGTTCGTGTCCTTGATGGTTCACATCTATACCATTGGCTATATGCACGACGATCCGGGCTATCAGCGCTTTTTCAGCTACATTTCATTGTTCACGTTCTCGATGCTGATGCTGGTCATGAGCAATAATTTCATGCAGCTATTCTTTGGCTGGGAAGCGGTGGGCGTAGTGTCTTATTTGCTGATCGGTTTCTGGTATACCAGGCCGAGCGCCATCTTCGCCAACCTTAAAGCGTTTCTGGTCAATCGGGTCGGGGACTTCGGCTTCATCCTCGGCATCGCATTGGTCTTGATGTATACGGGCAGCGTGGATTACGCCACGGTGTTCAAAACGGCGCCCGCGCTGGCCGATAAAACCATCCAGGTGTTCAATGGTGTCGATTGGTCGCTGATGAGCGTGATTTGCATCCTGCTGTTCATCGGCGCGATGGGCAAATCCGCCCAGGTGCCGCTGCATGTGTGGCTGCCCGACTCAATGGAAGGCCCGACGCCGATCTCGGCATTGATCCATGCCGCCACCATGGTGACCGCTGGCATCTTCATGGTGGCCCGCATGTCGCCACTGTTCGAGTTGTCCGACACCGCCCTCAGCGTGGTCATGATCATCGGTGCGATCACTGCGCTGTTCATGGGCTTACTGGGCATCGTCTCGAACGACATCAAGCGCGTGATCGCGTATTCCACCTTGTCACAGCTTGGCTATATGACCGTGGCGCTCGGTGCATCGGCCTATTCGGTCGCGATTTTCCATTTGATGACGCATGCGTTTTTCAAAGCGCTGCTGTTCCTCGCCGCCGGGTCGGTGATCATCGCCATGCACCATGAACAGAATATCTGGAAGATGGGTAATATTCGCAAGTATATGCCGATCACCTGGATCACGTTCCTGATCGGCTCGCTGGCGCTGATGGGTTTGCCCGGCTCTTCCGGCTTTTACTCCAAGGACGCGATCATCGAGGCCGAGCATTTTTCCCGCATCCCTGGTTCGAGTTTCGCCTATTTCGCGGTGCTGGTGGGGGTTTTCATCACCGCGTTTTATTCGATGCGTTTGTATTTCGTGGTGTTCCATGGCAAGGAGCGCATGGATCACCATACCCAGGAGCATTTGCATGAAACGCCCGCGGTGGTGACGGTTCCACTGATACTGTTGGCGATTCCTTCCGTCATCATCGGCTATCTGACCATCGAGCATGTGGTATTCGGTGATTTCTTCAAAGGCTCGATTTATGTCGCCGAACATCACAAGGGGCTTGAAAGCTTGGGCGAAGAATTTAACGGCCCGCTGTCCTTCGCCTTGCATGGCCTGGTGACCTGGCCGTTTTGGTTCGCGGTGGCCGGTGGCGTTGCGGCTTGGTATTTATATCTCGTGCGCCCCGAATTGCCAGGGCAGTTCAAAGCACGCTTCGGACCGATCTATAACCTCTTGCAGAACAAATATTATTTTGACGAATTCAATGAGAGAGTGCTCGCTGCTGGCAGCCGACTACTAGGCGGCGGGCTGTGGAAATACGGCGACGCCGGCGTGATCGACGGGATCATCGTCAATGGTTCGGCCAGGGCCGTAGGTTGGCTCGCGGCGGTAGTGCGCCACGTACAGTCGGGTTATCTCTACCATTATGCGTTTGCCATGATCTTGGGTCTGCTGGGTTTGCTGACCTGGGTGGTCAGCCGCTGACCATAACCACAAAGGCTAGACATGCTGTCTTCATTACCCCTGCTCAGCTTGGTGATCTGGACTCCTATCGTCGGTGGCGTCACGGTGCTATTCATCGGCGACGACAATCCAGCCAAGGCGCGGCGACTCGCGCTGGTGGTTGCGTTGGTTAGTTTCGCCCTCAGCCTTCCGCTGTATTCGGCATTCGTTACTGCGACGGCGACGATGCAGTTCCAGGAACTCGCACCGTGGATTCCCTACTTCAAGATCAACTACTACTTGGGCGTGGATGGCTTCTCCATGCCGCTCATCCTGCTCACCACGCTGATGACCGCGTTGGTGGTGATTTCGGCTTGGGAGGTGATCCAAGTTCGCGTCGCCCAGTATCTGGCGGCATTCCTGATCATGGAGGGCTTGATGGTCGGGATGTTCGCGGCCCTCGACGCCATTCTGTTCTATGTATTCTTCGAGGCCATGCTGATTCCGATGTTTCTGATCATCGGCATTTGGGGCGGGCCGCGCCGAGTGTATGCGACTATCAAGTTTTTCCTCTATACCTTCCTTGGTTCGGTATTCATGCTGGTGGCCCTGATTTATCTCTATTTTCAGGCTGGCAGCTTTGCGATTCTCGATTTTCACAAATTACCGCTGGGCCTCACGGAGCAGATCTGGATATTTTTGGCGTTCCTGGCGGCGTTCTCCGTGAAAGTGCCGATGTGGCCGGTACATACCTGGTTGCCCGATGCACACGTCGAAGCGCCGACCGGCGGTTCGGTGATCCTCGCCGCCATCACCCTCAAGATCGGTGGTTACGGATTTCTTCGTTTCGCTCTACCGATCGCGCCCGACGCCGCCAGCGTATTGGATGCATGGGTCATTGCGCTGTCTCTCATCGCCGTCGTGTATATCGGTCTGGTGGCGCTGGTACAGCAGGACATGAAGAAACTCATCGCGTACTCCTCGATTGCCCACATGGGTTTCGTGACCCTCGGTTTCTTCATTATCTTTGGTATTGCCGAGCATACCGGCTCCATCGCCAATGCGCGCATGGGTGTCGAAGGCGGTATGGTGCAGATGATTTCGCACGGCTTCATTTCTGGCGCGCTATCTTCCAGGTTTGGTGTGCTATACGACCGCATGCATTCGCGCCAAATCAAGGACTGGCGGCGTGGTTACCACCATGCCCGTGTTCGCTTCGTTCATGGTGCTGTTCGGTTTAGCCAATGCTGGATTGCCCGGCACTTCGGGTTTCGTCGGCGAATTCATGGTCATTCTGGGCAGTATGAAGTTCGGGTTCTGGGTGGCTTTCTTGGCGGCGCTCACGCTAATCCTTGGCGCAGCCTATACACTCTGGCTGATCAAACGGGTGATCTTTGGCGCTGTCGCCAACTCGCATGTCGCTGAATTGAGCGACCTCAACCGCCGCGAGTTCATCATGCTCGGCGTGCTGGCCGTGCTGGTGCTGCTGGTCGGTGTCTGGCCAGACCTGCTGGTGACGGTCATGCACGCTTCGGTGATAACCCGGTCGATCATGTCGCTCTCTACCCGAAGCTGCAAGTCGCCCTGCTCAGACTTTGAGACTGCCGCCATGCCTTTTGTCACGCCTGCCTTGACTCCCGCGCTGCCTGAATTCTGCATGGCAGGAATGATCTGTCTGATCCTGGTCATTGATGTATTCTTGCGAGACTCTCAGCGTCACATCACCTACGGCTTGGCCCAGTTCGCGCTGCTAGCGACGGCTTTGCTGGTCGTGATCGGCCATGCCGCCCAAGCGGTCGTTACTTTCGACGGTCATTATGTCAAGGACGGGTTGGCCGATGTCCTGAAAGTGACGCTATGTTTGGTGGTTGCGGCAGTGCTCTTGTATTCGCGCGACTATCTGCGCGACCGTGATGCGTTCAAAGGCGAGTTTTATATTCTCGCCCTGGCTGGTGTGCTGGGCATGTTGGTCATCGTCTCGGCGCACAGTTTCCTTACGCTGTATCTCGGCCTTGAGCTGTTTTCTCTGAGCACTTATGCCTTGGTGGCGTTCAACCGTGATTCCCCGGCTGGGTCGGAAGCGGCAATCAAGTATTTCGTACTAGGCGCCATTGCTTCCGGTATGTTGCTTTACGGCATCTCCATGATTTATGGCGCGACCAAGACCCTGGATATACAAGCGGTTTCCGCCATCGTCGCCGTGCAGGGTAGAGACAATCTGTTGCTTGCCTTCGGGCTGGTGTTTCTGGTCGTTGGCATCGCGTTCAAGCTGGGCGCGGTGCCTTTTCATATGTGGATACCCGATGTCTATCACGGCGCATCCACGGCGGTTACGCTATATATTGGCAGCGGCCCCAAGCTGGCTGCGTTCGCGCTTACTATCCGTATTTTGGTCGATGGTTTATCACCGTTGCACGGTGATTGGCAGCCAATGCTGACGGTGTTAGCGACCCTGTCGCTGGTTGCCGGTAATCTAATCGCCATCGCGCAGACCAATATCAAGCGGATGCTGGCATATTCGACGATTTCTCATATGGGGTTTTTGCTGCTCGGTGTCGTTGCCGGTACGCCGCTCGGTTACGCCTCGGCGCTATTTTACGCCATCGTTTATGTGCTGATGGCGATCGGCGCCTTTGGCATCGTCATCATCCTCAGCCGTGCTGGATTCGAGGCGGAGAACATCGCCGATTTCAAGGGGCTGAATGAGCGTAACCCTTGGCTCGCATTGATGATGCTGTTGATCATGATGTCGATGGCCGGGGTTCCATTATTGGTCGGCTTCTACGCCAAGTTGGCGATTTTACAGGCCGTGGTGAGCGCCGGCTTGATCTGGCTCGCGGTGCTGGCGTTGGTATTCTCCGTGATCGGCGCGTTTTATTATCTGCGAGTCGTCAAATTCATGTATTTCGATCATGCCGAGGATAACGCGGCAGTGCGCGCGCCGCTGGATACGCAGATCGTCATCAGCACCAATGGGTTGCTGATGGTGGCGCTCGGCATCTATCCAACGGCCTTGATGGCGCTTTGCGCGGCGGCGTTTCATCTTTAATGAAGCGGGTCATTCAGGGGTTGTTCGTTCTCGCTGCCAGCCTAAGCTCATTGTCCTGCGGCACCCCGGCGGTCAGCGAAGATCCTGAGCCATCGCCCGCGGTGGTCGATGCCGCCGCGCTTGATTCTACATTCGTCGCTAATAAGGTTGCTTGGGCGCGGGTGGTGGCACCGACTTCCGCGCTGCCCCAACCCATCGGTTCCTATACCAGTGGCTGTCTGGCGGGTGGCATCATGTTGCCGCTGGATGGCCCTGGTTATCAGGTCATGCGTCCGACCCGCCATCGGTTTTACGGCCATCCCAGCCTGATCGCCGTGATCCAACGCTTGGGCGCGCGCGCTGCGACACAGGGTTCGCAAATCCTCATCGGCGATTTGTCGCAGCCACGCGGCGGCCCCATGTTATTCGGCCATAACAGCCATCAAATAGGTTTGGACGCCGATATTTGGTTGCGGCGGCTACCCGTAGGGCAGTTATTATCTTTGAATGAACGTGAAAAAATGCCGCTGGTGTCGACCGTGAATGTAGTCGCGGGCGATCTACGCTCGGAACAGTGGTCTCCTCTGTACCGGGATTTATTGAAATTCGCAGCCGAAACGCCCGCGATCGAGCGCATTTTCGTCAATCCCATCATCAAACAAGCTTTGTGCCGCACCGAGAGCAACCGCACCTGGCTTGGCAAGTTGCGTCCATGGTGGGGACACGACGATCATTTTCACATCCGCTTGCGCTGTCCTCCTAGCAGCAGTCAATGTAAGGGGCAAAAAGCCGTTCCTCCTGGCGATGGCTGCGATGCGGAGCTGGCGCAGTGGGTACACGACATCATGTTTCCTAAACCGCGCAAGCCCAGTGGCTTGCCGCGCCCGCTGGTTTTACCCGAGCAATGCCAAGCGGTGTTGAACGCAACGCGCTAATCGCTCCTTTTATTCGCTACTCTCACTTATTTCCTCGGCAGGTATCATTCGCGCTCTGGATGACGCATTGCACCAATTAAGCTATAATGCGCTGCAACGGAAAATAAGTAGATGTATTCTAAAGAACCGCTATAGGCTATGCCAGCAAGAAGAAGCGCTAATAAATTAGAAAATTAAAGGCATAACCTAGTATTTTCTTATCACCCGCTATAAAAAAATCACTTGACGCACCGCGTCAATATCTGTATACTGCGTTGCAACATTCGAGCAATCGAATGTTTCCTCCAAACTCCTCCTTTGGTGGTTATTTGCCGAGGCTTCTTGCCTCGGCTTTTTTTTTGCTCATTTTATTCCTGGCGGATCCTCGATCAACCGCATCCAGCGGGGCATGGATTCCGTAATTCCCGTCAATCATGGGCACGGAATCGGTTATCATGCGGATCGAAATGCGTCATCTTATCCAATTTGGAAAACCCATACTGTTCATCGTTGCGCTGTTACCGCTCGGCAGGCTGATCGGATGGGCTGTCAACGATGGCCTCGGGGCTAACCCGGTAGAAACCATTACCCGTTATACGGGTGATTGGACGTTGCGTTTTTTGTTGATCACGCTGGCGGTGACCCCACTACGCCAGCTGACCGGCTGGAATTGGTTACAGCGCTTCCGGCGCATGTTGGGTCTGTTTGCATTTTTCTATGTTTGCCTGCATTTCACCACTTTCCTGGTGTTCGATCACTTTTTTGATCTCCAAGGCATTATGGAAGATATCGTCAAGCGGCCTTACATCACAGTGGGATTCACGGCCTTCGTGTTATTGATTCCATTGGCCGTGACCTCTACCAATGCCATGATGAAACGCTTAGGCCGGCGCTGGCAGAAGCTCCATCGCCTGGTCTACGGTATTGCGGTATTGGGGGTCTTGCATTATCTATGGCTGGTCAAAGCCGACATTTCAGAGCCTTTGATTTATGGAACTATGCTGGCGCTTCTCTTGGCGTATCGATACTGGCATTACAGCAGGCGACGGGTGGTCGTCGGGCGCTCGCGGCAGCAGGCGCAGGCGATTTAGACGCGGCCCGCTAGGCGGTGTGATCGTCGTACTGGGCGCGGCTCTGCTCGTGGGATGCAGTGCGCTCACGGTCACCTACAAGCAGTTGGGTTGGTTGATCCCGCACTATATCGATGATTACATCGAGTTCAGCGAGAGCCAGCGGCAACGCTTGGATATTCTACTGGCGGCACAGTTGCGCTGGCATCGTTCGGTGCAATTGCCGGAATATGCGGCTGTGTTGCGGCAATTCAGCGTTGCAATCAAGGATGGTCTGACCGCGGCTGAGTTAGATGACTTATTGGCGCATGCTGAAATCCTCTGGCGTGACCTATTAGTCCATCTTGCGCCCGATGTAACGTTCTTGATCGCGACCTTATCCCCTACCCAAGTCGATCAGTTGTTTGTCGCGCTCGGCCGGCGCAATCAGGATTTTCGCGGCGAGCATGTGGATGGGGCGGAGTCCGTGCTGCGTAAGCGCCAGCTGCGACAGATGCTCAAGCAGGCCAAACGCTGGCTGGGCGATGTGAATGACAGCCAGCAACAGGCGATCCAGGAATGGAGTCAGCGCTACCAGTTGATCGGAGCCGATAGTTTGGTATTTCGCGAACAGTGGCAAGGAGCGTTGCGCGATGTTTTGCAGCGCCGCCATGACGACGGCTCGTTTGCCACCCAGATCCGCCAATTGATGGTGGATTATGAGCAGTTGCGTGACCGCGCTTATCGCGAAAAATGGCAAACTAATTTGGCGCTATTGAAAGAGTTGCTGCTGAAAATCGACAGCACCATGGGCGTGGAGCAGCGTTCGCACATGCAAACCGAACTGAGGCTGTTGGCTGATGACTTCCAGGGTCTGGCACAAGTCAGGGTGAATTGAGGCAAGGCTACGATGCGCGAACTCATGCTGGCGGTTGGGGTGATGGCCGCTTTGATTGCGGGTATCATCTACTTCGTCAAAGTCCTGTGGCCGGTTTTGCCAAGCTGGCTGGCTCTGATCATCTGCATTGTGATGGCGGTGGTTGCAATCGGTTATCCGATTTTGGTGCTGGGGCGCTGGTCGGATCGACTGATCGACCCCAAGCGTAGGCAGCCCAAACCGCTCAAGGACGATCAGGACGATTCTTCGTCCTGGTAGCCGGCCGACGTCAATAACCCGCCGTCGACGAATCCGTGCGACGCGGATCGGAGTAACCGTAAAGCCCCTGCGGCAAACGCATGATGCTCTGGGTGCTGCCCATCGCATCTTTCACCACGACTTTGTGGCCAAGCGCGCGTAACAGCGCGATGGTGTCGGGGCTCAATCCCTCTTCGATGCGCAGCTCATCCGGCAACCATTGCTGGTGGATGCGCGGCGCAGCGCTGGCTGCCGCGATATTCATGCCGTGATCGATGACGTTCACGATGATTTGCAATACCGTAGTGATGATGCGACTGCCGCCGGGGCTGCCGGTGACGAGTAAGGGCTTGCCTTGTTTGAACACGAAGGTCGGGCTCATGGAACTGAGCGGGCGCTTGCCGGGGGCGATGGCATTGGCGTCACCGCCGAGCAAGCCGTAAGCATTGGCGGCGCCAGGTTTGGCGGAGAAGTCGTCCATCTCGTTGTTGAGGAGAATCCCGGTGCCAGGGGCAACGATGCCGCTGCCGAAACTGAAATTCAGGGTATAGGTGACCGCGACCATGTTGCCGTCGTGGTCGATCACCGAATAATGGGTGGTGTTCTCGCTCTCATAGCGCGCCGGCTGGCCAGGTTTGATCTCCGCGGCGGGCCGAGCGCGGGCGGTATCGATACCGGCGGCGAGCTCAGCGGCATAGAACTTGGACGTGAGGCCGCTCACCGGCACTTTCACGAAATCCGGATCGCCCAGGTATTCGGCGCGATCGGCATAGGCAAGCTGCATCGCGGCTGCCATCCGATGGATCGTGCTCGCGCTGTTATGGCCCAATTGGGCGATGGGGAAGTGCTCCAAAATGTTGAGAATCTGCACGATATGTACGCCGCCGGAACTCGGCGGCGGCATCGACACGATCTCATGGCCCCGATAGGTGCCGCGCACGGGTTCGCGGATCACGGCTTTGTAAGCCTTCAAGCCATCCAGGGTGATCAGGCCACCATGGGTTTGCATGTCCGCGGCGATCATGGTGCCGATCTCACCGCCGTAGAAGGCCGCTGGCCCCTGCGCCGCGATGGTTTTGAGCGTGGCCGCCAGGTCGGGCTGCACCAGCGTGTCACCGGCGGCGTAAAAATCACCATCCGGTTTGAGGAAGATTTTCCTGCTCGCCGGCCACGGCTGGAATTGTGGTTTGGCGTCATGCAGCGCGTCAGCCAGCGCCACGCTGATCGTAATCCCTTGTTCTGCGAGTGGAACAGCGGGTGCGATGAGGTCTGCGAGCGGAAGCGTGCCGTAGCGCGCGCTGGCGAGCGCCAGACCCGCCACCGTACCCGGCACGCCCACCGCGAGATAACTGAAGCGCGAGCGGTCGGTGACCACGTTACCCTGCCCGTCTAGGAACATATCGCGATGGCGCTGCCGTGGCGCCGTTTCCCGGAAGTCGATGGCGGCCGTGGTTTGGGTCTTGGCATCGTAGATCAGCATGAAGCCCCCGCCCCCTAAGTTTCCCGCTTGCGGCAGGGTGACGGCCAGGGTAAATCCGATGCCTACCGCCGCATCCACCGCGTTACCGCCGCGTTTGAGAATATCCAAGCCGATGCGGGTGGCGGTTGCCTCCTGGGTCGCGACCATGCCGTGCGGCGCATAGATTGGATGGATGAGGTCGCGCGGGCTGAAAATCGCGTTGTCGGCGCACGCTGGGCCGTTGAATACGGCGGCACCGATGGCGAGTAGGAGGCTAAGCAAGCCAATGACAGATGGATAGCGAATAGGCATAGAGGCGATCCTTAAAGTATACATTGAATGTCGGGGTGCTAATCGGCGATGATGGATATCATGGAATATACACGCGAGGGTAGGGATCATGCGTATCATATCCGCCGATCTTGACGCTGCGGTCGACGCGCGCGTCATCTCTGCGCAACAAGCAGCCGACCTGTGGCGATTTCTGCAGGAGCGCGGCGCCGATCAGCCGGGCTTCAAACTTTCTCATCTGCTCTACTATCTCGGCGGCCTGCTCGCTATCGGCGCTCTGTCCCTCTTCATTACCCTTGCCTGGGAGACGCTTGGCGGCTGGGGCCTGTGCGCCATTGCGTTGCTCTATATGCTGCTCGGCGTTGGCTTGACCGAGTATTTGCTGGCTCGCCAGCTCAAGATTCCGGCGGGTCTCACCGCCGCGCTGGTGGTATCGTTGACGCCGCTCGCGGTCTACGGTTTGCAGAGGGGACTGGGCCTGTGGGAGGACGAGGCCGTCTACCAAGAATATCACCAACTGATTTCCTGGCGCTGGATCTTGATGGAATTAGCGACGTTGGCGTTAGGAGCGGTTGCTCTGTGGCGTTATCGCTTGCCGTTCCTGCTGATGCCGGTCGCGGTTACGCTTTGGTATATGAGCATGGATCTCGCGCCGTTCTTATTCGGCGTGGAACTCACCTGGGAACTGCGCCGCGATGTGTCTATGTGGTTCGGTTTGGGCATGTTGGCGCTGGCGTTGGCTGTCGATCTTCGTTTTGGGCGCCGGCTCGATTTCGCATTCTGGCTGTACCTGTTCGGTACGCTTGCGTTCTGGTGTGGACTAACTTTGCGTAACTCCGATAGTGAGTTAGCCAAATTCCTCTATTTCCTCATCAACTTATTTCTAGTTTTTATCGGTGCGGCATTGCGACGGCGGGTATTGACGGTGTTTGGTGGATTGGGGATGGCGACTTATCTGGGGTATCTCGCCTACGATGTTTTTAGGTTCAGCTTGCTGTTTCCGGTCGTGCTGTCGTTCATCGGCTTCGGTGTCATCTGGCTCGGCATTGTCTGGCAACGCCATGAGGCGCGGCTGGGTGGAAGTTTGCGCGCATTGTTGCCGGCGCGGCTTCGCCAAGTCATCGAAGTCGGAGATTGACGATCTAAGACTCCGCCATATCCTCATACAGCAGGTAATGGGATTGACGCATGCCGAGCCGAGTATAAGCGAGTTGGGCAGTGCGGTTATCGGCATCGACATAGAGCCGAAAACCGCGCACATTGCCTTGCTCATGCGCTAGATTCTTGACCGCTAGGTAAAGCTCACGGTAAACGCCCCGCCCTCGCCATTCGGGCACTACATAGACGCTTTGTAGCCACCAGATCGGGCCATTGCGCCAATCGCTCCACTCATAAGTGACCAGCAAACTGCCGATGACTTGCGCTGGCGTATGGGCAACCAAATAAAAGCCGTACTGAGGAGCTTGTAACAAGCCGGTAACACCCGCGGCGATAATTTCGGTTGCCAGTTCGCGATTTTCGGTTTCTTGCGCCATGGCTTGATTGAAGGCGACGAGGGTGGTGCTGTCAGCGATCGTGGCGCGCCGCACCGTAAATTCAGCAGTAATCATGGCCTTGTTCCCAAAATTTTCTGGCAGGCTTGGCGGCACGCTCACTCAATCTGATCGGTACGGTCTTAATGTCATTGTCATCCATCAGCTACCAACTATTACGATAACATGGGATTCGCCGCATCGGCTCATTCTGACCTCTCTCCCTGCCAGATTGGCCCGGCCGTGTGGATGGCAATCCGGGCTGGCAAGTGATAACCACGGGTTAGGTCTGCCTGAATAGTCGCGCAGCCGTTGCAGCTGTTCCATGGGCAACATCTTGCACGATCTTGGGACCAGCAGTGGAACGAATCGCGCCATTTGCACCGTTATCACCCAACAGAATCGCCGATCAAATGAATTCTGTTCATGATGACCTGTCAAAAAAAGGTGTTGAATGACACACCGTGCGCACTGACTATAAAACAGTAGCCCAGGGTAACGGATTTTGTCTTATAGGGGGTAATGTCAGCTTCACCTGATCGCCTTATCCTTTGAAAAATAATAATAATGTTTTTAGGTACAAAATTTGCTTATTATTAATGTTACAATGCGTAAAATTAAGGAGTGCGTAATGGCTCAGGATATTGCAACGGGACTTTCCGATCGCACGATCAAGTTTTTTGAGCATGTCAATCCAATGCGATTGCTTGCCGCTTCTTTATTTCTTCTGAGTCCGAACGGCTGGTCTCAGGAATCCCTGGCGCCAGTCCATGGGGACGGTAGCTTCGATACACTTATCACCGCTCTACCTGCCGTGCTGATCGCAGCAGTAGCTTTGATTTCCGCCATACGTGCTCATTATGCGGCGCGTGCCAAACAACGCGAACTGGAACAAAGCCGCAAAGCACAGACGATGCTAGCGGCAAAAGAATCGGCTTTGCGAACCATTGTGGAGAATTGCGCCGCTGGCCTCTGGCAAATCGATGGAACTGGGCGAACCGTGTATCTCAATCCGGCGATGGCAAGTCTGTTGCAGATTGAGAGCAATGATGATTTGGCAAGTTTGGATAGTGAGAATTTATTGATCAAGCACAGCCACGAGGACGATTTCGCCAAGCCCGAATATTTGGCAACTATCGTCGGGCGCCATGGCCGCCAGCAGAAGGTGCTCGTGTTCGAGGCGCCAGTGGGCAATAAAGACCATGATTCAGTCGGGTTATTGCGAAGCGTCATGATGCTTGCTCAGCAAGATGAATCAGGCGGGCGCAATGCTGCCGAAGCTGGAGGTGATACGCGCAAACCGCGCCAAGCGACTATCAGTCCGATCCCGCTCAGACCCGCGGCCCAGGCGTAACTCCCTGTCGGCCCCCAATGCGACCAGCTATAGCCAGCGGCGACGCTGGCCAGCGCCCCGCCGACGCCAGTGCTCAGGGAGCTATACAACGCTTGACCACGGCTTTGGTGTGGACCGCTGAAATAGCTGTGCAATAGCGTCATGGAAACCGCGTGGTGCATACCAAAACTGAAACCATGCAGGGTTTGGGCAGTGAGCAACCAATAGCCATTATCTGCAAACCAGCCGATCATTAACCAACGCAGCGTGGTCAGAGCCAAAGTAAACATCATCAAGATCTGCGCGCTATGGCGACGTAATAGCTTGGGAACAATAAAAAAGATTCCGATTTCAGCACCGACACCCGTGTTCCACAGCGCACCTATCGTCGTTGCCGAGTAGTGTAAATCGGTTAACTGAACCGAGAAGAAGGCGTAGTACGGCCCGTGGCTCGCCTGGATGAGAACGGCGATGATGAGCAAGGCAATGACGCTGCGTTGGCTCAGAATATCCAGCAGTGAGCCGCCGTCCCTGGCTGTCTCGCGTCGCGGCGGCTCGGGCACCAGTAGGCTGTTTAACCAAACGCCGGCGAATAAGGTCAGCAGCAACGCGGGCAGATGTACAGCCCCCAATGTCTGCACCAGCACTCCGCCTGCGCTGGTAGCGAGAATGAATCCCAGCGATCCCCACCAGCGAATCTTGCCATAACGCGACGATTGGTCCGCCAGATGGGCGAGGGTCGCCGCTTCAAATTGTGGTAAGGTCGCACTGGAGAACAGACTGAAAAACGCAATGGCCAAGGCCAGAGCCGCGAATGGACCGGGTAGCGCGTAAATAACGGCGAAGGTGGTCAGCGCGCCTAAACTGCCGATACGCACGACCGCCATCGGCCTACCCCAATGATCCGCCAACCAGCCCCAGGCCGAGGGGGCGAGCAAGCGGGTCGCCAAGGGGATGGCGAGTAGCCAGCCGATCTCGCTCGCGTTCAAGCCCAAAGACCGCAGATACAGACTCCAGTACGGCAACATCGCGCCGAACGCGGCGAAATAAACGAAATAAAATGCGGCTAGACGTTGACGCAGGCCAAGCCCGGTTAGCATCGTCTCACCGCAGGTTTGACGCAGGATGGGTTCAACGGTGTGCAGTGCCAGGAAGCGGTGGTGTCAAATTAACGACATCGACATTCTGCGCGCGTTGGCGCAGGGCATGATCCATCAGTACCAGCGCCAGCATCGCCTCGGCGATGGGTGTGGCGCGGATACCGACGCAGGGATCGTGACGGCCAGTGGTGACAACTTCGACTGGCTCGCCTCGAAGATTCACCGTGCGGCCAGGCAGACGAATACTGGACGTGGGTTTCAGCGCCAGGCTGACGACGATATCCTGGCCGCTGGAGATGCCGCCCAGTACACCGCCAGCGTTATTGCTGAGAAAGCCCGCCGGGGTTATTTCATCGCGGTGCTCGCTGCCGCGCTGGGTCACCACCGCGAAACCCGCGCCTATCTCGACCCCTTTGACGGCGTTGATGCTCATCATGGCATAGGCGATGTCGGCGTCGAGCCGGTCGAACACGGGTTCCCCCCAGCCCGGCGGGACGCCCGTAGCATTGACATTGATGCGCGCGCCGATGGAATCGCCGGATTTGCGCAACGCATCCATGAACGATTCCAAGTCATTTATTTTATTAGGATCTGGGCAGAAAAACGGATTGTTGTCTATGGTGTCCCATAGAATTTGCGCGGGCCGGATTGGACCGAGTTGGGCCAGATACCCTCGGATCCTCACACCGTAGCGCTCGTACAGATACTTCTTGGCGATCGCACCGGCGGCTACCCGCATCGCGGTTTCGCGCGCCGATGACCGCCCACCGCCGCGGTAGTCGCGTCTGCCGTATTTTTGCTGGTAGGTATAATCGGCATGACCAGGGCGGAAGCGGTCCATGATGTCGGCGTAGTCCTTGGAGCGCTGATCGATGTTTTCGACCAGCAAACCAATCGGTGTACCCGTCGTTTTTCCTTCAAACACTCCCGATAAAATCTTGACTTCGTCGGGTTCGCGGCGTTGTGTGGTATGGCGGCTCTTACCTGGCCGGCGGCGCTCCAATTCATGCTGGATGTCGGCCTCGCTCAGCGCCATGCCGGGCGGACAGCCATCGACAATGGCGCCGAGCGCGGGGCCATGGCTTTCGCCGAAAGTGGTTACCGTGAAGAGCTTGCCAATCGTATTGCCAGACATAGGGCGACTCGAATGAGATAAATGGGAATACAAAATTGTGGGGGCGTTTACGGTGTATGCCAATAGCGCCGGTGCTCGTGGCGGTAGCTGTGCGGTTCAAGCGTACCGCCGTCTTTCAAGATGAAACTGATCGCGCCGAGTTCGGCGGTGTTCAGCACTGGAATATCCGCCTTCCGGTAAACCGCCAGCGTTTCCGCGCGCGGGTAACCGAAGCGATTGTGGTAGCCTGTCGAGAACAGCGCATAGCGCGGATGAACAGCCGCAATGAATGCAGGTGACACCAAGTTGCGGCTACCGTGATGAGGCGCCACCAGAATCTCGGCGGCGAGGCCTTCGCCCCAATGTTTCAGGATACGGTTTTGCGCAGCGATTTCGATGTCGCCCGTCAGCAGAATATGGCCATGGGGGCTGCGTACCAGCAGTACACACGAGGCGTCGTTGCCCTCCAATCCACTGTCGGCGGTGGGATGAAGGATGAGAAAATCGACCCCATCCCAATGCCAGGTCATACCGGCTTCACAAGGCTCGGCGCCGGTAATCGGTGTTGCGGAAAGCGAAGAGGTTAGGATTCGGTCCATCCGCATCTGCTCCCGCAACGAGCGTACGCCGCCCGTGTGTTCGCTGGCGGCGTGGCTGGCAATCAGCAGATCGACATGGCGGATGCCCTGCTGGCGTAGAAACGGCAGCAACACCGCTTTACCGGCGTCGAAATCGGGGCCGAGACGCGGCCCGCTATCGAACATGACGACATGCTGGCGAGTACGCACCACGGCCGCCAAGCCCTGGCCGACATCGAGCAAGGTAAACTCTAACGCGCCATCGGGTAGTTTGGCGCCGCGCGCGAACACCAGCGGTAAACACATTATCGCGCCAAGCCAACGCCCCGGCAGACCTCGTGGGCCGATCAACACCATCAGCCCCGGCAGGGCGAAGGCCAGTGTCCAGAGCGGCGGCGTGGGCAAGTACACCAGCGCCCAAGAAGACCTTGACAGCCAGGCCAGGAATTCCCACAGCCAAGCCATGCCAAGCGCGGCGAGCTGGAGCAGAAGCGCCTGCAATGTATCACTGACGAAACCCGCCAATACCGCCAGTAATGCGAGCGGCACGACGGTGACATCGGCCCAGGGAATAGCGATCAGGTTGGCTACGGGAGAAAGCAGTGAAATCGATTGGAACAAAGTCAGCGTGAGCGGAATGAGCGCTACGGTGATCGCCGTTTGCAGTCCGAGCCATTGATTCATGGGTTGCTGCGGATAGCGGCCAACGAGGGTATAGAAGATCACCGCAACCGCGCCGAATGATAGCCAGAATCCACCTTCCAGTGGCGCGCTGGGATCGGCGATGACGACGGCGAGTAGCGCGAGGCTAAGCACGCGGCTGGAGAGCGCATGACGTTGCCACAAAGTCGCCAGCAATACCACCGCGATCATGATGAGCGAACGTTGCGTCGGAACCGACCAGCCGGCCAGCAGCGCATAGGCGCTTGCCGCCGCGAGCGCCGCGAGCGCCGCCGCTTTGGGAGCGGGCCAGGCAAGCGCCAGCCAAGACGACCAGCTCCAGACCTTGCGGGCCAGCAAGAAACTGAGCGCGGCGACCAGGCCGATATGCAGCCCCGAGATCGAGATCAAGTGGCTGGTGCCGGTACGGCTCAATACTTGCCACTGGCTGGGGCTGATGGCTTGGCTGTCGCCGACGGTGAGCGCGAGCAATATGCCGGTGTATGGGCTCGTGGGTAGTTGTTCGTGGAAGCGCTGGGCGAGTGCTTGGCGGAAGCGGGTTATCGGATAGCGTTCAGCGCGCGCCAACAGCGCCGCGGGTGGGGAATGGCTCACGGTGCCTTGGGCCGCGATGTTCTTGACGAACAGCCAGCGTTCGGTATCGAAGCCGCCAGGGTTCATGAGACCGCGCGGACGCCGAAGCCTGACCCCCAAGCGCCAGCGGTCACCGACTTGCAATGTGCTCGGGCGGTCATCGTACCACGAGAGACGAATGTTGCCCGCGAACGGAATGGGTTGATCACCGTGCCATAAATGATCAACCGCTAACTCGAAGCGTATGTTGCGGTCAAAAGTTTCGGGTAGCGACGCAATCCAGCCCTCGACGATCAGATCCGCCCGTTCCAGCTCGCCAGGGAGTTGCAGGTGAATCGGATTGGCCCACAGCAATGCCCAACAAAACCCCGCCATCATGCAAGCGAGCAGCCGTGCGCGCGGACGCCAGATGCCCGCGAGGATAGCGAACGGCAACAGCCAGCCCCAGGCTGGACGGGGCAATTCGGACTGGAGATGGAACAATATGAGCCCTGCTAGAAACGCTAACGTGCCGAGGCGCATGAGGATAGGGGCGAACAGGCATGATAGGATTTAAAATCGTTGCGAGGTATACATATTGCATTGATTATTCGTGCTGACAAGAACGGTCATGCGCTTCATTCTGGTAGACTAAAATCGATTTCGGCCACGGGAGTTTTGACTACGCTAATGCCAAGACGACTTCTCAAACGTTATCTCCCTGATCGTAACACGCTACGTGGTTATAAAAGCCTGGATTTTCTAGGCGAGCGGCTCTACGATCCCAATCTGTGGCATTTCAATCGGCGCTCCGTGTCGGGTGCATTTGGCGTGGGTATGTTCATCGCTTTTATTCCAGCGCCTGGGCAGATGTTGATGGCCGCGCTGGCGAGCTTGTGGCTACGGATCAATTTGCCGCTGACGGTTTCCTTGAACTGGATCACCAACCCCATCACCATGGCGCCCTTGATCTATCTTAATTTCAAGGTGGGATTTTGGGTGCTCGGGCGAGAGCCGTTTCAGTTTCATTTTTCGCCATCCATCGATTGGATGATATACATGTATCACAATTTTTTTACCCTAGGCCTACCGTTTCTGGTCGGTTCATTGACGGTAGGGTTGGCGTTAGGAGTATTGTCATTTTTCGCGGTGCGTTTGTTCTGGCGCTTTTTTATCGTCTATCGGCTTTATCAGCGGCGCAAACTGGCGGCGCATCGCGCGGCGCGCGGCTAGGGGGTTAGTGGCGATTTAGCCCTGCTTCAGCAATTTGCCGTCCTGCAACAGCCAAATGTTGTCCATTTTGCGCGCCAACGCGTGATCGTGGGTCACCACCACCAAACTGGTAGCCAACGAGCGATTCAACGCCAGCATCAATTCAAACACCTGTTCGGCATTGTAGCGGTCGAGGTTGCCGGTCGGCTCATCGGCGAGTACACAGGCAGGGTCGCCGATCAGGGCACGCGCTACCGCGGTGCGTTGGCGTTCGCCGCCGGATAACTGCCCAGGTTTATGGGTAAGGCGTTGACCTAAGCCCACTTTATCGAGGATGGCAGCGGCCCGTTGCGTGGCCTCTGCGGGCCGCAATCCACGGATCAAGAGCGGTATGGCGACGTTTTCCAGCGCGCTGAACTCCGGCAGCAGATGATGGAACTGATAGATGAATCCCAATAAGCGGTTGCGCAACCGGCCACGTTCCGTGTCGCGTAGTCGATTGAGCGTTTGCCCGTCGACCATCACTTCGCCCGCGGTCGGCAGGTCCAAGCCCCCCAGCAAGTGCAGCAGAGTGCTTTTGCCGGCGCCCGAAGCGCCAATGATGGCGACGCATTCACCACGCTGCACGGTAAAATCAACCCCGCTCAATACTTCAATCGGATGGGTACCTTGATAGAAAATTTTCCTGAGCCCTCGGCACTCCACGACGATAGAAGAGGTTTCCGCCACGCCCATGCCCCGTTATTCGTAGCGCAGCGCAGCGGCAGGCTGGGTGCGCGCCGCGCGCCAGGCCGGATAAAGCGTCGCCAACGAGGCGAGTGCAAATGCGAGTGCGCCGACCATGATCACGTCGGTTGGGATGATTTCCGAGGGTAAATCACTGATCAAGTAAACATCGGGCGCCAGAAACTTATGACCGATAACCCTTTCAATGAGTGGCACTACGGTTTCCACATTGGCGGCGAGGGTGATGCCACCGATCAGGCCTAACAGCGTGCCCACCACGCCAATGGTGACACCCTGTACGATAAAAATGCCCATCACGCTCGCCGGGCTGGCTCCGAGCGTGCGCAGGATTGCGATATCGGATTGCTTGTCAGTAACTACCATAACCAGCGTAGAGACGATGTTGAAGGCGGCGACCGCGACGATCAGGGTGAGGATCACGAACATGGCCGTTTTTTCGATCTGCACGGCGCGGAAGAAATTGGCGTGCTCGTGCGTCCAATCCCGCACCATCAGCGTGTCTGGCAGCGCTCGTGTCAGCTCCTCGGCGACGCGCGGCGCGATGAACATATCCTTGAGTTTGAAATGCAGGCCACTCACCGCACCCTCCAGGCGAAACAAACGCGAGGCGTCGGCGACGTGAATCAGCGCCAAGCCCCGGTCATATTCATACATGCCCGCTTCAAATATCCCTACCACGGTAAACCGTTTCAGCACCGGCAGAGTTCCTATCGCCGTCACATTGGCCTGCGGTGTGATCATCGTCACTTTATCACCGACGCCGAGGCCAAGGGTCAGCGCGAGTTCTTTGCCGAGGATGATGCCAAAACCGCCAGGTTTGAGGTCATCGAATTTGCCGGCGATGATCTTGGAACTGATCGCCGAGACCTGCCGCTCTTCATCGGGCAGAACACCTTGAATGATTGTGCCGCTGACCTGCGCCTCATTGCTCAGCATTGCCTCGCCACGTACATAAGGCGCGCCACTCACGATATCGGAATGGTTGAGAATCGCGGTGCGCGCGCTTTGCCAGTCGTTGAGCCGGCCCTCCCATTGGCTGACCGAAAGGTGTGCGGTCATGCTGAGGATGCGCTCGCGAATTTCCTTATGGAAACCGTTCATCACCGACAGCACCGTGATGAGGGCTGTCATACCTAGGGCAATGCCCAGCATCGACGACAATGAAATGAACGATATGAAGTGATTACGGCGTTTGGCGCGGGTGTAGCGTAAGCCGACATAGACTTCGAATGGGCGAAACATGCAGCGGCTGGATTCAAGGGAATGGCGCGGCGTAGTCTAACGGGTCGATGCCAGCGGGGGAAGTGCTTACGTGGGTATTGCTGGCGGCTGCTGTAGGCCGCGCCAAGGCGGCGGAGGTGCCATATGGATGGATGGCGCGGGCCGTCGAATAGCCGTGCGCCATCCATCCGATTAGAGAAGCGAGCAATTAACGATCGGTGATTTGGCCGCGGATTTTGTCCAGGGTGGCCGGGCCGATGCCTTTGACATTGACCAAATCATCGATGGACTTGAACGGGCCGTTTTCTTCGCGGTACTTGACGATGCGGGCCGCCAAGACCGGGCCTACGCCTTTGATGCCGTCATCCAGCTCTTTCGCGCTCGCCGTATTGATATTGATCAAATCGGACGCGGTATTGGAAGACTTGGGCTTGCCCGCCATCGCCGTTTCCTCGGCGGGCTTGGCTTTCATGGGTTTCGCGGCTGGACTTGCCAGGGTGATGAGGTCGCGATTATTGGCAATGGTTTTTTCGCCGATACCCTTGATTTGCGAGAGGTCATCAATGGATTTGAACGGGCCATGTTGGGCGCGGTATTCGACGATGGCGGCGGCCTGTTTGGGGCCGACGCCTTTGAGGGCGGCGGCGATCTCGTCGGCGCTGGCGGAATTGATATCGATGGCCGTCGTCGCACTGGCGGCGGTTGATTCCGGCATTGCCGGCTTCATGGGTTTGGCCGGTATGGCCGCCGTGGCAGGCTCGGGCATCGCCTGTTTTGTTGGTTTAGCGGGCATAGCTGCTGTGGCGGACTCGGGCATGGCAGGAGCGTCGAGAGAGATCATCGCGCGATTGTTGGCAATGGTTTTTTCGCCAATGCCCTTGACCAGCGAAAGGTCGTCGATGGACTTGAACGGGCCGTGTTGGGTACGGTATTCGACGATGGCGGCAGCCTGTTTGGGGCCGACGCCTTTGAGGGCGGCGGCGATCTCGTCGGCGCTGGCGGAATTGATGTCAATGGCATGTGCAGCCGTGGTGAGGCCAGTCAATAGGAGAGCAACAAGGGCAATGAATCGGGAAGTGATTTTCATAACTACCTCCAGTGTGGTGAACCCTTGAGTTCGATCAGATTCAAGATACTTTAGGAATCCAATTAAGTGTGCTGATTGGATGCAGCATCAATATCTTAGCACTTGGTTCCAGAGGTTCAATGGATTTCACAATTCATTTCAATCCGAAACGCTTCGAGGGCTGCGAGCGGGTCGGGCGCATGGGTGATGGGTCGGCCGATGACCAAATAATCCGCGCCGGCGCGGATGGCGGCGGCGGCAGTCATGGTGCGGCGTTGGTCGTCGGCGCCGGCGTTGATGGAACGAATGCCTGGTGTGACCAAACACGGCGCCGTGCCCAGGGCGACGCGCAGGCCATGGGCCTCCCACGCCGAGCAGACCACGCCATCGAGCCCGGCAGCGCATGCAGATCGGCCGAGAGCTAGCGCTTGTTCAGCAGGGCTGCGGGGAATGCCGGTAGCAGTGAGTTCCTGGGCGTCGAGGCTGGTGAGCACCGTTACCGCTACCAGCAAGGGGCGTGCGCGATAAGGCGATAAAGCGTTGCACGCCGCTTCCAGCATCCGCTGCCCACCTTGGGCGTGGACATCGACCATCCATACGCCTAGTTCTGCCGCCGCCCGGCAGGCGCCAGCCACGGTGTTGGGGATATCGTGGTATTTGAGGTCGAGAAATATTTCAAAGCCGCGCCTCTGCAAAGTCTCGACCAGGGGTGGGCCAGCGCGGGTGAACAACTCCTGCCCGATCTTGATGCGGCAGGATGGCGGCAATAGCCTGTCGGCGAGCGCCAGGGCCGTTTGCGCGGTAGGAAAATCGAGCGCGACGATAAGGCGTGAACCTTGTGTTCGTCCAGAATACATGGTGTTTATGCGTTGGTTCCGATGGGTACAGAATAGATTAGGCGGTGTGTTTGCACACTAAATCGGGCAGCGGTTTGATCGTGCTCCAACGTTTACAACTGGGGCAATGCCAATGCAGCGACTTGCCGATGAAGCCGCAATTGTCGCAACGATAGCGGGCTGCGCCATTGAGCATGTGCTTGCTCGTGCGGTAGAGCGTCTCGATATCGCTGGCTTGAGGATATTGCTTGTGGGCGATCTTGAGTTCGACCAGATAACGCAACGCGATAAAACTGGGATATTCGCGTAACTCTTGTTCGAGGAATTGGATCGCCGCACTAGCACCTTCCTGTTGTGCGAGCAGTTCAGCCAGTACCGCGGTAAACCGGCCCGAATGATCGTGCTGGTGGACATTGCGCAAGTACTCAAGGAGTTCGGACTGGCGATTGAGCGCGGCGTAACATTGGCCGAGCGGTGCGATGATCTCGGTGAAAAAGTTAGGATTCTGGCGCTCTACCGCTTGCAGGTGGGCGACTGCGGATTTGCAGTCGCCGCCGGCCATCGCGATCTGGGCGTGCAGTAAACTGGCGCGTGCGCAATTGGCGTCGCGTTGCAGGGCTTGTTTCAAATAATCCTGGGCGCGGGCGCTATCGCCGTGGCGCATGGCGGCCTCGGCGAGTTCGCAGCAATAGTGAGCGGCTTCGAGCTTGCGAACCTGTCCGGTCATGCGCTCCAGGCGGTCGCAATGCGCAATCGCTTGTTCCCAGTCTTTTTCCTGCTCATAGATATCGAGCAGGCGATGCAAAGCGGCTACAGTATGCTCGGAATACTCCGCCAACGCGCGATAGAGGTTCTCGGCGCGGTCGAACAAACCTGCGCGCATGTAATCTTCGGCCAGTTCCAACATCGCCCGGCTGCGTTGCTGCGCGGTGAGATTGGCGCGCGACATCAAATTGTGGTGGATATGAATGGCGCGATCCACTTCGCCACGACGGCGAAACAAGTTACCGAGGGTCATATGGGTCTCGACGGTATCCTTGTCCATTTCGACCATGCGGGTAAATACTTCAATGGCTTGGTCGGGCTTATCGTCTAGAAGATAGTTGAGACCTTTAAAATATTCGCTGTTATTGTTGTAGGAATAAAACGGCGTATCGGGTTCACGCTTGGCTAGCCACCAGCCCGAAGCCGCTGCAACGGGCAGTAATAGCCACAATAGTTCGATCATAGCCGACGCAGGGTAAGGCAAAACCGCTGGGCTGCACTGGCGCTGGATCGAACAGCTGTGACGCGAAACTCCGTAATCCTCACTCTTGCGCGGTATCGTTCACCCGCTCGCGCAATTCCTTGCCGGGTTTGAAGTGCGGAACGTATTTGCCTGACAGGGGAACAGAGGCGCCGGTTTTCGGATTTCTGCCTACGCGCGGCGGACGAAAATGTAGAGAAAAACTGCCAAAGCCGCGAATCTCGATACGCTCGCCGTCGGCGAGCGATTCGCTCATATGTTCGAGCAACGCTTTGATGGCGTTTTCGACATCTTTATAGGGCAGATTATTTTTCTTATGGGCGAGCGCCTCAATCAGTTCGGATTTAGTCATGGGCAGTTACCGAATAGTTAGGTGTTGCGGATGAAGAAGCGAGTCCGACAAACGGGTCCGGGCTCGCTACGGCACAAAGAGTTTAGCTTTCTTTACCGATCTGACCCTTCAAAATATCGCCTAGGGTCGCAGTACCGGTCGTTGATTTGCGACTGTAATCTTGCAGTGCTTCGGCTTCTTCGGCGACTTCCTTGGCTTTGATAGAAAGCGTAATGGCGCGGTTTTTCTTGTCCACGTTGACGAATTTGGCCTCCACTTCCTCGCCGACTTTCAGCAGGGTACGTGCATCATCCACGCGCTCACGGGTAAGCTCCGATGCGCGCAACATGCCTTCGACGCCGCTGCCGAGATCAATGATCGCACCCTTGGCGTCTACCGAGGCGACGATGCCTTTGACGATGCTGCCCTTGGGGTGCTCGGCCACGAATCCGGAGAAGGGATCTTTGTCCAGTTGCTTGATGCCGAGGGAAATACGCTCCCTCTCAGCATCGACCGCCAGGACCACGGCTTCGACTTCCTGGCCTTTCTTGTAATTGCGCACCGCTTCTTCACCCGGCATGTTCCAGGAGAGATCGGAGAGATGCACCAAACCGTCGATGCTGCCGTCCAGGCCGATGAAAATGCCGAAATCAGTGATCGACTTGATTTTACCGGATACCCGGTCACCCTTGTTGTGGGTAGCGGCGAAATCCTCCCACGGGTTGGGCTTACACTGTTTCATACCGAGCGAAATGCGCCGACGTTCCTCGTCGATGTCGAGCACCATCACTTCGACTTCGTCGCCGATATTGACCACCTTGCCGGGATTGACATTCTTGTTGGTCCAATCCATCTCGGAAACATGCACCAAGCCTTCGACCCCTGCTTCAATCTCCACGAAGCAGCCATAGTCGGTGATATTGGTCACTTTGCCGAATAAACGGGTGCCTACCGGATAGCGGCGCGCCAGGTCGACCCATGGATCATCACCCAATTGCTTGAGGCCAAGCGAGACGCGGTTGCGTTCGCGGTCGAATTTGAGCACCTTGACGTCGATCTCGTCGCCGACATTGATCACTTCGGATGGATGTTTGACGCGCTTCCACGCCATATCGGTAATATGCAGCAGACCGTCCACGCCACCTAAATCCAAGAATGCGCCGTAATCGGTAAGATTCTTGACCACACCTCTAACCATTTGGCCTTCTTGAAGATTTTGCAACAACGCTTCACGCTCGGCGCTATATTCCGATTCCACCACGGCGCGCCGCGACACTACGACATTGTTGCGGCGCCGATCGAGCTTGATAACTTTGAACTCCAACTCCTTGCCTTCCAGATAAGAAGTGTCCCGAACCGGTCGCACATCGACCAGCGATCCCGGCAGGAAGGCGCGGATTTCACCGATATCGACCGTAAAGCCGCCTTTGACCTTGCCGGTGATGATACCGGTCACGGTCTCCTGGTCGGAGAACGCTTTTTCGAGGTGGGTCCAGACCCGCGCACGTTTCGCTTTTTCCCGCGACAGCCGGGTCTCGCCGAAGCCGTCTTCGACGGCATCCAGGGCGACTTCGATCTCATCCCCCACCTTAATTTCCAAAGCGCCGTTTTCATTGTAAAACTGTTCGAGCGGGATGAGCCCCTCGGATTTCAAACCGGCGTTAACGACTACGGCGTCAGAGCGGATCTCAAGTACAGTTCCTTTGACGATGGCGCCGGGTTGCATTTGCGTCCCATGCAGGCTTTGTTCAAATAGATCAGCGAAACTTTCAGTCATTGGGTTATGGCTCACTACGGAAATATTTGTTTTTAAAAAGTTAAACACCAGTTCGGAGCGCTCCGAACCACCTATTGAAGGTATCGCGCCTGGATTTGTTGCGACACCATTTTGAATGCACGGTTTTCGACTTCATCAATACTTAGCCCGGATGTATCGAGCCTATGCGCGTCCGTGGCGGATTTGAGCGGGGCGATCGCACGCTTGGCGTCACGTTCATCGCGTTCGGCGATTTCTTGCTCAAGCGTCGGAAGACTAGCACTAATGCCCTGTTCCATCAACTGATTATAACGTCTAATTGCACGCTCCTTAAGGTTAGCAAGGAGAAAAATTTTTACCTCGGCATGCGGAAACACTACCGTGCCCATGTCGCGGCCATCGGCGACCAGGCCGGGTGGCTGGCGAAACCTGCGCTGGAGGTCGAGAAGCGCATCGCGCACGGCAGCCAGCGCCGCGATTTTCGAGGCGGCGTTGCCGCACTGTTCGCTGCGGATGGCGCGGCTGACGTCTTCGCCAGCCAGATATACCCGCGAGGGGTCAAGCGCGTCGTCGAAACGGATATCCAGGTGCCGGGCGATAGGGGCAAGCTGTTTACCGTCGTCCAGCGCCACGCCCTGCTTGAGCGCAGCCAACGCCGTCAGCCGATAAAGCGCGCCGCTGTCCAGGCGATGCCAGCCGAGCCTGCGCGCGATGCGCGCGGCCAGCGTACCCTTGCCGGCGCCGCTGGGGCCGTCGATCGTGATCACCGGCGCGGTGTTCGCACTCATTCCTGTTCGATGGCAAGCCCGGCGGTGCACGCCAGATCGACGAAACCGGGAAACGATGTATTGACATTGGCGCAATCACGGATGCGGATGGTTTCACTGGCGCGCAGCGCCGCCATCGCGAACGCCATTGCGATGCGATGGTCGCCGTGGCTCGCGACCTCGCCACCGCCGAGCGCACCGCCTTGGATGATCATTCCGTCCGCCATGGGGCGCGCATCGATGCCCAATGCGTTGAGGCCGTCCGCCATCACCTGGATGCGGTCGCTTTCCTTGACCCGCAGTTCATGCGCGCCGGTCAGCACGGTTTCACCTTGGGCGCAGGCGGCGGCGACAAACAGCGCCGGGAATTCGTCGATGGCCAGCGGCACCAGTTCCTCGGGGATGCGGATGCCCTTGAGGGCAGCCGAGCGCACCCGTAGATCGGCGACCGGTTCGCCGCCCACACTGCGCTCGCCCATGCGCTCGATGTCGGCGCCCATCCGCTTGAGGATATCGATGACCCCGGTCCGGGTCGGATTGACGCCGACATTTTCCAGCACCAGTTCCGCGTCCGCTGCGATACTCGCGCCGACCAGAAAGAACGCCGCCGAGGAAATGTCGGCGGGCACTTGGATCGGTGCGGCGCGCAGGCGCCCGCCGCCGCTCAAACATACCGTCGCGCCTTGGCGTTCCACCGGATAGCCGAAACCCGCCAGCATACGCTCGGTGTGGTCGCGGCTCGGCGCGGGTTCGGTCACGCAGGTGCGGCCGGTCGCGTAGAGTCCGGCGAGCAGCAAGCAGGATTTTACCTGGGCACTCGCGACTTTCATGGCGTAAGCCGAACCCTTCAGCGCTTGGCCACCATGGATGCGCAGCGGCGCGGTGCCGGTTGCCGTGGTTTCGATACGCGCGCCGAGCTGCGCCAACGGCTCCGTAACCCGCTTCATCGGCCGGCGCGACAGCGATTCATCGCCGATCAGCACGCTGTCGAACGCCTGGCCGGCCAGGATGCCGGTCATCAGCCGCATCGCGGTGCCGGAATTGCCCATGTCGAGCGGGTGCCGGGGCGCGTGTAAGCCGTGCATGCCGACGCCTTGCACGATGGCGTGGTCGGGGCGGGAGTGATCGATGCGCACGCCCATTGCGCGGAATGCGTTCAGCGTCGCCAAGCAATCCTCGCCGGGCAGAAAGCCGCTGATTTCCGTGACCCCCTCGGCCAATGAGCCGAACATCAGCGCCCGGTGGGAGATGGATTTATCGCCGGGCACCCGTAGGCGTCCGGTAAGCACGCGGCTGGGAGCAACGCGGTAGTTCATCTCAGGCATGTTTGCTCAGATAGAGGTTGTCGCGGGCATGTTTGGCGCGCTGAAAAGTCGCCGTGATCGCCGCGCTGTCGGCGCGCTCGATGGCGGCGCCGAGCTTGGCGAGGTCGGCGCTGAACTGGCGGATCGCTTCGAGTAGCGGCGCGCGATTGGCGAGGCAGATGTCGCGCCACATGGTCGGATCACTTGAAGCAATGCGGGTGAAATCGCGGAATCCACCCGCCGCGTAGCGAAAAATTTCGGCGCGGTCGTCCATTCGCGCCAGGCAGTCCACCAGCGAATACGCCAGCACATGGGGCAGATGGCTGGTAGCGGCGAGCACTTCGTCGTGGTGATGTACTCCCATATCCACCACCTCGGCGCCGGTGATTTCCCACATCGCGCGGATCCGTTCGTGGGCCCAGGCTTCGGTTTCGATCAGC
>JAXMFZ010000002.1:0-267432 GCA_046347515.1 Gammaproteobacteria bacterium | reverse complement strand
TCGGCGAAATCCCGGAAGCGCTCTTCGCTGTGCTTGAGCGCAATTGCGATCTGTTTTTGCTCGGTGATATCGCGGGTCATGCCGACCAGGCCAGTGATATTGCCGGCGGCGTCCCTGAGCGGCACTTTCGTGGTCAACACCCAGAGCTTGCGGTCACCACCCGGATTGGCGTTGATTTCTTCCTTGGCGACCAGCGCTTCGCCGCGTTGAATGACGAACTGATCATCGGCCCGGTATTGGACCGCGAACTCGGCGGGGTAGTAATCGAGGTCGGATTTGCCGATGACCTCGTCGGGATGGGCGGCGCCCAGCAAGCGGGCGCCCGCCAGATTTTTGACGATGTAACGGCTGTCTTTGTCCTTCGCGAAGATATAGTCGGGGATATTGTCGATGAGCGAGCGTAATAAATTACGTTCCGTTGCTAGCGCTTGTTCGATGCGCTTACGCTCGGTGATATCGCGGATGGTCACTACCGCGCCCGCTATCGAGCCGTCGGTTTCGCGGTAAGGGGCCATGTTCACATCGAAATCACGCATCACGCCCTTCGCGGGCATCGGCGCCTGATAGTTGACCATTGCACCCTGGAAACATTGGTCCAGATAGGCTTTGGTCCGCATCTGAAAAGTCTCGCCGCCGATCAGATCGGAAAGGTGTCTGCCGACCAGCTCTTCGGGATGCTTTCCGTAAAAGTCCCAATTGCGCTGATTGACGAACCGATAGTGGTAATCCGTGCCGATGACGGAGATGCGTTCACTTACCTGAGCAAGAATGGACTCGTACATGCGCAGCCGCTCTTCCATCCGTTTCAGGTCGGTGATATCGCGGGCGAGCACGATATAACCGACGAGTCCATGGGCCTCATCATAGGCAGGGTTGCAGCGGACATCCAGGTAGCGCCTGTCGGTGCCGGGATATTCGACCCACTGCTGCGTATGCAATCCGCCTTCGACTGCGCAGTGATCGAACAACGGCTTGATCTGCCGTTGAAAGAAATCTTCTTCGAGAACCTCGTTGATGCGTTTGCCGAGCAGTTGCTCGCGCCGTTTGCCGACGAAGTCAAGATAACGTTCGTTCACCTCGCGGTAGATATAATCGGTATCCACGAAGTAAAAGCCATCGCGCAGCGCGCCTAGCAAATATTTGTAATGCAGTAATTCCTGCTCGGCATCGCGGCGTTCGGCCACTGCTTGGGTCAACTTGCGGTTGGCCGCTTCGAGCGTTTTGATGCGCTCTGTGCCGTGATCGTCCGGCGCTTCTTGCAGGTGTTCCAGCCGTTGTCCCGCCTGGTGTAGTCTTGCCATGGCGATACTCGCTACCCACAAGGCCGGTTGTCACCGCCAAGCGTCGGCGCGCATCCCATTTTGCTCGTCATTAGGTTCATTATCAGAATTGGCGCGCCTTGCGCTGGAATGGAGTTCGACTTTCGCTGTTGAGCGGACCATGCTATCCGGGATCACTAAGCAAAGAATATGCCTAAACACGGGCTCGGCAACTGAAACCCATCCATGGAGTGGGTGAATCTTACCAAAAAGCGGCTGGGATTTGACCGTTTACGCACTCCAGCTAGGATTAGTTTGACTTCGGTGATTTTGGAGACTCTCGATGGCGGAACAGCCATTGCCGAGCAGCGCCCAGATCGTGATCATCGGCGGCGGCATCGTCGGCTGCAGCGTCGCCTATCATCTGACCAAACGTGGCAGGACGTGGTGCTGCTGGAGCGCAAGCAACTTACCTGCGGCACCACCTGGCACGCCGCCGGATTGGTGGGGCAGCTGCGGGCGACGCAAAACCTGACCCGGCTCGCCGTATATAGCGCCGGGCTTTACCGTGAGTTGGAGCGGGAAACCGGCCAGGCGACAGGGTTCCGTCAGCGCGGTTCGCTGGCGCTTGCGCATGCCGCCGAGCGTTACGCTGAACTCAAACGCGCCGCGCCGCGCGCGCAATTGGGATCTTGAGGTCGAGATCATAGACCCGCGTGAGCTGCTACCGCTATCCCTTGCTGTGCGTCGATGACCTCAGCAGGGCGGTGTTCATTCCCAACGACGGCCAGACCAATCCATCGACACCGCGCAAGCGCTCGCCAAGGAGCGCCCGGCTGCGCGGCGCGCGTGTGCTGGAAAACGTCAAAGTTACGGCGGTGCTGCAGCAGGGAGGCCGGGCGACAGGCGATGCGCACCAGTTCGGGCGGATCGCCACCGAATATGTGGTCAACTGCGGCGGCATGTGGAGCGCGCCATCGGTTTACAATGCGGCGTCAATGTGCCGCTCCACGCAGCCGAGCATTTTATGTCGTTACCGAACCCATCCCCTGATCTGCCCGACGGTCTGCCGGTGCTGCGCGACCCGGATTTTTGCGCTTATTGCAAGGAAGAGGCGGGCAAGCTGTTGGTCGGCTTTTTCGAGCCTGTGGCCAAACCTTGGGGCGGCGACGGCATTCCGGAAGTTCATTCGCCGCGCCGGGCTGCTCTCGACCACCTCCAGCCTGGCTGGAGAAAGCGATGACGCAATTGCCGATCTTGCGGCACACCGGCATCCGCCTCTTCTTCAATGGCCCGGAGAGCTTTACCCCGGATGATCGTTATCTATTGGGCGAAGCGCCGGAGCTGCGAAATTTTTTCATCGCTGCCGGTTTCAATTCGATCGGCATTCAGTCGGCGGGTGGAGCGGGCAAAGTGTTGGCGGAATGGATCGTCCAAGGCCATCCGCCGTTGGATTTGTGGGATGTCGATATCCGCCGCATGCTGCCGTTCCAAAACAACCGCCGTTATCTCCATGACCGCACCGTGGAGGGTCTGGGGCTGCTTTACGCCATGCACTGGCCGTTTCAGCAATACCAGACGGCGCGCGGTGTGCGCAAATCACCGTTTTACGAGCGGCTGAAGGCGTGCGGCGCGTGTTTCGGCGAAACCGCCGGTTGGGAGCGCACCAATTGGTTTGCGCCGCCCGGCATCGCGCCGCACTATGAATACACCTATGGCCGGCAGAACTGGTTTGCGTATTCCGCGGCCGAGCATAATGCGGTACGCGAGAACGTCGGTTTGCTCGATCTCAGTTCGTTCGCCGATTTCTGGTGCAGGGACGCGATGCCGAAACGCTGCTGAACCGGGTTTGCGCCAACGATATCGCCATGCCGGTGGGGCGCATCGTCATAGCCAATGGCTCAACGAGCGCGGCAGCATCGAGGCCGTGCTCACCGTCACCCGCGTCGCCGAGCACGCTTTCCTCATCGTCAGCGGCGCCGCCAGCCAAGCGCGCGATCTGGCCTGGCTGCGGCGCCAGATTCCAGCCGATGCCCACGCGTTCGTTTGCGATGTCACCTCGGCTTACGCGGTGCAGGTGTGATGGGGCCACGCGCGCAGGCGTTGCTCGCGGCGTTGAGCGACAGCGATCTGTCCAACGCTGGATTTCCATTAGCCTGGTCGCGCGAAATCGAGATCGGGTACGCCAAGATCCGCGCGAGCCGTATCGGTTACGTCGGCGAACTGGGGTGGGAACTCTATATCCCCAGCGAGTTCGCGCTCGGCGTTTACGATGTCATCATCGCGGAAGGCGAAAGGCATGGTCTCACGCAGGTTGGCTTTCACGCGCTCGATTCGCTGCGCATCGAAAAAGGCTACCGACACTGGGGGCATGACCTCAGCGACGAAATCACGCCGTTGGAAGCCGGGCTTGCGGCGCTGGTGGCCTGGGATAAACCTGGCGGGTTCATCGGTCGCGAGGCATTGCTCCAGCAACGCGATGCCGGCCTCCGGCGCTGTTTCGGGCTGTTCGCCCTGGACGATCCGCAACCCTTATTGTACCGCGATGAGCCGATCTGGCGCGGCGGGCGTATCGTCGGTCAGATCACCTCGGCGATGTACGGGCACACCGTGGGCCGTTCGGTCGGATTGGGATGCATCGAACACAGTGCGGCTGTTGACATCGAGGCGGCGGCGAGCGATCCATTCCAGATCGAGATCGGCGGCGAGCACTTCGCCGCACGCGCCACGCCGCAAGCCTGGCACGATCCGCTCGACCAGCGCCTGAAAAGCTGACGGCGATGACTATGCTCGGGTTCAGCGTGCTCGACTGGGCGGCGCTCGCCTGGTTCGTATCGTGTTGGATCGGTTACATCCGTTTCGCGGATTACACGCGCTGGCACCAGCGCAGCGTGAGCGCGCAAATGGATGAATATCGGTGTCGCTGGATGCGCAATATGCTGCGCCGCGAACTCAAAGTCATCGACACCGGTGTTCAAGGCAATTTATTGCAAGGCGTGGCGTTTTTCGCCTCGACCGCGATCTTCGTGCTGGGTGGGCTGATCGCCGCGCTCGGCGCGGGCGACAGGGCGATGGATTTATTGAGCGACCTGCCGTTCGCGGTGCATGACACCCAAGCGGGATGGAAAGTCAAAATCCTGTTGCTCGTAGTGATTTTCGTTTACGCGTTTTTCAAGTTCGCTTGGTGTTATCGCTTGTTCAATTATTGCTCCATCCTGATCGGCGCCGCTCCTCTGATCGATCAGCCCGACCCCAAGGCCGATGCGTTCGCCGAGGGCATCGCCAGAATTCATGGTCTGGCCGCGCGCCATTTCAACGGTGGTCTGCGCGCTTACTCCTTCGCCCTCGGCGCGCTGGGCTGGTTCATCCATCCGTTGCTGTTCATCGTCGCCACCGCGTGGGTGACGGGCGTGCTGTATCGGCGTGAATTTCGGTCGCGTTCCTTGCGGATTCTGCGACAGATTCGCTAGCAGCGGCGGCGCGTCAGCATCAGTTTTGGGCAATGTTTACTTTCGCGGATGCTGGCGGGCTGCTAACAGCGACGGGACGGGCGGTAACGTAAGTCCCGTAATCATCAGGTTCAACGAGAATGATAGGGAGTCAACAACCTCATGAGTTACTACATCCGCGTCGATCGACAACCCCGCAAAGGCACTGGCGTTCTGAAATATTGGCGGGAAAAGCCAACAGAGGTTCAAGCCACGCCCCAAGTCACAACCGAGTGTTGGTTTGATACCTGCCCCGACCCGAAACATCGCATCAATCCTGGCCGATATGACGCTTGTTCGACCACCTACATGAAAAGAGCCATGCAACAATCGCCGCCAGGGAAAAGCTTCGATTGGGCCAGCAAGGACAATCACACCGATTGGCAGGCGATTCACGTCAGATGGGGTATTTTCATTCATCGCGGTGGGAAACAGACCAGAATCCACGAGTGGTCCGAGGGCTGCATCGTCATCTCGCACAGCGAATTGCTAAAAATCTGGCATGACATTCCATTGAATGGCAAGAACGTAATGGTCGAGATTCGCGACGATGCCAGCGGGTGAATAATTTGCCTTGCAGTATCGACGCCAAGCCTGAACGAATTCCTCCTCAAGCCAGAGATCGCACCCATGATAGAGCCTATTGCTGCGCTGGTTAAGCTCAATGGCAACCCTATCTTTCCTTTGAAAGTTGTGCCACAAGACTGGACCGCGGCCAAGCGATTTTTCGGAGCAGAGCGCCCCAAACGTGATAAAGACAATAATGTGATCGGCACCAGAACCCACGCAGGATGCGATTTGATGGTTAAAGCCACCACTGAAGTCGTTGCAGTGGCGGACGGTGCCGTATTCGCGATTGACCCATTTCTGTTTGGGATGAAGATGATCCAAGTCAATCACGATGGATTCATCGCGGTGTATGGCGAAGTCGTGCCCAGTGACGGTTTGAAGCCAGGACAGCCCGTTAAGCAGGGCGATACGATCGCGACGGTCGCCAATCAAGGCAGCGAATCACAGTTGCACTTCGAGCTTTACATCACCGGCGAGAAGCGCCGCGTGCTATTGCCCTCGGGCGCCATGCCGCAGGATGTCAAGCTTAAGCCCTACAACCGCGCGCTCCTACCGACCGACCCTAATCCCTATCTGCGCCAGTGGGTCAAGGCACTGTACGCCATTCCATCGCTCAGGCTGGCTGATGCCAACTGACCGTCATCTGCGCTGGGCGACGCGCTACAATGGGCGCTATCCAATGGTAACGTCAGCGCGGGGGGATTATGCACGAATGGGCCTGGGTATTGCTCTGGTGGCTGATATTCGCGGGCAGCCATTTATTGCTGTCGGCGCAGCCGCTGCGCGGGGCGTTGATCGCGCGTTTCAGCCAGAAGGGTTTCATGGGGCTGTACTCGATCATCTCGCTCGTCACCTTCGTATTGCTGGTGATGGCGTACTGGCCCCACCGCCATGCCGGGCCGCTGCTGTGGAATTTACGTAGCATACCAGGCATCATGCCGCTGGCGACGCTGCTGTCCGCGCTCGCGTGGATGATCATCGTCGCCGCCAACATGCAACCGAGCCCGGTGGGATTGGCGCCCGGCGCTTCGCGCAGTGCGCGCGGCCTGACCCGCATTACCCGCCATCCGCTGTTCATGGGCCTCGGGCTGTGGGGGTTGGCGCATTGCCTGTTGAATGGCTATGCGAGCGACGTGATCTTCTTCGGCGGTTTTGCGGTGTTCGCCATCATCGGCGGCGCCCATCAGGATCAGCGCCAACGCCTCAACCCGCCATTGCAGGCGTTTTATGACGAGACTTCGCTGTTGCCATTCGGCGCGATCCTCGCCGGGCGTAACCGCTTGGTGGCGGCTGAATTGCCGTGGAAGGGCTTCGCGGTCGGTTTGATCGTCGCGGCGCTGTTGTACGGCGCTCACTTCTGGTTGCGGCACTGAATGATGTCAGCGGCGAATTCAGGGTGACGATCCCTGCCGCAGGTAATAGTCACGGATCTTGAGGAAATCCTCCGCCAACTGCTGCGGTCCGTGCGGTGGGTTCAGCACGGCTTGCAAGCGCGCGTCGGGGTTGATCAGAATCACGGAAGAGGAGTGATCCACGAAGTAGTAATCCTTGTTTTCTTCCGGCTTGTTGATCTGGTAATAAACGCCAAGTTGCGCGGTCAGTCTGTCGATTTCCCCGCGCGCGCCGGTGGCGGCGCCGAATCGTGGGTCGAACGAGGCGACGTACTGCTTCAAGCCTGCTGGTGTGTCGCGCGCTGGATCGACCGACACAAACCGATAAGCGATGTCCCCATCCACGCCTTGCGCCATCAGCTTACGCCGGGTCTTGGCCAGCTCCGCCAGCGTCAGCGGACAGGCGTCCGGGCAGAACATGTAGCCAAAATAGAGAAAAGTCCAGCGACCCTGCAGTTCGGCGCGCGTGAAGGGAGCGCCGTCCTGATCGATCAATATGAAATCCGCCAGGGCAGGGCTCGGCGAGGAAAATACCGTTGATGGTGGGTAACGGCTGGGCTTGGCGCCCGTAGCGCATGCCCAGCCAGACTCGCCGGTCGCGCTGAGCGCGAGCGCGGCGACCAGCGCCGCCATCCAGAGCATGATGGGCTGGCGGTGGGTCGCGGCCCTGTTTTTGCTCATGCTGCTCTCCTCAGAATCGCGGGCCGGCGGGAGCGCCGGCCCATGGCGTAATCCCGCCGGATTCAACCCAATGCTTGTTTGAGCGGGCGAATCCGCGAGATTACTAGATAGTCCACCAGCAGCACCGCCACCAGCGAGATGCCGACGAACGGAAACGCCACGCCGAGCACAGCGATGATCGCCACCGCCGTTTTCCAAAGCGGAAAGTTGGCCGGCATGGCCGGCGCGCCGAGCCGCCCGGCCGGACGCCGCCGCCACCACATCACCGCGCCGGTAATCGTCAGGGTGATGACAATCAGGCAAATGGCGAGCATCAGCAATTGATTGGCGAGTCCGAAGTATTTGCCCATATGGATGGCGATGCCGAACTCGACCGCCTTGGGCACTGGGCCGTACTGCGCCCAGCCCAGATCGGCCAGGACCT
The DNA here is from genome assembly GCA_046347515.1 of Gammaproteobacteria bacterium. GTDB lineage: Bacteria > Pseudomonadota > Gammaproteobacteria > Competibacterales > Competibacteraceae > JAXMFZ01. The sequence continues at coordinate 259,619 of JAXMFZ010000002.1, read as the reverse complement.
TGCCGCTGTACTGGTCGATGTGTAGGGTGCGCTCCAGCGTGGGGTCGTTGGGAACCGCCGAGACTGTGTATACCGCCTCCGCATCGCCTGGCAGGCTCACGCTGTAACCAGGCGTTACGCCATTGGCCTGGGCGAGGGCGATGATGCCGCCGAGGCTTACCGGCATGGCGGATTGGCCCTCGGCTGACGCCGCCGAGGTGCTCGCGCTAGCGCTGCTCTGATGTTCGGCGTGGCCCGGCACGATCGATTTCGGCATCGGCAATTGCTCGGCGGCCCAAGCCACCGTCTGGACGCCGTTTTGGTTGAGCGCGGCGGTCAACTGCTTGGCGTTGGGCGCGCTATCCCACATGAATTCAGGGTAGCGGCTCCAGACCTTGGCAAAGTTGTCACCCCAAAACCCCGCCCAGGGTAAGCCGGTCAACACCAGAAACACGACCAGCAGCGCGCCGTAAAAGCCTGGCACCGCATGAAGATCGCGCCAGAAAGTGCGGCCATCGGCGTGCAGGCGCGGCAGCAGCGTACCCCAGATCGCCGAGCCGTGGCGTGGCCACCACATATACACACCACTCACGATCAGCACCAGCGCCCAACACGCCGCAAGCTCCACGATCGTGTCACCCACTTTGCCGATCATCAACTCGCCGTGAATCTTGCGGGCATAGGCTTGCAGATTGGCGTGCTCATCGCGCTCGCCCAGCACCTTGCCAGTGTAGGGATTGACAAACACGGCCAAATCGTGACCGTCCCGGGTGGTCAGTCCGACCTCGGCGCTGCGGTCGGCGGTCACGGCGGGTGTGAATTTGGTGAGCTTGGCGGTGGGATAAGCGGCGCGCGCCGCGTCGAGTTGGCGGTCGTAGGAAAGCGCGGCGGCGCCTGGCTCCACGAACATGAGCTCACGGTACATCCAACGGTCAAGCTGGGGTTTGAACAAGTAAATACTGCCCGTGATCGCCAGTATCAATAACACCGGAATGACGAACAGCCCGGCGTAGAAATGCCAGCGCCAGACGACGCGGTAAAAACGACCGCTGGCGGCAGGTTCGGACCCGGCGTTTTGCGTTGGTGGGTTGGAATAACCGAGTGTTGTGGTTGACATCGTATCGACTCCTTTCCAGCCATCGGCAGGGCTACGGTTCATGGGCGACCGTCATTTCGACGGTGATTCCACCGGCCTTCTCAAACTTCAACTTGACCGGAAAGCGTTGACCCTGCTCCAGCGGTTTGCGCAGACCCAGGAACATGATGTGAAAGCCTCCTGGTTTCAGCTCAGCTTCACCGTTGGGGGGAATATCGATGGCTGCGACGTGCCGCATTTTCATCACGTTGCCGTCCATGAGCGTGCTATGCAGTTCGGTGGCCGCCGCGACATCAGCGCTGGCCGACACCAGTTTGTCGGCTTGATCACCGCCATTCTTCAACATCAAATACCCGGCGCCGTTTTCGGCATTCATAGGGCTTGGTCGGGCCCACGGATTGGCGATTTGCAGCGTGCCGAGTTGGTAATCCCCGGCAGGTGCCGGGAGCGATGCGAACAGAGCCATTAGGCTCAGCGCAAGAACGAATAAACGATTCATTGGGAATCTCCTACGGGGTGAAACGATCATTCCGCGCCCACAGCAACAGGGCGGATTGCCACATGAGCATCGGCTGGCACAAGGCCAACCGCGCCTCAGGGGCGGCGCGAATAAGGGGAGCTAGGTATGAGCGCTACGCGATCGGCGGCGGGGCACGCGCTTGAAGAGGTGAGAAGGCTTGAGAAGAAAACGCGAAAACGGCGCCTAGCGCGAAGTAGGGCGTGGCTTGCGCAACCCGCGCTAGACCCGCTGCGGCAGCAGGTAAGACGGGCGTGTCGTGATGCTGCAGAGTATGGCAGAGAAGGAGGCAATCGTGGCGATGGGGCTGTGCCGGTTGATCGGGTTGTCCGCCATCGCTCGGTCCATTGCCGCAGAACACTGCCGAGCCCAGGGCGGCGAGATAGGCGCTGAACGAACCCGCATCGGTCGTGCCCAGTTCGCTGACGCGAGGTAGGCGGGGCTGAGATTGCGGCCCCTCGTGGACGAGCGGCATCCAAAGCTGCGTCAGCAGCGCAAGAATACCTAGCCACGCACCAAGTTTGATGTGGCGCGACGTGGACGGGGTGAGTTTGCCGCCAGACTTGAATGGGCTGCGCATGGAGACGATGACAATGGCCATTAATTATGAAAGCGATTCAAGTTTGACACCACTATAGCATGGCGTGTGTTTCGATGCCGTCGCCTACTGTCCAGGTCCGGTCGAGATTGACCGTTTGCTGTATGTATTGGGTCAGTTTGGTTAAACCTACATTGTTAAAATGTATAATTATTTGTTTATTATAAAAAATAATTTTGGCATTGATTATGCTTGGACTGAAACAGTAGACAATTTTGATCAACCCCAACTGAAAGATCATGAACGCAACAGCAGCAGTGCAGACGATGGAGATGAAACGGCAAGGAAAGAAAAGCCTGATGACCCCGCAGCAACTCGTCGAACAAAACGAGTGCTTCAAGGGCACCGGCGGCGTCAGCCAGGAAAATTGCTGCAGCGGCTTTCTGCCCGCGTTCACAGATACTTGCACTGGCACGATTTACCTTTCACGTTTCGCCGATGGCCGGCTTGCACCGATGCATTTGCTCGATGGACTGCCGCAGGAACTGGTCATGGAACGTTTCCCGTCCGGGCGGGTAGCGGCAGTCAAAGCAACCGTCGTCGCTGGCTTCGTCCGCAACGGCTGTTTTTATACCCGTGCACAAGCGGCGGCGGCAGTCACCAAGCACTAAGAATGGCACGAATTCTGTATATTAATTTTATGTAGCTTAACCAAACACTGTAAGGGGAATCACAATGTACGCTGAAAACTACGACGAATACGAAGTCGAACTTCCACGCTCGGTTGACGACAATGACGAAGAAATGCCGGAAGCGCCCGAATCCTGGACGCTCGACGATTTCAGCGATCTGAACTACAGCGCGGAAAGCGCCGTCAATTGGTGACCGTGCCGCGGCGTAGCTTGGCGTAGTGAACCAGCGGATGGTTCAGCGTCAGCGCCGCGTTGAATACGATCGATCGTTGCCTTGCGGGATAATACTCAAGGGTAAGTGTTATTTCATCATGCAATGGCTCGCTACGCTCCGTTAGCGACGGTTGGCCGATTGCGGTTCAACATGAGCGGTCCATTTTTATCCTCCAGATGACCCGGACATAGACGACGGGTTCGGTGCGCAATACACTCTCGTGGTCGTCACGCCTGGTAGAGTGTCTGCATGTCCCATTCTTATCCCAGCGAAACCTGGACCATCGCCAAACCGGCGGTCGAAAACCGCTACGGGCTGGTGGCGAGTCACCATTATGTCGCTTCCCAAATAGGTGCTGCGGTACTGCGTGCCGGCGGCAACGCCGTGGATGCGGCGGTTGCGGCTAGCTTTGCCATCGCCACGCAGGAACCGTGGATGAGCGGGCTGGGCGGCGGCGGTCAGATGCTTATTTACCGAGCCAGTGAAAATTTTACGCACGCGGTCGATTTTGGCATGGTGGCGCCAGCCGCTTTGAACCCCGCTGATTATCCGTTGGCGTCCGGCAAAGGCGCGGATTTGTTCCAGTGGCCGGCGGTTCTCGAAGACCGCAATATCAAAGGCTACTACGCGATGGCCGTGCCTGGCTACGTAGCGGGCATGGCGGCAGCGTTAGAGCGCTTCGGTACGCGCGGCTGGGCCGAAGCGATCGCGCCCGCCATCGAATTGGCCCAGGATGGGCTGGCGGTGGACTGGTATGCAACCCTCAAGATTGCCACCGCTGCGCGCGATCTCTCCCGCTTCCCCGAAAGCCGTGACACTTATTTGCCCAATGGCTTTCCCCCGGTAGGCGAGTGGGGTGGGCCATTGCCGCGCATCAAGCTGGGCAGGCTGGCCGACACGCTGGCGCGGCTCGGCAAGGCGGGGCCGCGGGATTTCTACACTGGCGACCTCGCCCGTGCTGTGATCGCGGATGTCCAGGCGGGCGGCGGCAGCCTTACCCTCGCTGACCTTGCGCGTTACCAGGCCAGAGTGCTTGCAGCGGGCGCCACGAATTATCGCGGCGCCACGGTATTCTACGCCCCCGGCCTCAGCGCCGGCCCCACGTTGAGCCAGGCGCTCGCATCATTGAGCCAGCGCCTTACACCCATCGCCCGACCCGATGCCAGCGCTTACTGCGCCTACGCCGAGAGTCTGCTAGAGTCCTACGCCGAACGCTTGGCGACCCTCGGCGATAGCGACGAATCCAGCCATTCTTCTTGCACCACCCATATCAGCGTGGTGGATCGCGAGGGCAATCTGGTCGCCCTCACCCAAACCCTGTTGTCGGTGTTCGGCTCGCGGGTGATGCTGCCCGCCACCGGTATCCTCATGAACAACGGCATCATGTGGTTCGACCCCCGCGCCGGCAAGCCCAACTCGCTCGCGCCTGGCAAGTGCCCGCTCTCCAATATGTGTCCGACCATCGTCCAGCGTGGCGACGGATTTCATTTCGCGACCGGTGCGTCGGGCGGCCGGCGCATCATGCCAGCGGTGCTGCAATTGGCCTCGTTCATGGTCGATTACGGGATGGACATCGATGCCGCATTTCGGCAGCCGCGCTTGGATGTGAGCGGCTCCGATCTGGTCACGCTGGACGATAAACTGGCCCCGGACATCGCCGACGTTTTGGCGAGCCGGTTCCAGACCCAGCGCGCGCCGCACGGCGTCTATCCCGCGCTGTTCGCCTGTCCAAACGCAGTCGGCCACGAGTTGCAGAGCGGCATGAAATCGGGCGCGGCCTTCATCCCTTCGCCGTGGGCCCAGGTGGCCGGGGTATAGCGGGGTGACGGTTCGCTATCGCTACTGCTTCGAGGATTTACAGGTCGGCCAGCGCTTCCACAGCGAACCTATCACCCTCACCGCCGAAGGCATCATGGAATTCGCGCGCCAATACGACCCCCAGCCTTTCCACACCGATCCCGAAGCCGCCAAGAACACGGTATTCGGGGGATTACTCGCGCCCGGCCTGTATACGCTGTGCCTTACCTTTGGCCAGTATTTCCGCTTGCAACTATGGGAAAGCCTGGGATCGCCTGGCCTCGACCGGATTCGTTGGCTAAACCGCTCTGGCCGGGCGATACGATGCAGCATAGACCGAAATCGTATCGGTTCGGGATTCGCGCTCGCGGCCCGAGATGGGCATCGTCGTCATCCGCCACGGGCGTACAACCAGCACGGTGAGATGCTGATGACAGTCGAGTGCACGGATTTCGTGAAGCGCCATCCTTATGACCGGTTTGCCGATAGTGGGGTCGCGGAGCGTCTTTGACCGAACATCACGATGTCACTTGTCCGTTCTGCGGCATGGCCTGCGACGATCTGGCCGTGTGGAGCGCGGACGGCGCTGTTCGAGTGACGGCGAATGGCTGTGCGTTGGCGCGCCGGCGTTTCGCGGAAGCCTCTGGCGCTACTGATCCCGGCCCCCGCGTCGGCGGTCAGTCCGCCGCTCTTGACGAGGCGGTGCAGCGCGCCGCGGAACTCCTGCGCGCGGCGCGGCTCCCGGTCATTGCCGGGCTTGCCGCCGACGTCAATGGCGCCCGTGCCGCGGTGCGGTTCGCCGAGCGCTGCGGCGGAGTGCTCGACCACGCCAACAGCCCCGCGTTTCTGAGCAATGTGCGCGTCGTCCAGACCAGTGGCTGGTTCACCGCTACCTTCACCGAGGTGCGCAACCGCGCCGATCTGATCGTGGTGGTTGGCGAGGATTTGTTTGCATTGTTCCCGCGCCTGCTCGAGCGCGTGCTGGCGCCGCCCGTGAGTTTGTTGCCGGAAGCGGCGGCGCGGCGCGAGTTCATCCTGATCGGCCCTTGGCGCAGCGAGCGACTGCCGCCCGAACTGCCCGCCGCGCGCACCACGATCATCGATATTCCCAAGCCCGGTTTGCCGATGCGCTGGGGGTGGTGCGCGCGCTGCTCGCCGGACGGGAACTGACGGTTGATGCGGCGCGGTTGCCGCTGGCGCATCTTGCCGAGCTCGCGGGGCGGCTGCGCAACGCCCGCTATGCCGTGCTGGCCTGGGGCGCGGGCGACCTCGACGCCACGCAGCGCGATCTCACCGTCAGTCATCTGGTCGAAATCGTGCGCCAGCTCAACGTCAAGACCCGAGCGGTCGGCTTGCCGCTGGGTGGATCGGCGGGCGATCTCACCGCCAACCAAGTCTGTACCTGGCAGACCGGCTACCCGCTCCGGGTGGGGTTCGCCAAAGGCTATCCGGAATTCGATCCGGTGGCCTATGACAGCCGCGCGTTGCTCGCTGGCGGCGAGGCCGACGCGCTGGTCTGGATCGCGGCGCTCGCGCCCGACCTCGCACCGCCGGCCAGCACGGTTCCCACCATCGTGCTCGGCCATCCCGCGCTGATATGCAGCCGCGAACCGGAAGTCTTTATCCCGGTCGGCGTGCCGGGCATCGACCACGCGGGCCATTATTTCCGTAGCGATAACGTGGTGGCTTTGCCCTGCGGCGCTTGCGCGATCCGCGCTGGCCGACGGCGGCGGAGGTGCTCGGCCGGATTCAGCGGCAACTGGAGACCCCACCCTGATGCTCACGCGCATACGCGGCGGCACGCTCTACGACCCGGCCAACGGCGTCGATGGCGTGGTCGCCGATCTTCATATCCGCGATGGCCGCATCGTTGCGCCGGTGCCGGACGCAGCCCCTGTCCAAGAGATCGACGCCAGCGGCACGATCGTCATGGCCGGCGCCATCGATCTGCATACCCACATCGGCGGCGGCAAGGTCAACATCGCGCGCACCATGCTGATCGAAGATCATCGCGCCCATCCCTTAGCCAGCGTTAACGGCCTGCGTGGCGGCTCCGGCCTTGCGTCACCCTCGACTACCGCGACCGGCTACCGCTATGCCGAGATGGGCTATACCGCCTGTTTCGAACCGGCGGTGCTGCCGAGCAACGCGCGCCAAGCGCACCTGGAAATGGCCGATGTGCCGATGGTGGATACCGGTGGCTATGTACTGATAGGCAATGATGATTTCTTGCTGCGCGCGCTGGCCGACGGCGCCGATCAAGCACTGGTGAATGACTATGTCGCCTGGCTCTTGAACGCCACCCAGTGCATCGGCATCAAGATCGTCAACCCCGGCGGCATCAACGCCTTCAAGTTCAATGGCCGCAAGCTCGATGTGGACGAGGCGGGCCCGCATTACGGCGTCACCCCGCGCACCATCGTGCGGGTGGTCGCGCGCGCGCTGGAAGAACTCGGCGTGCCCCATCCGCTGCACATCCACGCGAGCAACCTCGGCGTGCCGGGCAATTTCAAGTCCACGTTGCAAACGATGGAGGCCGCCGAGGGCTTGCCCATCCATCTCACCCATGTGCAGTTTCATAGTTACGGCGCCGAGGGCGAGCGCAAATTCTCATCGTCAGCGGCGCTGATTGCAGAGGCGGTGAACCGCCTGCCCCATGTGTCGGTGGATGTCGGCCAGATCATGTTCGGCCAGACGATTACCTGTTCCGCCGACACCATGCGCCAGTACGCCAACCACGGCCACGCGAAGCCCAACAAATGGACTTGCATGGATATCGAATGCGAGGCGGGCTGCGGCGTGGTGCCGTTCCGTTACCGCAGCCAGCGTTTCGTCAATGCGCTGCAATGGGCGATTGGTCTGGAACTTTTCTTGTTGGTCAACGATCCGTGGCGGGTGATCCTCACCACCGACCACCCCAACGGCGCGCCGTTCACGACTTATCCGCATCTGATCCGCTTATTGATGGATAAGGGCTTCCGCCGCGAAAAACTCGCCGGAATCGACCCTGTCGCCGCCGCCGCGAGCGTGTTGGGGGGTCTGGAGCGCGAGTATTCGCTGTATGAAATCGCGGTCATGACCCGCGCCGCGCCGGCACGCCTGTTGGGTTTGAGGGACCGCGGCCAACTCGGGGTCGGGGCGATGGCGGACGTGGTGGTCTACCAGCCCGACGCCGATGTCGAGCGCATGTTCAGCCGCCCAGCGCTGGTGCTGAAGCAAGGCGAAATCATCGTCCGCGATGGTCAAATCGCGCGCGAACCGCGCGCCGTCACTCATACTGTGAAACCGGCCTATGACAGCGCCATCGAGCGGCGCCTAGAGAAATATTTTGCCGATTATTCCACGGTGCGCCTCGCCAATTTCAAGATCGGCGACGATGAAATGGCGGAGGGCATCGGCAGCGCCGTGCTCGTGCATCCGTGCGGGCGGGGTCACTGAGGGCTGGACAGGTTATGGTCGATGTCGAAATGGAATTGGCGTACCATGTTACTGATCGCTATCGCTTGATTTGTGGGATTGGTTATCCGATAGCGCGGTTTCGATCAACCCACATCACGCTTACTAAAGAGTCGATATGAATATCTATGTTGGTAATTTGCCTTACGGTGTAACCGAAGACGAACTGCGCGCCGCATTCGCGGAGTTTGGTGAAGTATCGAGCGTCAATGTGATAACGGATAAGTTTACCGGGCAATCGAAGGGCTTTGCCTTCGTGGAAATGCCCAACAACGCCGATGCCGACAAGGCGATCAAGGCATTGAACGAAAAGATGCTCAAAGGCCGCAAGATGACCGTGAATCAAGCCAAGCCGCGCACCGAGCGGGAGCGGCCACCGCGTAAAACACGCTATTAAATCGTCGGGGCGACCGGACGGTCGCCCCTTCCTCATTGGCCTGCAACGATGGAACGCTCATTCGCAAAAGAAGTACAGGCGCTGAGACTCGGCGCCGGACAAGAATTCCACGGCGAGGGTATCCTCGCCATCACCAAAGCCTTGCTGCAATCGGGCGTGTCCTACGTCGGCGGCTACCAGGGCGCGCCGGTCTCGCATCTGATGGATGTGATGGCCGACGCCCGCGGCCTGCTTGATGAGTTGGGCATCCACTTCGAGGTGTGCGCCAATGAGGCGGCCGCCGCCGCCATGCTTGGCGCGTCGATCAATTACCCGATGCGCGGCGCCGTGGTCTGGAAATCCACGGTCGGCACCAATGTCGCGAGCGACGCGCTCTCCAACCTCGCGTCCGCCGGCGTCAGGGGCGGCGCGCTCATCATCCTCGGCGAGGATTATGGCGAAGGGGCGAGTATCATCCAGGAACGCACCCATGCGTTCGCGCTGAAATCGACGATGTGGTTGCTGGACCCGCGCCCGCACCATCCGCGCATGGTCGAGTTGGTCGAGAAAGCCTTCGAGTTGTCCGAAGCCAGCCAAACACCGGTGATGATCGAATACCGCATCCGCACTTGCCATCTCCACGGTCATTTCACCTGTAAAGACAACCGCAAACCACGCATCTCCCGCAACCAGCGATTGACCGAGCCGGATTTCGATTACGAACGCATTTGCCTGCCGCCCGCCACATACCGCCAGGAACAGCACAAGATCGACAAACGCTTTCCCGCCGCGCTCCAGTTCATCCGCGAACACCGCCTCAACGAAATTTTCGATGGCGATCTGGATGACATCGGCATCGTTACCCAGGGTGGCCTCTACAACACCGTGATCCGCGCATTGCAGCAGATTGGACTAGCAGATGTCTTCGGCGCGGCGCGCGTGCCGATGTATGTCTTGAACGTCACTTATCCACTGGTGCCGGACGAGGTGGCGCGCTTTTGCGCGGGCAAGCGCGCGGTGCTGATGGTGGAGGAGGGCAATCCCGATTATCTGGAGCAAGCGCTCAACGTCATCCTGCGCAAAGCCGATCTGCAAACCCGCGTGTACGGCAAGGACGTATTGCCGATGGCGGGCGAATACACGGCGGCGGTGGTGTTGGACGGGGTCAGCCAGTTTCTCGAAAAACCCGACCCTCCGGCCTCGCCGGGCAGCCGTTGAACACCGCCAACCAGCGCATCAAGGCATTGAAGAAGCAAGCAGCCGAACTGCTGGCTGGCGCTATCCCAGCGCGCCCACCGAGCTTTTGCACCGGCTGCCCGAACGGCCCGTATTCAGCGCCATCAAGCTGGTCGAGAAAGACCTGGGCAAGCTTCACATCGCGAGCGGCGACATCGGCTGCCATACGTTTTCCACCCTGCCGCCGTTCAATCTCGGCAATTCGGTATTAGGGTACGGCCTGGGGCTGGCGAGCGCCGCCGCCGTCGCGCCGGCGTTCGATAAGCGCGTGGTGACGGTGATGGGCGATGGCGGCTTCTGGCATAATGGCTTGACCTCGGGCGTGGCCAACGCCGTGTTCAACCAGAGCGATTCGGTGCTGGTGATCATGAACAATGGCTATACCTCGGCCACCGGCCAGCAGTACATCCCCTCGTCGAACAAGAGCTATCGCATCGAACCCAGCGGGCAGAGCATCCAGCAAGCGTTGCAGGGATTGGGTGTGCAGTGGCTGCGCACGGTAACGACCTACAAAGTGGGCGAGGTGGTCAAAACCTTGAAAGCGGCGCTGACGACCAAAGCCGGCGGTTTGAAAGTCATCATCGCCGAGAGCGAATGTCAGCTTGCGCGCCAGCGCCGCATCCGCCCGCTGTTGCGCCAGAAACTGGCGGCCGGTAAGCACGTGCTACGCACCCGTTTTGGCGTGGACGAAGACACCTGCACCGGCGACCATTCCTGCATCCGGCTTTCCGGTTGCCCATCGCTCACCGTAAAGCCGAACCCCGATCCGCTGCGCAAGGACCCTATCGCCCACGTCAACAATGGTTGTGTCGGTTGCGGTTTGTGCGGTGAAGTCGCGGATGCGGCGGTGCTGTGCCCTTCGTTTTACCGCGCCGACGTCGTACAGAATCCGAATCTCTGGGATCGCAACCTGGATCGGCTGCGACGCGCGGTGATCGGTTGGCTGCAAGGCGGCCAAACGGCGCGCGCCTCGACGCCCATCGGCGTTGCTGAAGCCCCGAGCGCGGCACGCCGAGCAGTTGAATAACATAATCACCTAACCCTAATAAATATCTCCGCTGCTGCGCTTGACTTAGACGGAGAAGGATGCAAATCCTAAACGACGGCCTATGAGGTCAGCCGATCGATTTCCAATTTCTATCAGAATGCTCGCGGTGGGTTTCGTAACAGGCCTACTGGGAGGGGTTTTTTTGTTGACTCCGCGCGGATTCGCGCTGGAGGAAGAGATAACGCTTGGCTGGCTGTTCGATCTCAGAGGGCCGCTGAGCGCCCCGGCCGAGGTGGCCGTCATTAGCATGGATCGACGCTCGGTCGAGGCGTTCGGTCAGTTCAAGAAAATTCGTGATTGGCCGCGCTTCTTACACGCCGAACTGATCGATCGCCTCATTCATTTGCGGGCGGCGGTCATCGTGTTCGATGTTTTCTTTGAATCGCCACATGGTGATGATTCCCTGCTGGTCGCCGCCATGGCACGCGCCGGGCGCGTGGCCTTATTCCAGAATCTGACGCGGGAACGCGTGGGCCAGGCCGTGCTAGAGAAGCTCATCAATCCGACGCCTGGGCTGTTCGCTGCAGCGTCAGGCGCGGGGCCGTTTCCGTTACCCAAGGTCCCCAATCGAGTGGATCAGTTTTGGACGTTCGCGGGCAGCGGCAACTGGATGCCGACGTTGCCACTGGTCGCGCTGCAAATGCTTGTTCTGCAGTCCATCCCCTACGCTGATTTCGTTGCACTTCTACAAGCGGGAGGCGTGCGTGAAAATCTGCCGTCGACGGTTGCCCGTCCGCAGGAATTACTGCAACTGATGACAGAATTGCGCAGCCGGTTTAGCGAAGATTCGGCGCTGGCGGAGCGCTTGATGATGACCGCCCGTGCCAATGCCTTGAGCAACAAGGGCCGGGACAGATTGCAGGCGCTCATCAAAGCCTATCACGGTGCCAACACTCGATTCCTGAATTTTTTTGGCCCACCGGCAACGGTTCGGGTCTATTCCTACCATGAGTTCTGGCAAGATGATGCCATCAAAAATCTTGATCTTGCTGGTAAAGTCGTGTTCGTCGGCGGACTGGAACTGAGCCCGGAGCAACCGGACCGGTTCTATACGGTGTATTCACGCGGGGATGGCGTCGATCTCAGCGGCGTCGAGGTCATGGCAACCGCGTTTGCCAATTTGCTTGGCGATTCCACCATACGCAGCCTGGGTCCGGGCGCCAGTCTGGGAGTCGTGTTGTCGTTTGGCATCATGCTTGGGATATTGGTTTATCGTTCGCGCGGCGCATACGTCGTGGGTGTCGCGGTGCTCGCAATCATCCTCTATTTGGGCCTAGCGCTCCTGTGCTTTACTCGAGCCAATCTGTGGCTGCCGCTATTCACGCCGTTGGTCCTGCAAGCGCCGCTTGCGCTGATGCTGGGCTTACTGCTCCAGTATTTGGCGGCGCGGCGGGAACGGGAAAACGCCGTCCAGGCGCTACTGAGCCGGGTTCCCGAGAAAGCCGCCCAGCGGCTCATCGAACGCAGCGATCCTGCTCTGCCCGAGCTGATTTATGGCGCTTGCGTATGCTCGGATGTGACGGGCTACGCCGGTCTTGCGGAACGTTTGCCACCGCAACGATTGGCGATGCTCACCAATGAGTACTTCACACTGTTGGGCGAACGGATCAAGCGCTATCAAGGCCAGATGCTCGTGATCGTCGGCGATGGTTTGACCAGTCTGTGGTCCGCCCTCCATCCGGCTCGCGACGTACGCTTACAGGCGTGTATGGCGGCACTAGAGATGCTGGATGCGGTGGAAGCCTTCAACCACCGTCACCCGGAGTATCAATTCCCCACTCGTATCGGCTTGCACGCGGGATGGGTCGCGCTAGGCGACATCGGCGGCGGCGGCCATTACGTCTACGGTGTTGCGGGCGATATCGTGAATACCGCATCGCGCATCGAACGCCTCAATAAAAAACTCGGTACTCGGCTGCTGGCCGAGCACGCTGTTGTCACTGGTCTCGATGAGCTATTGCTGCGCTGCGTGGGCAATTTTCAGGTGCCAAGCAAGATGGGAGCATTGACGGTCTATGAGATTGTCGCTAGGCGCCAGGATGCAAGCTCCGCAGAGAAGTGGCTGTGCGCCGAATTTGCCTCTGCGCTTGCCCTGTTTGTAGCGCAGCGCTGGGCGGATGCTGCTCGGCGGTTCGAACAACTGGTCAACGATTATCCGCAAGATGGGCCGTGCCGTTTTTATCTCGAATACAGCCTACGCTACAGCGCCATGCCGCCACCAACCCACGGTTCACTGATCCAGTTCGCCGATAAATAAGCGGTTTCCTAGCGCAGACTTCGGCCATAAGCCAAGTCGCTTGTCAAGCAGCGCCAAAAAAATATTTTCAATAAATTGTGACAAAAGTCACAGACGGCGCTCATTCCACTCTGATAGAAACATCACAAACGAATAAGACGGCCTTCACGCATCGCCATCAAGCGATAGCAAAGCGGCCCATAAAAAATAATAAATATTAGGAGGATAAACATGATTTCTCTACTAAGAGCCATGCTCTTTGTTGGCGGCGTTACGGTGTTTTGGGGATTACGCATTCCAACTACTGAGGCTGCAGATTGCGACCCGTCGGTCGCAATTGGAAAAATGGTTTCCATCCAAGGAGCGGTCACGCTCAATCATGCGCTTGCTCGCTTGAATGATCGGCTTTGTCAGGATGATCTCATCGCCGTCGGCCCCTATAGCCGGGCGGCCTTTTTACTTTTCGCTACCGAAACGACGGTGCGCGTCGACCAAGACACGGAAGTGCGAATCCTGCCGCCCCCTCCCAAGCGGCGTTCGTTGCTCGATCTGCTGAAGGGCGGCATCTTTTTGTTCAGCCGCGAACCGCAGGGGCTGGATGTGCAAACGCCATTCGTCAACGCCGGCATCGAAGGCACGGAATTTCAGGTGCGCGTCGCTCAGGATCGCACGTTCGTTACCGTGTTTGAGGGCAAGGTAGTCGCGAAAAACGCGAGAGGTCGGGTACAAGTTGGCAGCAATCAAGCAGCGGTTGCCCTCAAGAACGCGCCGCCAAAATTAATTGAAACCATACGCCCAGAGGACGCCGTGAAATGGGCGCTGCATTATCAGCCCATCTTGGATGCGCTCTACAATCCTGCTCGCCCGACGCCGGCTTTGCGTGAAGCCGTCGGGACGCAAGACCAGCGGAATGTGGGGGTGGTTCTTGCTCGCCTGGGCCGCGTGCCGCCCGCAGGGCGAGACGTACAGTATCATCTATACCGCGCGGCGTTATTGATGGCGGTCGGCCAGGCCGATCAAGCGCAATCCGATATCAATCGAGCGTTGCAGCAGAATCCCGCCAGCGGGAATGCGCTCGCTTTGCAGGCCATCATCGCGCTGACCCGCAACGACAAAGACCGGGCGTTTGCGCTCGCCTCTCAAGGTGTGGAGCGTGAACCACGATCGGCGACGGCGCATATCGCCCTTTCCTATGCCGAGCAGGCGCGCTTTGACATCGACGCTGCGCTCGCGAGTAGCCAGGCGGCGGTGGAGCGCGATCCTGTCAATGTGCTCGCCCTGGCGCGTCTGTCCGAACTTTGGCTCTCCAAGGGAGATCTGGACAATGCACTGGCCGCCGCCAAGCGCGCGGTGGCTTTGAATGCCCATGTCGCCCGCACCCAAACGGTGCTTGGGTTTGCCTATTTGACCCGAATCGATATCGAGAACGCGAAACAAGCGTTCGAGCGTGCCATCACATTGGATCAAACCGACCCGCTGCCGCGTCTAGGGCTGGGTTTGGCGAAGATCCGCCAAGGCCAACTGCAGCCGGGGCGGGAAGATCTCGCCATCGCCGTCGGCCTGGATCCGTTGAATTCCCTGCTGCGCAGTTATTTAGGCAAAGCTTATTTCGAGGAAAAACGCGACAGGCTGGCTGGGACCCAGTACGAGATCGCCAAACAGCAAGACCCGCGTGATCCCACGCCGTGGTTTTACGACGCCATCCGCAAACAGACTGAAAACCGCCCGGTCGAGGCGTTGCAAGATGTGCAGAAATCGATTGAGTTGAACGATAACCGGGCGGTGTATCGGTCGCGATTCTTGCTGGATCAAGACTCTGCCGCGCGTAGCGCCAGCCTTGGGCGAATATATGGAGATCTAGGATTTGAGCAGTTGGCTTTATTAGAAGGTTGGAAGTCGGTGAATGACGATCCCAGTGATTATGCAGGTCATCGGTTATTGGCTGATAGCTATGCGGCTTTACCGCGCCATGAGATTGCGAGGGTAAGCGAACTTCTTCAGTCGCAACTGCGCCAGCCTTTGAATCAAGCTCCCATACAACCGCAGCTAGCTGAGACGAATTTATTCGTAGTGAGTGGTGCCGGTCCTGCCGAGCCGGCATTTAACGAATTTAATCCACTCTTCGTTAGAGATGGCGTAACGACTTTGAGTAATGGTGTAATTGGTAGTAACTCTATCAAAGGAGATGATTTTGTCGCCAGTTTTTTAAGTGAAAGCTTTTCCATTAGTGCGGGGCAATACCATTATGAAACGAGTGGATTCCGAGAAAATAATGACATTGATCAGAATATTTACAATCTATTCTCTCAATTGATTGTAACAGATAAAACCAGTATTCAAGCTGAGTTTCGTTATCGAGAAGAAGAAAAAGGCGATCAAGAATTTCGATTTGACCAAGATTCATTTTTAGAACATCTACGTCAGAAAGAGAAAACGAAATCATTCAGAATAGGCGCTCATCATATTTTTTCTTCTAATTCCGATTTTATTGCTAACATTAGCTATCAAGATCGAGACTCTGAACTAACTAATCCTGGAGTAATACATAAAACTGATATTGAAGGTTATACGGCTGAGCTTCAATATCAATATACAGAAAATCCATTTAAAATCACTACTGGATTAGGAGAAGATTTTATTGAAAATTCGGAAGTTTTTGATTTTTCTTTATTTCCTGATCTATCGCCTAATACAAGAATAGAGCACAAGAATTTTTATCTATATTCATACTTAACTCTTAGCAAAGAATTTATAACTACTCTAGGAGTTAGTGAAGATTTATTTAGTAGTAATTTTCGCAAGAAAAATCAATTTAGCCCTAAGTTCGGCATTCTATGGACTCCATCAGACACTACTACATTACGGGCAGCAGCGTTTAGGACATTGAAACGAGCGCCTGTATCTAACCAATCTATAGAGCCGACAGCAGTCGCTGGCTTTAATCAGTTTTTTGATGATGTAGAAGGTTCTGATACGCAGCGCTATGGTATTGCTATTGACCAGAAGCTATCTCCACAATTGTTTGCTGGTGCCGAGTTTTCCAAGCGTAATTTGACCGCTCCTCTGATTATTTCTACGACTGGCGAAGTTGTTATCGAAGATCATCGAGAGACATTGGGTCGTGGCTATCTATACTGGATACCTCATCCTTGGTGGGTGTTCAACAGCGAATACCAGTACGAGGCCTTCGACATTGATCTAGCACGGTCTTTCATCGGCTTAGGCGCTTATACTGAATTGAAAACACATCGATTTTTGTTAAGTGCTGGATTTTTTCATCCATCAGGTTTCAAGGCAGAAATCAAAGCTACATATAACAACCAAGAAGGTAAATTTGGAGGAAGGGAGAGTGGCCTTTTCCCAGGAAAAGATAGTTTTTGGGTGGTAGATGCTTCTGCCAGTTATCAATTACCAGGGCGATCAGGAATTATTTCGCTGACTGCAGAAAATATTTTCGCAGAGAAATTTAAATTTCAGGACACTGATCCTGCGAGCCCTAGAGAGGTTCCACGGCGCCTTATTTTAGTTAAAGCGAGCCTATATTTTTGATCATGAATGTCAGCCTAAAATAGCGACTTTCGAAAATCCGTATCTGAGAGCGCTGTTTTGAGTATCGGAAAAACCAAGAAAGGTGAAAGAAATGGCAACTAGACAGAATGCAATTTACGATAACACAGGTAATTTCCTCGGCGTGCAAAATGATAAGGGAGTACCCATGCCTGGTACGAGACCTATCAGTGCGTTACCTCATCATCACTTTACAAACATTAATGTAGATTGGCTAGCTCATGCTATTCTGATGCAAATGACGCATACTACTAGCGCAAGTACTCCTGAGTGCCGTATCTGGTTAGCGTTAGAGCCAAAATGGAGTTGCTATCCTTGCGCGCAAAAATACCGGCTTGCCTACAACGATATTGGTAATATTCTTGGTTTAGTAGATAATAATAACACTTTGATTCAGCCCTTGGATACTTTTGACCCAAGCACTGACCCAGATAAATTCAGAGATAAATGGAGAAATGTCGTTAATGTAGATTGGTGTGCACAAATTGCGGTGATGCACTCGACGCATCCCAATGGTCTACATATTCCCGCAGATCAATACGGACCTGAAATAAACTTGCCAGCGGGAGATGCAAGAGCATGCTGCTTTAGGATAGATGGAATTTGGTATCCTTGTTGATTGACGCTCTATTGCAATATTGCTCTAGCCAAGCAACGCTTCCGCCCTCATCGCAATTACGGTAGGAGCATTAGCATCACGTTCCACACAAACCGCGATCCGGTGCTGGGGGGAAGGGCTGGATAGCCAGAACCGCCAGCGCGCAGGTTCGTCGGCGATGCGTTCGGTGAACGCTATCCGAATCGACCCGTTGCCCGCGGTCAGATCGAAGCTGAATTGCCCGAGCGGCAGCGCGAGGCCCATACCTCGCGCCTTGATGTACGACTCTTTCAGCGTCCAATAGTCAAAAAACCGGTCTCGATGCCGGTCCTCGGGCAGCGCCAGTAAATCCCGATATTCCTGTGTGGAAAAGAAGCGTTCGGCGATGCCGATGAGGTCGCCAGTGCGGGCGCAGTATTCGACATCCACGCCGATGGCGTGTCCGCCCGTCACGCCCAGCGCAATCAGACCATCGGTATGCGAAAGATTGAAGCGAAGCGCAGCGCTCAGTTCGGGATCGGCGATTTCCGGACGCCCGTGGCGATTGGTGACGAAGCGCCAGGCATGCGGTGGCAGGTCGTGGTAACGTGAAAGCGTCGTGCGCAGCAGCGCGCGGCTGATAACGAACTGGCGGCGCGTCTCGGGGCGCTGGAAGCGTTGCCAGCGTTCGTGTTCGTCTGGGCTCAGCAAAGCTTCATAAGCGGCTGGCGCCGCATCGTACTGAAAGTCCGCAAATACCAACCAGATGTGTAAATCACCAGCCTTGAGGCTCAGCGGCTGGAGCAGATGGGCGAGCTCGGTGGCGATCATGGCAGCAGTATACCGCGCTGCGATTGGGAGGTGGCGGTCATGGATTATAATAAGCGACGGAATTTTATAGAAAGAATGAATACCCATGGCGCAAATACACGCGACCGCAGTGCTTGATGGTGAAATCGACTTGGCCGAGGATGTCAGCATCGGCCCGTATTGCGTCCTGACTGGCCTGATCCGCATCGGCGCGGGAAGCCGTCTGTTTGGCAACGTGTATTTGCAAGGGCCGCTGATGCTGGGCGCGGGCAACGTCCTGTATCCCTTCGTGTGCCTGGGCTTCGCGCCACAATCGCTCGGCTATGATCCGAGCCAACCCGGCCAGGGCTTGGTGATCGGCGACGGTAATACCTTCCGTGAAGGCGTCACCATCCACCGCGCGATGACCGGCGCCGGCCCCACCCGCGTCGGTGACCGCAACTATTGCATGGCGAACAGCCATATCGGCCACGACGCCCAGATCGGTAGCCATTGTGTGTTCGCCAACGGCACGCTGTTCGGTGGGCATGTGCATATCGGCGACCGTGTGGTGACCGGCGGCAATGCCGCCGTGCATCAGTTCTGCCGTGTCGGGCGTGGGGCGATGTTATCGGGGGTGGCGGGATTGTCGCGCGATTTGCCGCCTTATTTCATGCTGACCGGGATCAATATCGCGGGTTCGATCAATCTGATCGGGCTGCGGCGCAGCGGTTTGCCGCGCTCGTCCGTGGACGATGTACGCTGGGTTTACCGAACGCTGTATCGGCGTGGGTTAAGCCTCTCCGAGGCGCGCGCCGAGCTGGAATCAGCGCGTGACGAACGCCCCATCGTGGCCGAGTATCTCGAATTTCTCGACTGTTCCGAGCGCGGGCTATGCCCCGCCGATGCCGATGACCGGCGCGGCAAGACCTAAGCGGCGCCGGGTTGTGCCCGTTCTGCAATATCGGCGCGGATGGCGTGCGCGACTTCCAGCGCCTGTAGGCCATCCTCGCCGGTCACCGCCGGCGCTTGGCCGGTGCGGATGGCGTCCAGGAACGCGCCGGTTTCATGCAGCAATACATCTTCCTTGTCGAACGCGATTTCCTCGGTGGTGATGAGGGGTAGGCCGGTCGCCGTCGCTTGTTTGCGATAAATGGCCGCCGCCTGTTTGCCATAATCGATGGACAAATAAAGGGCTTCTTCGAACACTCGAATCTTGCGCTCGGTTTTGTCGGACACCCGGCTGGCGGTGAGGTTGGCGACACAACCATTGACGAAACGCATGCGCACGTTGGCGATGTCGATCTTGTCGGTGATCACCGGAACGCCGACCGAGTCGATGCTATGGATCGGTGCTTGCACCAGGCTCAGGATGATATCGATGTCGTGGATCATCAAGTCGAGTAGCACGTCGATGTCGATGCTGCGCTGGCTGAACGGCGCGATGCGGATGGTTTCGATGAAGCGCGGCGCGCGGATCTTGCCGCCCACCGCGCGGATGATGGGGTTGAAGCGTTCCAGATGGCCGACTTGCAGAACGAGGCGGCGAGTCTTGGCGAGCGCGATCAGTTCGCGCGCTTCATCGGGGGTTTGGGTGATGGGCTTTTCCAACAGGATATGCACGCCCTGGTTCAGGCATTGGCGCGCGACTTGGTAATGGTACGCGGTGGGGACGGCGATGCTGACGGCATCGACTTCCGCCAGCAATTGGTCTAGGGTGTCAAAGTGATGGGTATCGAGGCGCGCCAGCGTCCACGCTGCGCGCAGGTTATATCGTGGACGCCGACCGGTTGAGAGTCCGCCAGCATCTGATATTTTTGGGCATGAAACAATGACAAGTAGCCGACCCCGATGACGCCGGTTTTCAGCGTTTTAATGCCTTTGCGAGCGGTGATGCTGGCCATTACCATCGCCAGTAGTCGCGGATTTGCTCGGCAGTGTTAACCAGTCGCCCTCATCACGTCGCCAGACGCCAGTCAGGCAGCAGGCAACCTTGCGTGGAGCGTGTCACTTTTCATAATGAAGACAATGGTTTTTGTGTGCTTCGCGTGAAAGTGCGCGGCGAGCGCGAGTGGTCACGGTGATCGGCAACGCCTCAAATCATAGTGCCAATTTAATGAAGTGCCTGGGCGCGGTCACCGACCATATGCGGCTGTCCAGTGCACACCTCTTGCATAAAGTCGTGCGCTTCTCCACCTGGAAGGCCTCGAAAATAAAGTTCAGGGCGCGAACAGAAGGGCATCGGCGCATTGCTGTGACCGCGACGTTGGCGAACACGTCATTCGACCAATGATCGACAGCGCCTTGAACGCCTCACCCAACTCGACGGCATCGGCCCCAAGCCAAGGCGCTGGTGGTCGCGGCCTGGGCCGAGCAGAAAGTGATCCGCGCCATCATGGTGTTTTTGCAATCGCACGGCGTGGGGACGGCGCGCGCGGTACGCATTTACAGGGCCTGGCCGACTTCGACATCGAACTTCGATCGAAGGAAAATCTCCCTGCAAGCTGGCGCTCGACATCCACGGCAGCTCGAGTTCGAACCGCCGACGCCCTCGCCCAGCAGGAATCGAGGACGCGCTGATGCGCGCCCAGGCCGGCGTGCATGTGCTGCAGGAAGTCCTCCAGCAGGCCATTGCGCGATGGCGCGCGCTGAACTCGGACTGGCACCCGCTGAGCCTGCTGGAGAAGGTACTACGAACCCGTCATTGAGCGCGCCATCGACCTCGAAGTCCGCTGGTATCTGGTGGCGGAAACCATCGCCAACGCCGTATGCCTGTTCCTCACGCCCTTGCAACGCGCCGAGGTCGGCGTCGCCCATCACCTGGCGCGTTTGCTCCGAAATCCGACGCCGTGGCGCAGGATCGTCATCGCGGCGCTGATGCCGTGGTGGCGCACGGCGCGCATCGGTTCACCGGCGGCGCTGGTCGATGCCGCCGTCAACGCTCGGCTCACGATGATCACCGGCGGCCCCGGCGTCGGGACTACGGTGGTGAACAGCATCCTCGCGATTCTGCGCGCACGGCGGGTGAAAGTGTTATTGTGCGCGCCCACCGGGCGGGCGGCCAAACGCCTCGGCGAATCCACCGGCTTGGAAGCCAAGACCATCCACCGCTTGCTGGAGTTCGACCCCAAGGACATGGTTTCAAGCGCGATGCCGGCAACACCCTGGAAGCCCGATCTGGTCGTCATGGACGAGGTGTCGATGATCGATATCGTGCTGATGAATCAGTTGCTGCGGGCGATTCCCGACGAAGCGGCGGTGTTGATGGTGGGCGATGTCGATCAGCTGCCGTCGGTGGGGCCAGGCGCGGTGCTGGCTGATATCGTCGCTTCCGAGCGCGTGCCGACCGTGCGCCTCACCGAAATATTTCGCCAGGCAGCGGCCTCAGAAAAATCGCGTTACCCAGCGCCATCGCGCTCAACCGGGGACGGCGCCACAGGTACGCCTGCCGGTCGCATTGCGGCAATCTCCGCCCCACATCCCGCCGAGACCCCGAGGAGATTTACGCCGTTATCGTGCGGTGACCAGACTGCCATCCCAAACGCTTTGGTATCGACTGATCCGCGAGGTCGCAGAACATACTGATAGATGTACGGCGGGCTGAAGCGCGCGCGCTCAACGCCGAACTCCAGCCAGCGCTCAATCCGCCAGCGAAACGCGCGTCAGCGCTGGCTGGACTTTCGCCCGGCGACAAAGTAATCCAGACCGTCAATAATTACGATAAAGAAGTCTTCAACGGCGACATCGGCCAGGTGCGCGAGGTGGATTTGGAGGAGGGGGTCTTGGCGGTGGATTACGACGGCCATCGCGTGGTGTACGAGTTCGGCGAACTCGACGAAGTGGCGCTCGCCTATGCCACCAGCGTCCACAAGAGCCAGGGCTCGGAGTATCCGGCGGTGGTGCTGCCGCTCGCCACCCAGCATTACACGCTGCTGGAGCGCAATCTGCTCTACACCGGCGTCACCCGCGGCAAGCGGCTGGTGGTCATCATCGGCCAAGTGAGGGCGCTGGCGCTGGCGGTAAAAACCGTGCGCGCGCAGCGGCGCTTCACGCATCTGGCGGCGCGTTTGGCCCAAGTGGTAGGCTTAGGAAGTAGGGAGTTCGTTTTGTAGTTTTTGATAACTATGCCAAGCGCGCGAGCGGATCATAACTTTACGGCATGGCCGAATAACGATACGGTGGGTTCACCGCTTGAGGGTATGCGAAGCTGGATTTGCCCGGTTCCACGGCTGAGAATCTTTCGTGATTTCACGACTTCTTTGATCGTTCTCTCGACAGCACGTTCGCGTCTTGGTGGCTGTCTATTAGGAGTGGTAGTGCAATATATTTTATCGGTCTTGGTACGGATACGGATTACGTCACTTGGCCGTGGAAGAGATGAAGGATTATAAGTTGTCAATATAGCAATTGGACTATTGCTTTGGACTAATTCTGCCCAAACCGCATCTGAATGAGAATTTACTGACCCATGATGCGGAATCTTAAAAATGTGGGCTTTTCCATCTGGAACCCACTCGGATGCGAGCACTGCTGACCATCCAGTATAATAATCTGAAGTTTCCTGGAGATCTGATCCAAGCAGTGCCCGAAAGCCGTTAAATCTGACCCAGATCACAACGGCGTTATGATTGCGCTTTGGCCGATTCAATAAGAGCCTATCTTGCTGTGAAATCAAAGCCGCAAATTCCTGTATGATGTATCGAATAGCCATATCAGATGGTGAAAGTGAAATGACTTGGCAATCGATATTATGCTTTGATTTATAAAGAACTTGATCTGGCTGAATCAGTCGCTCTGGGCGATAAATACCTGGAAGCTTTCCTAGCTGACGCTGACGTAAGATATTTAAAATATTTCCCATTTCTCTAATGCCAGATTTTTCTTTGTCAAGGATCGAATTGGGGCTGGCATACAAGCTAGTTAGTTTGAGGAACTCATCTCGGGCCATAGCGCCTGAGAAAGCCACCCGTGCTTCCGAACATGATTTGATAACATCTGTCGAACCTTCGATGTGGTCATCATGCCAATGGCTGATGACAACTAATTTCACTGCGGACACAACATTAACACCGATCTCCTGGAGATATTGAAGTGCTACTGGAATTTTAGTTTCAGCATGACGACAAGAATCGACAATCATCCACTCTCCACAGCCAAGATGTACCACAACACACTCGCCAATTCCGCTGCCGAACAGTGAAATCTCGAGTGTGTCTGAAGCTGGTGGATTTAAGGCGGCAATTTCAGTCAACGAAGATATGAGCGAATTCAGAAGCAAGAAGAGAAGCTTGATCAATTTCTCGCTGAGACCAGGCGGGTAAACGGCGAAACCTAATTTGTGAGACTCTCTGTCGTGGTTCTCCTGGAGCATCTTTATATCCAATAGACCAATAAAAGACAGCCCCAGGCTTTAGTAGCTCATGATCATCTTTCGATAGTTCTTCACGTTCAATGACTACTTCTTCATCTGGATTATTGTAGTTTGTGCGATCAGAAATGATTGCAGTGAAGTCATTTTCATCGACTGATATAATTCTCCCTTCCCAGGACTGCCGAATAGTAAAATTTCCCTCTGGGAGAGGGCTGACTGATCTTAGAATAACTCTTGGCTGCGGCCTCACTGTGACTATAGTGTCTTTGGGTGAAATAGGGTTGACTATAGTGTCTTTGGGTGAAATAGGGTTGAATTCTGAAAGAAAGAATTCAGGCTTTTTGAGATCTGAAGGAAGTATAAATTGATCGATCATGGAACTCATGGCTTTACGGCGTCCTTATAAATTGACTTTGCTAATTCCAATGCATAGTCAATAGAAGATCTCCATTGGGTTGTAACAATATCACTTGCATTACGGCCGTCTCCATTGCCAATCTCGTAATGATCGTTAATCGCAATTGAAACTACATTTCGGGTTGGCGGCTGAATAGTAACATTGATATAACCCTGAAAATCATCATTACGGCTTGCTTCAATTGTCAGATTTTTTAACCCAGGATTTTTCAAATATTTCATCCAAATCTCTTTCGGAGCTAAAGTATGGCCGATTTGATGCCAAGCATCCTCAGATTGAAGTTTAAAGAAAATATTATGATTTAAGCCAATTTTACTGATCGGCGTGTGCTCTAATAATTGAAAAACAGAGACAACTATGTCACGTAGAGGATCAAAATGGCTTGGGTCGTTGCTTCTTGCAACAAAGCTATTTCGTGTGATTTCAAAACGTACCCACTTAAGAGAAAAAATCGTAATCTCGTTATGGATAACTTCAATCTGGGCAGCATCAGCTTCCGTATCTTGAATGAGTTTATGCCCTTGGAACCACTTTGGTTGAAAAATAGCAGGATTAAAAGCCCCTATAAGAACGATGTCGGCTTCATCCCGGACTATTGTTGGCTCTGGCATGATACGCTGCTTTTGAGTTAGCGCCGAATGGCCGTAGAAGTATAGGACGAAAAAACCCCGCCTCGGCGGGGCTGGAAATTTGAAACAAAATCCGTCAATCGTCGCCGCTGAATATCCCTAGGAGTTGCAGCAGACTCACGAAGATATTGAAGATGTCGAGGTACAGTTTCACGGTGGCGAGGATGTAATTGGTCTCGCCGCCGTGGATGATCTGGCTGGTGTCATACAAGATGAATCCCGACATCAGCAGGATCACGACAGCCGACAGCGCCAGGCTGAGGGCGGGTATCGCCAGGAAATAGTTCGCGAGTATCGCCAGGAAGACAACCAGCAGCCCGACGAACAGAAACCCCGCCATGAACGAGAAGTCCTTGCGCGTGGTAAGCGCATAACCCGACAGGCCGAGAAAAATCGCGCCGGTGCCGCCGAGCGCGGTCATCACGACCTCGGAGCCTTTCGGCAGGCTCAGGTAATAGCTCAGGATAGGGCCCAGGGAATAGCCCAAAAAGCCGGTGAGCGCGAACACCAAGAGCAAGGCCCAGGCGCTACTGCGCAACCTGCCGATGGCCATAGTCAAGCCAAACACCGCCGCGATTAGCAGCAAGCCATTGATCGGGCGTGCATGGCTGGCGATGGCAAACCACGCCGTCAGGCCGCTAAACAGCAATGTCAAACCCAACAGCAGGTAGGTGTTGCGTAATACCTTGTTGGTGGCAAGCGCCGAATCATACGGCCTTGCGATGGAAAAATTACGGTCGACCATGGATCAGAACCTCCAATTATATCTATATCAACAGACTACGCTGATGCAACAAAGTTCAGGAATCATCACAAATACTAGCATACTACATATTGGGATAGTTGGGGCCGCCCCCCCCTTCCGGTGTCGCCCATACGATATTTTGGGTCGGATCCTTGATATCACAAGTCTTGCAGTGCACGCAGTTCTGCGCGTTGATTTGTAGTCTCGGCCCGCTGCCGTCGCGCACGATCTCATAGACCCCTGCCGGGCAGTACCGCTGCTCGGGTGCGGCGTAGAGAGCGAGATTGACGGTGATCGGCGTGCCGGCGTTCTTGAGCGTCAAATGACTGGGCTGGTCTTCCTCATGGTTGGTATTGGAAATGAACACCGACGAGAGTATGTCGAAGCTCACTTTGCCATCGGGTTTGGGGTATTCGATGGCGTAGGATGCGCTGGCCGGTTTCAGGGACAAGTGGTCGGCGTGCTGATGAAACGTCCATGGCGCTTTGCCACCCAGAACATAGGTATCGATGGCCGAGTACGCCAGCCCGCCGAGCAAGCCCCACCGGAACGACGGGCGGATGTTGCGCACTTGGCGCAATTCCTCCCACACCCAGCTGCGTTCGAGAAGGTCCCGGTAGGCGCTGACTTCGCGGGGTGGATCAGCCTGGCTGAGCGCCTGGAACAGGCTTTCCGCCGCGACCATGCCGGATTTCATCGCGGTATGGCTGCCTTTGATCTTGGGCACATTGAGAAAGCCCGCCGTATCGCCGATCAATAGGCCGCCGGGAAAGGTCAGCTTGGGGATCGACTGCCAACCGCCCTCGCTGAGTGCGCGCGCGCCATACGCGATGCGCCGCCCGCCCTCGAACAACGGGCGGATTTCCGGGTGGGTCTTGAAGCGCTGGAACTCATCGAACGGGCTGAGATAGGGGTTTTCATAGTCCAGCCCAATCACGAAACCGACCGCGACCTGGTGGTTTTCCAGGTGATAAATAAACGAACCGCCGTAGGTGCCCAGATCGAGCGGCCAGCCGATGGTGTGGACCACGAGGCCGGGCTGGTGCTGGGCGGGGTCGATTTCCCAGAGTTCCTTGAGGCCGATGCCGTAAGTCTGCGGATCGACGCCTGCGCGCAGCTTGAAGCGCTCGAACAGCTTGCGGGTGAGCGAACCCCTACAGCCCTCGGCGAACACTGTCTGCTTGGCGCGCAGTTCCATGCCGGGCTGGTAGCGGTCGGTGGGTTCGCCGTTCTTGCCGATGCCCATGTCGCCGGTCGCCACGCCCGCCACGGCGCCATCATCGTGGAATAATATCTCGGCGGCGGCGAAGCCCGGATAAATCTCGACGCCGAGTTCCTCGGCCTGTTTCGCCAGCCAGCGACAGACATTGGCGAGGCTCACGATGTAATTGCCGTGATTTTTCATCGGCGGCGGGGTAGGGAGCCGATACGCCTGCTCGTGGGTGAGCAACAAAAAGCGGTCTTTGACCGCGGGTGTGTCGAGCGGCGCGCGGCGTGCTCGCCAGTCGGGAATCAGCTCATTCAAGGCGCGCGGTTCCAACACCGCGCCGGACAGGATATGCGCCCCGACTTCCGAGCCTTTTTCCAGGACGCAGACGCTGAGGTCGCGGCCGTGCTCGGCGGCGAGTTGCTTGAGGCGGATGGCGGCAGCCAGGCCGGAAGGGCCGGCGCCGACGATGACCACATCGTATTCCATGCTGTCGCGTTGCAAAGCGGGTCACCTCGGGGCGGTAGTAGGCAGGCCGCATTATAGCGGCAAACGCTTAGCGACTGGTGAGCTTGAGCTCAATGCGGCGGTTGCGGTTATACGCTTCAAGATTGTCCGCTGGGTCGAGCGGCGCGAACTCGGCGAAGCCGGTGGCCGCCAAGCGCTCCGGCGGCACGCCGCGCTCGATGAGGTAGCGCACGATGGACAGCGCGCGCGCCGTCGATAATTCCCAATTGGAGCGGAACCGCAGCGTGCTGATCGGGCGTTTATCGGTATGGCCGTTGACTTGCAGCACCCAGTTGGTCTCCGCTGGAATCTTGCCAGCGATGTCGAGGAGTTTGGCCGCGACTTGGTCGAGCTGGGGCTTGCCGGTGTCGTCGAGTTCGGCGGAGCCGCTGGCGAACAGCAATTCCGATTGGAAGAGAAAGCGGTCGCCGACCACGCGGATGTCGGGTCGGTCTCCCAGCACTTCGCGTAAACGGCTGAAGAACTCCGAGCGATAACCGCTGACTTGTTTCTCCGGATCGTTTTCGACCTTGGCAAGGCGCGCGCGTAAATCGTCGAGCGCGGCGGTTTTTTCCTGCAAGGCCGCGGCGGATTGCTGGAGGCGTTCGGCAAGCTGGGTATTTTGCTCATACAGCGCCGCCAGATCGCGCTGCGCGCGTTCCAGTTGCGCGGCGATTTGGCGTTGCTGCTCCAGTGCGGTTTGATCGGCGGCGACTTGGCGCTCGGCCTCGGCAATCTTGGCTTCCAGCGTCTCGCGCTGGTCGTGCGCAGCGCTAGCTTCGTTTTGATAACGCACGAGGTTGGCCTGGCTCTGGGCTAGGGCTTGTTCGAGCCGCGCGCGCTCGGCCTGCGCGCTGTCCAAGTCCCGCTGCAACTTTGCGGCGTCTTGTTCGCGCCCGGCGAGCTTGGCCTGTAGGTCGCGCAACTCCGCGTTGGCCTGGACGAGGCGGGTCTGCGTCTGGGCGGCGTCTTGGTCGGATTGGGCGATGCGCGTCTGTGCTTCGGTGAGGCGTAGCTGTAACTCGACGTTCTTCGCCAGCGCGTTCACCTGTTGATCGCGCAGTTCGGTGTTTTCGCGCCGCAAGCCGCTGCTCTTCTGCCGTTCCTGGCCGAGATCTACGAGCAGTGCGTCCATGCGCTGCTTCAATTCATCGAGCGCGACGGCGCGCTTGGACAGCGCATCGCTCAAATAAAACTGGCCAAACACGAACACCACCACCATGAAGATGAAGACCTGTAACAGCGTGCCCAGCACATCGACGAAACCGGGCCAGATATCGATGTTTTGGCGGTGGCGGCGGGCAAGGCTGGACATGGGATGGGGCTCAGAGTTTGATGCGTTGCTGCGGCTGCGTTCGATCAGTGAGGGTGGCAATGGATTGGTTCAGGGCGCGCAATTCGCTCTGGATTTCCTGGATCAGCAGGGTGCGATCCTGGGTCATGGCCGTGCTCACCTGATCGAGGTGAGCCGTGAGCACGCGGCTCAAGCGATGTAAGGCAGCATCCACCAGCCCAGTATCGGCGCCGAACGAGCCAGCAGCACTGGGCTGGCGCTCGACGAGTTTGATCAGAATTTCCTGCTCGCTGCGCAACTGGTTGATCAGCCCTTCGATTTTTTCACCGAGTAGCAACAGATTCAGACTCAAATGGTTGCGCTCCTCTTCGCCACGCGCCAGGTTTTGCTGCAAACGATCGAGATTCTGCGCCGTGTGTTCCAGCAGGGCTTCGATGTACATGGGCGACTGCAATTCACCATCTCCCGGCCGGCTTGCGCTCGGCAAATGGGCAACTTCGGCCAGCCATTCTTCGAGGTCGTTGAGAAAACGGTTCTGCGCGCGCCCGGCCTGCAAATCGAGAAACCCCAGGATCAACGAACCGGCCAGCCCGAACAGCGAGGAACTGAACGAAATGCCCATGCCGGCGAGCGGCGCTTTCAGACCACTCTTGAGTTTGTCGAACAACACACCGATATCGGCGCCAGGCCCAATCCCCAGCCCGTCGATGACCGCGCCGACCGAGGCCAGAGTGTTCAAAAGCCCCCAGAACGTGCCGAGCAAGCCGAGGAAGATCAGCAGACCAATCAGATAGCGCGACAGGCTGCGCGCTTCGTCCAGGCGCGAGCGTATGCCCTCCAACAGCGAGTGCATGGCGAGCGCCGACAGGCTCAAGCCCTGGCCGGTTTTGTCGATCAGCAGTTTGGCCATGGAAGCGAGGAGCAGCGGGGCGCGCGCGATGCCCACGGCGTCATTGCTGCGGAACGCGTCGATCCAGTCGATTTCGGGTAACAGCGCCAGCACCTGGCGGATGTTGGCGATGACGCCCCAGGCAAACACGGTAAAGATCACGCCGTTCAGGATCGGATTGGCGGCAAACGCGCGTTGCAGCGGCACGTAAAGCATAGCGCCGATCAGTGCGACCGCGAACAAGAAGCTCAGCATGCCAATCAATACGCCGATAGGTTTTTTCACTGCGTTGACTCCGTAACCGGGGCGCAGGGCCTGGATCGTCGCTATCATTCTAACCCATGGTCAAATCCCAGCTGACAACGCGCATCGCCGCCGCCGGATTGTGGACGGCGTTCATGGCGCTCACCCTGCTCGCGGCGTTATTCCTCGTCTGGCAGCTTCTGGCGCGCGCCGATTACGGCTATCCGCTGTGGTATGAGGTCATCGGCATCGATCAGACCATCGCCCGTTACGGCCCGCGCAATCGTTACCGCGAGGATTTCGAGACTACCACCAAGGCCGAGCGGGTACGCTTGTTCGCGGAGTTGGCCGCCGCGGTTCGCCACCATGGCGAAGGGCTGGAAGCGCTCACGTATCATGATCCCAGTGGCAAGGCTATCGCTCCCCTGCTCACCGCGCCGGAAATCCAGCACTTGCGCGATGTCGCGCGCCTGTTCGCCGGTTTGTGGATGGTGGGTTGGGTGGCGCTGGCCGGTTGGCTTGCACTGGTCGGCGCCCTGCGCTGGCGGGGTTATCGATTGCCCGCGCTGAAGCAATTGTTGCTGGGGACAGTGCTGGGGAGTGTACTGGTCGCACTGGTTGTCACCGCGTTGGGGCCGGTGCGGGTGTTTTATCGTCTGCACACCTGGATATTTCCGCCGGATCATCCCTGGTTTTTCTATTACGAAGATTCGCTGATGACGATGATGATGCAAGCGCCGGTGATTTTCGGCTGGATCGCGCTGGCATGGGCCGCGTTGGCGGTTGGGTTCGCCGCGGGGTTGCTGGTGGTGGCGCGGCGGGTGTGCCGTGGTTCCGGCCATTGATCAACTCATGTCTAGGTAGGCCGTGATGACTTCGGAATCGGCAGAAACAGTGACCCTTTACGGTCCCACCGGGCCAACAGAATTGGAATTGGTAAAACGAAGTGGTTATAAGCGCTGGCCGCCACGCTTGTCAGGTCAGCCAATCTTCTATCCGGTGACCAACGAGCAATATGCGACGGAGATCGCTACAAAATGGAATCTCAAGGAGAGTGGTCGGGGTTATGTGACACGGTTTAAAGTCAAGAAATCTTTTATGGATCAGTATCCTATTCAGCAGGCCGGTGCTGCGCATCACACCGAATGGTGGGTGCCTGCGGAACAACTGGAGGCATTGAACGACAACATCGTCGGCAAAATCGAAGTGATTGCTGAATTCCGCCAATGACTTACCTTGTCTGGGTATGCTCGTGATCATACTTTGTCATAAAAATTTATGATAAAATGTGTTTTGGATCAATAGAGTAAGTGAATGCAAGTATGTCGATGCACGATTCAACACCCGGAACCAGCGAACAGCGTTTCAACCAGTATCTCGACCGTCTGGCGGCGGCGGTGGGGCATGCGGATCGAGCCAAGCCGCTGCGCGCGTATTGCACCGGCCTGTTGCTGCCCGGCGAGCGCAAGAGTGTGGAGCCGATGGCGGCGCGGATAGCGTCGGCGAAGGTAGGTCGCCAATACCAATCGATGCACCATTTCGTGGCCGCCGCGCCCTGGAAAGACGAAGCGGTGCTGGCGGTGGCACGCGAAATGGGCCTGGAAGCCTTGGCGCGCCAAGGAGGTGTCTGCGGCTGGGTGGTCGATGACACGGGCTGGCCGAAACAAGGTAAACACTCGGTAGGGGTGACACGGCAGTATTGTGAGCCGTTGGGCAAGAAGAAAAACTGCCAAGTGGCGGTGACTCTCACATTGGTCAATGCAAGCGCGAGTGTGCCGATCGCCTTTCGGCTCTATTTGCCCGAGGTCTGGGCCAAGGACGAGGAGCGGCGCGCAAGCGTGGGGGTGCCGGCGGGGGTGCGTTTTGCCACCAAGCCGAAGTTGTCGCTCCAGCAGATCGAAGCGGCGTTGGCGGCGGGAGCACCGAAGGCGCCGGTGCTTGCGGACGCCGGTTTTGGCAACAATACCGAGTTTCGAGAGCGGCTGACCCAACTCGGGTTGACATACGCGGTCGGGATTAACTCTACGACCACGGTATGGAGGGTGGGCACGGTTCCCCTGGCGTTCAAGCCCCGGTCGGATTCGGTTCGCCAGCGCGCGCGCCAACGTGAGGTGCGGCAACCGCTGGCGGTGCGAGCATTGGCACTCGGCTTGTCGCCGAGAGCTTATCAAAAGGTGAGCTGGCGCGAAGGCGCCGCCAATACGCTGTTGCGCTCACGGTTTGCCGCCGTGCGCGTGGTGACGGCCAACGGGGGCTGGAAGCGCGCCCAACAGCGTGCTCCGGAGTGGCTCCTCATCGAATGGCCGCCGGATGAAACCGAACCCACGCGGTATAGCTTATCGACCTTGCCGCGCCGCGCGTCCCTCAAGACGCTGGTGCGTGCTTTGAAGCTGCGCTGGCGTAGCCAGCACGATTACCAGGAACTCAAGCAAGAACTGGGGCTGAATCAGTACGAAGGCCGGGGTTGGCGCGGTTTGCACCATCACGCCACGCTTACCATGGCTGCTTATGCGTTTCTGGTGGCGGAGCGCAGCCTCGCTTCCCTGGCGGCTGGCGCCCACGTCCCGCCACCCGTGCGAGCGCCTGCGCTACCCGCCGGGTTCCGGCCGCGCGGCGCCCCCGGTAATGGGGCTCGGTCGGGATGCGTTTTCAGCGAGATAGCTCGCCAACGCGTCGAATAGGACAGTAAGGCCAAACTCGAACACCGCGTCGAGATTCTGTACCTGGAGGTGCGGCGCCACCGCCCGCACCTGCGGGAACGGGATCTGGTCGGGCGCGTGTTCGAGGCGTAGCGGTGTGGCATCGGCTATACGTTCGCGGCTGGCGACCTCGGCCATTCCTGCGCCGCTCACGAATCCGCCGAGCAGACGAAACCAGCGCGCCGATTGCGCGGCGTCCAAGCCGAGTTCGGCGAACAACTGGAGGACGTCTTCGTACCAAGCGAATGTTTTTTCGGTATTGAAGCGCCGCGCCGCCAGCAGCTGAAACGCGCGCGGATGGCGGATCGCGATTCCCCGATAGCGGCGCACGCATTGGCGCAGGCGCTCCAGGGCCGGCGCCGAGTCGCGCGCCGGTGGCTGCACCTCGTCGATCAATAAATCCATTACCGCGTCGAGGAGTTGACCCTTGGCTGGAAAGTGGTGGTAGAGCGCCATGGCTTCCACGCCCAGGCGTGTTCCCAGCCGGCGCATCGAACATCCTTCCAAACCTTCGGCGTCGATCAGTTCGAGGGCGGCCTGGGCGATGCGCTCGCGCGTGAGCGGTGCGCGCGCGGCGGCGCTGGGCTTGCGCTGAGGTCGATCTGGGATAGTGGCGCGGTCTTTTTTGGGTGTTCGTCGCATAGCGTGACTTTACATCGTAAAGCTGACATTGTAAATTAACCTTACACTGTAAGCCTAACCTTGTGAAGTGCCGAAACGTAACACTGGAGACCCGTGATGAAACCCGAAGACTTGATTCCCCTGATGATTCCTCTGACCTGGCTGGGCATGGTCGCGGTCGAAGCCTTGGGAACCGGCCGCCGCTGGCCGGCGGTCGCGTTGTGGCGAGCCAAGGGCGCGGTATTTTTCGTGATGTTGATGGCCCTCAATGCGGGTTTGCCTGCGCTCATACCAGCGTGGTTGAGCGCTTATCATGTATTTGACGGTGTACGGTTGGGGACGGCTGGCGGCGTGGTGGTGGGTTTCCTCATCTTGTCGTTGGGCAACGCGGTCGTGCATCGGGCCTATCATCGCTTCGATGTGCTATGGCGCTGGATTCACCAGTTACACCATGCCCCGCACCGCATCGATGCGGTGGGAGCAGTGATCTTCACGCCCTGGGAGGTGGTCATGAGCATCGCGGTGTTCCAGGTCTTGATCGTCTTTGTGTTGGGTCTCGACCCGCTTGCGGCCGCTTTGGTCGGCTACATCGCGGCGTTCTACGGCCTGTTCCAGCATTTCAACATCCGCACGCCGCAGTGGCTGGGCTATTGGATCCAGCGGCCGGAGTCGCATTGCGTGCACCATCGCCGTGGATTCCATGCCTACAATTACGCCGATCTGCCGCTTTGGGACATGCTCTGGGGTACGTTCCGCAATCCCAAGGATTATCTGGGCGAAGTCGGGTTCGAGGGTGCCGCCGCGACCCGGATGACACCGATGCTGATTGGCCGCGACGTGAACCAATCCTTGTATGGCGCGTACAATCGCGGGCGCTCCGATCCTGCAGGAAATCCTGCATGAACGCCGCCACGCTGGCGGGACGCGACCTCGCCACACTGGCCGACGACATGGAAGCCTTGGCCTATGCCGACTTATACGCAGCGGCGCCGCCTTTCGTGAAAGCCAGCCTGGGGCTGGAAGTGCTGACGCTCGCGGGCGCGACCTTGCTGTTGGCGCCGCGTTTGCCAGTGCCGATGTTCAATCGCGTGATCGGTGTCGGTCTGCGGCGACCAGCGGATCTCGACACCATCGACGCCATCGCCGAGATCTACCGGCGCCAAGGCAGCGCAAGCTGGTGGCTGCACTGGAATCCCTATGCCGCGCCTAGCGACCTGGCCGAGCAATTGCCGAAACTCGGATTTACCCAACCCGCGCGCCGAAGCTGGGCCAAGATGGCGCGCGGCCGGCAGGCTCCGCCAGCGATCCCGACCGACCTCGAGATCGTTCCCGTTGTCACCGAACGGGCGGAGCAGGTGACCCTGGCGATCACCCAGGCGTTCGCCATGCCACCGATCATGGCCGCCTGGTTGCAGCAGTTGCACGGGCGTCCGCGCTGGCATCTGTACGAGATCGCGGAGCAGGGGCGCAGCGTCGGCGGTGGGTGCTTGTTCGTCAGCGGTGAATGCGCCTGGCTCGGCATGGGTGGTGTCCTCGAATCGCACCGCCGCCGCGGCGGGCAGGGGGCGTTGATGGCGCGGCGCATCACCGATGCCATCGCCCTGGGCGCACAGCAAATCGTCACCGAAACCGGCGAAGCTATCGGCGCTGAGCCCAATCCATCGCTGGCGAATATGCGCCGCTGCGGGTTCAGTCTGGCAGCGTCGCGGCTCAATTTCGCGCGTAACGCAACCGAACAACGCTGATGGGAGTGGCGTCCGTCGCGCGGCTGGGCGCGCGGTCGGCGACAAAAGACTTGCATACGGTGGCGCGGCGATGTATGAGAGTATGACGTCAAGACCTCTCTACTAACCCAGGCCTAGTCCGCAGGGGAGTCAACATGCCAACCACCACTGTGATACGTCGCTGCCGCAGGATCGCTTTGGGTTTCTTGTTAGCGGCTCTGACCCTCGCCGCGCACGCCGAAAGCATACTACGCCTGGTGCCACAGGCCGACCTCAAAAACCTGGACCCAATCTGGACCACCGCCGCCATCACCCAGAACCACGGCTACATGGTCTACGACGTGCTGTTCGCGATGGACAGCCATGGCCAACCCCAGCCGCAGATGGTCGATACCTGGAGCGCCAGCGCCGATGGCATGCACTACACCTTCCAACTCCGCCCAGGCATGAAATGGCATGACGGCACGCCGGTGACGGCCAAGGACGTCGTGGCCTCGCTCAATCGCTGGGGCAAGCGCGCCGCCGACGGCAAGGCTTTGATCGGGCGGACGGCCTCGCTCAAGGCCCTGGACGATCTCGGTTTCGAGCTGACGCTCAAAGAGAGGTTCGGGCCGGTGATCGAGGTGCTGGCCAATCCGGCGCTGCCACCGTTCATCATGCGCGAGAAAGAGGCCCTGACCGATCCCTTCGAGCAAGTCAAGGAAATCATCGGTTCCGGGCCGTTTGTGTTCGCCAAGGACGAGTGGGTGCCCGGCGCCAAGGTCGTCTACCGCAAGTTCAACGATTATAAACCCCGGCCTGAACCTGCCGATGGCTTCGCCGGCGGCAAGGTGGTCAAGATCGATCGCGTCGAATGGGTGTACATTCCGGACGCCAATACCGCCACCCAGGCCCTGCTGCGCGGCGAAGTGGACGCTTACGAGCAACCGGTCTACGATCTGCTGCCGCTGCTGGCGGCGGACCCCGACATCGTCGTGCAAGTGCTCGATCCACTCGGCAAGATGGGCCATATACGCCCCAACCATTTGCACCCGCCTTTCAACGACGTGCGCGCGCGCCAGGCGCTCGCGCTGTTGGTCGATCAGAAGCAGTTTCTCGCCGCCATGGTCGGCAACCCTCTCTATGAAAAAGTCTGTTTTGCGATTTTTCTGTGCGGTTCGGCGCTCGAAACCGATGCTTATTCCGAAGGTTATTACCGTGAATCCAATATCGAAAAAGCCAAGCGATTGTTCAAGGAAGCCGGGTACAATGGCGAAACTATCGTCGTCTTGCAACCCACCGACCAGCAGGTGATCGGCGCCATCGCACTGATGACCGCTCAACTGTTGCGCCAGGCTGGCGTCAATGTGGACTTGCAGGCGATGGACTGGAGCACGCTGACTTCGCGCCGCACCAAGAAGGACAAACCGGGGCCGGGATCGCCCGGCTGGCATATCTTTACGACCTGGTGGAGCGGCATCCCCATGTCCAACCCAATCACCAGCCCGCCCCTGGTCACCACTTGCGACGGCGCTAACTGGTTCGGCTGGCCCTGCGACGAGATCACCGAGAAGCTGCGCGCGGATTTCATCGCCGCCAGCAGCGACGCGGAACGCAAGGGCATCGCCAAAACGTTGCAAAAGCGCTATTACGAATTCATCCCTTATGTCAATACCGGCCAGTATGTCGCGCCGGTGGCCTGGCGCAAGAGCCTCAAAGGCGTGCCCAACGCCACCCTGTTCGTGGCCTGGAACATTGAAAAGAGTGAGCAATAATTCGCAAGGCTCTTGCAACGAACCCGAGGAAATCATCATGAAAACGCTGTCCCGGCGGGACTTTATCAAGCATTCGGCGCTGGCTTTGCCGGGTGTCGGCCTGGTGGCGACATTCAACCCCATCGGCGCGGCGTTTGCCCTCGGCCCAGATGAAAAATTCGACCTTTTGATCAAAGGCGGCGAAGCGCTCGACCCCAGCCAGGGCTTGCGCGGTCAGCGCGACATCGGCGTCAAGAACGGCCTGATCGCCGCCGTCGAGGCCGATATCCCCGAAGCCCGCGCCAAACAAGTGCTCGCCACCGGCGGTAAGCTCGTGGTTCCCGGCCTCGTCGATTTGCATGCCCACGTCGCGCCACAGCTTTCGGCGCTGGGCCTGCCCGCCGACGAACTGGTGCCCTATACCGCGACGACTACCTACGTCAGCGCCGGTGACGTCGGCGCCAATAGTTTCTCGGCGTTCAAGCATTGGGTGATCCAGCAGACCCGCAGCCGTATTTTCGCGTTCGTCCATATCGCCAACATCGGCTTGACCGGTTTTCCGGTGGGTGAAATGCTCAACATCGACTATGCCGACGTCGATCTCGCGGCCAAATGTCTGGCCGAAAACAGCGACGTCGTCCTCGGCGTCAAGGTGCGCGAGAGCGAAAATGTGGTCGGCACTAACGGGCTGGAGCCGCTCAAGCGCGCGATTGCAGCCGCCGAACGCTCCGGCACCCATGGCCGCGTGATTTGCCACATCGGCGCCGCGCCGGGCGATCTCGCCGCGCTGCTCGATTTGTTGCGGCCCGGCGATATCCTCACCCACACCTACAGCGGCGCGGGCAACAACGTGGTGCAAAGCGGCAAAGTGCTGCAAGCGGCGCTGGCCGCCAAGGCGCGCGGCGTGGTGATCGATGTCGGCCACGGTGGCGGCAGCTTCGATTACACCGTGGCCGAACCCGCGCTAGAGCAGGGCCTCACGCCCGACACCATCAGCAGCGACATCCACGCGGTCAGCGTGAACACACCGGGCAAGCCGTTTTTACCCTGGGTCATGAGCAAATTTCTGAATTTGGGTTTCAGCCTGGAACAAGTCGTGGCGATGGCCACGATCAACCCCGCGCAAGTGATCGGGCGGGTCGAGGGCTTGGGCACGCTGCGCGTCGGCGCGCCGGCGGACGTGGCGATTCTGGAACTCATAGAGGAGCCGACGTCGTTCATCGATACCAAGAAGAACGTGCGCTGGGGCAGGCGCTATCTGCGTCCGGTGCAGACGGTGCGCGCGGGCCGGCCCTTCGGTGTGCCCTATCCGCAGCCTTTTACCTACCCGTGAGCGATCGCGGGTTTGCGGGTAAGTCGCGGTTCAGCGGATGAGGTCGGGGATTCGGCTGGCCGGCGGATGGCGCGCAGCGGCGGGGCAGTCGCAGGCCAGAAACTGCCCATGGCCGGCTTCCCCGCATAGCGCGCCGTCGCGAAACACCGGCTTGCCGCGCGCTAGCGTCAATGCCGGCCAGGCCGACAAGGTCATGCCTTCGTAGGGCGTGTAATCGCAAGCATGGTGCAGCATGGCGTTGGTCACGGTCACGGTCGTGTCGTCGTTCCAGATCACCAGATCGGCGTCGGAACCGATCGCGATGGTGCCCTTGCGCGGATACAGGCCATACAGCCGCGCGGCGTTGGTCGAGGTCAGGCGCACGAACTGGTTGAGGTCGATGCGGCCCTTTTTCACGCCTTCCGAATACAGTAGCGGCAGGCGCGTTTCCACGCCCGGAACGCCGTTGGGCACTTTGTGAAAGCCGGCGCTGGTTCCCTCGATCTGTTTGCCCTTGGCGTCGGCGAAGCGAAACGGCGAGTGATCCGACGAGACGATATCGATGGCGTTGCGACGCATGGCCGCCCAAATGGCGTCTTGATCCTGGACCGTGCGCGGCGGCGGCGTGCAGATCAGTTTCGCCCCCTCGAAGCCGTGCTCGGCGTAATCGTCTTCGGTGAGTAGAAGGTATTGCGGGCAGGTTTCCGCGTAGACCGCCAGGCCCTTATGCCGGGCCCAGTCGATTTGCTCCACCACTTCGCGGGCGGAAATATGCACCAGAACGAAAGGCACGCCCACCAATTCCGACATCGACAGCGCGCGATGCGTGGCTTCGCGGTCACCGATGACCGGGTGCGCCTTGGCGTGATACTTCGGGCGCGTCAGGCCCTGGTCGATGAGTTTGTCGGTCAACCACTCGATGAACTCGGTATTCTCGGCATGGACCATGGTCATCGCCTGTTCGCGGCGCATGGCGGTGAACACATCCAGCACCTGGCGGTCGGTGAGCCTGAGCCCCTGATAGGTCATGTAGAGTTTGTAGGAGGTATAGCCCTGGCGCACCAGCGACGGCAGCTCTTGATTGAGCACTTGCTCGTTCGGGTCGGTGATGATGGCGTGAAAAGCGTAATCGATGAAGCAACGGCCCTCGGCGCTGGCGCGGTAGTCGGCGAGCACCTGGCGCAGCGAGGCGCCGTGGCCTTGAAACGCGAAGGGGATGATCGTGGTCGTGCCGCCGCAGGCCGCCGATCGCGAACCGCTGTGAAAATCGTCCGCGATCTCCGCCCCGCTCGGCAGGCGCTGCTCCAGGTGGATGTGGCCGTCGATACCGCCCGGGGTAATCGTCCGCCCGGCGGCGTCGATGTCTTCCCGCCCGCCTTCGAGGTGCGCCGCCAGGGCGACGATTTTTCCCGCGCGGATGCCGATATCGGCGCTGAATATGTCCGCCGGCGTGGCGATTTTCCCGTTGCGGATCAGCAGATCGAAATCAGCCATGGTAGTGAACCCCTTTACAGTCGAACATGGTGTGCCGGCTTAGCCGTGGGCGATGATGCGACCCGCGCGCGGCATCCACTGCAGGAGGCGCGCTGATAGCCGGTCGAATAGCGCGTAGCTGATGGAGGCATAGAGCACGAAGATCAGCGCCACGACGAACATGCGGTCGAGATAGGCGAACTGCTCGGCATAGATGATGATGTAACCGAGGCCCGATTGCGCGCCAAGGTATTCGGCGCCGAGCACCGCCGCCCAGCCGATGCCGAGGCTGAGCAGGATGGTCGCGCGCAATTCCGGGAAGATCGCCGGCAACACCACCGTGAGGTAAATCCGTGGGCGCGACGCGCCCAGCGTGCGCGCGTTGTCGATATAGATTTGCGGCACATTCTTCACCGCGTTCACGACCCCGGAGAAGAAAATCACCCCGACGCCGTAAGCGACGAATGCGACCTTGCCGACGAAATCGATCCCGAACCAAAGCTGAAACAGCGGCACCATCGCGAGCAGCGGCAAAGTCCTTAGAAACTGTAACGGCAGATCGACGATTCTACGCGTCC
Source organism: Gammaproteobacteria bacterium (assembly GCA_046347515.1). Classification (GTDB taxonomy): domain Bacteria; phylum Pseudomonadota; class Gammaproteobacteria; order Competibacterales; family Competibacteraceae; genus JAXMFZ01. Next base: position 220,058 of record JAXMFZ010000002.1, on the reverse strand, counting down.
AGCGCGACCACGATACAGCCATGCCGAGCAAGGTTCCGACAACGCCGCCGATGGCCAGACCGGTATAGAGCCGCCCGATGGTGGCGAGCGAGTGGCTCAGGATGGACAGGATGGCCGCCGGATAGCTGCGCGGGGCGCCGGAGGCGACCGCGGCCACGCCCAGGCCGCCCTGCCAGTAATCGGCCAGCGATAGCAGCGTTCGGCCAACGATGACTTGCCAGCCAGGCACCATGGGTTCTCCCGGCACCGCCTCCGCCGTGAAAATCATGGAGAGTATCTGCCAGATGCCGGCCATCGCCAGCAGCACCAGGATCGAAACCCGATGGCGCTTCAGATGCACGGCGATCCAAGACATCGTCTTACCGAGCGACTGCTGCGCGCGGGCCATCCATTGGCGCCGTTTCCAGGCCGAGATGCGCGAGCAATACGCGTTTATTGTGCACCATCTGCGGCTCCAGAAGATGATCCGTCGTGCGCGGGCGCGCCGCGGTGACCGCCAGATCATCGACGATCTGGCCGCTGTGCATCACTAAAATCCGATCGGCGAGGATCAAGGCTTCGTCCACATCATGGGTAACGAACACGACGGTACGGCGCGCGCCGCTATCGGCTTCCGCCCATAATGCCAACAGCACCTCGTGCAAATGGCGCTTGGTGACGTAATCGACGGCGCCGAACGGTTCGTCGAGCAGCAGGACGTCGCTGCGATTGGCGAAGACCGTAGCCACCGCCACCCGCTTCAGCATGCCGCCGGACAATTCGCGCGGCCACGCCCGCGCGACGTGCGCGAGGCCGACACGCTCCAGGTAGAACGCGGCAATCTTGCGCCGCTCGGGCTTCGGCACGCCGCGACATTTCAAGCCGTACTCGACGTTGTCGATGACCCGCAGCCAAGGAAATACGCTGTCCTTCTGGAACACCATGCCGCGGTCGGGACCGGGCCGGGTGACCGGCTCCCCTCCGACCTGGAGCATGCCCGTAGAGGGCAGCAATAGACCGGCGATGATTTGTAAAAGCGTCGATTTCCCGCAACCTGACGGACCGACCAGGCAGACGAATTGGCCGCGGGGGATCTCGAGACTGACGCCGGCGAGGGCGCTCACGGTCTGGCCGTCCGCTCGGCGGAAGCGTCTGGACAAATCATTGGCGACGATGGCGGCGGGGCTGGTCATCGATTCCTCGAAGGCTATCCTCCGCCAGTCCGGGCCGGTATGCTCCAGGCCGTGGCGGAAGAAAAGATCAACGCTGCCAGCGCGTCGAATACGATCGCGACCATACCGAGCACCAGCAAAGCGGCGAATATGCCCTGGATGTCGGTCGAGCCCGCGAGCACTTGGACGATTTTGCCGATGCCCTGCTGGGCGCCGAGCAATTCGGCGACGGCCTCCAGGCCCCAGGCGCCGGCCAGGGCGATTCTGACACCGCCGAGAATCTGGGGCACGGTGCCGGGGATGAGCACATCCCGCAGCGCGCGCCTGGGGCTGGCGCCCAGGGTATAGGCGGCTTCTTCGTAGACCGGATCGAGGTTATCGGCGGCGCGTTGGGCGTATACGTAGAGGATCACCGCGACATAGCTCGCGACCAAAAGAACGGCGCTGATTCGCCCGACGCCGAACCAGATGAGGAAAAAAGGCGCCAATACCAAAATCGGGATGGTGCCCGCGGTCATCAGCACCGGGTCGATGATCGCGCGGACGCGTTCGAACCGCGCCGTGACCAGCCCGCCGACGGTACCGCCCAAGGCTCCCAGCGCCACCGCGATCAAGACGTTCGTGGTGGTATACAGCATGCTATTGAACAGGCCGGTGGCGGGCAGTCCATAGGAGGAGAGGTATTGGGCGAGAAAAAAATCATCCCTGATGCGCTGGGCGACGTCCAGGGGATGCGGCAGGGAAAAAAGGGGAATGAAATAAGTCGCAAACTGCCAGATCCCCAGCAGGAAGACCAAGCCGAGAAGTCCCAGCGGGTCTATCCTCTCGCCCAGACGTGGTCGCGGCATCGTCAGGACGCCGCGGCGGTTGCCAATCGGAAAGCGTCGAGGAAATTGAACCGCTCGAAATGCTGTTTTGCTTTGGCGAGGAGCGCCTGCTTCTCGGCGCTGAGGGATTTGCCTTCCAGCCCCGCGATCAACGCCGAGGCCTTGGCTTGATAATCTTTCATTTGCTGCCAAATGGCCGCGGCCCAGACGAACTCTTCGGCCGTCACTGCGCCTTTGGGCATCAGGCCCTTGTCCGCCCAGTCGCCGATGATGGCCGGCCAGGCATTCTGGTAGTAGAGGATGCTGTTTTTGTCCACGAAATACTTGTCATTGCCTTCGAACGGGGTATAAGGGTGGAGAACCGCCACCGTCTCTTTGACGCCGTTGGCATCGAGGCTGGTGCCGGCGACGCTGTTCAGATACGGCGCTTGCAGTTCATAGAGCGAGGGGTCTTTGTTGACCGCATCGAGGGTGCGCCAGACCACCGACAAAAAGCGCAGCACGGTGTTCTGGTTCTTGTTGATGAAATCGGTATTCGAGGCGATCCCGACGATCGCGACCAGTTTCTCGACCGGTGAGTCGATTCCGCCCGGACCGTGGTTGTAAAGGTCACCGATGTCGATGAGGTCGGTCCAGCCGGCCTGCATCAGTGTGTAGACGATCGGCGCGCCTTCCGGATCGACGAAATCGATCCGGCCGGCTTTGGCCAGCACGAGCGCCTTGGCGTCATCCATCAAGTCGAGCTTCCATTTCACGCCCGCGAATTTCTGCACCGCCTCCTCGAACGGCCGTTTGCTGAGGACGGGCGAACCGACCAGGGTCTTGCCCTCCATCGGCTGCAGCGCCGCGCGGATGGCCTTGTCGAAGGGCAGGCCATCCTTGATATAGTCCTTGAAGGTCTTGAGTTTCAGATTCGGGTTGGCGAGGATGGCCGTGCCCAGGAAATTGTCGGTAAACGCCACGCATTTCAGCTTGTTGGATGTTTTATAAGTTGGCAGTAACAGGGGGCAATACTGGCTCGACATGTCGAGCTGGCCGTTCAGGAGGAGCGCGATGACGTTGGTGTCGGTAACCTTCAAACCCAATTCTTCCGGTCCGATCTTGATGCCGACGTCCTGAAACCAGCCTTTCTTCATCGCGATGACGTAGAAAGTATTGTCAGCGTACGGGCGCATGCCGAACTTGACCTGCGTGCTCGGGATGTCGGTGCCGGGTTCCGGAGCGGCGGGGGTATAGAGATCGGCGGCGGATGTCGATGCCGGCGCGACGGCGACCGACAATCCGATACCGCCGGCAATCAGCGTGCCAGCGGCGATCGTTCTGATGGTATGGTAGCAGCGGTCAAGTAAATTCATCATTTTTCCTTCTACGCTTGGCCAAGATTGACGCGAAGCGCTGGTTCGCGATGTCCTGCGCTGTCACGCGTGGATTGATATAACGCTCTCGGAGCGAAGAGCGGATCACCGTCATTGACGGGCCATCGAGTCGGTGCGCATCTGTTTTGATAAAACAAGCGAACTAACCAAGCTAACTATAGAACCAGGTGGCATGACCCGCAACCAGGGCGCTTGCCGAGTCCGATCGATGGGGTTACCGAGGGCGGCGCGGTTTGACATCGCGAGATCCATATCCTATAGCTTGTTCAAACTTTCGAAGCGTTGCATTCGGTCATGCCAGCCGTTTTCCCGGAGCCCAATAACTAGGAGTCCTCGACTGTGAACAATAACCTCAAACGTCGTCAATTTCTCAAAACTGCCATGGCGGCCAGCGGCGCCGCGATAGCGCCCGGCATTCTCGGTGCGGGTAACGCCTTGGCCGCGGATAAAGCCAAAGCCCTGGTGATCGCCGCGCCATCGACCCCACAAGGACTGGACATCGAGTTCGACGTGAGCCTCGGCTCGATCGATGTGCTCGGGGCTTTGTACGAATACATGCTGGCCTACGAAAAAATCCCCGACCCGCAGGCCCCGGACGTGCTGCGGGAAGACACCAGTGTGCATGCCGACAAAAAGCACGGGCTGGCGCTGCGCGGGCGCTTGGCGGAACAATGGGACATCGCCCCGGACGGCCTCAAGGCCACGTTCCAACTGCGCGACGGCGTGCGCAGCAATTGGGGCAATGTGTTCAGCGCCAATGACGTAAAATGGACTTGGGATCGCAAGTTCAACCTCAAAGGGCAAGGTGTATTTCAGACCGCCGTACTCGGGCTCAAGAGCCCGGATCAAATCAAGGTCGAGGGGCCGCGCACCGTTTCCTTCATTCTGGAAAAGCCCAGCCCGATTCTGCTGAAGCAGATGTGCAATCTGGCGAACCCTATCTACGACAGCAAGAAATGCAGCGAAGCCGGCGGCAAAGACGATCCCTGGGCGACCAAGTTCTTGCAGAATGAAAGCGCGGGCTTCGGTCCTTACAAAATCGACCAGATCGTGCGCGGCCAGCAGGCGGTGTTCAAGGCGCACGCGGACTACTGGGACAAGAAGCCGTTTTTCGACACCGTCATCATGCGCGAAGTGCCGACCTCGGCCAGCCGCCTGTCGCTGCTGAAGGGCGGCGCGGTCGATATCGCCCAGTTTCTGCAACCGCGCGAATACGAAAGCCTCAAGGGTGACGCCAACGTCACCTATGACGCAGTGCGCTCATCCTACATGATCTGGCTCGAACTGAACTCCAAGATTGCCCCCTTCGACAATGTCAAGGTGCGGCAGGCGATGAATTACGCGATCCCGCACGACGAAATCATCCGCACCATCTACTACGGCCAGGCCGATAAGCTGACCGCGCCGATGCCTTACATTTATCCGATGGCCGATACTTCGTTTTTCGATTACGACCTCAAACTCGAGAAAGCGAAGCAATTGCTGGCGGAGGCTGGGTTTCCGAGCGGCTTCAAGACCACGCTCAGCTATAACGCGGGTGACCCGACCCAGGAGCCGATCGCGCTCTTGTATCAGACCTCGTTGCGCCAGATCGGCGTCGATATCCAGCTCGAAAAGCTGCCCGCCGGCGTGTTCTACGAAAACGTCACGAAGCGCCAGAAGCCGGTCATCTTCTACCTGGATTCGCCGTGGACGCCCGATCCGGGGTATTCATTGTTTCTGTATTTTCACTCCAAGAGCTACGTCGATTACAGCAACTATGTGAACGAATCGGTCAATAAGCTGATCGAAAGCGGCTTGGAAATCCTCGACGACAGTAAACGCCTGGAAATCTACAAACAGGCGCAGCAGATCATCATGAGCGAAGCGCCGTGGGGCTTCATCGCCTATCCGAAATACACGGTGGGCCGCAAGAAGGCGCTCAAGGGGCTGACTTATTACGTGTCCAACAATCTGCGTTTCCAGGACTTTTATCTGTAATCGGGGGCCTCTGGCCGGGCGGCGCCCCATACGCCGCCCGGTTGCGGTACGAACCGTTCTCTACGATGCGTGACTACCTGGGTCTTGGTTGGCGGATCGCGCTGGCGCGTCCGCGCTTCGCGCTCGGTTATTTGATCGTGATCACCGTCGTGACGCTGGCTGTGCTGGCGCCCTGGATCGCGCCTTATTCACCGATCACGGCCGATCCATCGCGCTTTCTCGAACCGCCGAGCTGGGACCATCCGCTCGGTACCGATGCGGTGGGCATGGATATCTTCAGCCGCACCCTGTATGCGCCACGGGTGGATTTGACGATCGCCCTAGCGGGGACCTTGATCTCGGCCTCGCTGGGGTCTCTGCTCGGCGCGCTGGTGGGTTTCTACGGCGAGGGGCGCGGCCTTCGTTCCGCCGTCAGTTATGGGGTGATGCGCGCCGCCGACGTCCTGCAGGCGTTTCCGGTGTTCGTCTTCGCCATCGCGTTGGTGGCGAGCCTGGGCCAAAGCCTGAGCACGGTGGTGATCGCCATCGCCTTCGTCAACATCCCGATTTATCTGCGCCTGATGCGGGCGCAAGTGCTAAGCATACGCGGCATGCGTTACGTGGAAGCCGCGCAAGTGGCCGGCTTGTCCGATTTCTACACCATCACCCGTCACGTCATTCCGAACGCGATGGCGCCAGTGCTCGCCCAAGTATCGGTCAATATCGGCTGGTCGATTCTGCTCACCGCGGCGCTGAGCTTCGTCGGCGCGGGGGTGCGCCCGCCCACCCCGGAGTGGGGCAGCATGATCGCGATGGGCTTCCAGAACCTCGTGACCGGCCAATGGTGGCCCTCGATGTATCCGGGCCTCGCGCTGGCCGTCACCGTCTTCGGCTTCGCCCTGGTCGGCGGCAGCATCGAGGTGCTGGCCGATCCCATGAAACGCCGCGCGCTGATCGCGGATTTGCGCGCGCCTGATTCCGCGCCCGCGCGCCCGGCATTATAGAGGCGGCGGTGCAGCTCACGACTTACATTGGCCGGCGCCTGTTGTTCATCGCCCCGCAATTGCTCGGCATCGTGCTGGTGAGTTTTTTACTCATCAAGACCATTCCCGGCGATCCCGCGGTGCTGATGTTGGGCCCGAACGCCACGCCGGAAGCCATTGCATCGCTGCGCGCCAAAATGGGTTTGGACAAGCCGGTGCTGACCCAATTCGCCATCTACGTGCAAGCCTTGCTGCACGGCGATCTCGGCACCTCGTGGCAGACCACCCGACCGGTGCTGGAAGACCTTTTACAGCGCTTCCCGGCGACGGTCGAACTGGTCACCTTCGGCTTGCTCATCGCCATCTTGATCGGTGTCCCGCTCGGGCTCGCCTCCGCCGTACGCCCGCGGGGCTGGGTCGCGCGCGTGGCCGACGTCTATGGGCTGAGCGCGGGCGCGGTGCCGGATTTCTGGCTGGCGCTGGTGTTCATTTACCTGTTTTATACCGTGCTCGGCGCGCTGCCGGCGCCGCTGGGAAGAATCGACCTCGCGCTCATCCCGCCGCCCCAGGTTACCGGCGTTTATACCATCGATGCGCTGATCGCGAAGGATTGGGAGGCCTTCGCCTCGGCGGCCGCCCATTTGGTTTTGCCGGTCGCTACCCTCGGCCTGATCAACGCCGGGCCGATCCTCAAGATGACCCATGCGACCGTCGAAAAAATGCTGCAATCCGATTTCAGCCGCTACGAAGTCTTGTGCGGGATGCCGCCCAGGCGGATCATCCGCAGCGCGCTGCGCAACGCGCTGCCTTCGATCATCACGATCATCGGTGTGCTCTACGGGTTTCTCATCGGCGGCGCGGTGTTGGTCGAGATCGTGTTCAGTTGGGGCGGGGCCGGGCAGTATGCGGTGCAAGGCGTGCTCAATGCCGACCTCTACCCGGTGCTCGGTTTCGTGTTGTTCTCGGCGATCTTCTCATTGGTGGTCTACCTGGTGGTGGATCTGATCTATTTCGCCATCGATCCGAGGATAGGCCATTGAGCTTGGTGTCCGGAGTCGCGACGATCGCGGCTGAGCCCCGCGCTGGCGAACATCTGCTGGCGGTGCGCAACCTCCGCGTCGAGTTTCCGACCACCTTCGGGGCGAGTCGCGTGGTGTTGCGCGACGTGAGCTTCACCCTGGCGCCGGGAGAAATCGTCGGCGTGGTGGGTGAGTCCGGCGCGGGCAAGACGACGCTGGCACGTTCGCTGTTGGGATTACCGCCGGTGCCAGGCCGCGTGACCGCGGGCGCGATCGTATTCCGTGGCGTCGATTTGCGCGCCCTGCCGGAGCGGGAACTGCGGCGCATGCGCGGCAAGGACCTCTCCATGATTGTTCCCAATCCGCGTGGAGAGCTCAACCCGCTCCTCACCATCGGTGTGCAGATCGCCGCGATCGCGCGGGTGCATTTGGATATCAGCCGCAAGAGTGCCGCCGCCAAAGCGCTCGAGATGCTGAAAGCCGTGCAGATTCCCGACCCTGAGCGGCGCTTCAATGCCTATCCGCACGAGCTGTCGGGCGGCATGGCCCAGCGCGTGGTCATCGCCATGGCGCTATTGTGTTCACCGAGCCTCGCCATCTCCGACGACGCCACCAGTGGGTTGGACGTGACGGTACAGGCGCAGATCCTCAAGCTGATGCGGACCTTGGCCGAGCAGCAGCGCAGTGCCATGCTGTTCATCACCCGCGACGTCGGCATCACCGCCCATTTCTGCGACCGCATCGCGGTCATTTACGCTGGGCAGATCCTGGAAGTGGCGCCACGCCAGGCGTTCTTCTTTGAGCCTTCGCATCCCTATACCATCATGCTGTTGGCGGCGTTTTCGCATAGCCCCGAGCTCAGGCGGCGCTGGACCGTGCCGGACGTCAAACGCCGCGCGCCGGACGTCGCGGCTGGCTGCAGCTACGCCGAGCGTTGCCCGCTTGCCCAGGAGCGTTGCCGCGTGGTGGAACCGCCGCTCGCGGAGTTGGCGTCCGGGCATTTCTCCCGCTGTCACTTTCCGGTGGTGCGCTGATGTCCGCGCTCCTGGAAGTCGCGGACCTCTACAAGCGCTTTCCCATTCCCGGGTCGCGGGCGGTGGTGCAGGCCGTGAACGGCGTGTCTTTCAACCTCCAGCCTGGCGAGACCCTCGGGCTGGTGGGCGAGAGCGGGTCGGGCAAGACCACGGTGGGCCGCTGCATTCTTGGACTCGTCGAACCGACCGCGGGCGCGATCCGGTTTCGCGGCAAAGACATCACGCACGGCAGGCGCGAGGCGCGCGGCAAAATGCAACTGGTGTTTCAGGAACCCGCGGAAAGTCTGGATCCGCGCCAGCGTATCGGCCGCTCCATCGAGGAGCCATTGATCGCCCTCGGTATGGCGAAAACGGAACGCCGCGAACGTGTACTCGAAGCGATGGGGCGCGTGGGGTTTGGCGAGGACATGCTGAACCTTTATCCGGCGGAGCTCAGCGCCGGTCAGCAGCAGCGGGTGGGCATCGCGCGGGCGATGATCACGCGCCCGGAACTCATCGTGCTCGACGAGCCTACCTCGGCCCTCGATCCTACTGCGCGCGCCGAAATCATCGAATTGTTGCAACGCATTCAGCGCGACCTTGGAACTGCGTATTTGTTCATCTCGCACGATCTGAGCACGATCCGCTTCATGAGCCACCGGGTGGCGGTAATGTATCTCGGCATGATCGTGGAGCAGGGCGAGGCGGCCGAGGTTTTCGCGCGACCCGTCCACCCTTATAGCGTGGGGTTGCTATCGTCCGTGCTCTTGCCCAACCCTCGGCTCAAGTATGATACCGTCATCAGCCTGCAGGGCGAGATTCCGAGCCCCATCAATCTGCCCAAAGGGTGTTTTCTGGCCTCGCGCTGCCCGCTCGTGGCCGAGCGTTGCCGTGCCGAAATGCCGCCGGCGGAACATCTGGATAAAGGCCATATCGTGCATTGCTTCCGCCACCGTGAAGTGGCGGCGCTCGATTCCACGATTGATACTTTCACGCGGTTCCAGGAAGAAGCCAGGCGCATTCTTGGAGCCGGCTCAGAGGAGCCGAAGCGCGCCGCGGCGCCGGCTCAATCCGCAAACCAGCCAACAGTGGAAAGCAAATCGCTATGAATAGACTCACCGGTAAAAAGGCGCTCGTCACGGGCGCGGCGCGCGGTATCGGCCACGCCATCGCCATCGCATTCGCAAAAGAAGGCGCGGATGTCGCCATCCTGGACCTGAAAAAAGACAGCGCCGAGCGCACCGCCGCCGAAGCGCGTCAACTCGGCGTGCAAGCGCTGGCGGTCGGCGCGGACGTCAGCGACGAGGCCCAGGTCAAGGGCGCGATCGCGGAAGTCCAGCGCGCATTCGGGCGGATCGACGTCCTCGTCAACAACGCCGGCATCGACACCACCTCGACCGTGGTCGAAATGCCGACCGCGATGTGGGATGAGATGATGGCGGTGAATCTGCGCAGTATTTTTTTATGCACGCGCGAAGTGCTGCCCGGTATGATCGCGCGCAAATGGGGCCGTATCATCAGCACCAGTTCCCAACTCGCCCACAAGGGCGCGGCGGAAATGGCGCATTACGCGGCGGCCAAGGCCGGCGTCATCGGGTTCACCCGCTCGCTCGCCTACGAAGTCGCGAAAGACGGCATCACCGTCAACGCCATCTGTCCCGGTCCGGTCGATACCGAATTGTTCCGTAATATCCCCGAAGATTGGCGGCGGCGTAAACTCGCCGAATTGCCGCTCGGACGGGCCGGCAGGGTCGATGAAATCGCGCCCACCGCCGTGTTGCTGGCCTCGGACGAGGGCTCTTTTTTCATCGGCGCCTCGCTCAATCCCAATGGCGGCGATTACATGATTTAATCCGGCCGTCGTCGCCGCTGGCCGAGTGTTATCGAACCCAGGGTGGCAGCAGGAATTTGCGGGTAGCGTAGGGTTCCGGCGCGATCAACGCCTGCTCGCTGTCCAAATCCTGGATTTGATAGAACAGATGCGGCATACCGAGCGACGGATCGCGGGTGGCGTCGGGGTAGGGCACCGCTGCTTGCCAATCGGGGTGGAAGCGGATCGCGCCGACCACGCTCCTGAACACGGATTCCTTGAGGCGTGCTGCGACGATGCGATTTTGCTCGAATTCGCCTGGTCCGCCGGAGCCGCCGGCGAGCGCCACAGCCAGTGCATAGTGATGGACCGAAGAATACGACTGGCACCCCACTTGCGGCGTGGATGAATCGCCAAAACGCCGCAAGTACCGCTCCTGGAAGGCGTTGCCGATATCGTCCCTGAGCAGCCCAATGACGGTGCTGACGATGATGCCGATAGCCTTGTCGCGGGCGATGTCCACGAACGATTGGTGCATCGCGCCATACTGGAGATAAACGATGCAATTGATGGGGTCGTCCATGAACTGCAAGTGAAACTGCGCGAGGTCGCCCGCGTAGAAATGGGTATTGACCAGCACCGCGGGCTCGGTGGCGCGCGCTGCTTCGATGACCGGCTTCCAGTTGCTGGTCGGGGTGACGACGATCTTGGGGCCGAACCCGACTTGCCAGCCGAAATGGTGGGCGACGTTCGCCATGGCGTTGGCGATGACGATGCTATAAGGCTTGGCGCCCGAGATGATGGCGAGCCGATGGCTGGCGGGTCGCCACTGGCCGCTGTCGCGCAGCCATGAAATGAACTTGATGAAGCCCTGCCCGTACCAGTAATCGGCGGGATCGCCCATGAAACAGCCGAAGTAGCGGTCCGGGTCGCTCATCACGGTGTCGTGATGCTGGAGCAGGGTGTTGTGGTGGATGTACAGGATGCCGGCGTCGGCGATCGGCTCATACTCGGAATTCTGCGAGCCGATGTTATAGCCGTTGATGATCGCGTGCACCTGATGCTGGTCGATCAGCCGCCGCGCCGCGCTCACTACTTCATCGGCAGTCTGGCGCGCCGTGTCAACGAAGATGGGCAGCAACGGCCTGCCGAGTATTCCGCCACGCGCGTTGATTTCCTCCACCGCCAGCAGCACGCCGTTGCGAAACTCGGCGCCGTCGGCCGCCGAAGGGCCGGTCAGCGGCACCATGCTTCCGAGTGGAATCGGGGTTTTGTTCACACCGGCGCTCCGCGCTGCTCCAGGCTCGGTTCGTAGAGCAAATTGTGCATTAGCACGCGCAGCCGGGGTGGGCTGACCGGCTTGATCAGCACCGGGAAGGATTGCGCTTTCAGGCGCTCGATGAGGCGTGGATCGGTATCGGCGGTGACGATGATGCACGGCACGTCCTGGCCCAGCAGCGCGCGGATGTGGGTGACCACATCGGTGCCGTGTTGGCCGCGCAGGCTGTAGTCGGAGATGATGAGCCCAGGCTGCAAGCCGCCGACGGCGATGAGTTCCTTGGCCTCTTCATAGCTGGACAGGGCGTGGACGATGAGACCCCAGCGTTCCAGCAGGTCTTTGGCGGCCTGGCGCAAAACCCCATCATCCTCGATCAGCAAGACCGGGATTCCGGCAAACTCGCCGCCGATCATCTCGCTGATTACAGGCTCGCCCATTTCGCTTTGCCAGACGTTGCCGATCGGCACGGTGACCGAAAATACCGAGCCCCGGCGCGGCGTGGAGTGAACCGTAATCTCGTGGTCTAGCAGCTCGGCGAGACGCTTGACGATATTCAAGCCTAGCCCCAGCCCGCGATGCTTGGGGCGTTTGGCGTCGTTCACTTGGTAGAATTCATCGAAGATGCGGTCGATGTGATCGGCCTCGATGCCCTTGCCGGTATCCCAGACTTCGATGCGCAGCCGCGCCCCGGCTTTGCGGCAGCCCACCAGCACCACGCCGTGTTCAGTATAGCGGATGGCGTTGGCGATTAGATTGCTCAAGATGCGCTCCAGCAGGGCTTTATCGCTGCTGATCGATGCACGGGTATCGACGAACTTGAGTTCGAGGCCTTTTTCGCTGGCCTGATGAGCAAACTGGATTTTCAGCCGGTCGAGAACCTGGGAGAGCTGAAAAGTGGTGATGCGGGGCACGATCTTGCCGGCGTCGAGCTGGCCGATCTGCAACAGGGCGCCGAGCAAGTCCTCCATGATCGATACCGAGATGTCCATGGCGTGGAGAAGATCCCGCCGATGGGTGGGATCATCCTCATCCATGCAGCTGTAAATCAGGATTTTCAGAGTCGAGAGCGGCTGGCGCAGGTCGTGGTTGGCCGCCCGCAGAAAGCGCGATTTAGCCTGATCGGCGGCCTCGGCCAACTCTTTCGCCCGGCGCAGCGCCCGTTCGCCGCGTTTGGCGACGGTGACGTCGGTCACCGCCATCACTACCGCGCCGGTGGTCTCGAAGTCTTGCGTAATTTCCAGCACGCGGCCATCGCCGAGGTTCTGTTCGATGATGGGCGCGGTCCCGAAGGCATTGATTTCACGCGTGATCCATTCCGCCGAATCGTGCGGCTGCACGATTGCTGCCGCCTCGAGCAGCGCTTGCAGAAAATCGCGGTAGGCCAGGCCCGGTTGCAGCCGCTCGGCGACACTATGATAGAGGTTGCGGAACGCTTGATTGCAGAACACCAAGCGCTGGTCCGCGCTCCACAGCGCAAGGCCGTAACGGGTGGCATCCAAGCCCGCAAGAATCGCCGACGGCTCACTCAGCGGCAATCGGGCTTCCCTCACTCACTGCTGGCTGAACTTGGTGTTGGCGAGATTCACCGCGTAGTGGATCATCGCGGAGCGGTCCTTGAGGCCGAGCTTTTTCATGATATTGCCGAGATGGACTCTGACGGTATGTGGCGACAGCTTGAGTTCCGCGGCGATGCGCGCGACCGACAGTCCTTCGCCGATGCGGTCCAGCACTTCTCGTTCGCGATGGGTGAGGCTATCGACCTCGTCGGTTTTGACCTCTGGAATGGACTTCGGCTGCCGCAGGGGCGTGGGTGAAGAAGCGCGCTCCAGGATGTGCCGCGGAAACGATACTTCGCCGGCCAGCACGAGTTCCAGCGCGCGCGCGATTTCCGCTCCGCCAGCGGATTTCGGTATATATCCGATGGCGCCGTGACTGATGGAACGAACGACATAATCGACATCTTCGTGAACCGACACCACCACCACCGGTATTTCCGGGAATTCCGCTCGTAGTTTCTGCAAACCGTCGAATTCGTCGAACCCCGGCATGATCAAGTCGATGAGCATCAGATCCACGCCCGGATTGTCGCGCAAGATCGCCAGTGCTTCGTTGAAAGTAGCGGCTTCCAGCGGTTCAAATCGCTGCTGAACCCGCTTCATCACCTGCTTGAGCGATTCGCGCACCATCCAGTGGTCGTCTGCAATCAGGATTTTCATCGCACCGTTTCGATTTTGAATGACGCGCCTAGCATACCGCTTGCGCGCAAAAAAGCGGAAACCCGCGTAAAGTGAGGCTTCCCGTGCACTGGATCATGAATCACTCTCGGTGAGATTAGCTTAGTCTAATCAAAATATCTAGCCTATTTTATGAAATGCGGCCAACGCCATGCTGTGATGACTGGCGCGGGTTTCGCTGCCATAGGGCGAGCAGCCGCAGAGTATCGGCTAGCTTCTACGGCTAAGCGGTGATGGATTTTATCTTGACGATGATTAGCGATTGATTCTAGACTTTGGCTGGAAGCAAGATGACTGGCGCCCATCGCCGGAGTCGATCCGAGGGCGCTTCGTCAGGGCTATCTCGGCGCATTGCGCGCTGCTCACTCACACATCGGGGAGAAACTCATGGCCAACAAAAAAATCAGCCGCAGAACCTTGCTCAAAGGACTCGCCGCCGGCGCCGCCGCCAGCGCCGGGTTTCCCATGCCCTGGATCGTGAGGCGGGAAGCGCTGGCCGCCGACCCCATCGTGTTGGGCGTACCGACCTCGCAAACCGCCGCTGCCGGTGTCGCCGACGATCTGGATCACTTGAACGGCACCACCCTGGCGATGGAAGAGATCAACGCCGCCGGCGGCATTCTGGGCCGCGAACTCAAGCTGTTCGTCACCGATGTGGACAAGCTGTCGCCAGAGAGTTGCCAGCAGGCCATCGCCGCGTGCGTGGACGCCAAGGTGCATGCGATTTCGAACGCTTTTCTGTTCGTGCCGATCCCGGCCATGGACGCCTCCGCCAAATACAAATGCCCGTATCTGCAAGGCAATACCCAGCGCGCGGCGACCGAAGCCTTCAAGGCCGATCCGAAGAAATACAGCCATATTTTCCAGACCGATCCGTCCGAAGTGCATTACGGCTACACTTACCCCATCTGGCTACAAGCCATGGAGGATCAAGGGGTGTGGAAGCCGAAGAACCGCAAGGTTCACATCGTGCAGGAGCAAGTGGCGTATTGCCAGACCATCTCCAAAGCCTGCCAGCAAGCCTTGAAAAAAAGCAAATTCGAGCTGGCCGCGGTCACCGATATCCAGTTCCCTGTCCAAGACTGGGCGCCCGTCATCCAGCAGCTCAAGCAAACCGATGCTGGAGCGATCATGATCGATCACTGGGTCGCCGCTGAATACGCAGCGTTCTGCAAGCAATTCATCGCCGACCCGGTGAAGAATTCCTTGGTGTACATGCAGTACGGTCCGTCGCAGCCGGAATTTCTCACGCTGGCCGGCGAAGCCGCCAACGGTTTCTGCTGGAGCACCGTGCTCGGCGTCTACGCCGACAAAAAAGGCGCCGAGTTCCGCGCCAAATACAAGAAACGCTTCCCCGGCATCATGGGGCTGGTTTACACCGGCAACGGTTACGACATCGTGTACTACCTCAAGGCCGCCTGGGAAGCGGTGGGCGATCCGTCCAAATTCGCGGCGGTGTGCGACTGGGTGCGCACCCATCCGTTCCGCGGGGTATGCGGCTACATGGATATGAACAACGAATATCAGGAAGCCGCGCACTTTCCCGACAATGGCTATCCGATCACCTCCAAGGAACTGGAAAAGGGCATGAGCCAGCTCTACGTGCAGGTGCAGAACGTCGAGCACAAGATCATTTATCCTTACGAAATCAAGGAGTCCACGCTGCAACCCGCGCCTTGGTGGGGTTGAGTGAGCAACCCGCGGCGGGGAGTACGGAAATGGCGTTAGCCAGCGCCTCACCGCCGCTGTTCTCGTGCGAGGGCGTCAGCCTCGATCTGGGCGGTCGGGAAATCCTGCGCCATATCGGCCTGGCGATCCAGCCCGGCGAAGTGCTCGGTATCATCGGCCCGAATGGCGCGGGCAAGACCAGCCTGTTCGAGGTGTTGTCCGGGCGGATTCGGCCCAAGGCGGGGACGGTCCGATTCAAGGACGAGATATCACCAAATTGCCGCTGTTTCAGCGCGCCCGCCTCGGCATCGGCAGAACCTACCAGACCCCGGTAGTCCCCGATGAACTGACCGTGGGCGAGACCTTCAAAGCCGCGCGCCAGGCGTATGCGCCCTATCTCACCAAGTTCGACGCCGAATACGGGGCCGAACTCGTCGGGCTTAAGGTCGGCTACGATGAACCGACCGCGCGGCTGGAAACCCTGAACCGGCGCAAGTTGCTGCTCGCCTGCCTGCTCATGCGCCGCCCGCCGCTATTGCTGATGGACGAACCGGCGGCCGGTTTGATCAACTCCGAAGTCGATGAAATCGATCACCTGATCCGCCTGCTGTCGAAGGAGATGAAGATCGCCATCGCCATCGTCGAGCATCGCATCGAACTCCTCGACACCATCGCCGATCGGGTGATGGTGATGGATGCCGGCGAAGTGATCGCGCAAGGCTCGCTTGCGCAAATCCTGGCCGATCCTAAAGTCCATGCCGCGTATTTCGAGAACGTCACCGAAGGAGCGCTGGAGTGAGCGAACGCCGCCCGGTGCTGACCGTCAAGGGTTTGTCCGCCGGTTATGGCCCAATGCGCGTAATCCACGACCTCGACCTCATGGTCTACGCCGGCGAGCGGGTTGGACTGGTGGGTCTGAACGGCCACGGCAAGACCACGCTGTTTTACGCCATCGCCGGCCTCACCGGCTGGCAGCGCGGATCGATCCAGTTGAATGGTGTGGAGGTGGGCCGCACCCGCAGCCAGGGGCCGGGCCGTTACACGCACCAAGTTGTACACCACGGCCTGGCGCTGATACCGCAAGGCGATGAGATATTTCATGGCCTCACCGTGGAAGAGCATCTGGATTCCGGCGCGTTCACGGCGCGCGCCTGGCGCGAACGCGCCGAGCGCAAGCAGCGCATCCTGGCGATTTTTCCGCCGCTCAAAAAACTCATGCACATCGCGGTCGGCAAGCTGTCCGGCGGTGAGCGGCGCATGGTGTCGATAGGCCGCGGGCTAATGGCCGATGCCTCGCTCTATCTGGTCGATGAGCCCTCGCTCGGCCTCGCGCCCAAGATCGGCAAAGGCGTGTTGAACGCGCTGATGAGCGTCGATCTGGGCGAATCGGCGATGGTCATCGCCGAACAAAACGTATCGCTGCTCGAAGGCCAGGTCGACCGCATCATCGGCATGCACGTCGGCAAACTCAAGGGTGAAGCCTCCGCCGCGTTGATGCTGCAAACCAGGCGCGAGGTCTAGGCGGATGGACTTCGGCTTCGTCATCAGCAACGCCATCGTCCTGGCCTGCATCTACGGCACGCTGGCGGTGGGGATTTCCATCACCTGGTCCAGCCTCGGCTTGGTGAATCTGGCTTATGGATTCATTTTCGCGCTGGCCGGTTACGGCGCCTGGCTGACTGCCCAGCATGTTTCGACGTTCGGCATCGTGGTGCTGATCGGCGGCATCCTGACCGGCGCGTTGGGCGGTTTGCTGGTATGCGCGCTGGCTTTCATTCCGATCCACGACAAGCCAAATTTCACCGTGCGCGGTCTCATCGCAACACTCGCCATCAGCCTGATCGGCACCCAGACCCTGTTGTGGTGGTTCGGTCCGCGCTCGAAATCGCTGCCGGAAATTTTCGGCTCGTGGAAGATCACGCTCGGCCACATCGTGCTCACCGCCGACAAGGTCGGCAATATGGTCACCTCGATTTTGTTGCTGATCGCGGTCCTGGCGTGGATGCGCTCGAGCCGGCGCGGCCTGGAAATCCGTGCGATGATGATGAATCCGCACGCCGCCTCGATCGTCGGCATCGGCGTGCGCCGCACGGGTTTCTACGTGATGGCGATCACCGGCGGGCTGGCGGGCCTGGCCTCGGTGCTGCTGTCCCAGACTTACTACATCGCGCCGTTCGGCGGTTTGATGCCGATGATCAAAGGCGTCAGCATCGCGCTCTGCGGCGGCCTGGGCAATGTCAAGGGCGCGGTCATCGCCGCGATCATCCTCGGCCTCAACGAAGCGCTCACCAGCGTGATGCTCGGCGGCCAGTACGTGTTGATCACCCAATTCTTGCTCATCATCATCATCTTGCTGTTCCGCCCGCGTGGCATCGCCGGGATTCTCGATCGGGCGCGGGAGGCGTAAAAAACGATGACCGACAGCCGCTGGCGTAATCCGCTGTATGTCTGGGGTGTAGAGGGCGTAGTCGAGGAATTGCCGACCAACCCGCCGCGTAAGCCGCAGGAATCCTGGGATCAGACCCGCGAGTCCAAGGTCCGCCTGCTGCCCGTCGGGCGTCTGCGCTATTACTACAAGTGGCCCGGCCACGGTGATCATTTGTGGAAGCGGATGCGCTACTGGCCGACGCGGCGGCGGTTGCTCAATATCCGCGGTGAATACAATCCGAAAACCCTGCGCCGCGAAAAAACCATCGTCGATAAGCGGCCGATCTGGTGGGTGCTGGGTTTGTTCGCATTTGTCATCGCGCCGCTGTTCATGCCGCTTGACTTGCAGAGCACACTGCTCACCGCCGGCGCCACCTTCGGCATCTACGCCGCGATCAATCTGTGCTGGATGCTGATCATCGGCACCGCCGGAATCTATTCGCTCGCGAGCTACGCGGTGGTCGGGGCGGCGGCCTTCGGCACCGCCTGGCTGTCGATCAAGCTCGGCCTGCCGTGGTGGATGCTGCCGTTCATCGGCAGCGCCATCGGCCTGGTGTTCGGCTTAATCATCGCGATCCCGGCGACACGCCTGGACGGCTTTTATTACGCGCTGCTCACCATCGGTCTGAACGAGCTATGCCGGGTCTACACCCTGCAATCGAAACAGTTCGGGTCGGCGACCGGCGGCCTGTATGGAGCCGACACCTACATCCCGCAAGATTGGGCGCAACTGCATCAATCGCTGCTCGCCTACTATGCCTGCTTTGTGCTGATGCTGATGGCGTTGGGCCTGTATCGCTTCATCGACGGCCGCCGCCTCGGGCGATTGTTGCGCATGGCGCCGGAGAAGCGCGAGGCGTTCGCCGAGGCGACCGGTGTCAACTACCGGCGCGCGCGGATCGGGGTGTTCATCATCTCGTCGATCGGGCTCGGTTTCATCGGCGGATTTTATACCGCGCATTTTCGCGGCGTATCGTTTTCGATCTTCAGCTTCGACACCGTGCTGCTCGGCCTCGCGATGCTGGTGATCGGCGGCATTGGCCGCTCCGAGGGCGCGGTGGTCGGTACCGCGATCGTGGTGTTTCTCGACAAGGTGCTGATCAGTCTGGGGCCGATCCGCCTGATTCTGATCGGCTTGATTATGTTGCTCGTCGTGTTATTCCTGCGCGGCGGAATCTTCGGCATCAAGCCGCAGTTCCGCGCCTGGCGCGACAAAAAGAAAAGCGAACGCCGCTCCACGCGGGCGGAAAAAGGAGGCGAAATGCTCCCCGAAGAAGCGACCGAAACCCAGGACAAAGACCTCGTCTATTGGCGCCGGTACGACAAGATGCAGCGCGACTATCTGAAAACCCTGGTGACGCCGGAAGTCATCGACGAGCACAAGCGCTCGCCGCTCGGCCAGCACAGCGAAGCGCTAGAGCGGCTGCTGCTCTATTTCCGCCGCCAGCCCCAAGTCGATAAATACGCGATTGAAGCGGTCGAGCCGTTCAAAGCCTATCGCATCGTCGCGTTATCGGGCCATCGCGGCGTCGCGCCGCGGCTGGTCGAGGACAAGATCTACGCCTCGCAAGAGGAAGCCTATCATGGCGTATTCATGAGGCGTGTGCAGGATTTGCTCGAATCCTGAGCGCCCGCATTTTACCCACACCGCGATTGTCATGGCTCAAATCAAGCTGTTCGGCTATACCGACAAGATCTCCGTAAAGCCTGGGGATACCATCCAGTTCCACGTCAACGCCGATGGCGTCGACCAGGCCGAGGCGCAACTGGTGCGCCTGATCCACGGCGACCAGCACCCCAGCGGGCCGGGCTACCGCGACGAGGAAATCGCCTGCGAGGCGAATGGCGTGTGGGCGGTCAAGAAGCAATACACCCAGGTCGGCTCGTACCTCGAAGTCACCGACCCCGATGCAAAATTGGCGCTGGACGGCAGCCTGACCCTGTTCGCCTTCATCTACGCCAGCCTGCCGCAAGTGGGCCTGCGCCAATGCCTGCTCGGGCGCTGGAACAATGACAAGGTCTTCGGCTACTGCCTGGGGATCAGCCAGAAAGGCCATCTGGAATTCTGGGTCGGGCAGGGCAGCGAAGTCGATTACGTGCAGGCCGAGGTGCCGTTGCAGCCGAAGATGTGGTATTTCGTCGCCGCCACGTTGGATGCCAAGAGCGGACGCGCCACCATCCACCAGGAAAGCGTCGCCAACCGCTACAACAGCCTGCTCGGCAAGGTCGCGCCTCTCGATTACCGCTCCCATGTCGCGGAAGTGTTCCGCTTTCGCCCCAAGCACCTGGCCGATACCCCGTTTTTGATGGCCGGATCACGCGACTGGCACGAGGCCCGCGGCGATTTCGTGTCGGAAACATTCTGCGGCAAGATCGATCGCCCCGGCGTGTATCAGCGCGCGCTGGCGCGGGCGGAAATCGACCGGTTCGCGACTGGCGCAGCGCCACCGGCGGACGGCCTGGTCGCATATTGGGATACGGCCAAGGGTTATACCGATCAGGGCATCGGCGATATCGTTTATGACGTCGGCCCGCACGGCCTGCACGCCAAGGGTTATAACCGCCCGGTGCGCGCGCAGACCGGCTGGAACTGGAGCGGGCGCAACGATTGCTTCCGGCTCGCACCGCAAGAGTATGGCGGCGTCGAGTTCCATTACGATGCGATGATCGACTGCAACTGGGAGGTGACGCGCACGCTGAAGCTCCCCGGCGATTTGCGCAGCGGCGCTTATGCGATGCGCCTGCGCGCCGGGCCGGGCACGGGGTTGGCCGAGGAATACATCGTGTTCTTCGTGCGTCCCAAAACACCCAAGGCGCCGATTGCGCTGCTGATCCCGACCGCGAGCTATTTGGCCTACGCCAACGAACACTTGAGCTTCGACGCGCAAATCATCCAGCCGATGACCGGCCAACCGCCCATCGTCGCGCCCATCGACATCGAAATGTACAAGAACTGGGAATTCGGCCTGTCCACTTACGATGCCTGGGCCGACGGCAACGGCGTTTGCTACAGCTCGTACCGGCGGCCCATCGTCAACATGCGCCCCAAATATCGCATTTCGAGCATGGGCGTGACCTGGCAGTTTCCGGCGGACCTCTCCATCATCGCCTGGCTGGAGCACAAGCGCTACGACTATGAACTCCTCACCGACGAGGATTTGCACCGGGAAGGCGTGGCGGCGCTCAAACCCTATCGCTGCGTGCTGACCGGCACCCATCCGGAGTATTACTCGGAGCGTATGCTCGATGCGACCGAGGACTACATCGCCGAGGGCGGACGCTATATCTACATGGGCGGCAACGGCTACTACTGGAACGTCGCGTTCCGCGACGATCAACCGTGGGTCATGGAAGTGCGCAAGCTCGACTCCGGCATGCGCGCCTGGAACGCCAGACCGGGCGAGCATTATCTCGCCACCACCGGGCAGAAAAGCGGGCTATGGAAAAACCTCGGTCGCCCGCCGCAAAAGCTGGTCGGCATCGGCTTCATCGCCGAGGGTTTCGAGACCAGCCGGCCTTATCGGCGCATGCCCGACAGCTACCACCGTCAGGTCGCGTGGATCATGGACGGCGTACAAGGCGAGATCATCGGCGATGGCGGTTTGGCCTACGGCGGCGCGGCTGGCCTGGAGATCGACCGTTACGATCTCAACCTCGGCACGCCGCCGCATACCAAGATTCTAGCCTCGTCCGGCGGACACAGTGACAATTACTTGTTGGCGATAGAAGAAATCCTCTATCCCTATCCGGGTCTTGCCGGCACCCAGGACTACCGCATCCGCGGCGATATCGTATTCTTCAACGGCCCCAACAATGGCGCGGTATTCTGCGGCGGCTCCATCGCTTTCGGCCAGGCGTTGCCGGCCCATCATTTCGACAACAACGTCTCGCGCCTGCTCGCCAACGTGGTCGATGCCTTCATCAAGCCTGGCGCATTGCCTGGTTCTCTCTGGATCAATGAAGAAAAGCAGTGGCGTTGACGCACGCTATCTGAATAGCGCTTGAGAATCACTTGCCGCAGCGGCCCTGAGCAGCGGCGCGGGATTTGTGTCGTTTGGCGTGAAATGGGGCATAATTCGATCATTGACAACCCTGCTGATATGACCATGACCGCCGCGTTCCGCTCTCGCCTTGTTCTCCTGGCCCTTAGCCTGCCGCTGGGCGGCATCGGCATACCTCATGACGCGGTGGCCGCCGTGTTCAATGCCAGTGGCGCGGGCGCATTGGCCAACGCCATCAACTCCGCCAATCGCAATTCCAGCGACGATGTCATCAACATTACCGCCGATATTGCCCTCAACACGGAATTACCCGCGATCGACAGCAATATCGCGTTCGTCGGGCTTGGCGGCAACCGTGTTATCACCGGAGATCGGAGCCATCGGTTGTTTTTCATCAAGAGCGGCGTGGTGAGTTTCACCGACCTCACCCTCAGCGGTGGAAAAGGGCAGGGTGGCAAAGGCGGTGGCGCGGGTCTGGGCGGAGGTTTGTTTATTTTCGATGGCGCGGTGACGCTGGTGCGCGTTGTGTTTCAGGGTAATGCGGCGTTAGGCGGGGTGGGTGGTGTTGATAGTGCCGACGGCGGCGGTGGGATGTTCGGCGCCGGCGGCAGCGCCAGCAAGCCGCTGGGCGGCGGCGGCGGGTTTGGTGGCGGCGGCGGTCGCGGGGGCAAAGCCGGCGCCCCAGGTAGCGCTGGGGGCGGGGGTAATGCGGCCGGCGGTGCGATTGGCAGCACCGGCAGTGCGGGTGATTTCGGCGGTGGTGGTGGCGGCGGCGGCGGCGGGAGTAATGCGATAGAGGACGGCGGGGCCGGCGGCTTGGGGGGTTTCGGCGGCGGCGGCGGCGGCGGCGGAGATAGCGCCATCAATGCCGCCGGCAAAGGCGGCAACGGTGGTTTCGGCGGCGGCGGCGGCGCCGGCGGGGCCAGCACGGGTGCGGCTACCTCAGCGCTTGGCGGGGCCGGAGGCTTGGGTGGTTTCGGCGGCGGCGGCGGCGCGGGTGGAAACGCCAACGCAGGCGCCGGTTTGGGCGGTTTAGGCCGGCTTTGGCGGCGGCGGTGGCAGCGCGGGCGGCGGTGGCGGTGCGGGCGCCGGGCTGGGCGGAGCGATATTTGTGCGTACCGGCAGCTTGGCGCTGTTCGACGTCAGCTTTACCGGCAACAGCGCCGACCGCGGCGGCGTCGGCGCGCTGGGCAAGGGCGGCGCGTTGTTCGCACTACACCTGCTGACCAACACCAACGGCAACGATCAGGGCCTGCCCCTTGCCTTGCCCGCCTTGAGCGGCTGCGGTGTGACCTTCAGCAATAACACCGCGAGCGATGGCGTGGGTTCGGTTAGTGATAATAGCAATATTTTCAGCGCGACCGACCCCAGCGCTTTACAGGGTTCATGCCAACTATTTAGTGATGGTTTTGAATGAAACGAGGTGTAATGCTTGCTGCCCCGATTTCGTGCCAAGCGATCTTCCACCGCCTCGGCGGCGCTAGAAGACCGAAGCTGCGATCAGGCGGCAAAATCGCGCACCAGCTTGCCGGGCGCGCCGCAGTCCTGAATCGACCCTCGTTCATCGACCGCGCGCACGCCGTTGATCCAGACGCCCGCCAAGCCAACAGCGGGCGTATCCACCCGGCCCGCGCCGCCGGGTAAATCCTTGACCCGGCGTTTTGGCCCGCGTGCCACCGTGGCCGGGTCGAACAACATCATGTCGGCCCAGGCGCCGGGCGCGAGCCGGCCGCGATCCTTGATGCGATAAATATCGGCGGGGCGGCTGGTGACCATTTGCACCGCTTGTTCCAGGCTGAGATCGCCGCGTTCGCGCACCCAATGGCCGAGGAGGTGCAGGCCGAAACCGGCGTCGCACAGGAACGAGAGGTGCGCGCCAGCGTCCGACAGCGCGACCGCCGCGTGGGGTTGCCGGAGCAGATCGCGCACCGCGCTTTCGTCGAGGTTGAACATCGGGCAATCGAAGCGCGCGCCGAGTTCACCGTCCAGGCAGAAATCCAAGAACCAGTCGAACGGGTCCTTGCCCGCCGCGCGCGCCAGTTCGCCCACCACTTTGCCGACCAGGTGCTGGTTTTCCGGTTTTTGGACTTTCTTGATGGTCATGGTTTTCCATTGATGATAGGAAAACCGGTTCGGCACGCTGCGGCCCCGCGCTTCGTCCTTGACGCTTTGCCGGAAGCCGGGATCGGACAGCAAGCGCGTGTAGGCGTCGCTACCCTCCACCGCGATGGCCGGGTGCCAGGCGATGAACGCTTCGAGCGGATAAGGGTTGCGTAGGCTGAATTCCATACCGAGTTGGAAACAGCCGACCTGGCCCCAGAGCTCACGGCCACGCGCGCGCGCGGCGTCGATTTCGCGGAACTCGTCGAACACCCGGGTCGGGTCGTTGGGATCGACGAACAGCGCGGCGATCATCACTGGCCGGCGATTCCGTGCGGCGACCTGCTCCAGCCACGGCACGGTGGTCTTCATGCCCTTGGTGAGCATGAACACGCCCTTGCCCACTTCGCCCAGCGCGCCGGTGAGTTCTAGCAGTTCGTGTTCGTCGGCCAGGCGCGAGGGCATGGGCACACCGTTCTCGCCGTTGTGCTGCTCCAGTGTGGAAGTGGCGAAGCCGACCGCGCCGGCTTGGACGGCTTCCTTGACGATACGCTTCATTTCCGCGACTTCCGCAATACTGGCGGTACGTTTCGAGGCGTCCTCGCCGAGCACGTAGGTGCGCACCGAGGAGTGGCCGACGAACGAGGCCACGTTCGGCACCATGCCTTTGCGCTCCAGCATCGCCAGGTATTCGGGATAAGTCTCGAAATCCCAGTCGACGCCGGCGCGCAAGGCTTTCAGCGGCATGCCCTCGACATGGGTGAGGTTGCGCAAGGTCTGATCGCGGAACGGCTCGCGGCAAGGGGCGATGGTGAAGCCGCAGTTGCCGATCACCACGGTCGTGACGCCGAGCGCGACCGAGGGTGTGGCGAATTTATCCCAGGTCAGTTGCGCATCAAAATGGGTATGCAGATCGACGATGCCGGGCGCGAGCGCCAAGCCCTCGGCGTCGATGCGCTCGCGCGCCGCGCCGAGGTCTTTGCCGAGCGCGGCGATACGGCCATCCTTGACGGCGATTCCTCCTCGCCGTCCGGGGTTTCCGAGGCCGTCGATCAATAATGCGTTGTCGATGATCAAGTCATGCATGGCGAGGGCTCCTGGCAAACGATTGGCGGTGGACTTGGCCTCAGTATAGTGGCTCGTGCGCTGCGCTGCTTGCCCGGCGGGGAGAGCAGAACCGGCCAGGGAGCGGCAAGATTTGGCCGCCCGTCATGGTATTACTCGGCACTGTCCTGAAAGATACGGGCGAGGGACGCCTGGTCGGCATATGGCGCCGTCGCCGAGTTGATAGGCGAGGATTTGCGAGCCGCTGAATCCGCCGGGTATCAAATTGCCGCCACCGCCGGTATGCGCGAGCGTGCCCCCATCAGCCGCCACCGCCGGCTGCGCCAAACCGCCTTGCGGCTCGATGGGTGGATCGCCGGGCGTGGCCGGCTGGCCGGCGACGCGGAAAAACACCAGGGTTTGCGCGCTGGCGGCGATGGGCAACGTAGCCGCGCCCATGGCGTCTCTGAGTGCAAGAACGAAACATAAGCGCATGGATGCCAATCCCTAGAGTGGCGGTTGAATCAAATGATGGAGGTCCAACGCCGCCAGTTCGGCGTCGCCGTAGCCCGCCAATGCGCGCAGTACTTCTTCGGTGTGCTCGCCGAGCGCGGGCAAACGCGGATTCAAGCGCCCCGGCTCGTGTTGGAACTTGAGCGGGATGCCGATGTGCTCGACGCCGTCGGCATCGCGTACCCGCATCTGGCGGGCGGTGACCTGCGGGTCGTCGAACGCTTCGCGCAGGTTCAGCACCGGCGCGAAGCAGATCGTTTTTATCCGCGAACCACGCCGTCCATTGATCGCGGGTCTTGCCCAGGAAAGTCTCGCGCAAAAACGCCTTGACCGGCTCGTGGTGCGGGCCGGGCGGGCTGCTGGCGAGGTCGATCAAATCGGGCCGACCCAGCGCGGTGAGAAGATTCTCGACGAATTTACGCTCGCTACCCGCCAACGCGATCCAGCCGCCGTCCTGGCAGCGATAGAGATTGTTGAAGCTCGCGCCGCCCCATGAGCGCTCGTACTTGGGCAGCGGCGGACGGTTCTCGGCGAACACCGCCCCGGTGGCGTTCGGGAGCCACGCCAGCGTGCTGTCGAGCATGGCGACATCGAGATAATCGCCGCGTCCGCTCGTCTGGCGGCGTAGCAACGCCATCAGAATGCCGTTCAGCGCCATCAGCGAGGCGGTGACATCGGCGACAGGCAGGTGCGGCATGGCGGGCTCACCGTCCTGACCGAGGTTCAGGCTGACGACGCCGACCAGTGCTTCGACGGCGAGATCGTGGGCGGGTTTCAGCCGATACGGCCCGCTTTGGCCGAACGCCGAGATCGAGCAGTAGACGATGCCCGGCGCGCGCGCCGACACCGCCGGGTAATCCACGCCCAGGCGCTCGGCCACGCCGGGGCGGAACGACTCGACCAGCACATCGCTTTTTTCCGCGAGCCTGAGCAGCGCCTCGCGGCCCGCTGCGGTTTTCAGGTTCAGCACGATGCTTTTCTTGCCGCGAAACACGTTGCGAAACCACACGCTCGCGCCGGCCTGGCGGTAGCCGAGTTTGCGCGCCGGCTCGCCGCCCGGCGGTTCGACGGCGATGACTTCCGCGCCGTGGTCCGCCATCGTCATCGTCAGATGCGGGCCGGGCAGGAACGCCGATAAGTCGAGAACCCGGATGCCTTCGAGTTTCATCGCCGCGGGGATGTCAGGAATGCGGCGCGCCGATGGCAATCGGCCGCACCGGCGAGCCGGCGGCGCCTTGCAGGCGCAGCGGCAGAATCATCGTGCACGAGGTCCAGACCTTATCCGCCGCCATCTCGCCAAGGCTCGCGTTCTGGATCTGATGGATGCCCGACTGGGTGAGGTTGTGATGATGGATGACGAACGGCAGATCCGGCGGTGTGCCTTCCGGGGCCGGGGCCTTGCCCATCAGTTGGCCATCGTTGGCGGGATCGGTGAAGGGATTGTCGAGTGCCACCAGGGCGATGGCTTTTTCCTGGATGTATTTGGCGGCGTCGTAGGAAAGTCCTGGGCCCTTGGTGTAATAGACTTTTTCGGTGTCCGGGTCTTTCCACAGATCGCCCCAGCCGGTGTAGATGTAGAGCACGTCGCCCGGCAGCAGGCCACGCCATTCCAGCCCTTGGGCCTTGATCATGCCCTGGATGTCGGCGGCGGTGACTTCCTGGCCGGGTTTCATCGGCTGGCCCTTGCCGAGGTAGGCGCGCGCGTCGAGGAGCACCGCGCTGGTGACGATGGGCGGTGCTTTGTCGATGCCGAGCTTGAGGAGCGGCGAGTCGGGCGTCGGCTTTACCTGCGCCTGGGTGTAGCCGCTGTAATAAAGCGCTTTGTCCGCCGGCGGTTCGTTCTTGCCATCCCAGGGCGCGGGCAGATAGGCGAAATGGCCGATGGCGTCCATCTGTGTGCTCTGCGCGGCGATCTCGCCGCTCACGACTTCGCCGTTGAACGCGTGGCGGGTGCCGGGGATGATCTTCATCGGGCTGAAATCGAACTTCAGCGGTACGCCGAACGGTGACGCCGGCATGGTGCGCGAGGTGAGGTGCGCGATCTCGTAGACTTTCGCTTTCGGATTGGCGAGGTGATAGGCACAACGCAGCCACGTGCCAGCGCCCTGGGTGTTGGCCATGCCGCGCTCGTCGCCCTGCGGCCACGGCGGCGCGGGCACCAGCGCTTGGGATTGCTGGACATTGGCGGATTCATCCTGGGCCAGCGCGGACACGGACGGCAGAACGGCGAGCGCGAGAGCGACGGTGAGGGAGCGGGTTGTCATGAGTCCTCCTATGGATTATTTGGATTCTTGGGGGGTGTTAAACCAGACCCGTGGCAGACTGTATCATGGCCGTATGAATCCTGGAAACGCAGCGCCCGTGGCAGCACTCCCGCACATCTTGATCGTCGATGACGACCGCGAAATCCGCGAATTGCTGGCGCGATTCCTGGAAAAACATGGCTATCGCACCGCGCTCGCCGCCGACGGTCGGGACATGTTCAAGCAACTCGAAAACGGGCGCTTCGATCTGGTGGTGCTGGATGTCATGTTGCCCGGCGAGGACGGCCTCAGCCTGTGCCGGCGGCTGCGCGCCGCTTCGAGCCTGCCGATCATCATGCTGACTGCCCTCGGCGAGGAGACCGATCGCATCATCGGCCTGGAGATGGGGGCCGACGATTACCTCGTCAAACCTTTCAGTCCGCGTGAATTGCTGGCGCGCATCAAAGCGGTGTTGCGGCGGGTCGGTGCGGCTTACCGGGCGGTGGGTGAAGCGCCCGCCAAAACCTTGCGCTTCGCGGGCTGGGAACTCGATGTCGGCAAGCGCGAGTTGCGCAATCCCGAAGGCGTCCTGATCGCGCTCACCGCAGGCGAGTTCGAGTTGCTGGTCACGCTCGCCGAACGGCCCCAGCGTGTGTTGAGCCGCGATCAACTCATCGATCTTACCAAGGGGCGCGACGCCCAGCCTTTCGAGCGCAGCATCGATGTGCAGCTCAGCCGCCTGCGGCGCAAGATCGAACCCGACCCCAAGGAGCCGAGCCTGATCAAGACCGTGCGCAACGGCGGTTATCTCTTCACCGCGCGCGTAGAAAGCCGATGAAGCACTGGCGGCGCTTAGTGCCGGACACCATCGCCGGTCGCACGAGTGTGGTCCTAGGCCTGGGGTTTCTGCTCACGCTGATCGCCAGCATCGCGGTGTTCTCGCTGGACCTGGGCCCGCGCCGGGCGCCGTATCCGCGCCTGATCGAGCGCATCGCTACCGCGGTCGCGCTGGTCAACGCCGCGCCCGCCGATGTGCGCCAGCGGTTGTTGCCGGAGGTCGCCAAGCCGCCGCTAGCGCTGCGCTGGGAGCCGCGCGCCGGGCCGCCGGAGGAATCGCCGGGGGTGGAGCGCGGCTGGATTGCTCGCCATCTGGCGGACGATCTCAAGCAGGCGCTGGCCGATGCCGGCGTGGGCGAAGTCGTATTCGACAAGGACCGCGTATGGGTCCAACTCGCCGACCGTTCCTGGCTCAATGTCAAGATCCAGCGCGACGCGTTCGGACCGTTCTGGTTTCTGCGCTTCATCTTGGCGCTGGCGGTGCTGAGCGTAGGGATTGCGTTGCTGTCGGTATGGGCGGCGCGCCGCGTCACCGCGCCGCTGGGTCGGTTCGCCGCCGCCGCCGCGCGCCTCGGCACCGATGTCGCGGCGCCGCCGCTCGCCGAGGCTGGGCCCGCCGAAATCCGCCAGGCCGCGCACGCCTTCAATACCATGCAGAGCCGTATCCAGCGCTTCGTCGAAGATCGCACCCTGATGCTGGCGGCGATCTCGCACGATTTGCGCACCGCGCTCACCCGCTTGCGGCTGCGCGCCGAGTTCATCGACGACCCTGAGCAGAGCCGCAAGGCCCAGACCGACCTGGACGAGATGCAGACCATGCTCGACGCGACTCTGGATTTCGCCCGCGACGACAATGCCGCCGAGGCGGTCACGCCACTGGATTTGGCGGTGCTGTTGCAAAGCCTGTGCGAGGATTTGGCCGACGCCGGCCACGATGCACACTATCACGGGCCAGCGCAACTGCGTTTCGACGGCCGGCCGGTGGCGTTGCGCCGGGTGTTCGCCAACCTCATCGACAATGCGCTGCGCTACGGTGGCGCAGCGGACGTGACCCTCGCCGAGGAAGAGGCCGGCGTGTGCGTCGAGATCGCCGACCATGGCCCTGGCATTCCAATGGACTTGCGCGAGCAGGTCTTCGCGCCATTCTTCCGCTTGGAGGCTTCGCGTAGCCGCGCGACCGGGGCGCGGGGCTGGGGCTTGCCGTGGCGCGCAGCATCGCGCGCCGCCACGGCGGCGACATCACACTCGCGGATGGGGCGGAGGGCGGGCTGGTAGCGAGAGTCATGCTCCCGCGCGGCGTACAAAACAGCGCGAGGTGCTGAATGCTCTGGTGCATGGCGCGCCGCTTCGAAAAGAAACCCCTGGACGATGCTCTGTTAAAATCGCTGATGCAACAACGGTTGGAGTTTACAGGCAATGGCGGCAAAAGCTGGCGAAGTAAAACACGTAAAGGCGCAGCGGGCGGTGGAAACGACACATCCCTACCGCTGGAGCGTGGCTGAGTTCCATAAGCTCGCCGAAGCGGGAATCTTCACCGAGGACGACCGGATCGAGTTGATCGAAGGGGAGTTGGTCGAGATGGCGCCGATAGGTAGCGATCATGGGGGCAGTGTCAACCGGCTGAATCACAAATTCACCGCCTTGCTGGTTAATAAGGCTATTGTCGCGGTTCAAAATCCCATCCTGCTGGGCGACAAGTCCGAACCTCAGCCCGACATTGCCCTATTACGCTGGCGCGACGATTTCTACTCGGTTGCCAACCCAACGCCGGACGACATACTGCTCATCATCGAAATCGCCGACACCACCGCGCGCTATGATCGCGAGGTCAAAGTTCCGCTCTATGCCCGCCACGGCATTCCCGAAGTCTGGCTGGTCGATCTGCGGAAACGGCGGCTGGAAACCTACCGCAAGCTCAACGACGGCGAATATGGCGAGATTACCCATCATCGCAGCGGCTCTATTGCGCCTTTATTGCTGCCTCAAGCGGGCATCGATGTTGCGGAATTGTTTGGCACGCCCGCGATGGATTCCTCCAGCATAGGATAACACTCATGGCTACCTACACACCGCCACCGCCGGGCGAGCGCGTCGCCCTGGTCGCCGGGCTGCGCACCCCGTTCGCGCGCCAGTTGACGGCTTATCAAGACCTCAACGCCATCGAACTCGGCGTCATGGTGACCAACGAGCTGTTGGCGCGCCTCGATTTCGACCGCAAGCTGATCGAACGCGTGGTCTATGGCCAAGTGATCGTATTGCCGGAAGCGCCCAACATCGCCCGCGAGGTGGTGTTGGGGACGGGCATGGACCCGCGCACCGACGCTTACAGCGTATCGCGCGCCTGCGCCACCAGCTTCCAGAGCACCGCCGACATTGCCCAAGCCATCAAAACCGGCGAGATCGAGGTCGGCCTGGCCGGCGGCGCGGATTCGACCTCGGTGCTGCCGATCCAGGCGTCGCGCCCGTTCGCCAACGCCCTGACGCGCTCGAGCAAGGCCAAGACCACCGGCGCCAAGCTCAGGCTGTTCAAGGGGCTGCGCCCCAAGGATTTGCTGCCGGTGGCGCCGGCGATCAAAGACTACACCACCAACCTCGGCATGGGTGAAATCGCCGAGCAGATGGCAAAAAGCCACGGCATTACGCGCGAGGAGCAGGATCGTTTCGCGCTGCGCTCGCACCAGTTCGCGCAACAAGCCTGGGACGCCGGCAAGCTCGATGGCGAGGTGATCAAAGCTTTCATTCCGCCGTTTCGCGAGACCTTGGAGCGCGACAACAACATCCGCGCCGATGCAAGCCTCGATCAACTCGCCAAGCTCAAGCCCGCGTTCGACCGCCGCTACGGCACGGTGACCGCCGGCAATTCGACGCCGCTCACCGACGGCGCGGCGACGCTGCTGCTGATGAAAGAAGCGCGCGCGCGCGCGCTCGGTCTTACCCCGCTCGCCACGCTGCGATCCTACGCGTTCGCCGCGCTCGATCCGTTCACCGACGGCTTGATGGGCCCGGCTTACGCCACGCCGCTCGCGTTGGAGCGCGCCGGCGTCAAGCTCTCCGATATGACCCTGATCGACATGCACGAAGCGTTCGCCGCGCAAGCGCTCGCCAATCTCAAGAACTGGCCGTCCCGCAAGTTCGCCGAGGAGGTATTGCAACGCGACCAGCCCATCGGCGCAGTGGACATGGATAAATTCAACGTGCTCGGCGGTTCGCTCGCCTATGGACACCCGTTCGCCGCCACCGGCGCGCGGATGCTGACCCAACTCGCCCACGAGTTGCGCCGCCGCGGTGGCGGGCTAGGGCTCGCCACCGCGTGCGCCGCCGGCGGCTTGGGCGCGGCGATGGTGCTAGAGGTGGACCGGTGAACGCGCCCGCCCAGGTATTCCAGGTCGAACGCCGCGCGGACGGCGTTGCCATCTTGACCCTCGACGTTCCGGGCGAGATTTACAACGTATTGCGCGCCGATACCGTGGCCGAGGCCGAGGCGCTGTTCACCGAGCTGGAGCGCGATCGCGCTTTGACGGGCGTCGTGATCCTGAGCGGCAAGCCCGGTTCCTTCATCGCCGGGGCCGACATCCACATGCTTGCCGCGTGCAAGAGCGCCGACGAAGCCAGCGCCCTGGCGCGCACCGGCCAGGCGTTCTGCAATCGGATCGCGGCGTTTAAAGCGCCGATCGTCGCCGCCATCGACGGCATCTGCCTGGGGGGCGGGCTGGAACTCGCGCTCGCCTGCCAGGGCCGAGTATGCAGCGACAACCCCAAAACCGCCCTGGGCCTGCCCGAAGTGCAGCTCGGCCTGTTGCCGGGCAGCGGCGGCACCCAGCGCCTGCCGCGCCTGGTCGGCGTCCAGGCCGCGTTGGACATGATGCTCACCGGTCGCCACCTCAAGGCCCAGCAGGCCAGGCGCATCGGCCTGGTGGACGAAGTAGTACCGGCTACCATACTGCTCGAAGCCGCGCTCAAGCGGGTGGCGGCGCTGCGCGAGCGCAAGCCCGGCGCCCCGCCGCGCGTGGCCGGCGGTGCCCGGCTCAGCCGCTGGGCGCTGGAGAGCAATCCGCTGGGTCTCAAGCTCTTGTTCCAGCAGGCGCGCAAGCGTACGCTGGCCAAGACTTATGGCAATTATCCCGCGCCGGAACGCATCATCGACTGCGTCGAAACCGGCCTGAGCAAGGGCCTGGAGGTCGGGCTGATCAGCGAAGCGCACCAGTTCGGCGAGCTGGCGATGACGAGCCAGGCACGCGAACTGATGCACCTTTACTTCGCCAGCAATGCCCTGAAAAAAGATGCGGGCGTCGAGGGCGAGGCGCGCCCTCTGCCGGTGCGCAAGCTGGGCGTGCTCGGCGCGGGTTTGATGGGGGCCGGCATCGCCTATGTCAGCGCCAGCCGTGCGGAGCTCCCGGTGCGCCTGAAAGACCAGGATACCAACGGCTTGAACCGTGGCCTGCAAACCATGGCCCGCCTGGTTCGCGAGCGCTTGAAACGCCGTTCGATCACGGCCTTCGAGGCGAGTCGCGAGCAGCGGCGGGTGACGGCCAGCCTCGATTACAGTGGTTTCGCCGGCGTCGATCTGGTCATCGAGGCGGTGTTCGAGGAGTTGACGCTGAAACGGCGGATGGTGCGCGACATCGAGGCGCACTGCCGCGCCGCCGTGATCTTCGCGACCAATACCTCATCGATTCCGATCGCGAGTATCGCCGAGGGCGCCGAGCGTCCCGAGCGCATCGTCGGCATGCATTATTTTTCGCCGGTCGAGAAGATGCCGCTGCTAGAAGTGATCGCCACGCCGCGCACCCTGCCCGAGGTGGTGGCGACGGCGGTGGACCTGGGCCGCCGCCAGGGCAAGACCGTGATCGTCGTGAAAGACGGCGCCGGGTTTTACGTCAACCGCATCCTCGCGCCTTATATCAATGATGCGGCTCATCTGTTGGAAGACGGCGTCGCCATCGACGCCATCGACCGCGCGCTCGAGCGCTTCGGTTTTCCGGTGGGGCCATTCACCCTGCTCGACGAGGTCGGCATCGACGTCGGCTCGAAAGTGGGACCGATCCTGGGGGACGCGTTCGGCGTGCGCCTACAGCCGACGCCCATGGCCGCGACGCTTCTTGCCGATGGCCGGCTGGGCAAGAAGAATCGCAAGGGATTTTATCTCTATCCGCAAAACGCCAAGGGCAAGAAAATCGTCGATGGTACGGTCTATGCCGTACTCGGCGTGACGCCCAATCGCACGCTTTCCGAGCAGGCCATCGCCGAGCGCTGCGTGCTGCCGATGTTGAACGAGGCCGTGCGCTGCCTGGATGAGGGGGTGATCCGCAGCCCCCGCGACGGCGATCTGGGCGCGGTGTTCGGCATCGGTTTTCCGCCGTTTCGCGGCGGCCCGTTTCGCTACGCCGATCATCTGGGAATCGGCGCGCTGTGCGCGCGGCTCGAAGACTATCAAGAGCAATACGGTGAACGTTACGCGCCCGCGCCATTGTTGGCGACGATGGCGGAACGCGGCGGGCGATTTTATCCGCAAACCTGAATGAAGCCATCTTGGCGGCAGTGGATTGTCGCTTCACCGCAGCGCGGTAAGAACGCAATGTAAAAATTTACTCTTTGGGGTCTGCATCCAAACTCTCCGGTGCTCCGCATACAGGGGTACGTGCAATCGAGCACGCTGTTCCCAATAAAGGAGAGCTCATCCATGTATCGCCCCATGCCGTATGTTTCCACGCTGGCCTTGTCGGTAGCCCTGACATTGGCAAGCACTTACCCGGCGCACGCCGCCAGTCACCGCGAAGCGCCCATCACCGCGCTGGATCACAAGGCGGATATCACGGATTTCTATGCGTTCGTGAGCTACGACGATCCGACCAAGGTCACGTTCATCCTGGATGTCGATCCGTTGCTAGAGCCTTCCAACGGCCCGACTTATTTCCCGTTCGATCCGGAGATTCGCTACGCGATTCATATCGACAACAACTTCGATGCGCGCGAAGACATCCGCTTCGAGTTTCGCTTCAAGACCGAATACCGTCTGCCGGACGTGTTCACGGCGGCGGTCGGAGCCGGCGATGGCCTGGTCGCGCCCGCCAACTCACCCGCGCCGGTAGCGCCGGGCACACCGGTAGTGCCGCCCGCCATCACCGCCCTCGACGGCCCCGGTTCGGAGGGCTTGAATCTACGCCAGAGCTACAGCGTGACCATGGTCAAACCGGCTTTCGTCCGCGAACGCCGCTTCCTGCTGTCGGAAGGGTTGACGCTGTTCGCCGTGCCCACCAACGTCGGGCCGCGCACCATGCCCGATTATCCCAATCTGGCGCAACAGGGTATTTATGGTCTGAAAAATGGCGTGAAAGTGTTCGCCGGCACCGTCGAAGATCCGTTCTGGATCGACCTTGGCGCTGCATTCGATTCGCTCAATTTCCGCGCCACCGGATTTCCGGTGCCCGGCGTGCTGAGCGATGCGCAAGAGGGCGATGACACCAAGAATTCCGCTCCCGACGATGTCGCCGGTTTCAACGTCAACGCCATCGCCATCGAAGTGCCGATTTCCCTCATCACCCAGGATGGTAAACTGCACCAGGGGAACGATCCGCTGGCTACCATCGGCGTCTGGGGCACCACTTCGCGGCCGCGCGTCAAAGCCTATACTGCGCCAGGCAGACCCGCTGTGACTTCGGGCGATTTCGTGCAGATCCAGCGCATGGGCAATGCCTTGATCAATGAACTCATCATCGGCATCGGCGACAAGGACAAATGGAGCATGAGCCAACCCAAGGATGACGCCCAATTCGCCAACTACGATTTGGACCCACTGTTTGCGCGGGCGTTGAATGCGATTTACGCCGATGCGCTGCCGATCCCGACGCCGCCGCGCAAGGACTTGCTGCCGCTGGTGCAATACCTGCCGCCGATCGCCGCGCCCGGCACTCCCCCAGGCCCGATTGCCGATCTGCTGCGCCTCAATACCGGCGTACCCGCTACCCCCGAGGCGAACCGCAAGCGCATGGGCTTGCTGGCCGGTGATCCTGCGGGTTATCCGAATGGCCGCCGGGTTTCGGACGACGTGACCGACATCTCCGCGCGCGCCGCCGTCGGGGTGTTGGCTGGGGCGCCGTTCAATGGCTTCCCGCATAACCGCATCGGCGATGGCGTCAACGCCAATGACGCCGAATATCCGGAAACCTTCCCGTATTTGGGCAATGCCTTGTCCGGGCGGAACAGCCGGCATGTCGATCCGGGCGAGCCGGGCTGCGCGGGCGCCAGCAACGGCAATTGTCCGGTGGATTGAGAGTATTTCCTAATTTCTTTCCCTGGTTTCTCGCTGTAAATCCCCCCTACCCCCCTTTGCGAAAAGGGGGGTGGCG
This sequence comes from Gammaproteobacteria bacterium, assembly GCA_046347515.1. Lineage (GTDB taxonomy): Bacteria > Pseudomonadota > Gammaproteobacteria > Competibacterales > Competibacteraceae > JAXMFZ01. The sequence continues at coordinate 184,228 of JAXMFZ010000002.1, read as the reverse complement.
AAGCCCGAGGGATTTCGAGGTGAGCATTACCCGAGTCGATCAACCATGACCCAGCGTTGGATACTCGTTTTCATCGCATTCGCGACGCTCGCCCTGGGCGAGGGTCGCGCCGAACCCTTCACGCCCGGCGCCGCCGCGCAGGTCGTCGAGCGTCTGCCCGCCGTGCTGGTCGCGCCCGAAATGCGCGAGTTGCGGGAACGCCGCGCCGAACTCAGCCGCGACCCGCGCAATCTGGACCTCGCCGTTGAACTTGCCTGGCGCTATATCAAGCTCGGACGCGCTGAATTCGACCCGCGTTATTACGGCTACGCCCAGGCGGCATTGGCGCCCTGGTGGGACGCCGCCGAGCCGCCGACCACGGTACTGCTGTTACGCGCCACGCTGCTGCAAAACCGCCATGATTTCACCGGCGCGCTGGTCGATTTGGAAAACTTGTTGCGGCGCGATCCGCGCAACGGCCAAGCCTGGCTCACCCGCGCCGTGGTGCTGGCCGTGCGCGCCGAGTACGACGCCGCGTTGCGCAGTTGCTTACCGCTGGGGCGTTTGGCGGGCGCGTTGCTTGCCAGCGCTTGCAGCGCCAATGCGCTGAATTTACAAGGCCACGCCGAGCGCGGCTATGGCTTGTTGCAGCAAGTCCTGGCGCGTTATCCCGCCGCGCCGGTAGCGGAGCGCTTATGGGCGCTGACCCTGCTCGCCGAGATCGCCGCGCGCCAAGGGCAGGCCGAGCAGGCCGAAGCCCATTACCAGCAAGCGCTGGCTTTGGGCGAGCGCGATGTTTATCTGCTCATGGCGTATGCGGATTTCCTGCTCGATCAGGACCGCGCCGCCGCAGCGCAGGCGCTGCTCGCCAATGAGACCCGTGTCGACCCTCTGTTTCTCAGGCTGGTGCTGGCGGAACAGCGGCTGAACGCCGCCGCCTTGCCCGAACATCGCGCCGCTATGCAAGCCCGCTTTGAAGAAGCGCGGCTGCGCGGCGACCGCACCCACCTCGGCGACGGCGCGCGCTTCGCCCTGTACTTGCAACATCAACCCGAGCAGGCGTTGCGGATGGCGCTCGCCAACTGGGAACAGCAGCGCGAGCCGCGCGACGCGCGCTGGGTGTTGGAGGCGGCGCTCGCCGCCGGCGACCGCGACGCCGCGCGCCCGGTGCTGGAATGGCTGCGCGCCAACCGTGTGGAAGACGTGCGCTTGAGCGCGCTGGCGCAACGACTCAAGGAGATACCCGGATGAACACCGCCCGCCGTGGTCTGTGGTTGTTATTGTTGTGGCCGCTCATCGGCTTCGCACATAAACCCAGCGATTCCTACCTCATGTTCGATCTCGACGGCACGACCCTCGCCGGCCAGTGGGATATCGCTTTGCGCGACCTCGAATACGCCATCGGTCTGGACGCCGACCAAGACGGCGTGATCACCTGGGGCGAACTGCAAGCCCGCCATCTCGCCATCGCCCAGTACGCGCTGGCGCGGCTGAAGATCGGGCGCGCTGGCCAAGCCTGCGTTTTGCAGCCTATCCAGCACCTCGTCGATAACCACAGCGATGGTGCTTATGCGGTGCTGCGGTTTACTTCGTCTTGCGCGACCGATCAGCCGCTCACCGTCGATTATCGCCTGTTCTTCGACCTCGATCCTTCGCATCGCGGTTTGCTGCGCATCGTGCGTGGTTCCACCACCGAGACTGCCGTGCTCGGGCCCGCCCAATCCACCATCGAACTAAAGCCGAGCGCGCGCGGCCCGTGGGCCACGCTCGCCGATTTTTGGCGCGAGGGTGTGTGGCATATCGCCATCGGCTTCGATCATGTGTTGTTCGTTTTGTCGCTGCTGCTGCCCTCGGTGTTGTGGCGCGCCAACGGCCGTTGGCGCGAGGCGGAGTCCTTGCGGGCGGTGATGCTCGATGTCGCCGCCATCATCACCGCGTTCACCGTGGCCCATGCGTTGACGCTGAGCGCCGCCGTGCTGGGGTGGATCCATCTGCCGTCGCGCTGGGTGGAAGCGGCGATCGCAGCCACTGTCGTCCTGGCCGCGCTGAACAACCTCTATCCCGTGGTGCATGGCCGGCGCTGGTTGGTGGCGTTTGGTTTCGGGCTGGTCCATGGCCTGGGTTTCGCCAGCACGCTCGCCGACATGAACCTGCCGGGCGGGGCTTTGGCGCTGGCCCTGGTCGGATTCAACCTGGGCGTCGAGAGCGGCCAGTTCATCATCGTCGCGATCCTGCTGCCCGCCGCGTTCGTGCTGCGCGATTCCTGGTTTTATCGGCGCATCGCCCTGCAAACCGGCTCGCTCACGGTCGCCGCGATCGCCAGCCTGTGGCTCGTGGAGCGCGGCCTGAATTTGAAGCTGATCACGCCGTGAACGGTTTCCCAACGAATCCTATCGATCGTCATCAACCCAACCCTCAGGAGTTTCATCATGCCTACGCAATTTCCCGAGTTTGAAGGTCTTACCAGCACTCAGAAAGAATTGTTGAACAGCCTGGGCGACGGCGGCGCCGTGTACAGCACTTTGACAGACAAGCAGAAAGCGGGGTTTCTGAACATCACCGCCGCGCTCGCCGCCGTCGGCATCAGTACTGCCGGCTTGCGGCTCAAGATTCTGTTTCCCACCGAGGTCGAGTTGCTCGCCAAGCTCAGCGGCATACAACAGGATCGCCTGCTGTTCGAAAGCACCGGCGTCGAAAGCCTGAAGCGGCAGTTGGAAGCGCGCTTCGACAAGAAAAAAACACCAAGTCATCAAGTCTTCATCAAGGATATACCGAGCGGCTCCGAGCACTCCGGCATGGATCAATGGGGCGGACGGCAGTGGGTGACGACCTGTGCATTGCAGATTGGCGGCGGCTTATTCGGCGCGTTCGTCGATATCGACGAGTTTGGATTGCGTACCGATGCCGTCGGCGCCCTTGGGCATGGGTTTGAAGTCATCCGCAACAAAGGCTTTTTCTTTTTCAAGAAACACTTGACCGATCCGTTCAAGATTGGCAAGGGCTTGCGCCAGCGCGGTGTCGATATCAAATACGCCACCTGACGCAGGCGATTGAAGTGGTTGGCAGTTGTTTCGTACATGGTTGGCCAGGGAAGGCCTCTTTTTGACGATGTATAGCCATCGCTGAAACCGGATAGGTACGCTCGGCCGAATGCGCCGGCGCCAAGTTCTAGTCGCGCGCCGTTATACTCTCATCAAGGCTTGGCGAAGTGTTGGAATCCAGCGTTATCAACGACGCGCCGGTTCGGGTTGTTAGCGAACGGGCTTGATCCAATTTCAATCAATGACACGGCAAGGCGCGCTCAGCGCTTTCCAGGTTTTTTTCGATGGCTGAACGTAATCTCGATAGGATGAGAGAAAAATAAAGCCTATCTCCCGCCCAGCGCTTTCTTTGTTGCGCTGCACAATGACGCCCACCGTCACTTCCGCTGACCAGAAATGTTCCGGGTATTCAGAGCTAGGTGCATGTATCATAGCGCTTAATGCCCTAGCGGCATGGTAGGGGTAGTGGTAAGCCGGTTACTCTGGTCATGGACGGCGATAAAAATTTGGTCATCTTTTTGTTGATGACTATTCATTAATTATATTTAAAAACATTAAGTTAATTCTTATGTAACAATTTTTTTCAAAGTTATTCAAGTAAATGGCTTACTTATTGCCCTTATGTTGGGCTATCGAAAGCGGGTCCATATTTGTTAATTTTTGTTGCGAAAGTGGACTTATCGGTTTTAAGTATGCATCTGTGATTTTATCGGCAGACATGCAATGAGGTACTGAAATGGTTGCTGGTGGATCGCCGAATAACGAGAAGCTGATTTTTTGATCGATTAACGGCGCCATTCATCTTTTGGTTTTGATTCACTGCATACACGATTCCGCTATGGAAGGTGGTTAGAATGCTGAGGTACGCGCAGTTGGACAACAAGAGCCAGTTTAACAAAGAAGCGGTCAGTTTAATGCTGCGCATGCGGCTACTGATCAAGAGTGAATTCGGTGAAATTCTCCCCATGCATGGGGATGACGCGGAAGCCCGTTATTGTGCTTATGGCCTCAGGTCAAAACGCCCTGAGTTACTCAATATGGCGCGCGAATTGGCGCAGGCGGCCGGAATTCCCGTTCCGCCCGCGCCGCCCAGCGGAGTTACCAGTCCCGCTTTGGTGCCGCCGGCTGTCCGGACGCCCGCGCAGCCAACGCCCCCACCGCGGTTGGCGCAAGTCGTAGCGGCTCCCACGCCGGTGCCGCCGGCCCCACCTGCGCCGGTGGCGGCTCGTATCGCCAACCCAGTTCCGGCGGTGCCAGCGCCCGCCCCGGTCGCGGATGCGGCGCCAGCAGGATCGGTCAATATCCTGACCGCGAGCCTGCTCGATCTGCTCGCATCGGATCGCTTTGCGCAGGCGACGCGCCTGCTCTATACAGGAATTCCCGCGCTGATCATCGACAAGACGCGGCGCTGGGTGTTGCTCAGCTCGACCTTCAAGGAATTGGCGCCGCTCGCCGACGTGAAAGCCTCGGCGCTGCGCTTTGAGACGGTGCCGGCGGAAGAATGGGCGCGTTTGGAGAAGCTCCTCAACCGGATTTCCTTGGAATCCTTCATGTGGTTCTGCGGCTTACGGTTTTCGCAAGGACAATTATTGGCGGCGCTACAATCGTTTCGCGGATTTGGACTCACGCGTTGGCCGGATTTTGGGGTATTGCCGCACGACCGCATCCACATCGGCATGGCGACGTTCTTGTCGAAGAAAACCGGCACCTTGGAACAGGTGATCGCGAGTACGGGCGCGTCCAGGGAGCAGGCGATCAGCTTCATCAATGCTTGTTTCTTATGCGGCTGGCTGAAGGAAGTCGAACCGCCCGCCGCGGCGCAAGCGCAGCCATCCAGCGCGGGCCTGGGAGGTTTGCTCGGCCGGATTCGCGCGCGCTTGGGGATAGGCTGATGGCGGGCCAGACTGAGGTCAAAATCGTATTTTCCGGCCCGCCGGGGGCGGGCAAGACGACCGCGATCAAAACCATTAGCCAGATCGCGGTGGTATCGACCGAAGCGAAAGCCAGCGATGATCTGGCGCTGCGCAAGGAAACCACCACGGTCGGCATGGATTACGGCGAGATCGAGATCGACGCCGGCTTGGTGTTGCGGCTTTACGGGACACCAGGCCAGGCCCGTTTCCGGCACATGTGGGAAATTCTCGCCAAGGGCGCGCTCGGATTTGTCATACTCGCCGACAATTCGCGCCCCCAGCCTTTTTCGGACTTGGCTATTTATCTCGATAATTTCAAGTCTTACATCGAGCAATCGGCGGCCGTCATTGGCGTGACCCAGGTCGATGTTTCCGCTGAGCCGCGCATCGAGGATTATTACCAGTTTTTGCGCGGACGCGGCGAGATGTATCCGGTGCTGACCGCCGATCCACGGCGCAAGGAAGATGTGCTGAAGCTGCTCGACACTTTGTTTACCAACCTCGAATTAAGATAGCGATCCGTATGGTACATAAGACTTTTCTCGATAAAGCGGCGGCGCTGCTCGCCGAGCAGGAAAAGCAGAAAGCCGAGCGCGAACTCCAGAAATTGCTGGACACCTGTCCGGGTGCGCACGGCGCGTTGCTGGCGACCGCCGACGGTTTCGTCGTCGCCAAGGTCTTCAAGGAAGACATGGCGGACAAGACTTTGGCCGCCATCAGCAGTTCGCTGATGAGCCTGGCGGAATCGGTGGCGTATGAAGGACGGCAAGGGCCTTGCCAGAATGTGATCGTCGAGGCCGAGGCGGGCCATGTGGTGTCGCTGCGCATCAACCACACGCGGGTGTTGACGGTGATCGCTGCGCGCCGGACCCGACTCGGCATGTTGCTGAGCGCCGCTAAGGTGGGCGCCGAGCAACTCGCCAAGATTTTGGACTCTGGAAAATAAAAGGAGAACCGTTAGGGAAGATGGTTGGAACGCAGGGAATCGTTGCAACGGCGAAGCGGCTGTTATGGCCTGTTCAAGCCGTAATGAACGAAATAATATTGAGTTTTCGTACTTTATTTTAATGTAAGGAGAGTATCATGGCCGATTTGAATGATCTTTGCAGAACCCTTGTCACCAATGTGAATGACGCCTTGGGCGCCGCGGTCGTCGACCTGGAGTCTGGCTTGCTGTTGGGCGTGGCCCACAACGTGCCGTACTTCACCCAATCTTATCTAGATGCGGTCGGCGCGGCGGCGGTCGATATGTTTCGCGGCGCCACCGTCAGTACGGTGGAGAAACTGCTGGCCAATGTCCGCGGCACCGATCCGAATATGCATCTCATCAAAGAAGTGCAGATGAGCACCGACAAAACTTATCATTTCATGGCGGGCGTGCCCAACAAGCCCAACTGCCTAATGGTATTGATCACCGGCAGAAAGACCAACTTAGGCATGGGCTGGACTTCACTGCGCAAAGCTTTGCAGGACGCGACCCCGCTGTGCCCTTGAGGGATTAAGGGATTAATTTAATTGTAATAAACATCCATTAAATTCAGGAGAAATACTTAATGAGCGCAGATACTATCGTGGCGACAGCGCTGTCTTCGGTTCCCAAGGCGGTGGCCGCCGGCGTCGTCGACATGGGCACCGGCATGTTGCTCGCCGTCAAGACCACCGAATCGCATCCGCAAGCGGTGCTGGACATGGTCGCCGCGGGTTCCAAGGAATTGTTCGAGGGTGATATGTCGCTTGCCATCGAGTCCGCTTTCAAGAAGATTCGCGGCGACGGCAGCACGGAACATTACTTCTCGGAAATCCTGGTAAATTCCAAGAACCTGATCCACTTCTTCGGGCGCTTGGCTTCATCGCCCAATTATGTCATCACCGTCGTCACCCGCGCCGACGCCAATCTCGGGTTGGTAGTCACCAAGTGCAGAGATATCGTCAACAAAGAAATCGTTTAACTTCATAAACCTGCTACAGGCGCGGGCGGGATAACCATCCCGCCCGCCTGGAGCGCGCCGTTCAAGCTGGCATACAGCGCGGTGCTCTCGATCTGATGTCGCGCCCAATCTTGTCATACGCTTATGCTTGAACCCTTCTCGACCGCAGAATTGGCGACGGCGGAAATTGAACTGATGGTTCCGCTGCCGGCAGTTCAAGAATTGATTACGCCGGCGCGTATTCGCTCTATTCTGGCCAGGCCGCGGGAACTGCTCAGCCATGGTGCCTCGTACACCGGGCGGCCGGCCACTGGAATTTATCGCGATGCCGAGTACGTCGTCAAACTTCGCACCGAATATCGTTTCAACGTCCGTGACGCGCGCCGTTGGGTTGTGCGCGCCCGCGATCAGGAGCAGCGCCTCGGCGTTTATCATCCAGGCAAGCGCTGGTTTCTCATCCATTCAGAAAAGATTTCGTTGATCGGCAATATCACGCCGATGATGACCCCTTTGCATTTATTGGGTGACAAGGGATTCTCTGCGGATGATCAGTGCGCTTACTTGGAGCGCATGCTGGAGCGTTATCTGTGCACCGAGGTCGAGCATGGATTGCGCCTGGACGAGGGCCTGTCGAATTTCGCCCTTGCCGCCGATGGCACGCTTTATTACGTTGACGATGACACCTACCGCTGGGATGGATTCATCTCCTTAAGCCAAGCAATAGGCTATTGGTGCCGCGCCCTGCCGTGGTTTTCCGTGTCCTATGCGCAACGCATCGGCGCTGTGATGCGAGAGTTGCTACGGCGCTATCACAAGGATGGTCATACCGGCGAGGTCGTCGCCAATCTGATCAGTCGGCTGCACATGGCCAATGCCGAACAGCAGCAGCGACGCGACGCATTGCTGAAGGGCTTGCAACAGGTCGAGGGTAACGGCGGCAAGCCACCGCAGCGTGATCTCTCGTTCAAAAAGCCCATCGCCATCCTCGCCGATATCCACGCCAATTACCCGGCGTTGCAAGCGGTGATGGCCGAAATGGATCGGCAAGGCGTTGATCAAGCGCTGGTATTGGGAGATATCGTCGGTTATGGCCCGCATCCCCGTGAGTGCATACGCGCGCTGCGCGCGCGCGATTTCGTGGTGATCAAGGGTAATCACGACTACGCCGTCGCCGAGGGTCAGTATAAATGGGGATTTTCTTCCCATGCGCGGACGGTTGCGGAGTGGACGCGCGGCATTTTGGACGACGAAGAATTGGCATGGCTGAATGCTCTGCCGCCTTTTGTCAGCCAAGACGGATATTTGGCTGTACATGGCGCACCGCAAGACAACAATTTTTTCTTCGGCTATGTGTATCACATGACTTACGAAAGCAACCTCGACAATCTGGCCGCGCGCGCCATCGAGGTGTGCTTCCATGGCCATTCTCATCACAGCGGCGTGTATTTTCGCAGCAAGAAGGGCTTGAGCCATTTTTCCAAGGATACCCACCAACGTTTGGGTGAATATAGCCACAGCCTGGTCTGTCCAGGGTCGGTGGGACAGCCGCGCGACAATACTGGCTCGGCGGCGCGGTTCGCGGTATTTCAGCCGCAGGATAAACAACTGACCTACTGCTGCGTCGATTACGATGTAGAAGCGACAGCCAATGACATTCGCGCGAACGGCTTGCCAGAAGTTCTGGCGCAGCGTTTGCAGAAGGGAGTCTGAGACGCCGCCCTGGACAACTGGCTGGCGCATATTACCTATATCGATAAGAGAATCGGGTTATGGCGATCTTAGATACCAATACCAATGCCGTGGTTGTGCGCATCGTTTATGCGGGACAGCCTGGCGCGGGCAAAACGACGACGATCCGTGCGCTTGCCAGTTTACTGTTCGGCAACCGCGCCGAACAATCGGTAGTCTCGCCCGGCGAGGTGGATGGCGAGACCCTGTACTTCGATTGGCTCGATTACGTGGGCGGTTCGTTCAGAGGCCGGCGCGTGCGTTGTCAGATAGTGACTATTCCTGACCGCGAGGAACTCATCGAGCGGCGGCGACTGATTCTGGAATCGGCCGACGCCGTGGTGTTCGTGGTCGATTCCCGGCCGCGGCAGATCAAAGCCGCATTCCAGTGCTTTCAAGAGACGCTGGCGTTTTTGGCGAGAGCCGATGATCAGCCGCCAGCCGGCGTCATTGTGCAGGCCAACAAGCGCGACCTTGACGACGTGGTGGCCGTGGAGGAAATCAAGCAAGGGCTGCACACCGACCGCAAGATCGGGTTCATCGCCACCACCGCTACCTTGGGTAAGGGCGTGCGGGAGGCTTTCGTAATGAGCGTCAGCCTTGCGCTGGAGCGTGTCGCGGCGCTTCTGGATGCCAATCGTCTTGAGCATGGCAAGCCCCGCATCAACAACGCGCAGGATTTGCTGGCGCTGATCGATGCCAGCGAACAACTCCGCCATGCGGAGCCAGTGATTGCCGAGCCCGAGCCGCTGAGCGTGGACACGTCACCCATCATCAATGAGCCGCTGGTCATAGAAGCCCCGCCATCTTTGGCGGTTGTAGAGGAACCGATGGCGGAACCGGTGGAAATGGCGGCGCCGCCAGTCATCATTGAGCCACCGGCCATTATTGAGCCGCCGATCATGGCCGAGCCGTTAGGCGTGGATATGTCGCCAATCGCCGATGCGCCGGCGGCGGAAGCGCCGCAATCCGTAACGGCTGTCGAAGAACCGATGGCGGAACCGGTGGAAATGGCGGCGCCGAGTGAGGTTGCCCCGCCTTCTCTAGCCGCGCCGTCGGTCGTGGAGGCGCTGCAATTGGAGTCTGCGGAACCGGTGGGAATGGCCGTGCCGGGCACGGCCGCGCAACCGGCGGAGACCAAATCCCCGCGAGCTTTGGATTGGTTTAAGGCCGCCATGCGGCGTTGGAGAGACGGCTGAGCGCGGCTATCGCGCTCGGACCAGGAGATGATTGATGGCGTTATTGGATAAAGACACCAATGCCGTAGTGGTGCGCATCGTTTACGCGGGGGCGCCAATGGCGGGAAAGACCGCGACCGTGCGTTCGCTGGCGGCGATGTTATTCGGCAATCGTGGCGAACGCGCGGTATTTTCGCCGGAAGAGGCGCATGGCCGCACCCTGCATTTCGACTGGGTCGATTACGTGGGCGGTTCCTTCAGGGGGCGGCGCGTGCGTTGCCAAATCATCGCGGTGCCAGGCCAGGATGCGCTGGCCGACCGGCGCCGGTGGATTCTGGAGTTGGCCGATGCCGTCGTGTTCGTCGTCGATTCACAGCCGCAACAGATCGAAGCCGCGGCGCGCTACTTCGAAGAGATGGCGCCGAGTCTGGAGCGCGGTCCGGGAGAACCGCCGGTAGGCGTGATCGTGCAAGCCAACAAGCGCGATCTGCCGGACGCGGTCGCGGTCGACGATATCAAACAACAACTGGGCGACAATCCGAATCTTGGCGTGATCGCCACCACCGCCACCTTGGGCAAGGGCGTGCGTGAAGCTTTCGTGATGAGCGTCGGCCTCGCGTTGGAGCGGGTCGGCGCGCTGCTGGACGCCAACCGGCTGGCGGTCGGGAAGCCGGAAATCGACAATGGCGAAGATTTGCTGGCCTTGATCAACGCCAAGGAAATGGCCGCGCAAGCGCAGTGGTGGAAGCAGGCCGCCGAGCAGGCGGATGGGGCGCGTGCCGAGGAAACCGCGGACAAGCCGGCGGTCGCCGAATTGCCGCACATTTTGTCGTCCGCGGCGGTCGAGCAGGCGCGACGGGAAGAGTACCTGGGCAGCGCGCCAGCAGGCGGCGAACCGCAGGCCAGGGGTGACCTGGATGAATCCGGCCATGCTCCAACAGCGGCCGAGCCCGTGCCGCGCTTGCCCGATGTCCAACTGACGGCGGGCGCGATCTGGCCGCCGGTAGCGGGGCGTATCGCGTTGCACGAAATGACCGATAAGCCCACGGCGATGGCTCGGCAAGCCGATGGTTCCTGGGTGGCGCAGGCCGGGCGCTGGCGCTTGGTGTCGGCAACCGATCAAGTGTTTCAGAATATGGAAGAGGGCCGCAAGGGTTTGCTTGCCTACGCGCGGCGCTATAAATCCATCGAAGCGCTGTTGAGCAATCACCGCTGCATGGCATTGGCGCCGGACGCCGGCAATCAGTGGCGGCTTTGGGAGATCGTGCGCGCCGAACGGACGCTGGCCGATATTTTGAAAGAAGCGCTGAGCGATCGCAATCCCATTGCGTTGGCGACCCAGGTCTTGCGGGTTGCCAATAACTTGCTGCATGTCACCGAGGCGTTCTCGTCGAGTCCGCTACCGCTGCGCGCGCGGCCGGAAACGGTTGCGTTGATTGCAGGCAAACCCGTTTACATTGATTTGTTGCCGGCGCCCAACAGCGCCGTGAACGAACCGGTTTTCCAGGGGGTACAGGATATCGCCGCTTTTATCCGCACCCATTTCGCGCTGCCCATCGCTGCCGCCATCAATGGCAAATTGGTCAATGTTTCAGCGGTGTTGCGCTGGTTGAAGCGCAAGCAAGGCGCGAATCCAAAGGATCGAGTAGTCATCGAAACCTTGTCCGCCCTGTTCATCGGCCACTAGACGAACAAGACCATGCCTCAGATTGCCGCCAGTGCAACAACGTCGGCGCACGCCGCGCAAACCGATTCCGCCCGCTGTTTGCTGCGCGTCCACGACCTCAGTATCGGCTATGGGGAAAATGTGGTGCTGCGCAATGTGGGCTTTTCCGCTCCCGATCGGGGTGTGATCGCATTGATGGGGCCATCCGGCGGGGGTAAGAGCACGCTGTTGCGCACCATCGGGCGCTGGAACGATACCCAGCCCTCGTTTTGGGCGCGCGGCGCCGTGTGGTTCGATGGTGAGAATCTACTGGACGTGGCGTCAGCCGAGCGCGTGCATCGGTGGGTGCCGATGCTGGCGCAAAAGGCGCGCCTCTACACCGGTTCGGTGCTGGATAACTTGACTGTCGGCATACGCGAACAAGGACCAATCGATGCCGCGCAACTCGAGCGGCTCGCCGCGCAGGCGTTTCAGTCTCTCGGTCTGTGGGGCGAATTCGGCCCTTTGTTGCATGAGCCAGCGCTCAATTTATCGATGGCGGCGCACAAGAAAATCCTGATTGCACGCCTTCTTGCCGGCGGCGCGCGCTGCTTGCTCGCCGATGAGCCGCTACGCGACATTGCTGTGGTCGAAGAAGACGGATTGCTTGCCTTGCTGAGGCGCGTCGCGGAACAACGCCTGGTCGTCTTGGTGACCCACAACAAGATCGAAGCCCGCAAAGTCAGCGATTGGGTTTGTTTCATGACCGGCGGACGGCTGGTGGAATTGACGCCGACCGCAGAATTTTTCGAGCGCCCACGCTCCGAACTCGGACGGGAGTTTCTGCGCTCCGGAAGCAGTTGGCCGAGTTCGACGGACATGGCTGTCGAAGACGATACGCCAGCGCTTGTTGCGCCTATGCCCATCGCGCCACCCCGAGATTTTCACTGGGTCATCATGCGCTCGCTCGGCGGGATGCAGCAGCCGGGTTTGCTCGGGGATCTCGATAAGGACTTAGAGAGCTTGCGGGCGTTGGGCGTCAAGGTGCTGGTCACTCTCACCGAAACTCCACTCGATGCGGTGAAGATACAGGCATTTGGCATCGAGTCCGTGCATTTTCCCATCGTCGATATGTCGGTGCCGAGCTTGCAGCAGGCCGAAAGCATGTGCGAGCGCGTCTCGGCATGGATCGAGGGTGGCCGCGCCACCGTGGTGCATTGCAAAGCTGGGCTGGGTAGAACCGGCACGATTCTCGCTTGTGTCTTGGTGTATCGAGGCATGAACCCGATGCGGGCGATCGAAGCCGTGCGCACGGTCAAGCCCGGTTATATACAGACCGAGCGGCAGTTCGATTTCGTCGCTCAATTCGCGGCTTATCTGGATCGCACGCAGCGGTGAAGCGCCTGATCAATAGCACGAAATGCATCGCAGACGCTGCTGGGCATTAGCTGGTGCGAACACTATATCAAATGTAAATCGTGAAGAGGAAGAATATCATGACGAGCTTATATGAAAAGTTGGGCGGCGAGCCCGCGGTCGATGCGGCGGTCGATATTTTTTATCGCAAAGTTCTGCGCGATGATAGCATCAGTCACTTTTTCGACAGCGTCGACATGGACGCACAACGCGCCAAGCAGAAGAGCTTTCTGGCCATGGTGTTCGGCGGTCCCAACGCCTACACCGGCAAGGATTTGCGTAGCGCGCACGCGGATTTAGTGAAACGCGGCTTGAACGACGCCCATTTCAATGCGGTCGCCCAGCATTTGCAGGCCACTTTGGAAGAATTGAAAGTGCCCGCCGCTTTGGTTCAAGAAGTCATGACCTTGGCGGGAAGCACCCGCGCCGATGTCTTGAGCCGTTGATCGGGCGCGGGTAGAGAGTGGCGAAGATTCATTTCGCGGGCAAGGCCTACGACTGCCAAGCGTCGGAAACCGTGCTGCAGGCGTTGCGCCGCCACGGCGTCGACATTCCCTTCGCCTGTCAGCACGGTATTTGCCAAACTTGTTTGTTGCGTAGCGCCGACAGGCAAGCGCCGGCAGCAGCCCAGCAGGGTCTTAGAGACACGCTCCGCGCCCAGGGCTATTTCCTCGCCTGCCAGTGCAGGCCGGAACAAGACATGGAGGTCGGTCCGCCACGGGAAGCGGAAATCTATGGGCGCGCGATTTTGCTGGCCAAGGAGTTGCTCGCCCCGCGCGTGTGCCGGCTTACCGTTGAGCCAGCCACGCCGCTTTACTACCACGCCGGTCAATTCATCAACCTGCGCCGTGCCGATGGTTTGATCCGCAGCTACTCGCTGGCCAGCGTGCCGCATCGGGATGCGCATCTTGAACTGCACGTCAAGCGCATGCAGAACGGCAATATGAGCAACTGGATCTACGACGAACTCAAACCTGGTACCGCACTGGATTTGCAAGGCCCGAATGGCGCTTGTTTTTACTTGCCTGGTAAACCCCAACAGAATCTGCTGCTGATCGGCACCGGCACTGGACTTGCCCCGCTCATCGGCATCGCGCGCGACGCGCTCTACAGTGGACATCTCGGCGAGGTGCATCTCTATCATGGCAGCCATCACCGCGACGGCTTATATTTGATGGACGAGTTGCGCGGCCTTGCGCATCAGTACCGGAATTTTCATTATCATCCTTGCGTGTCGGGACCCTATGACGGTGATCAGGCCCGCGCGGGCAGGGCCGATGCCCATGCGCTGGCTGATATTACAGACCTTGCGGGCTGGCGCGTGTTCTTGTGCGGTTCGCCGCCGATGGTGGCGGCTACCAAGCGTAAAGCTTATCTGATGGGAGCCAACTTGGCGGACATCCACATCGATCCATTCGAGGTTACCGATTTGCGGCGCCAGCCGCGTTAATATATTGAATTTATATAATATATTATGAGCTTATACATACAATAAATAGGAGCCAATCATCATGTCTGAAGTCATAGAAGATCTGCGTATCGAGAATGAAGAAGACTACCGGCGGGTACAGGCGACGCTTTCGCGCCAGAACCGCCCGCCCGCCGTGCTGCGATTCATGATGCGGTTGTTCGAATCTTACCGCGCATCGCGCAGGATCGGCTGGTCGCGACCCTGGAACAAATATGGCGTCACCAATTTCCAGAGCTTCAAGCTCGTGCCAGCCGAGGATCAAGATTTGCTCGATTGCGCGGCAGCCGTGTTGCGCACGGAAACTCCCGCGATGCCCGAGCCGGTGCGGGCGTTCGCGGCGGCTCTGCTCGCCGAGCGCGAGGCGTTGATGGGGTTTATCTTCGTGCATGAAACCACCGACACCGATGGACGGCGCTTCGAGAGCGTCAACTTGAGCTTGGGGCGGCGCGCGCTAGGCCAGCCGCGTTACCGCGATCGCCTGGATTTGGTCTTCGACTCGCCAGTGATCAACGGTGAAAGCACCGGTTTTGCGCGCTTGCGGATCTATGCCGATCCGTACCGTGCGGGCGCCAAGGAAGCGCTGTGGTCAACCGTGTTGGAACAGCGCTTCGATGCCCCCGCCATCGCGCTGTTTCAGCGCCTGGCCACGCTGTCTTGGGAGTGGGCGGAACTGCCGGGGCGAGCCTGGAATCACTGGACGTCAGCGTATATCGATTATTTTGGACCGCGCCAGTGGGCCGTGCGCAAAAGTTATTTCTTCGTTCCCGGCGCTCCAGAAGCCCGTATCGGTCCGGCGGGTCGCTCTGCGGCCATCGCCGCGCCGAACAGGGTGTCAGCGGTGTCATGAATTTCGTAACCGCGGTCGTTCACGCGGTTGCCGATCTGGAAGGTGCCGCGGCTTTTTTCATGGAAGCCCTCGATTTTCGCGAACAAAGCCGCGGTCTGAACGCCATCGTCGTCGAGAACGGTGCCCTGGCGATACGACTCGTCGCCGCCGGAGAAAACCGCGCGGGCGAGTTGGAGCTGGAAATGACGACCGCCGATCTAGACGGCGCGGCGGCGCAGTGGTTGCAGCGGCAAGAGGTCAGCCAGATCAGCGCGCCCGCTTGGGTGAATCCGGAACGCATGGAGATGCGGCTACGCGCGCCACATGGCGTCGTGCTGAGATTGGCGCGGGAGTTCGATGAAGATGAACTCGGCGTGTTGCGCGACCTCCCCACCAGCCTCGATTGGATGGAGGAAGCCGAGTCTTGCGTCAAGCGCATATTGCGGTTCGTACCGGTGGGCTTTCGCGATAACGCCCGCCGCCGCGTCACGGAGCGCGCCGAGCATCTGGCGATCAAGGCGGGCGAAGTGACGGTCGATAAGACGACGGCGTTGCGTGGCCTGGTGCTCGCCACGCCGGATTTTCAGATCGAGGGTTTGCGGCAATCTTTGCGCGCCGAAGGCGTTGATCCGGAGCCCTTGTTCGCCGAACTCTCACGGCCGTGAGAAGCCGCTTGGCGGTTCTCAAGCGATTCATCCAATTCACTCGCATAGGCTGGGCAATCAGGCGCTTGCGCAACAGCCGCGATGACGCCGACCGGCTGCTCGCCAAACGCGCGCTTGCCAATTTGTTCGCCGATGCCCGCGGAGTGACCATGAAAGTGGGCCAGTTATTCGCCGGCAATAGCGACGATACGCCGTTCCAAGCCTTGGTGGAGAGCATCGAACCGCTGCCGTTGCGGATCATGCGGCCAGTACTGGAGGCCGACCTGGGCAAGCCAGTGAGCCAGGTTTTCCAATCCCTAGACGAAGCGGCGGCGGCAGCTTCCCTGGGGCAGGTGCATCATGCCGTGCTCGCCGGGGACGGTGAAGTGGCCGTCAAGATTCGCTATCCCGACATCGCGGATGCCGTGGATGCCGAATTGCGCATCGCCGGCATGGTGCCCGGCGCCGGCCCGGTCAAGCGTTGGGGTTTCAATCTGGAAGCCTATCGCAACACCTTGCGCGGTAATATGCTGCGCGAATTGGATTACCGCTCCGAGGCCGAACGCCAGAAACGCTTCGCGCAAGCCGTACAAGTACCCGGCCTGCGCGTTCCCGAAGTCTTTGATGCACTGTGCGGTCAACGGGTATTGGTGCAAAGCTGGGAGTCGGGCGTGCGTCTGGCCGAGGCGGCCAACTGGTCCAAAAAAGACCGCCTGCTGATCGGGCGCACTTTACTACTGACGCTGTTCAAGAGCCTGTTCGTGGCCGGTGAAGTACACGGTGACCCGCATCCGGGCAATTATCTCTTCCGCCACGATCCACCGGGACAGCCGCTGGTCGTGTTGCTCGATTTTGGCTGCACGGTAACCGTGGCCGAGCCGCGGCGTCTGGCTTTGCTCAAGCTGATCCTCGCCTGCCGCGAGGGCGCCGAACTCGCGCCGCTCAACGGTTTCGCGGCGATGGGTTTCGATGCCGATAAGCTCTCTTACATCGCCGATGCTTTGCCGGCATTGTGCCGCAGCTTGTTTCGCCCATTCCTGCTGGAACGTCCCTTCGATGTCGGCGAGTGGCGCGTGGGCGAGGACATCGCCGCTTTGCTCGGCGAGCAGCGCTGGTGGTTTCGTTCCGCCGGTCCGGCGGATTTGTTCCTACTCATGCGTGCTTTTCAGGGCGTGGCGGCGCAGCTGCAAACGCTGGATGTGCGCTTGCCGTGGTGGCCTTTGCTCGAACAGGCGGTGGGAGAAACAATCATCGCTCAGGCCCGGCGTCTCGAATCTTCTGCTGACGGCAGCCCTGTTTCCTCTACACTGAAACCACTGGCCAACAGTCTGCGTGTCAGAGTCAGCGAGGGCGCGGAAACGCGGGTCGCGCTGACCATGCCGGCGCTGGCCGCGCTGGACTTGGAAAATTTGATGCCCGAGGAAGTACTCGAACGCATCCGCTCCTCGCGGCAGGTCGATATGCGAGCGATAGCCAAACGGATCCTCGCCAGTGGTGTTGCGCCCCAGGAACTCTTTACCTTCCAGGATGGCGTCAAACACTACCGGGTTTGGTTGGAGTAAAAGAATTGAAATAGTGGATGGCGGTATTGGTACTCTAGTATGATTTTTTCCTCTAGAATTCCTATCGTCGACCATCGGCGGCAATAAATAAAGAGCGGCGTCGCAATGGCAATCGTCAGTGAACAAGCGCATCCGTCTTTAGCACGTGATAGAAGCGATCTAGCAAGATTGATACAGGCTATCGTTGGCCGGGATCAAGCGGCGCTGGCCGATCTGTACGAATTGACCGTGAATCGCGTGTACAGCCTCGCGATGACGATGGCTCGTAACGCCAACGATGCCGAGGAAATCGTCGGCGACGTGTACTTGCAGATTTGGCAGCGCGCGGCGCAATACGATCCCGAGCGTGGTTCGGTGCTGGCCTGGTTGCTGGTGCAGTGCCGCAGCCTGGCGCTTGATCTGCTGCGGCGTCGGCGTCCGCAGCGAGCGATCGCCACCCTCCTCGCCCAGCAAGAGGGAGGCGAGGAAGCCAAGGACGAGAGCTGGACCGCCGAGGAATTGTTGAGCTTTTACCAGGAGGGCAGCGCCGTCCATCGCGCGCTGGCGAGCCTGAATGAGATGCAACGGCGTTTGATCGGTCTGGCGTTTTTCCAGGGTTTGAGCCATCAGGAAATCGCCGATGCTGTGCAGCTTCCGGTCGGCACGGTAAAATCTCATATCCGGCGCGGGTTACAGCACCTGCGCAAAACCATCGAACTATAGGTGCGCCATGGCGACTCGACGTGCGTCGGTAAGCGAAGCGCTCGATCACGAGAGCCTTGGCTTGTTGGCGCAGGACATCAAACCACAGCCGCTCTCCGCCGAGCGCAAGAGTGCGATGCGCGCGCGGCTGTTCGAGCGTATCCGGAACGTGGATTCACCCGCGCCGCCAGGCACCGAAACCATCCGTGCGGAGGCCATGGAATGGCGGGCGTTGACCCCGCTCATCGACATCAAAGTGCTCTACCGTGATCCGCGCGAGAAAACGGAAACCATTTTGCTGCGGGTGCGGCCCGGCGGAACGATTCCTCGCCATCATCACCGGATCACCGAAGAATGCTGGGTATTGGAGGGTGAGGCGGAGGTCGACGGCCACATCTTCGGCCAGGGCGATATGCACATCGCCCACAAGGGTTATCAACATCCTGCACTCAGTTCCCGAACCGGCGCTCTGCTGCTGGTGCGTTGCGAAATCCGCGAGCAAGCGTTACCAGGCTGACTTACGCCGAGGGCGGAATCAAAGCCCCCTGATACAGCACCGGCCCGGTCGGCAGGCCGGTCGGCGAACCGCCCGCCGGTTCCAGGCTCACCGCCAGCGCTTGGCCTGCCGGTAAACGCGCCAACAGATCGGCGTTCAAATCCAGCTCCGTTGCGCCGCTCGCTGGAATCAAACCGAGCGGGATCGGTGCTTGGTTGGCGCCGGGTAGCAGCCAAAGTTCGAAGCTTTTGTCGGGTGCCAGCGTTTGTTCGCGCAACGCCTGGATTCGCAGGCGCTGCGTTTCGTTGTTCAGGTGCACGGCCCAGGCCGGTTGCGCGTTGGCGTCGTTCAGCACCGCCACGACGTCTACCGTGGGCCCGCCCATCCAGCGCCCGCTGTCGAGAACCACATAAACGGCGAGCGCGATGGCGGCGGCGGCGGCGACCGCGCCCCACGACCGCCATAGCGCCACGTTGTCGCGCCGACGGGGCGGTTCGGGTTGATCCTCCAGTGCCGCGACGCCGCCGTGTGGGCCGCGATTTTTCCCATACGTGCGCTGGCGGCGCGCGTTCGGGCAAGGCTTCGACCAGGGTCGGATAAATGTCGTTCTGCCAGCGTTCGACCGCGTGGCGCAGCCCATAATCGGCTTGCAGCAGACGCTCGAAGCGGCGCCGCGCCGGGCCGCGCAGCGTGCCCAGCGCATATTCGGCGGCGAGGGCGTCGCGCAATTGGGGGTTTTGATAATTCATGATTGCAGACACCTTTGCAGGCGTTCCAGCCCGCGCCGCACCCAGCTTTTCACCGTGCCTAGCGGAATCGCCAGAAGCTCGCTCAGTTCCTGGTGGCTCAAGCCCCGGAAGAACGCCAGGGTGATACTGGTGCGCTGTTGCTCGGTCAGAATATCCATGCAGCGTTTCAGGGCGGAGTTTTCCGAAAGTTGCAAAACGGTTTCTAAAGGTGTCGGACCATCGTCCGCGCGCTCGGCCACGCTCTCGTCTTCATCCAACGAGGTTTCGGGGCGGCGACGCCGGATCAGATCCAGGCAGCGGTGGCGGGCAATCACCGCCATCCAGGTCAGCGCGCTGGCGCGGTTGGGGTCGAAATTCCTGGCGTCGCGCCAAATCTGCACGAAGGTTTCCTGCAAGGCTTCCTCGGCCTGATCGTCGCGCCGCAGCATCTGGCGGCAAATCCCGAACAATTTGGGTGCCACGCGCTGGTAGAGGCGCTCGAACGCCCCATGATCCTGGCGCGCCGTATAGGTCAGCAGGGTTTGCAGTTCGCCTTCGTCCATCAGCAGGGCCGACCCGGCGCCATAACTCACGGCGGATGATCCATTTCGATGCGCTCCACGCGCTGGAAGCCGCGCGGCAACAGGCGGCCGCGGCGGCCGCGCTCGCCGCTGTAGAGGTCGATGTCCTCGGGGCGCAGGGTTAAGAAGCGTTTGCCGGCATGCAACATGAGGCCCTTGCCGGCCGCCAGACAGGCGATCTGGCTCAAGCGCTCCTCGCCGCGCGCGAACTTGGCGGATGGAATACCGATGATTTTGTTGCCCTTGCCTTTGGGAAGTTGCGGCAAGTCCTTGACCGGAAATACCAGCAAATGCCCCTGGCTGGTGATTGCCAGCAGGCGGTCGGTGGCGGGCTGGGCGACACGCACCGGCGCCAGCGGTTCCGCGCCGGCGGGCAGGGTCAGCAACAACTTGCCCGCTTTGTTGCGGCTGAGCAGATCGTCGAATTGGCAGACAAAGCCATAACCCGCGCTCGAGGCGATCAAGTACAAGTCCTCGGGATTGCCGAGCAGCACCGCGACAAACCCCGCGCCGGCGGGCGGGTCGAGCCTGCCGGTGAGCGGTTCGCCGTAACCGCGCGCCGAGGCCAGGGTATGGGCCGGCACGCTGTAGCTGCGCCCGGTCGAGTCCAGGAATACCGCGCTCTGGTTGCTGCGGCCCTGGGCCTGGGTGAGAAAACCGTCGCCGGCTTTGTAGCTCAGCGCCTCGGCATCGACCTCGGATTTCGCCGCGCGCACCCAGCCTTTTTGTGACAGCACCACGATCACCGGCTCGCTCGGCGCGAGCTTGGTCTCATCGATGGCTTGCGCCGGACGGCGTTCGACCAGGACACAGCGGCGCGCGTCGCCATATTGCTTGGCGTCTTGTTCGATCTCTTTGCGGATCAGCGCCTTCAAGCGCCTTTCCGATCCTAGCAATTGCGTGATCTCGTCACGCTCCTTGCCGTGATCGGCCTGTTCGCCCCGGAGCTTCATTTCTTCCAGGCGCGCGAGATGGCGCAGCTTGGTTTCCAAGATTGCCTCGGCCTGCGCGTCGGAGAGCGTAAAGCGCTGCATCAGCACGGCCTTGGGCTCATCCTCGAAGCGCAGGATGCGGATCACCTCGTCGAGATTCAAATAGGCGACCAGCAAGCCTTCCAGAATGTGCAGGCGGCGTTCCACCCGCTCCAGCCGGTATTGCAGGCGGCGGCGCACGGTGAGGGTGCGGAATTCCAGCCACTCGGCGAGGATTTGTTTGAGATTCTTGACTTGCGGGCGGCCGTCCAGGCCGATCATATTCAGGTTGATGCGGACGCTGCGCTCCAGATCGGTGGTGGCGAACAGGTGATCCATCAGCAATTCGATATCGACGCGGTTGGAGCGTGGCACGAGGACGATGCGGGTCGGGTTTTCGTGGTCGGATTCGTCGCGGATGTCTTCCAGCATCGGCAGTTTTTTGTCCTGCATCTGCGCCGCGATCTGCTCTTGGATCTTGGCGCCGGACACCTGGTAGGGCAGGGTGGTGATGACGATCTCGCCGTCTTCTTTTTCGTAACGGGCGCGCAGCCTCAGGCTGCCATTGCCGGTTTCGTAAATTTTCAGGATTTCAGCGCGCGGCGTGATGATCTCCGCGCCGGTCGGATAATCCGGGGCCAGTACATGCGCGCACAGTTCAGCGAGGCTGGCGTTCGGATTTTCCAAGAGATGCACGCAGGCCGCCGCCACTTCGCGCAGATTGTGCGGCGGGATGTCGGTCGCCATTCCTACCGCGATGCCGGTCGCGCCGTTCAGCAGTAAATTGGGCAACCGCGCCGGTAGCCGCGCCGGTTCTTCCAGCGTACCGTCGAAGTTCGCGAGCCACTCCACCGTGCCCTGGCCGAGTTCGGCGAGCAAGGCCTGGGCGTAAGGGGTCAGGCGCGCCTCGGTGTAGCGCATCGCCGCGAACGACTTCGGCTCGTCGCTGGAACCCCAGTTGCCCTGGCCGTCGATCAACGGATAACGATAAGAGAACGACTGCGCCATCAGCACCATCGCTTCGTAACAAGCGGAGTCGCCGTGCGGGTGGTATTTACCGAGCACATCGCCCACGGTGCGCGCCGATTTCTTGTGCTTGGAGGCGGCGCTGAGTCCCAGTTCGGACATGGCGTAGACGATGCGCCGTTGCACGGGCTTGAGGCCGTCGCCGATGTGCGGCAGCGCGCGATCGAGGATCACGTACATGGAATAGTCCAGGTACGCTTTCTCGGTGAAGCGTTTCAACGGCAGGCGCTCGGCGCCTTCGCTGGTTGGTAATGCGGACATAGCGGGTGTTCGGTCATCTCATGGCATCAATCGCTAACATCCTACCTCAGGATAGAGGGGAATGGCTCGGTTGCGTATCATCGAGCCGAGACCAGTGGCGTAACGCCCGCCGATTCGTGCTCGCTGCATACGGTAATGCGAAGAATATGTGCATTTGGATGCGCTCGGAACCGAACGAAATATAGCGCGCCAGGGCGCCGGAAAAAATCCTGGCCGGCGCGGTTGTCCGTATGAATGATTGTGACACCCGCCCCGTAACGCCGATCATTCGTGGCGCAAGGCATCGATGGGATCGAGACTTGCCGCGCGGCGGGCGGGGAAATAACCGAACAGGACGCCAACCGCGGCGGAGAACAGAAACGCGACCGTCACGATGACCGGATTGAACAGAAATGGCACCCGCATGAGGTCGGCCACCGCCCAGGAAGCGCCGAGCGCCAGCACGATGCCGATGCTGCCCCCGAGCGTGGAGAGCACCACGGCTTCGACCAGGAATTGCAGCAGGACTTCCCATTCCAAAGCGCCGATCGCCAGCCGGATGCCGATCTCGCGGGTGCGCTCGGTCACCGACACCAACATGATGTTCATGATGCCGATGCCGCCGACCAGCAGGCTCACCGCCGCCACCGCGCCGAGCAGCAGGGTCAGCACGCGGGTGGTGCCAGTCAGCGTTTGCGCGATCTGGCGGGTATCCAGGACGTTGAAATTATTGGTTTCATTGGCCGCGAGGTGGCGCCGCTGGCGCAGTAACTGTTCGATGGCCTGCTGCACGCTGGCGGTGGAGGCGCCGTTTTGCATGGACACCAGGATCTGGTTGACGTCTTGGTGGCCAGCGATGCGCCGCTGCAAGGTGCGCAGCGGCACGATGATCGTATCATCCTGATCCCGGCCCATGGCGGATTGCCCTTTCGCGCGCAGTACACCCACCACCTCGCAAGAGAGTTTGTTGAGGCGCAGCTTGCCGCCGACCGGGTCTTGGGCGCCGAACAATTCCCTGCGCACGGTCGCGCCGATGACGCAGGCGGCTTTGCCAGAGCGCAATTCGCCCTGGGTAAACGAGCGCCCTTGCTCGATTGCCCAATTGCCTGCCGTGAAGTAGTCGTTGGTGCTGCCGACGACGTTGGTGGACCAGTTCGCATTTCCGTAAATGGCGGTCACACCCTTGGACGCCGTGGGCGCTACCGCTTGCAAGGCGCCGATATCACGGGTGATGGCGGCCGCGTCTTCTTCAGAGAATGCCGGCGCGCCGGCTTGTTGCCCCGGCCCCAAGCGTTGCCCTGGATGGACCATCAGCAGATTGCTGCCCATGGTGGCGATCTGCGCGGTCACCTGGGCGGTAGCACCGCTGCCGAGAGTCACCATGGTGATGACGGCGGCCACGCCGATCACGATCCCCAGCCCGGTGAGGAAAGCGCGCAGAAGATTGCGGCGAATCTCTCTGATCGCCAACACCAGCGCGTTGCCGAGCATCAGGGCGTGGCGCCGTTGCGGCGGTCGGACTCGACCCGGCCGTCGACGAAACGCACGATGCGCTTGGCGTAGGCCGCCATGTCCGGCTCATGGGTCACCATCAGAATGGTGATGCCCTGGACGCGGTTGAAATTCGTCAATAGCGCCATGATCTCGCGACCGCGGGCGCTGTCGAGGTTGCCGGTCGGTTCATCGGCCAGCAACACCGCAGGCGTGGTGACGATGGCCCGCGCGATGGCTACCCGCTGCTGTTGGCCGCCGGACAGTTCGCCGGGCGTATGGCGCTCCCAGCCGCGCAGGCCGACCGCATCCAGCGCATGCAGCGCGCGGCGGCGGCGTTCCGCCGCCGGTGCGCCGCGGTACATCAGCGGCAGTTCCACGTTCTCCAGCGCCGAAGTGCGCGCCAACAGGTTGTAGCCCTGGAACACGAAACCGAGGTAATAGCGGCGCAGCAGGGCGCGCTGCTTGCGCGAGAGGGCGGTCACCTCGACGCCGCGAAAGCGATAGGAACCGGTGGTCGGCACGTCCAGACAGCCCAGGATGTTCATACAGGTGGATTTCCCCGATCCGCTCGGCCCCATTACCGCGACGAAATCGCCCTCGGTGATGGTGAGATCGACACCACGCAGCGCCTGCATGGCGGCCTGGCCTTGACCATACACCTTGGTGATGCCTTGCAGGCCGATCAGGGATGCGCCCTGACCGCTGGCCGCATGGCTCATGAGCCGGCGCTGATGGCATCGACGATCACGGCCCTGCCCGGCTCGAGGTCGCCGGCGACGACTTCGGTCAGCGTGCCATTGCTCGCCCCGAGCTTTACGCCGATGGCCGTGGGTTGCCCGCCCTGCACCACCCAGACCCGTTGCTCGCCGTTGCCATTGCTCGGTTTGGGGCGTTGATTCGAGCTGGCTTGCATCGGCGGTCGCGGTAGCAGGTTGTCGAGCAGGCCACGACGACGGGTTTTGGCGTTGCTGTCGGTAACCGGCGGCGTGAAGCGCAGCGCAGCATCCGGCACCAGCAGCGCGTCCTTGACCTGCTGGACGACGATGTCGGCGGTGGCGGTCATGCCCGGACGCAGCAGGAGTTCGGTGTTGTCCACCGCGAGCAGGGTTTTGTAGGTCACCACACCCTGCACGGTTTCGGGCGCGAAACGCACCTGGGTGATCTCGGCGCGAAAACGCTGGTCGGGATAGGCGTCCACGGTGAATGTCGCCTGTTGCCCGATTTTGATTTTACCGACGTCGGCTTCGTCCACATCGACTTGCAGCTCCATTTTCGCCAGATTTTCGGCCAGCGTGAACAATACCGGCGTCTGCATCGAAGCCGCCACGGTTTGGCCGGGTTCGACGCGCCGCTGCAATACGATGCCGGCGATGGGCGCCAGGATGACTGCCTTTTTCAGCTTGGCCTCGTCGGCGGTCAGCGTGGCTTGCGCGACTTCCACTTGCGCGCGCGCGCTGGCAAGTGCGGCTTGCGCGCGGGCATAAGCGGCCTTGGCGGTATCGACATCCTCCTGGGTGCACAATTGCTTTTGCATCAGCGTTTGGCAGCGATCATGGCGCAAGTGTGTCTCCAGTACGGTCGCCTGCGCCTCTTCGACTTTCGCCTCGGCTGCTTTCAGCGCGGCTCGTCCTTGCACGACCTGCGCTTCCAGTTGCTCGGTGTCGAGCCTGGCCAAGGTCTGACCCTGCTTGACCTGTTCGTTGTAATCGACCGCGACCGTCTCGACCGTTCCTGACAATTCGCTGCCGACCTCGACCTGGTTGACCGGCTCCAGCGTGCCGGTAGCGGTTACGGTGACCGTGAGGTCGCCGCGCTTTACTTCGGCGGTCTTGAAGCGAAGCGCGCTGTTGTCATCGGCGGCGAGCCAGAGCCAAACACCGACGGCCAGACCCGCCAGCGCTAGGGCAGCCGCGAGAGACTTCGCCCATCGGCGTCGGCGGGATCGAGAACCGAGAGCCAGTAGTTGATTGATATCGCCGGTTGTATCGTTGCTGTCCGCCATTCCACCATCCAACTTGCTGGCATTGCCCGTTGCGCCAGACAGGGATTTATTCAATTGAATTCTTGGGCAATGTTAACGGGTGAGATTGCGATTGGCTTTGACCTCGATCAATCGGGCAAGTTTTAGCGGTCGAGAGCCGCGCCGACCGAATCCAGCGAGCCGGTAGTGATTCAAGGCATCTTTAACAGGCCTGGTGAAATTGTCTGCCGGGGGCTCTCTAGCAGGAAATACAATAGATTATCGGTGAACGCTGGATCTTGGGTGAGGCGCAGGTGGTCAGCGAACAAAAATAATACATGATCCCATTCGATGGGTGATCGTAGCCGTTCCTGCAAACGTGGTGTTATGCGCTCATCGAGCAGTGCGCTGCGCCTCAACACCGTGCCGTCGCCCGCGCCAGTCTCGACCAGCTTGAGGTTGCCAGCCTGATTCCATTGCAGGGTTTTGGGCGTGGCGACCGAATCGCCAGCGATCAGCTGTAGCTTGAGCGTGGCGGGAAAATGCGCCGGCGTGTCCATGGCCCTAGTGAACTGCTCGGCGCGTTTCAACGCCCGTGCCTGAAATTCCAGCGCGACTCGCCGGCGCTCGTTGGGATCGGCAAACTCTGGCAGTAGCTTGGCGAGTTCGCTCGCCTGGCCGGGATCGGCTAGGCCCCAGCCGTTGCGTCGCCAGAGTTCGGGGTCGAGGATATCGGCGACCGGCTGGCCGTCCGCTTTCAGTAAAGGACGGTGGCGGCTGCGTGGCAACAGCTCATAAATCGATGGCATGGTGCCGAGCACCGCGGGTGAGTAATAGGGGAAAAACGGCGCGGGCTTATAGCCTTCGACCAGATTTTGGATGGCATCCAGTGAGCCGGCGTTCGGAGTGCCGACCATGACCAGATGATCGACCAGATCCGCGCCTGCCCAAGTGATCTTGGGTAGGCTGCCGTCGCTCGGCAAGTCGGCGGCGCCGTAGCGCAGGTAATAACGCGCCACCAGCCCGCCCATCGAATGGGCGACGAGGTTGAACTTCACGTCATGGTTCTTGATGCCATAGCGGCGTTCGACTTCCCGTTGCACGTAAGCGCGCTTTTCCTTCAAGAACGCATCCAGTGCTTGAGCCGATTCGACGATGTCACGCCGCCAATCGTAGTCGAACTGGAAGCAGGTGAAGTGTTTGTCGCCATAATTGATCGCGCCCGCTTCACCCAAGTCTTGATCGCGATAGCCGCCGACGCCGAGCGTGCGCAGGATGTTATAGTAGGCGTTGAGTGCGACTGGGAATAGGAACAGATTCACCACCACCCGATCCAGCGCGCCATCGGGCATGACCTCGTCGCGCAAATCGCGGAACGGCTTGTCGGTGGCGATGGGCAGGGCAATGAGGCGCGCGCCTTCGGCGGTCTTGGGGTTGGCTGATTGGGCGAAGCCGAACGCGCCCCATACCACGGTGTTGGTTTGCCTGTCCACCAGGCGCGAACCGATCAGACCAGGGATGACCACGACTGGATTGCGGTAAGGGTCTTCTTGTTGTGCCAGGCTATTGTAGAGACCACCCAAATCCGGCCCCATGAGGGGTGCGGAACAGCCCGCAAGCAATAACACAGGCAGTGCTGCAATCCAGATTGAATGATTGGGCATGGTGGCTCGTGATTCTTTGGGCGAGGCTGAGCATAAAGTAGCCATCTGCAATGGGCTATTTTCGCGCTAGGTTCGGCAACCTCAGCGCTGCGGGGTGAAATCGCCCAGCCCCCACAGCAGGCGGTAGTAGCCGGTCCGGACCGCGCTCGCGCCGTGTTCGCGTAGTGTCGCCGTGGACAGGGCCGCCACGCGGCAGGCGGTGCGCGCAGCGACGGCGGAGCTGGCTTCGATCAGGATCGCCCACGGCATGGTGCTGTTCCAGCCCGCGCGCAGCTTGCCCTCGGCGCTGGCCGAGGTCTGTCCGTCTGCAATGGGTTGCAGCAGCTTCGCGGTGATGATGCCGGGCAACTCGCCGAGCGTCGATAATGCCTCTTCCTCCATCCATTCCGCGAATTCCTCCGCTCGGTTTTCAGGCAGCGCGAAGCGCAGGGTCGTGGCCACGCCGCCGCAACCGTGGCCGCAGTGTGCGCGGACGCTGAAGGTCGCGCGGATGGTGTTGACGAAAGTCGGGATCACGCGCTGGGTCCAGGGTGTGGGGTCATTCAAGCGCTTGTAGTAAAGGCCGCCGAACAGCGCTTCCAGGGTCGCCGTGTCGTATAGTGCGAGATAGCGTGGGTTGCCGGCGAGCGCGCAGTAACGCCGGCCATTCATGAAACCGGAACGGGTAGCGCGCTCCAGCAGATGTTCATGGTCATACCAAGCGTTGAAGTCATCTTCGCGGTCGGTGGGCACATCGGTCCAGATGGCGAGCAGGCCGTGAGGCATGGGCGGCTCCTGACGATCAGGTCAATAGGTGTGACGAACACGGCTATTCTATAATGATCCATCAATCTTTCACCGCATCGCTCCAATTTCATGATCCGCCTCTGCGCGCCCGGCGATTTCGCCGCCATTCTCGCCATCGTCAACGACGCCGCCGAGGCTTATCGCGGCGTCATTCCCGCCGATTGCTGGCACGATCCGTACATGGACGCCGCCCAACTCGCGGGCGAGCTCAACAGCGGCGTGGCGTTCTGGGCGTGGGTGGAAGGCGGTGAATTGCTCGGGGTGATGGGCTTGCAGGATGTGCGTGACGCCGCCCTGATTCGCCATGCCTATGTGCGCACCGCGCGGCGCGGCGGCGGCATCGGCGGGCGCTTGCTTGCTCACCTCAAAAAGCAAACCGCGTTGCCCACGCTGGTGGGTACCTGGGCGGCGGCGGAGTGGGCGATCCAGTTCTACGAGAAACACGATTACCGCTTGGTGACCCCAGGGGAGAAAGAACGGTTACTGCGCCAGTATTGGTCGATCAGCGACCGCCAGATCGACACTTCCGTGGTGCTCGCCGACCCCGCCTGGCGCCGCGCCCGATGAATGCCGAAGGCGCGGCGTCGATGACCGCGCGCCATGCACCCGCCGCTAGTCGCGATCCCCACTACTGGCGGGGCGTGGTGCTGGTGTTGCTGGCTGCCTGTTTCTGGAGCACCAGCGGCATTCTGGTGCGCTCCATCGACGCCGCCAGCCCTTGGCAAATCCTCGGCCTGCGTGCATCCAGTGCGGCCCTGATGTTGTTTTGCGTACTATTGATCCGTTATCGCCATCGCGTATTACAGGCATTCCGGGTGAGCGGCTGGACCGGTGTCGTAGGCGGCTTGTGCCAGGCAACGGCCTCCAGCGCCTTCATTTTCGCCATTACCAGCACGACCGTGGCGAACGCCATGTTTCTCGGCGCCGCCGCCCCATTTTTTGCCGCCTTGCTGGCCTGGGTATTAATCGGCGAGCGGGTGCCGCGCGCGACTTGGACCGCGCTGGCGCTGGCGTTGGTTGGCGTCGGGGTCATGGTCGCCGACGGCGTGCGTAGCGGTACCCTGTTCGGCAACGCCATGGCGCTGTTGTCGTCATTGAGTTTTGCCGGTTACGTGGTGGCCCTGCGCATCGGCAAGAGCGCCGACATGCTGCCCGCGGCCTGCATGGCGGGTGTGTTCGGCGGTGTGCTCGGCGCCTCATTCAGCGATTTATTGGCGATATCCGGGCACGATTTCGCGATCTGCGTCGTCCTGGGCGTGGTCCAAATCGGTATGGGCATGTTGTGTTTCACGTTGGGGTCTCGCCATGTCCCGGCGGCGGAGCTGACATTGCTCGCGCTGGTCGAGATCATCCTCGCGCCGCTGTGGGTGTGGATCGGTGTCGGCGAAACGCCGAGCGCCTTGACGCTGTTGGGTGGCGCCATCGTATTATCGGCCATCGTTGGGCGAGCGCTGGCCGGGGCGCGTTCTCCCGACTGAGCCGAGAGTGTCGAATCCAAGGGGAAATCATGAAAAACGCACGCAAGAGTCCTCCATCACCGCCCGCCGTCAACCACCGCCAATGCCGGGTGAGCCGCATCGAGACTTTTCTCACCAGCCGGCGCTGGAGCACGTTCGTGTTCGTCAAAGTGCATACCGACGACGGCTTATCAGGCATCGGCGAGGGTTCCCTGGAATGGCAGCCGAAAGCGGTCGAGGCCGCCATCCACCATCTGGCCGAGCGCTATGTGATCGGCAGTTCGGCGTTCGCGATCGAACGCCTGTGGCAGGCGATGTTCAGGAATGAATTCGCGCGCGGCGGGCCGGTGGTGAACAGCGCCATCGGCGCCATCGAAATGGCGCTATGGGACATCGTCGGCAAAGCGCTGGGGCGACCGGTTTACGATCTCCTCGGCGGGCGCATCCACGACCGGCTGCCGGCTTACGCCAATGCCTGGTATGGCGCGGGCGCGACGGTCGATGACATCGCCAAGGCCGCCAAAGCGGTCGCCAAGAAAGGCTATCGCGGCCTGAAGTTCGATCCCTTCGATTGCGGCCGCGACCCCGACGCCAAGACCATCCGCCGCTCGGTGGAACTGGTGGCGGCGGTGCGCGACGCGGTCGGCCCCGATACCGACATCCTCATCGACTGCCACGGGCGGTTCTCGGTGGGCACGGCCATCGCGGTGGCGCGCGAGCTGGAGCCTTACCATCTCTATTGGCTGGAAGAGCCGACCGACCCAGAGAACGTCGGCGCGCTGGCCAAGATCGGCCGTTCGATCAAGACCCGGCTCGCGACCGGCGAGCGCTGCTACACCAAATACCATTTGCAAGCGCTGCTGGCGGCGAACGAAGTGCAAGTGCTGCAACCCGACATCATCCATGTCGGTGGCATTCTGGAAGCCAAGAAAATCGCCGCTATCGCCGACGCCAGCTATGTCACTGTGTCGTATCACAATCCGTTCGGGCCGGTGGCGACCGCCGCCGCCATCCAGCTCGACGCCTGCACCAGCAACTTCGCGATGCAGGAATCGTTCTGCGAATTCGACGTGCCGTGGCGTTTCGATTTGCTGCAAAACTGCCCGCGCCCCGTCAATGGCGGCTACGAAATCCCGACCGCACCGGGTCTCGGGGGCATCGATCTCAACCTCGATGCGCTGCGCGAACACCCTTACGACGAAAAAGCTTTCTTGCCGATGTGGGATAGCGCCGACTGGCGCAAGCGCTTTTGAGCATCCGGGCAGATTCGCTATGATGCCGGCACAATGACCTAAAGAGGAGTGAGGCATGGACTTCGGATTCAGCATCCCGACACGCGGGCCGCTCGCCACCACCGACGGCGTGGTCGAGCTCGCCAAACGCGGCGAGGAACTCGGCTTTAGCCATATCGCCATTCCCGACCATATCGTCATTCCGCGCACCATCAAAGCGCCCTATCCGTATAACCCCAATCGGCAGATGACGGGCGCGGCGCTGGGCGATTGCCTGGAGCAGTTGACGCTGATGGCGTTCCTCGCCGCCGTCACCCGCAACATCCGCCTGCTGAGTTCGGTGCTGGTGGTGCCGCACCGCAGCCCGGTCCATGCCGCCAAGACCCTCGCCACCATCGATGTGCTGTCCGGCGGGCGGCTCACCGTCGGTTGCGGCGCGGGTTGGATGGAAGAGGAATTCGTGGCGCTCGGCGTGCCGCCGTTCGCCGAGCGCGGCAAGGTGACGGATGAATATCTGCGCATCTTCAAGGAACTCTGGACCGCCGACAACCCGACGTTCGCCGGCGACTACGCGCGTTTCGGCGATCTGTATTTCCTGCCCAAACCGCTGCAAAAACCGCATCCGCCGTTGTGGATCGGCGGCGAGAGTCCGCCCGCGCTGCGGCGCGCGGCCAAGCTCGGCGACGCCTGGTATCCGGCCGGGGCCAATCCGCAATTTCCACTCGACACCGCCGAGCGCTACCGGGCGGCGGCCGCCAAACTCAAGGAGGAAGCGGAGCAAGCCGGGCGCGACCCCGAACAGATCGCGCTCGCGTATTGGGCGATCTGGCCGCAGGATGGCAAGGCAGTGAAGCTCGATAACGGCGAACGCCGGTGTTTCTCGGGTAGCGACCAGGCCATCGCCGACGACATCCTGAAGTTCAAGGAAATCGGGGTGCGCCATCTGCTGTTCAATTTCCAGCGCACGACGCTCGCCGAAACGTTGGATACGGCGGCGCGCTTTGCCACGGACGTATTATCCCTGAGCGGGCATTAAGGCCGGGAGGGCTTTTGGCATGGCCAAGAAATCCAAGAAATCCGTGCTCCTGGTCGGCGAGTCCTGGGTGACCAGCGCCACCCATTACAAAGGCTGGGATCAGTTCGGTAGCGTGACGTTTCATCTGGGGGCGGAGCCATTCGTCGCCGCTCTTGCAAGCAGCGCGTTCGATGTTACCTATATGCCGGCGCACCAGGCCGCCGAGCAGTTCCCGTTCGAGCTGAAAGCCTTGCAGCGCTATGCGGCGATCATCCTCAGCGATATCGGCTCCAATACCCTGCTGCTGCATCCCGACGTATGGCTGCGTGGCAAACCCGTGCCGAATCGCTTGAAGCTGATCCGCGACTATGTGCTGGCGGGCGGTGGGCTGATCATGATGGGTGGCTATTATAGCTTCCAGGGCATCAACGGCGGCGCGCGCTATCGTGGCACGGCGGTCGCGGAAGTGCTGCCGGTGACGATTCAGCCCTACGACGACCGCGTCGAGGTGCCAGAGGGGTTCCGCGCCGACATCGTCGCGCCCAAGCACCCGATCCTGGCCGGCTTGCGTCCACCCTGGCCGTTGCTGCTGGGCGTCAATGAAGTACAAGTGAAAAACGAGCCCGATGTCGAACTGCTGGCCAGATTGCCCGAGGAGGAAGGCGGCCACCCGCTGCTGGTCGCCGGCCGTTATGGCAAAGGCCGCTCGCTGGCGTGGGCCTCCGACGTGGGGCCGCATTGGCTGCCGCAGGATTTCGTCGATTGGCCCGGCTACGCCAAGCTGTGGCGGCAGGCCTTGACCTGGGTGAGCGCATAAGCCGTCGGTGTTGACGGCGCGTCAATCCAAGGTGCCGCGCCGCTGCAACTGATCGTCGATGTGCTGGAGTAGGCCGCGCAGATCCACCGGCTTGCTCAGATACTCATCGGCCCCAGCGGCCAGGCAACGCTCGCGATCACCCGGCATCACCAGGGCGGTGAGGGCGATGATGGGAGTGGCGCGGAGTTCGGCGTCGGTGCGCAAACGGCTGATGGCTTCCAGGCCATCCATGCCGGGCATTTGGATGTCCATGAGGATCAAATCCGGGCGCAATTCACGGGCGCGACGTATCGCCTCGACGCCGTTGCGGGCGATCTCGATCCGGCAACCGTGGGCGCGTAGATAATCGCTCAGAAAGAGGATATTGCTGTCGTTGTCTTCGGCCAACAGAATCCGCGGTCGATACACCTTGAGCACCGGCGTGGGTGCCGGCGCTGCGCTGGCTTCCGCCACCGCGGAATCGTCACCCATGTCGATTTGCAGCCATGGCAAAGACGCCACGAAGCGGCTGCCTTTGCCTGGTTCGCTCTCGACCGCGATGCTCCCGCCGTGCATCTCCACCATGTAATAGACCAGCGATAACCCCAGCCCGGTGCCGCTGTGCTCCCGCGCCAAGCGGTCGTCCAATTGCACGAACGGCTGGAACAGGCGCTTCATGGCTTCCCTGGGAACGCCGATACCGGTATCCCAAACCGTGAACTGAATGATTTGCGCCTCCGCATTGCCGGTCACTTGCAGGCCGATATTACCGCCGCTGGGTGTGAATTTGATCGAGTTGCTGAGCAGATTGACCAGAATCTGGATCAAGCGCCGTTCATCGGCGCGCATGGCGCACACTTGCGGATCGATGTGGACACCGATGTGGAGGTGTTTTTTGTCCGCATCTTGCTTGACCATTTGCAGGCTGGCGCGACAAATCGAGTCCACCAGCACATCGTCGAAATGCAGGCTCATTTTGCCAGCGCCGACGCTCGCGATGTCGAGGATATCGGTGATCAGCGCCAGCAGATGGCGACCGCTGTCATGGATCATCCGCGCATATTGGCGTTGCTTGTCATTGAGCGTACCGCTGCTTCCCGTTTGCAAGATTTCGGAAAGCCCCAGCACCGCGTTGAGCGGCGTGCGCAGTTCGTGGCTC
This sequence comes from Gammaproteobacteria bacterium, assembly GCA_046347515.1. GTDB lineage: Bacteria > Pseudomonadota > Gammaproteobacteria > Competibacterales > Competibacteraceae > JAXMFZ01. The sequence goes on along the minus strand of JAXMFZ010000002.1, from coordinate 150,611 downwards.
ATGCTGGCAAGAAACGCATCCTTGGCGCGCGCGCTGGCGGCGAGTTCGTCGTTGGCGGCGCGCAACTCCGCGTTGGTTCGGCTGAGTTGCAGTTCGGCGCGTTTGCGCTCGGTGACGTCGATCACCGCGACCTGCTCGGCGGGTCGTCCGTCCCAGACGATGGCGCGCGCGAGGATTTGCAGGGTGATGGGCGCTCCGTTCTTGCGGACCGCTTCGAATTCAGAAGGAGTGTGGGGATCGGCAAGAGCCGCACTCGCAGCCGCGCGCGCGCGGTCGTGCGGCGCCGGCAGCAGGACGCCGCTGATCGAATCCAGGGCAAGCACCTCGGCTGGCGAAGCGTAGCCCAGCATGGTGGCAAGCGCTTGGTTGGCGAACAGTACTCTGCCATCGCCATGGACGAAAATGCCTTGCAGTGAACTCTCGACCAGGTTGCGGAATCGCTCTTCGCTCTCGGCCAGCGTTTGCTCGGCGTTCTTACGTTCCGTGATGTCCAGATGGGTGCCGGTGATGCGCACCGCTTTTCCCCTCGCGTCCCGTTCCAGCGCCTTGCCGAGCGCGAGTATCCATTTCCAGGTGCCGGAGCGGGTCAGCATGCGGTATTCGGCGTTGTAGAGTTCACTGCCGCCCTCGACGTGGCGATTCAGGGCGGCGAGTACCCGTGGTTTATCCTGCGGATGTAGATGTTGTTCCCAGAAATTGCCGGGGAACTGTTCGACCTCGGCGCGCGTATAGCCCAGCATTTCCGCCCAGCGCGCATTGAACATGTTGCGCCCGCTGGTCACATCCCAATCCCAGGTGCCAAGCTGGGCGCCCGCGATCATCGATTCCAAACGCCGTTCGTTCTCGCGCAGCGCGATTTCGACTTGTTTCTGGGCGCTGCTAGCAGGCGGATAGCGGTCGAGCGGCCTGTCGCCGCGCCGGCCTCGGCGGAAGAGGAGGCGGCGCAGATGGTCCAGCAATGCGCGTAAGCCTTGTTCGCCTTCCCGCCACGCCCCCCACGGACGTTCGCGCTCGTCGGCTGCGGTGGACAGCGGTGCGATATTGTGGTTGTGTGAGTTCATCTTCTTCCGGATAGTCCCAATGTCAAACCTGCCCGGTTCGTGATTTGCTGTTATGCAAATTGCAAGCCCTTTTCCCGAAATCGTGGATAGGCCGCGGGGTTACGCGCAAAACGGCATGAAATCGAGGTGGTGGGGCGCTGCGGTAGGGTGTTCTGCAAGCGCCTGTTGACACATTTTGACAATTCCAAGCGCTGCCACCGGTCCGCCGGGGGCGCGCGTCGATTGCATTGCAGCGCAATGCCCCGGTATTCTCGTCACCGTCGGGAGTCGCGGAGGACGCTATGATTAAAATCTATGGCAATGAAAAATAAGGAAATTACCTGAAAATTCTGTACCTGGCGAATTATCTCTGGCTGCCCTATCGGTGGATCGCCGTCGATATCATGAAGGGCGAAACCCACACCCCCGAGTTTCTGGCGCACGAAGGCGGGTTCGATCTGGCTAGCCGCGCGCGCTTGCGGCGCTGGATCGCGCGCCTCGAACAAGCCCTGGGTATCGCCGCCGCCTGAACGAGCGCCTCAAGCGCCCGCGACCGCTTCGGCGATCGCCTTGCCTACGTCCGCGGTGCTGGCCTGGCCGCCGATGTCCGGGGTGCGCGGCCCGGCGACGAGCACTTCCTCGATGGCGCGCACGATGGCGGCGCCGGCTTCCGGGTAGCCGAGGTGTTCCAGGAGCATCGCCCCCGACCAGATCTGGCCGATGGGGTTGGCGATTTTCTTGCCGTAGATGTCCGGCGCCGAACCGTGCACCGGCTCGAACAGCGAGGGCACGGTGTGGTCGGGGTTGATGTTGGCCGAAGGGGCGATGCCGATGGTGCCGGCCGTCGCCGGGCCGATGTCGGAGATGATGTCGCCGAATAGATTGGAGGCCACGATCACGTCGAAGCGCTGCGGATTGAGTACGAGTTGAATGGTGAGGCCGTCGATGTGGTATTGATCGGTCTGTACGTCGGGATAATTCGCCGCCATGGCTTTGAAACGTTCGTCCCAGTACGGCATGGTGATGGCGATGCCGTTCGATTTGGTGGCGGAGGTGACTTTGCGCCGCCGCCGTTGCATGGCGAGGTCGAAAGCGAATTTCAAAATGCGATCCACGCCTTTGCGCGAGAACGTCGCCTGCTGCACCACCACTTCGCGCTCGCTGCCCTCGAACAAGCGCCCGCCGATGGCGGTGTATTCGCCCTCAGTATTCTCCCGCACCACGTAGTAATCGATATCGCCGACCTTGCGCCCAGCGAGCGGGCAGGCGATGCCGGGCATCAGCCGTACCGGGCGCAGGTTGACGTACTGGTCGAAACCACGGCGGAATTTCATCAGCGAATCCCACAACGAGACATGATCGGGCACCCGTGCGGGCCAGCCGGTGGCGCCGAAGTAAATGCAATCGTGGCCCTGGAGACGGTCGCGCCAATCGGGCGGCATCCACCAGCCGTGGCGTTCGTAGTTGTCGCAATTCCAGTCGAAGTGATCGAAAGTGAGCGGGACGGCGAAACGGCGCGCGGCGGCGTCGAGCACGCGCACACCCTCGGGCATGACTTCCTTGCCGATGCCGTCGCCGGCGATGACCGCGATTTTGTGTTGGCTCATGCGTATTCTCGTTAGCGGGTGGACAGCACAAAGTTCTCAGTGTGACAATCGGGACTCAAACAGTGGCGCCATAAGCCTTGGATTGAGCTCGAGGGTTTGGCGTCACCGCGAATGTTAGCAGCAATGAACGCGGCCCGCCGTTTCACCCTAACCAACGGAGAATAACGCCCATGTCGGAAACCGGATTCAGTCTCGATCACATCAACCTGCCCGCACGCGACCCCGAGGCGTTGGCGCGCTGGTATGCGCAGACCTTCGGTTTGCACGCCACCGCCAACCGCGTGTCGGGGCCTGGCGTGCTGATCGCTTTCCAAGTTGGCGAGCCGGTCGGAAGGGCGCCGGAGTTGCACATCGGCTTTCGGGTGCCATCGCGGGCGGCGCTCGATCAATGGGCGGGACAGTTTGGCGCGCAATTGAAGGTCGGCAATGAGTTTGTGTCATTCCAAACGCGCGACCCCGAAGGCAATTGCGTAGAGATTTATTGCAAGAAAGACAACGCATGAGGAGGAACTGAGCATGAAAGGCGTAGTGTTACCCGGCGGGCGCAAAGTGGATATCCTTGATTTTCCCGACCCCACGCCCGGCCCCGGCGAAGTGGTGCTGGAGATCAAAGCGTCAGGCATGTGCGGCAGCGATCTGAAATACTATCGCGCTGTTGGAGGCGCGGCGGCGATGGGGCTGGGCGCGGTGAAGGGGCCGGTGATCGCCGGCCATGAACCGTGCGGCGTGGTGGCGGCGATAGGGGCGGGCGTGGCCGCCAAACAGGCCAAGGTGGGTCAGTGCGTGATGCAGCATCATTATCGCGGTTGCGGTGTGTGCGAACATTGCGCCACGGGCTGGAGCCAGCTCTTTGCGTCGAAGGCGTGGCCGAGGTCTATGGCGCGACCGGCCATGGCGCCCACGCCAAATACATGAAATGCCCGGCTTACACGCTGGTGCTGCTGCTGGAAGAATTGTCCTTCGGAGCGCGGGCGCTGCCATTGCTTGCGGTACCGGTACGGCGTGGGGCGCATTGCAGAGGCTGGGGTTGCAGGGGGGATCACACCATCGCGATCTTTGGCCAGGGGCCGGTCGGCTTTCCGCCACCCTGCTCGCCGCGGCGTTTTGGTGCGCGTGATCGCACTCGACACCAGCGAAGAGCGCCTGGCGCGCGCGCGAGCTCAGGGCGCCGCAGCGATCACTCCAAAAACCACCGACCATGTCGTGCAAGTGATCCGCGATCTCACCCACGGTCGCGGTGCCCATGCTTCGCTCGATGCCTCGTCGTCGCCCGCCGCGCGCGCCCAAGCGGTGCGCTGCGTGCGCACCTGGGGTAAAGCCTGCTTCGTCGGTGAGGGTGACAGCGTCACCCTCGATGTCAGCAACGATCTGCTGCGGCGCCAGGTGACGCTGATCGGATCGTGGACGTTTTCCACGGTGGGTCAGGCGGACTGCGCCCGCTACATCGCCGATCGCGGCATCGACATCGACCGCTTGTTCACCCATCGCTGGCGTCTGGAGCAGGCGGAGGAAGCCTATCGCTTGTTCGATGCGCAGACGGCGGGCAAGGGCGTGATCGTGCCGTCTTGAACCGCTCGCGATTGGCTATGATTGCGCGTGGCGAAAAAAAAGCCCGCCGGGGGGTGGCGGGCAAACAATGCTAGGAGAAGGTCTGAATACAACGAGGATCAATATAAAACCGCCGTGTTTCGATCTGATTTCAGCGCGGCGGTTTTTTGTTTCAATTGTTTCAATTGTGGCTAGCGCGCCTCGATACCGCCGACCAGGCCGCGGCCGGTGCCGCCATTGACGCCGCGCAGGGTGGCGAGATAAGCGCCAGGCGGCAGGCTGACGAGCAGGGCGGAGGCCAGATCATTGTTGGGCTGGCGTCCGAGCGCGGCTTCGATCTGGGCGGCGTTGGGCTGATCGCGCCAATCGTCATTCTCGGCGACCAACTCGCCGCCCGGGAATTTGGTGAGGCGCAGCGTGGGGTCGAGCCCACTGCCTTGGTCCTCGGCGGTGAAAACGAAGCTCTTGGCCTGCGAACCGGTGACGATGAAACCGGCGATCATGCCGGTCGTGTCCACGAAGCCGTTGGTGGAAATATTGAGAAAATGATTGGTGGAGGGCGGCGGCGGCGGCGCGCTCACGCCGAACAAGGTGGCGGTGATCTGATAGATGCCGCCCGGCCCGCCGGCCAGGTCCGCCAGAATGTTCCATGTGCCTGCGGGGGGACTGGCAAAACTGCATTGCTCGAAATTACCGGTCAAAAACGGCCGGCAGTCGAAACTGCTCGTGCTGACCGCGCCGTTGATTTTGACGTAGAGGTCGAAATCATTGCCGGACTGGTCGCCGTTCAAATTGATGCGCAGCAAACTCACGCCCGCCGGCACGCTGATGCTGTGCGTGGCTTGCCGGGTGCCGGCGTTCAGTTGGCCGGAAAATGGCAAGACCGTGGTGCCGGTTTGGCCCGCGGAATTGCGCGCAACTCTCGTGTTATTGAGGTCGGCGCCGGCGATGCTCTGGATGAACGCGCGATTCACGAACATCCAGATCGAAGGAGGCGTCATTGCCCGCGCATTGGTTTTGGCGCCCGCCCGGTGACGCCCGCCACCACCAGGCCGGAACCGAAATCCATGAACAACGGCCCGCCCGAATCCCCGGGACAGGTGTTGGAATCGGTGCCCGGCGCGCCGAGCGGCGGGGCGAAGCTCCAGCATACGTGCTGGTCGTTGCGCGAGGCCGGGTCGCAGCTCGCTGCTCGATTGGCCGAAGCGCTTGACGCCGTTGTCGTTGACGTTGTCGCTGGTGAGGCCATAGCCGACCAGGAAGCCGCTGGTGCCGAACGCCGGCCGCTGCTGGGTGTTGATGCGGTCGACCGCGGCGCCGTTCTTCAGGCTGGCGAGCTTCAGTACGGCGACGTCTCCGGCGCTGCCGAACACGTAGTTGGTCGGCACGCTGATGTTGGTCACGCCGACCGTGGGCGCGTGTTGGGAGCCAATGAAAATGCTGCTGGATTCTTGAGGTCGGCCCACCCGGTTGGCATTGGCTGCCGTCGAGGCACACGCAATGGGCGGCGGTCAGTACAGTTTAGCCGTAATCAGCGTCCCTGAACAGAATGAAAAATTGTTGTTGTCCAACAACTGATGGTCAGCGTGTTGGTGGTGAGCAAGCCGTTGGCGATTTTGTCGTTCCCGCTGATGGGGGCTTCGTCTGCGGCGTAACTGGCCAACCATGGCGCGGGCACCAACCGACGCGATGGCAGGTTTGGTGCTGGATATGATCATTAAGAATAGTCTCTCGGTGCAAAATCCAGTTTGTGGCAGTCCTAAGCTTCGCGCCTGAAGCGGTATGACGATCTTGACGCAGTTGGCGTCAACCATGCACGAACTCGCCACAGGGAGCGCTCCAGTGCTTCGATTTGCTATCATTGCGCCGCGCAATTCCAATTATTGCCGTGACGGAAGTCACATTGCTGGAGAAACTTCATGAAAGACAGCTTCAAAGCGCGCTCGATTCTCAAAGTCAACGGCAAGGACTATACGATCTACCGCTTGGACGTGTTGAGCGGGCATTGCGACCTCAAGCGCCTGCCGTTTTCCTTGAAAATTCTCCTGGAAAACTTGCTGCGTCGTGAGGATGGCGAGAACGTCACCCGGGACAACATCCTGGCGCTCGCCCAATACGACGCGCGACAGCCCGTCACCGCCGAGATCGCTTTCACCCCGGCGCGGGTGGTGATGCAGGATTTCACCGGCGTGCCGGCGGTGGTCGATCTGGCGGCAATGCGCGACGCCATGACCGCGCTCGGCGGCGACCCAGAGCGTATCAACCCGCTGGCGCCGGCGGAACTCGTCATCGACCCTTCGGTGATGATCGATTATTTCGGTAGTGCCGATGCGCTGGAGAAGAACGCCGCGCTCGAATTCGAGCGCAACCGCGAGCGCTATGAATTCCTGCGCTGGGGCCAGCAAGCGTTCGATAACTTCAAGGTCGTGCCGCCGCGCACCGGCATCGTCCATCAAGTCAACCTCGAATACCTCGCGCGCGTGGTGTTCAGCGAGGAACGCGACGGCGAACGCGTCGCTTATCCCGACACCGTGGTCGGCACCGACTCCCATACCACCATGATCAACGGCCTTGGCGTGCTCGGCTGGGGCGTGGGTGGCATCGAGGCCGAAGCCGCCATGCTCGGCCAGCCGATCGCCATGCTCATCCCGGAAGTGGTGGGCTTCAAGCTGACCGGTCAATTGCCGGAAGGCGCCACCGCCACCGACCTGGTGCTCGCCGTCACCCAGATATTGCGCGCCCATGGCGTGGTCGAGAAATTCGTCGAATTCTTCGGCCCCGGTCTGAATGAGCTGCCGCTCGCCGATCGCGCCACGATCGCCAATATGGCCCCCGAATACGGCGCAACTTGCGGCATATTCCCGATCGATCAAGAAACCCTGAATTATCTGAAACTGTCAGGCCGTGACGCCGACACCGTCGCATTGGTCGAAGCCTACGCCAAGGAGCAGGGGATGTTCCGCGACGCCGGCACGCCCGAGGCGAGCTATAGCGCGGTGCTGGATCTCGATATGGGCAACGTCGTGCCGAGCCTCGCCGGCCCCAAACGCCCGCAAGATCGGATCAGCCTGACCGATGTCAAGCAGGTCACCGCCAACGCCATGCAAGGCATGAACGCAGGCAGCCGGCGCGCGGCGGCGAGCTACCAGGGCGAGGCGTTCGAACTCGCCGATGGCGCGGTGGTGATCGCGGCGATCACGAGTTGCACCAATACCTCCAACCCGAGCGTGATCATGGGCGCCGGCTTGCTCGCCCAGAAAGCGGTGGCGAAAGGTTTGAAAACAAAACCCTGGGTAAAGACTTCGCTCGCCCCCGGCTCGAAGGTCGTGCACGATTATCTCGCCAAAGCCGGTTTGCAGCCCGCGCTTGACCAACTCGGCTTCAACATCGTGGGCTACGGCTGCACGACTTGCATCGGTAACTCCGGGCCGTTGCCGGAGCCGGTGAGCAAAGCGATCCAGGATCAGGGTCTGACGGTCGCCGCGGTGCTCTCGGGCAACCGCAACTTCGAGGGCCGGGTGCATCCCGAGGTCAAGCTGAATTTCCTCGCCTCGCCGCCGCTGGTAGTGGCCTATGCGCTGGCCGGCACCATGAACCTTGATTTGAGTCGCGAGCCGCTCGGCACGGGCAGCGACGGCAAACCCGTGTATTTGCGAGAACTCTGGCCGTCGCAGCAGGAAATCCAGCAGGCCGTAACCGGCAATGTCAACGAGCAGATGTTTCGCGCGAGCTACGCCGATGTGTTCAAGGGCGACGCACGCTGGGCCAACATCCCCACGCCGCAAGCGGCGAGTTATGACTGGCGCGGCGATTCCACGTATATCCAAAACCCGCCTTACTTCGTGGGCATGTCCAAAAAACCCTACGGCATCCGCCCCATCGAGGGCGCTCGCGCGCTCGCCCTGCTCGGCGATTCCATCACCACCGATCACATCTCTCCGGCGGGTTCGATCCAAGCCGACAGCCCCGCCGGCAAATACTTGATCGCCCACGGCGTCGAGCCTCGCGACTTCAACTCCTATGGGGCGCGGCGCGGCAACCACGAAGTGATGATGCGCGGCACTTTCGCCAATATTCGACTGCGCAACGAACTGGCGGGCGGGGTCGAGGGCGGCTGGACCCGCCATCAGCCATCGGGCGAACTGCTGTCGATTTACGATGCCGCCGTGCGCTACCGCGCCGAAGGCACGCCGCTGATCGTGATCGCCGGCAAAGAGTACGGCACCGGCTCCAGTCGTGACTGGGCGGCCAAGGGCGTGTTGTTGCTCGGCGTGCGCGCGGTGCTGGTGGAAAGCTTCGAACGCATCCATCGCTCCAATCTGGTCGGCATGGGGGTGTTGCCGTTGCAATTCAAGGAGGGCGAGAGCCGCAAAAGCCTGGGATTGACCGGACAAGACATCTACTCCATCGAGGGTCTGGAGGCGGGCGCCAAAACGGTTACGGTGGTAGTGCGCGCGGCGGATGGCGCGGACAAGCGCTTCCAAGCGCGGGTGCGCATCGACACCCCCAAGGAGTGGGAGTACTACCAGAACAGCGGCATTTTGCATTACGTGCTGAGGCAGTTGGCGGCTTGAATGAGAGAGGACCGATGAACATCGTCGTTGGGCCGCGCGGCGGCGCCGCAATTGGGAATCAGCAGCTATGTTGCAAGCCGCGTCAGCCTGTACAGGCTGCGTTCATGGTCTTTTTCCGCCCGTGCGATGACTACGATCCCGCCGATCTCTCTTAATGCGGTATTGGTGGGATTGCGGTAGAACATACGCCGAAAGGCTTTGTAGTCGCCTTCATCAAGCGGCACGCAAGCGCCGCTCGATTCCTGCCAGCGCGGCATGACGAAATCGAAAAGCGCAGGCAGAGTGAACAGTAAATCATTTTCTTTAAAGTAAATCTCTCCAGCCGATTCCAGGATTGCCTGGACAAGGTCCGGATCGCCCCGCAGCGCTGGGCGGAAAATGTCATGAATCACGAAATGATAGAGCGCGTCCATGGGCTCTGCTCCCTGTTCAGTGCTCGATTCGGCTTCAAGTTGCAATCCCGCCGCGCGTCAGCGCCACGGGATCGAGTAGTCGTTCCAACTCCGCCCTTGGGATGTCGGTCATTTCCTCGGCCACCTCGATGATGGGTTTTCCCTCGGCGTATGCACGCTTGGCGATGGCCGCGCCTTGTTCGTAGCCGATCACCCGGTTTAACGCCGTCACCAGAATCGGGTTGCGTCCGAGCTGTTCGCGCAGCCGCTCGCGGTTCACGCCAAAGCCCTGGATCGCGCGGTCGGCCAGCAGGCGCACGCCGTTCGCCAGCAGCTCGATGGATTGCAACAAATGATGGGCGATCAAGGGCAGCATCACATTCAACTGAAACGTGCCGGATTGCCCCGCCACGGTAATCGCCGCGTCGTTGCCGATCACCTGCGCGCAGACCATCGCCAGCGCTTCCGGGACGACCGGGTTGACCTTGCCGGGCATGATGCTGGAGCCGGGTTGGAGCGCCGGCAGCGCAATCTCGGCGAGTCCGGTCAACGGCCCGCTGTTCATCCAGCGCAGGTCATTGGCGATTTTCATCAGGCTGACGGCGCAGGTCTTGAGTTGGCCGCTCACTTCCACCGCCGTGTCTTGGCTGCTCAAGCTCATGAAAAAATTGGCGCTCACCGTGAACGGCGAGCCGGTATGTCGGGCCAAGGCGGCGGCGAAGCGTTGGGCGAAACCGGCGGGGGCATTGACGCCGGTGCCGACCGCGGTGCCGCCTTGCGCGAGGGCATGAAGCCTCGGCAAGGTGGCTTCGATGCGCGCGCCGGCGGCGCGGATTTGCGCCGCCCAGCCGCCGAGTTCTTGACCCAGGGTGAGTGGCATGGCATCCATCAGATGGGTGCGGCCGGTTTTAACCACGTCCACGAGTGCCTGGCTGCGCTTTTCCAAGGTCGTTGCCAGATGGTCGAGCGCGGGTAGCAGGCGCTGCGTGATGTCTAGGGTTGCGCTCACATGGATCGCGGTGGGGATGACGTCGTTGCTGCTCTGGCTTATGTTGACGTGATCATTCGGGTGCACGGGCTGGCCCAGCGCCCGGCCCGCGAGGCGGGCGATCACCTCGTTGGCGTTCATGTTGCTGCTGGTGCCGGAACCGGTTTGGAATACGCCGACCGGAAATTGCTCGGTGTGCCCGCCCGCCGCGATTTCCAGAGCGGCGCCTCGAATCGCCTGGGCCAGCGCCGGTTCCAGCAGGCCCAGTTCGGTATTGGCTTGGGCGGCGCAGGCCTTGATCAGTCCCAGCGCGCGAATGAAGGAGGGCGGCATGGGGAGGGGGCTGATCGGCAGATTATCCAGCGCACGCTGGGTTTGCGCGCCGTAGAGCGCATCCGCCGGGACTTGCACTGCACCCATGCTGTCGTGTTCGGTTCGCTGGGTCGGGTTCATGACCGTACCTCGCTGATTGGCTTAACTGGGCAGTAGACCCTGCAAGCGCTGGCGCAGTTCATTGGCGGGATAGCGCGCTTGCACCGGAACATGGACGATGGGCACGGCGGCCGCTTGCATGACGGCATCGACGAAAGTGTCGCGCTCCTGGCGATCCCGGCGTTCGTGCGAGCGGTCGTCCAGTTCGATCACGCACAGCACGGCGTGGCTGGCCGGGTCGCACAGCACATAATCGACGTGTTTGCAGGCAATGGCGTTGAAGGCGCGAAAAAAGTCGCGGCCGCGGACGCCATCTTCGACTTTCACGAGATCGGCGACGCGCACCTTGGCGTAAACATCGGCGCGCTCGCCGACCGCGCGTCGCAACGCTTCCAGAAAACGCGCTTCGGCTGCGGAAAACAGCGGACGGCTCTGGTAAGGCATGGGCCGGCGCCGGCGCAGCAGGGCGATGAGCAACGCGAGCGCCAGCAGCGCGATGGCAATGATGATGAAACGCGACCAGTCAAGGTGTTTCAGGGCATCGAGCAAGGCGTTAGTCCCACAAAGTATCGCGTAGTCCGGACGAACGCTGCGCGCTGCGCAGGGCGGCGTTGGCGAGCAGCGCGGCCTCGCCCCAGATTTCGACCGCCACCCGCGCGCGGGTGACGCCGGTGTAGAGCAATTCGCGGGTCACGCCGCGACCTCCGGTTGCGGGCAGGGCCAGGGCCACCCGTTCGAACTCCGAACCCTGGCTTTTGTGGACCGTCATCGCGTACACCGTCTCGTGTTCCGGCAAGCGGCTCGGCGGCAGGCTGCGCGCGCCGCCCTCGGCGGTCTGGAAGAAGACCCGCAACTCCCCATTGTGTGTGGGGTCATGGAGGGCAATGCCGATATCGCCGTTGTAGAGCCGCAGAACGTAATCGTTACGCGTGATCATCACCGGCCTGCCGGCGTACCACGGCGCGCGCGCGCTGATCCAGCGGCGTGCCTGCAGCCGTTGTTCTATGGCCTCGTTCAAGGTGGTGACTCCCAGCGGCCCGTGGCGCAGCGCGCACAGCACCCGGAAGCGATTGAACGCGGAAAAAATAGCCTCCACGCCAGCGCCCGCACGCACACCGGCCAGGTATTCACGATAATTCTCCGCCGCGCCGTCGGCAACCGCGGCAGCGAGGGTCTGCGGCTGTTCGGATTCGCGCCAGAGCAGGTCTGCGTAGGCGTGGTTGCGCAATAACTCCATGACCTCGCGGCCCTGGCCCTGGTTGATGGCGCGGGCGAGCGCACCGATGCCGCTGTCGGCGCCGAAGCGGTAGCTTTGTCTGAGCAGCGCGATGCTGTCGGCGAGCGGCGCCGCCTCCGCAGCGCCGGGTGGCAGCGCGCAGCCGGTGAGGGCGCGCACGGTGGCTTGAAAGCGGTCGGAGAACCCCGGTGCGCCGCCGCAGATATCGCCGAGCACAGCGCCCGCCTCGACCGACGCCAATTGATCCTTGTCTCCCAGCAGGATCAAACGCGCTTGCGGCGGCAGGGCGTCGGTGAGTTTGGTCATCAGAGCAAGATCGACCATCGAGGCTTCATCCACTACCAACACATCGAGGGCAAGAGGATTTTGACTATCATGGCGAAAAGTGACCGATCCGCTGCGCGCGCCGAGCAGCCGATGCAGCGTCGAGGCCTGTTCGGGGATAGCCGCCGCCAAGCCGGTGGCTAGGCCGAGCTGCTGCTTGGCGGTGCGGATCGCTTCCTGCAAGCGCGCGGCGGCCTTGCCGGTCGGCGCCGCCAGGCCGATGCGCAACGGTCTGGCGCTGGGCTGGGCGCACAAGAGCGCGAGAATCTTCACCACTGTGGTGGTCTTGCCGGTGCCGGGGCCGCCGGAGATCACGCACAAGCGTTTCAGCACCGCGGCGGCGGCGGCGACTTTCTGCCAGTCGACGTCGTCTGCGTGTCGAGCCGGAAACAAGCGCGCGAGCCCGTCGCGCAATGTCGCCAAGTCGAGATCCTCGGGCGCGCGGCGCGCACGCGCGCGCAAATCCTGCCCCAAACGGCGCTCATAATCCCAGTAGCGGTAGAGGTAAAGCCTGCCCCGCTCATCCAGGATCAGCGGCTTGAACTCGCCGGGCCCACCCACCGCTGCATTACGGCGCAACGCGGCTATCCAGGACTTGACGGCAGGGGCGATGATGGGGGTGGCGGCCGCGTCGCTGTCAAACAGCGGCGCCTCCGCGAGCATGTGCAGGTTGACACAGACATGGCCGTTGCCGGTCCAATGGCTCGCCAGGCACGCGGCGAGTGTGAACTCCGGTGTTTCATCCTGCGTCTGCCGCGCCAGCAGACGAGTAAAGTGCAGATCGAGGTCGGTGATCAAGCCTTGCTGGTGCAAGGCTCTTAGATCATCCCACATGGCCGCTATCCAAGTAAGCATCCAAAGCATCGATCAATGCCTCGGCCGGGCGGTCATGGTAGACGCCGCAGCCAGGGTGGGCCGGATCCATGCCGCGCAGAAACAGATAAAATACGCCACCGAAATCGCGGCTGTAACGGTAACCGGGCAGGCGCAGCCTGAGGTAGCGATGCACCGCGACGGTATAGATCAGGTACTGCAGAAAATAAGCCTCGCGCGCCATCGCTTCGACCAGGTTCTCGTGGCGATAATCGGCGGACGTCATGCCCAGCCAATTCGATTTGTAATCGGCCAAATAATAGCGCCCGCCGGCGCTGAACAGCAGATCGATATAGCCCTTCATATAGCCTTGCAACGGCGCGAAGCCGAGGCGTTCGATCTCGCTGCGGATGGCCTCCGACCAACCACCGTGGCGGGCCAATACCTGGCGCAGGCCGTCGGCGCCGATCGCCGCGAGCGGGTAGTAGAACTCGACTTCGTTGACGCGCTGCGCCGAGCCGATCTGGCGCAGGCATACGCCCGCTTCGTCGAGCGGCGTGGCGAGCACGCGCTCGACCATGGCGGCGATGGTATCGCGCCATTCGCGCTCGAAGCCGTGGGCGCTCAGCGTGGTTTCCACCAGGGTGCCGAGCGCCGCGCGGTCGCTGCTGGTAAAGTCCCAGCGCTCGAAAATCTGATGCAGACAACTGCCGGGGCGCGCGCCGCGCGGAAACGCGTGAATGCTGCGTTCCGTGCGCACGGTTTGCGGTGTGTCCAGCACGAGCGCGTCGTAATCGGGTGCGTCGGCGTTGAAGTTGGCGGTGAGCGCGGTAAAGCTGCCGACGCGCCAACCGCCGCGCAGCGGTCCAGGGAATGAGCGCGGCCGATAGTCGGATTGGGCCTGGGCAGGCGCGCGATAAGGGTCGGCTTGGGCAGGCAGGTCGGCGATGGCAATGGCTGCGGGCGCGCGTGCGGCAACGCGCACAAGCTCCGCGCGCAACGCGGTGGCGGTCATCGCTTCGTAGTGCGCGCTCAGGGCGTCGAGCCGGTCCGCATCGGGGGCGATGACCGGCGGTTCATGCAGAAGCCAGGCGAGCGGCGCGGCGCCGGCGTCTTTCAGCTTGCCCCAGGCCAGATAACAGCGATGCCTGGCGCGGGTGAGGGCAACATAAAGCTGGCGCAGGCGCTCGGCCAGTTCCTCGCGCTTGGCGAGCGGGCGGCGGGCGTCGAGTTCGGGTGAACCGATGTCGAGCACCGCCCGGTAGCCGTCAGCGGGGTCATGATAGCGCACGATTTCGTCTTTTCCGGCGCTGAGCTTGCCGCTCCACAGGAATGGGCAGAACACGATGGGGTATTCCAAGCCCTTGCTCTTGTGGACGGTGACGATTTGCACGAGTTGGGCGTCGCTCTCCAAGCGCAATTGCAAGGTTTCATCCTGGGTGTTGGAACCTTGGCGGCGCTCGGCCAGCCATTTGAGCAAGCCCGCCATCCCCAAGCGCTGTTGGCTGGCGGCGCCGTGCAGCAGTTCGGCAAGATGGAGAAGATTGGTGAGCCGGCGCTCGCCATCGCCGAACGCCAGTAGGCGCTGACTCACCTGATTGTCCCGCAATAGTGCCTGGAACGCGAGGATGAAGCCTTTGTCGCGCCACCATTCATGATAGCGGTGGAAACGTTCCAGCCATTGCTCCCAGGTCCGCTCGTCGGTGCCGAGGGCGAGCAATCGCGCGGCGTCCAGGCCGAACATGTCGGTCGCCAGCGCCGCCCGCACCAGCGCTTCGCGACCGGGTTCGGCGAGCGCCAGCAACACCCGTTCGAGTTCATCCGCCTCGTGGGTGTCGAATACATTGTCTTGGGCATGCTGCACGCTCGGTACGTTCAGTTTCAGGAGTTCCCTGCGGACCAACGCGCCCTGTTTATGTTTGGCGACCAGCACCGCGATGTCGCCCCCCACCAAGACGCGCTCGCCCAGCGTCGCTTTGCCATGGGCGGCGAGGTTGAGCAGGCGGGCGATTTCGGCGGCGGTCGCGCGCGCCGCCCGCTGTTCGGCGGCGCCGAGGGCAAGCGGCTTGGTGTCGTCGGCATCGGCAAGAAACCAAAGCTGTAAAGGCTCGGGCGCGCTGTCCGCGAGTCGCAAAGGCAGCCGCTCTTGGTCGGCGGCGCGGGCATGATGAAAGCCGATGCGCTCGAACAGAAACGGCGCCTGTCGGGAATGGGCGAACAGGGTATTGACGGCATCGATCAGCGCCGGTTCGGAGCGCCAGTTGTCGAGCAGCGTGAACCCGCGCGCGGCGTCGGCTTGCGCGCCCAGATAGGCGAAAATGTCGGCACCGCGGAAGCTGTAGATCGCCTGCTTGGGGTCGCCGACGATGAACACTGGCAAGTTGCTCTCGGCGTAGATGCGGCGCAGGATATCGTATTGGATCGGATCGGTATCTTGAAATTCGTCGATCAGCGCCGCCGGAAAGCGCTTGCGCAACATCTGAGCCAGCCCCTGGCCACGTTCGCCGGCCAGCGCACGCTGCAAGTTGGTGAGGAAATCATCATAGGATTGCACGCGCTCGCGCCATTTGCGCGCCGCCAGTTCTTGGTTGCAGAACTCCAGCAGCCGCGCGCGCAATGCTTTGAAGCCCACCTCGTATTGCGCGACCAGCGCCGCGTGGGCGGCGGCCAGCGCATCGCAGGCGTCGAAGAAAGGGTGACGTGGCGGTTGGCTGTTCTGCCTGAGCGATTTGGCGATGGTAGCGGCGCTGAACTGGGCGAATTTCTCCGGCAGTTGCGGCGCCGGTAACGGCAGGTCGAGATAGGTATTGAGTTGTTCAATCCAGTTGGGTATCGACTTGGGATTGTATTTTTGCCGATTGAGGCCAGGGTCATTGAGCAAGATGTCGCTCACCGCCTCGCGTTCCATGGGCCAGCGCTCGCGCACGCCGCGAAAAGCGTCCGTGTAAACCGCCTCGACGGCGGCTAACTGCGCCGGGTCGGCAACGCCCGTCACTTTCAGATAGGGTTTACCGAGGTGGGGGTGGATTTGTTGCAGTAGTTTCGATGGTGCATTGTGTTTACTCGACAGCAGATAATCGACCAGCAGCGGCGAGGCGTCGTGAAACGTGCGGCGCCAGAAGTCCTCGGTGATTTCCAGCAGCAGATCGCGGGTATCGGCCAGCACCTCGGTCTCGAAGGGCATGCGGCTGGCGAATGCGCGCTCCGCCAGCACCCGCCGGCAAAAACCGTGGATGGTGAAGATGGCAGCTTCATCGAAGCCGCGCACGGCATTGCCGACCCGCCGCAACGCACGCTCGCGGTCGGCGATGCGCTCCAATAGCTGCGCGCAGAACGGATCCGGCGGATGGCCGCTTTGCAGGGCGGCGCGCACATCGGCAAGGCGCTGGCGGATGCGTGCTTTCAGTTCCTCGGTGGCGGCGTTGGTGAAGGTCACCACCAGAATCTGATCGACCCGGCGCTCGGCCTCCAGGATCAAGCGCAGATAAAGCCCGGTAATGGTATAGGTCTTGCCCGTGCCGGCGCTCGCCTCGATCAGGCTCATGCCGCTGAGCGGCGCGGCAAATAAATCGAGCGGGGCGAACGCGGTGGTCATGGACGATCGTGCAAATGGTCGAGCAGCGGATCGAAAATCGCGCGCGCCAATTCCTCGAATTCTCCCGCCAGCGGATTGTCGCAGCCGCGAAACGCCAGTTGAAAATAGGGATTGATGTCCTCACCCGGACGATAGTCGTTGCTTTCCCATTCTTGCCACGCTTGTGCCTGGGGTGTGGACTTGGCCTTGGGCTGGCGCGTGGCGATGGCGAATTCATAGGCGCTTCGCGGGAAGAACGGCAAAGGCCGGCGCAGGCCCTCCCAGTAGAAATCGACCAGCAGGCGCAGATGACGATCGGGGTCGGCGACCGGGCGCAGGCGCAAATCGCCGTCCAGGCCGATCCATACGCTGTCCGGCGCGATGGTCGGCGGACCGATGTGATTGAGCGCGAGATGGCGCAGCCAGAGCCTGAGGCGATCCTTGGCCTTGGCGGTGGCGGGTCGGAAATCGAACAAGCCTTGCGCGGATACGCCGTTCAGCCAGCCGTGCAGGCGCGCGGCGCCGACCGCGATGTCCACTTCCAGCGGCGGCAGATGGTCGCGCGGCAGCACTTTGCGCAGCCTGCCGGCGTAGTGTTTGAGGTTGTCCCAGAGTTGCTGAAATTGACGCTCGCCTACCCGGCCGTGCGGCAGCAGGCCCGAACCGCGAGCAGCGGCGTAGCCGATTTCCGCAGGCTGGTCGGCGAGCAGCAGCGGCAACAGGCGGGTGCGCAAATCATATTCACCCAAGCCATCGAGCACGAAGGGTTCACGCGTCTCCAGCGGCGCCGCGCCCTCGCCGAGTTGCAAGTTGAGGCGCCGGCGCAACCAGTAGCGCGCCGGGTTGGTAAAAAAATCAACGAATTGATCAAATTCTATATCCCTGAACTCGGGGGCGGGTTCCGCCAGCACGCCGTCCACGAACGGCGGCGGGTCTCGGCGCTCGGCACCGGCTTGGCGGCAGGCATCGGCCAGCGCCCGCTGATAGCTGAACAGGCGAGGATCGGCGCCGGTGAAGTAGCGCGGGCTGAAAGGTTGCAGCGGGTGGCGAACGAGGAGCGCGGTGCGCACGTCGGTGGCGGGGCCGGGCGGGAGGAAGCCTTGCTGGATCACATCCAGCAGTTCGTTCACCAGCACCGAGGGCGGCAGCACGCTGTTATCGCGGATATCGCCGCCGACGTAACTGATGTAAAAACAGCGGCGCGCCGATAGCAGGGCTTCCAGGAACAAATAGCGGTCGTCGTTGCGGCGCGAGCGGTCGCCCTTACGGAACGCGCTCGCCATCAAGTCGAAGTCGGGCGGGCGCTGCTGGCGCGGATAGGCGTCGTTGTTCATGCCGATCAAGCATACCGCCTGGAACGGCACGCTGCGCATCGGCATCAGGGTGCAGAAGGTGACGCCGCCGGTGAAGAATCCGCGCGGGCCGGTCGTGTTTTCCCAGGCGCGGCGCAGCGCCGCTTTCACTACGCCGATCGAGACCGACGCGCCGAAGCCCGCTTGGCGGCTCTGCTCGGCGATGGCGGCGAGGCCGTTACGGATCGTTTGGAGCTGCGCTTCCTCGTATTGGTCGGGGGCGAAGAACGTCGCGATGACGCGATCGAGTACGCTCAGCCAATCGGCGATGGCGCGCGCGTGGGCAAGATCGTCGTGCAGCGCGAATACGGCATCGGCGAAGCTCGCCAATTTGCCAAGGATTTGAGCGTCGCCGCCCTCGATATCGTCATAGGGCAGAATATCCGCCCATGACTGTTGCCCGCCGCCCGGCAGCGCGAACCCCAGCAGCAGGCGATCGAGGCCGAAGCGCCAGGTATGTTCACGGGCGGCCGGTAAGCCCCATTGCGCGCGATTGGCTTCGTCCATGCCCCAGCGGATGCCGGCTTCGCGCACCCAGCGCGTGATCAGCCCCAGTCCGCCTTCCTCCAGCCCGAAGCGGCGCCGCAGCGCGGGCGTTTCCAGCACCGTCAACATGCGCGCCGCGTCGAACCGGCCCTGCGCCAGATCCAGCACCTCCAGGAACGCATCCAGCAACGGTTGATCGGCGCTCGCACCGCGGTCGGCGATGCTGTAAGAAATGGCCGGTTCGGCGTTGGCGAAGACTTGTTCGATGAACGGCGCGTAAGCGTCGATATCGGGCGTCATCACTACCACGTCGGCGGGCCGCAAGTCCGGATGGTCGGCGAACAGTGCGAGCAACTGGTCGTGCAGGACTTCCGCCTCGCGCAGCGGACTGTGGCAAGCGTGGATTTGCACGGAGCGGTCGGCGGGATCGAACGGGGTGGCCGGGAACGCGGCGTCGCCGCGCCGGCGCAGGTTGAGGATGTCGGCTTGCAGGCAGCCGAGCAGCGTATTTTCCGGCGGGTCCGCGTAGTCGTCGATGATGTTGGCGGCGTAGGGCTGCAGCAAGTCGATGAAGTCGCGTCCCTGCTTGCCGAGCGAAGCGAGCAGCGGATTGCCGACTTGCAGGTATTGATTCTCGGCGTCGATGTCGGCATCGCGGCGCGCGATGTCACGGTCGGCGACGATATCACCCCAGTATTCGCGGCAAGGGTTGAGAAGAAACAAGGTGACGTCGATGAACTCGCCAAGCTGGGCCAGAATCGTGAATTGCGCCGGCGGCATGGCGCTGATGCCGAGCACCAGCAAACGCCGCCGCCAGCCAGGCGGCGCGATACGCAAATCCGCCAAGGCGCGCTGGAAGCGGCGCTGATGATAAACGCGATGGCGCTTCGCCTCGCCGGCCGCCAAGGCGCGCCACAGCGGCGCCTGCCAATCGCCGCTCGGTTCGCCATTTTCCCAGGCCGTCACCCAGTCGGGCCGGTAGACCAGGTATTGGTCGAAACACTGGGCGATACGGCGCGCCAGCTCGTAGCAATGATCATCGTCGCCGGCGCCGAGATAGGCTTGCAGTTCGGCGTATTGCGGTTCGTCCGGCAGCGCGCGCAGCAAGCCCATCACACGCCAGGTCAGAACCGGAAGATCGAACGCCGAGGTTTCCGGCACGTCCTCGATGAGCGCGCGGATCGCTTCCCAAACGAACGCCGCCGGGAACGGAAACCGGATGTTGGCGCACACGCCCAAGCGGCTGGCGATGACCATCGACAGCCAGCGCGCCATGCCGAGATTCTGGACGATGATCACTTCGCTCGCGAGCGGCGTCGTGAGCGGCGCGCGTACGGCCTCGGCAAGCGCGGCGGCGAGGTTTTCCAGGCGGTTGCTGTAATAGAGGGTCAGCATGGCGCGCTTTTTCCCGCCGCGCGCTGTGATTACGGAATCTTGACCTGAATTTCCTTCTGCTCGCCTGCGGTCAGCGAAAACTCGGCCTGCGCCTTGGCCTGCCCACTTCAGTCACCAGGTAATCGCCGGCGTTCAGGGTGGAACGCTATACACCGCGCCCGATCTCAGGCGACGCGTTCGCCCTTGTCCTCCTGCTCGGCTTTGCTCTTGTAGATTTTCCACTGCACGTCCTTGGTAGCCGCCGCGGCGCCGCGCACGGCGCTGAGTTTAACTTGGCCGGCATTGAGGTTGGGACGACGACCTTTGGCGAAGCCGTGTCTCCCGGTTTGATCTCGATCTCTTTTTTGGCATAAGCATCACCGAACTTGGCGGTCACGCGAGGTAATGCCCGGCATTCAAGGAAAACACCTGATTGGGGCGATTTCATAAGCGGCTTGGCTTGCGGTTGCCTTCGAGGTCGGCCTTGGCGAGGAGGATTTTCCAGACGATGTCTTTTGCCAGGCTCGCTGCCCTCGGCGAGCACGGCACTGAGCTTGACCTGGCCGGCGTTGAGGTCGAGGGTATCGGCGAAGCCATCTCCGGTTTGATCTCGATTTCCTTCTCGGCGTAGGCGTCGCCGAACTTGGCGGTGGTGGCAAGATAATGGCCGGCGGGCAGGGCGAAGACATAGCTGGGGCCGATCTGTAGGCGGTTTACGCGGTTGCCTTCGAGGTCGGCCTTGGCGGAGAGGATTTTCCACACGATGTCCTTGTCGACAGGGCGGGCTGCCTGTCGACAACACCGCGCTCAACTTGATCTGGCCGGCGTTGAAACGACGATCTGGTGTCTGGGCCTGCTCGGCATTGACCTCGATCTCCTGGCTGGCTTCGGCGTCGCCGAATCGGCGCTGACAGGCGCCCGGAGGGCAGCGGGAACACATGGTCAGCCGATTTCATACGCGATTTGTTTGTGATTGCCTTCCAGACTGGCTTTAAAATATAATCTTCCAGGACGATGTCCTTGGCTAGTGGTTGGGTTGCCCTTTTGGCGAGCATTGCAGTGTCAGCCGGAGGCCGGCTGTTCGTTTTTTCGCTTCGACTCTGGGCGGCGGCCGGGTTTTTTCACCTCGATTTTTTCGACTACTGCTTTTTTGACTTCGGTCAGGGCATCTTTCAGTTGTGCGGCGCTGTTGGCGCTGAAATACTTGCCGCCTCCGGCATCAGCGATGCAGATAAGCTGATCTTTTTCCTCTTTATTCACATCGAAGCCGACCACGGATGCGGATGTTGATGCCTTCGTCCTTGGTGCAGCGCTTGCCGCGTGCGCACGGATCGCCCTCGCAGGTTTCCTTGCCGTCGCTGATCAGCACCACGGTGGTTTCTTCCTCGGAGCCCTTGAGTTGCTCCGCCGCGAGTTCCAACGCCTGGGTGATCGGCGTTCTCGCCCTTCGGGCTGATCGCCTGGATGTTGGCGATCAGGCTTGTTTGTCGCCTTGGCCGATCGGTGAGGAGTTCTTGATGTCTTTGCAATCGCCCTTGTTGCGGATGGCCATAGATCTTCGAGGCCGGCCTGCACACCATCGGGAAGATCTTGATGAGGTTGCTCATGACTCGGCGATGGCGATTTTCTCGCGCTTGTCGATCTTGGCCCTCATGCTGCCCGAACTGTCCAGCATGAACAGCACTTTGCCTTGGGCGTTGTCCTGCGCGAGGGCGGGCGCGGCGGCGCACAAGCCAACGGTGGTCAATGCCATCGCCGCGCAGGCGTACCGTGATGAGAGTCGAGGTCTTGCGTTCATGCGGAAACTCCTTGGCGAGAAAACGCGGACAGGGTCATTTTCTATTGATCGCAGTCAGTCTACAGTCCTCAACCGCCAGCGTAAGGTGGCGGGTCGCGTAATCCACGACGGCGGAATAACTGGCGCGATCATACCATCGATCCACTTGTTCAAAGCTGAGCGCGACCTCGCCATGTTCCGGCAGGGCGTGCACGTTCTGGATCAATACCTCGTAATTCTGGCGCGCCGCGAGGGTGCGCTGCAGGCGTTCGGCTTCGCTCGGCGACTGTAAACATCCGAGGCCGCGCAGTTTATCCATATTACGCGCCAGTAGTGCGGCGCGGTAATCCGCGAGCCATTGGTCGATGTTTTTTGATCGGGAAGCGCGGCGCTAGCCTTGATCTCGCCATTCACGCCCGTTATCGGCGGACGCTATCCGCGCCTTACCGCCATGATATGCGCCGGGGCTGGGGTGAACGTCCAGCGCGCGTCCTGGGCCGGTTAAGTGAGCCATCGAGCCGCCATTCATAACGCGCCTCCGGCAATCCCCTCGACAGTGAATGATTGCGTCAGGCAGGCGTCAAGGTCAGCGTTGGCTCGGATGGTCGCGCTTTGCAGGGCGGGCGCGACTGGTTCCGGTTTCGGCGCGCTGGGTAGGGTGGTGCGGGTCAACGCCGATGATGATGTCAGCGCTTTGATATCCGGCGCGGTGGCAATGATCTCCGGAGTGGGCGACGCGGGCGGCAGTGGCCTGATGTCGGGCGCGACGGCAGTAGGTTCAGGGGTGAGTGGGGCTGCGCTGGTGTTGCATCGCCGCCATCGGCGGCAGCGGCTTGATGTCCGGCGTGCTAGCGACGGATTCGGGGGCTGGCGCAGGCGTGGCAGGCGTGGGTGTCGTCGCGAGAGGCGGTTTGGGTACGGGTCTGGGCGCTTCGGGCCGGGGCCACAATAGCACGGCCAGCGCGCCCACCGCCGCCAGCGTCATGATCCAGCCGAACTTGCGGCGGCGCCGGGAGGGTTTGACGACCGCGGTAGCCGTAGCGCCCGTGCTTGGCGTAGCGAGACGGCGTAACTCGGTGGCAAACGCATCCACGCTAGCATAGCGCTGCTCGCGGTTTTTCATCACCGCCTTGCGGATCGCCTGTTGCAGCGCGACTGGCACGGGTTTTATGAACGTTAGCGTGTTTTCGGCAGGTTCGTAAAGCTGCCGGCCGATGATGGCCTGGTTGGTCATGCCCTCGAACAGCTTGCGCCCCCCAATCATTTCGTAGAGCACCAGCCCCAGCGCGTAGAGGTCGGCGCGCCCGTCGAGGTCGGCGGCGGCGCGGATCTGCTCGGGGGCGGCGTAGCGCAGCGTGCCGACCATGAAACCGGTGCGGGTATGGCCGGGGTCGGCGGCGTCCATCAGCTTGGCGATGCCGAAATCGGTGACGACCACGCGCCCCGTGCCGTCCTCGATCATGATATTGGAGGGTTTGATGTCACGATGGATGACGGCGGGTTGGCGGGCGTGCGCATAGCCCAGGGCGTCAGCAATCTGGAGGGCGATGGCGGTGGCGTCCGCTGGCGCGAACGGGCCTCGCTCGGCGATGATCTGGCCGAGGTGGTGGCCAGCGATGTATTCCATCACGAAGTAATAGAGGTCGCCGTCGCGGGCGATGTCGGACACCCGCACGATGTTGGGATGGCTCAGCTTCGCCATGATCCGCGCTTCGTGCTGGAAGCGCGACACCAGGCTCGGGTCGGCGGCGAGTTGCGGCAGCAGTACTTTGAGCGCGAACACGGCGTCGAGGTCACGGTGGCGCGCCTGGTAGACATAACCCATGCCGCCACGCCCCAATTCGCCGATCACTTCATATTTGCCCGCGATGATCACTGCCGTATCCGCATGTTCCGCTCTGCCCGCTGATATACTTCATTATGCCATTGTGAAGGAGCGTGGCGTTTGCCGTGAGGGGGTGCGCAAGTGCCAACTCCGCGGGTGATAAAAGCCAAAACCTCCTATACAATCTGCGCGCTCGGCCAACCGCCGCTGCGGCGGCGTCACGGCTTGGATTGCAAGTGCTGGCTCTCGGCCAGAATGGTGATAACAATGAGGAGGAGCATATGGGTTCCACCACTGATGTAGCAAATGGCAAACCTGTTTCCAATCGCCGCCGATTCCTGCAAGCCGGCGCCGCCGCGAGCGTCGCCGCTCTCGGTTTTCCAATGATCGCCAAGGCACAGGACAAGATCACGATGCGCTGGCAGAGCACCTGGCCGGCGAAAGACATCAACCACGAGTACGCCCAGGATTACGCCAAGCGCGTCAACGATTTATCGGGCGGGCGCTTGACGATTGAAGTACTGCCTGCCGGTTCGGTGGTGAAAGCGTTCGACCTCTTGGACGCAGTATCCAAAGGCACACTGGACGGCGGCCACGGTGTGACCGCTTACTGGTACGGTAAGAATTCAGCGTTCGCGCTGTGGGGTTCTGGCCCGGCTTTCGGCATGGACGGCAATATGGTGCTGGCTTGGCACAAATACGGCGGCGGTCAGGCGCTGCTCAACGAGATCTACGCCAGCCTCAATATGGACGTGGTGTCGTTCCTGTACGGGCCGATGCCGACCCAGCCCTTCGGCTGGTTCAAAAAACCGATCTCCAAGGTGGAGGATTTGCAGGGCCTCAAATACCGCACGGTGGGTTTGTCCATCGATATCTTCACCGCGATGGGCGCGGCGGTGAATCCGTTGCCGGGGGCGGAGATCGTGCCCGCGTTGGATCGCGGATTGCTGGATGCCGCCGAATTCAATAATGCCACCTCCGATAGTATTCTGGGGTTCCCGGATGTGTCCAAGGTGTGCATGTTGCAAAGCTTCCATCAAGCTTCGGAGCAGCTCGAAATCCTGTTCAACAAGAAAAAATACGATGCCCTGCCGGCGGATTTGAAGGCCATGCTGGCAGTCGCCGCCGAGGCGTCTTCCGCCGATATGTCTTGGAAAGCCATCGACCGCTATTCCACCGATTATCAGAAACTGCGCGATGAAAAAGGCGTAAAGTTCTATAAAACCCCCGACGCCATCCTGCAAGCGCAGCTTGCCGCTTGGGATGGCATCGCCCAGAAGAAATCTGGCGAGAATCCGCTGTTCAAGAAAGTGCTCGATTCGCAGCGTGTGTTCGCCGAGCGCGCCGGTCGCTGGCAGGGTGACACGCTGGTCAATTACCGCATGGCGTATGACCATTTCTTCAAAAAAGCCTAAGCCGCTTCCATAGCTTGATCAGCCATGCAGCGCTCGCTACATGGCTGATTTCTGTTTTTCTTATAATAAAACCTTAATTTAGGTGGTCGTATGCAACGGCTGCTGTTATTTGTTGATCGCGTCAGCACATTTGTCGGCCAGTTGTTCGCTTGGCTGATCGTGGCGCTGACTCTCCTCATCAGTTGGGAAGTCTTTTCGCGCTATGCGCTGAACAAACCACACGCTTGGGCCTTCGATACCATGATCATGATGTATGGCATCCTGTTCATGATGGCGGGCGCGTATACCCTGTCGAAAAACGGCCATGTGCGCGGTGACGTGCTCTATGGCTTTTTCCCGCCGCGTTTGCAAGCGGGGCTGGACTTGATCCTGTATATCCTGTTTTTCATTCCTGGCGTGGTTGCGCTCGCTTATGCGGGTTACACCTTTGCGGCGGATTCCTGGGCGCACAATGAATACCCGCCGGTCGGCACCTCCGCACCCCCGCTTTATCCGTTCAAGACCGCCATTCCGCTGGCCGGCGCCATGCTGCTCGCACAAGGCGTCGTTGAAATCATTCGCTGCGTGATCTGCCTGAAACAGGGCTACTGGCCGTCGCGCGAGCAGGATGTCGAGGAGGTCGATGTCGATAAGCTGAAAGAAATGGTGCATGTCAAGGATGAAGACATTGCCGCACTCGACGAAGTCGTGGTTCACCAGCAGGAGGCGCACCGATGAGAAAAGAACTGTGGTTCGGTTTCTCCATCATGGCGTTGATCCTGGTTGGGATCATCTGGCTGCTGCCGGCACCGGCGGACATGACCAACGGCCATCTGGGCTTATTGATGCTGGCGCTGATCGTGCTGGCGATCATGCTCGGTTTCCCCACCGCGTTCACCCTGATGGGGATGGGCATGATCTTCGCGTATCTGGCCTATCGCAGCCAGGATCCTAGTAATGCCGCGGAACTCACGCTCGACCTCATGGTGCAGCGCGCCTACGGCGTCATGACCAATGATGTGCTGATTTCGGTGCCGCTGTTCGTGTTCATGGGCTATCTGGTCGAGCGCGCCAACCTCATCGAGAAACTGTTCAAGAGCCTGCATCTGGCGATGGCGCGCGTGCCCGGATCGCTCGCCGTGGCGACGCTGGTGACCTGCGCGATCTTCGCCACCGCCACCGGCATCGTCGGCGCAGTGGTAACGCTAATGGGATTGCTGGCGTTTCCGGCCATGCTGCGCGCGGGCTATAACATCAAGCTGTCAGCGGGCGTGATCACTGCCGGCGGCTGTCTGGGCATTCTGATTCCGCCCTCGGTGTTGTTGATCGTGTATGGCGCTACCGCTGGCGTTTCGGTAGTGCAGCTTTATGCAGGCGCATTCTTTCCCGGGATCATGCTGGCGGGACTGTATGTGGTGTGGGTGATTCTGCTCGCCAAGCTCCGCCCCAATCTTGCGCCGCCGCTGTCCGCCGCCGATCGTAGGGTGACAGTTCCACCCGTCAACCAAGCCATCGCCAGCCGCATCGGCCCGAAAGCGCTTCCCGCGCTGTACAGAGCTCTAGGGCGTGGCGATTTAGGGGTTTCCAAGGCATCCGTGCTCGGCCGTATTGATCATCACCTTGGCGCCAGCGCTGGTGTTTGCGGCGATCATGGCGCTTGCATGGCAGGGGTTGACCAAGCCCATCGTCGCGGAGGACACCGGCGGCCTGGTGGAAATAGGGGGCGCTTCCTCGGCCCCCTCATCATCGCCATCCGGTTTGCAGGAGCCGCCTTCTTCCGGATTGCAGGAGCCACCCGCAGCCCCTGGCTTGCAGGAGCCGCCGGGCGCGGCGCCAGCGGCGGCGCCGGCACAAACAGCGCCTGCTGCTGCGGCAAAGCCGCCGGTGACCTCCGATGCTCCTGCGCGCCAGCCGGCGCCGATGGGATTTTGGATCACCCTCGCCGTGGGTATCGTGTGGTTGCTGTGGCGCTACCGCCGTCACACCTTCGAGAACCTCGAGGTCTTCAAGATGCTGTTGACCTCGTTTTTCCTCTTGCAATCATGATTTTGTACTGGGGGCGATCGCATTTGGTTTAGCCACGCCAACCGAAGCCGCCGCGGTCGGCGCACTGGAGTGGGCGCTGCTCGCCTTGGCCTATGGACAGCTGACTTGGGGCGTCATCAAGGAATCGGTGTTTCTCACCGCCAAGACCTCGGCGATGGTGTGCTGGCTGTTCGTCGGCTCATCGATCTTCTCGGCCGCGTTCGCTTTGCTTGGCGGCCAGGAGGTCGTGGAAAAGTAGGTGTTGTCGCTAAACCTCACGCCGACTTATTTCATGGTGCTCTCACAAGTGGTCATTTTCCTGCTCGGCTGGCCGCTGGAGTGGACCGAGATCATCGTCATCTTCATGCCGATCTTCATCCCGCTGCTTGGGCATTTCCATATTGATCCGCTGTTCTTCGGCCTGCTGGTGGCGCTCAATCTGCAAACTGCATTCCTGTCGCCGCCAGTAGCGATGGCGGCGTTTTATCTAGCGGGTGTGTCGCCGCCGCACGTCACGCTCAACCAGATTTTCGCCGGGATGATGCCGTTCATGGCGATCCAAATCCTGGCGATCATTCTGCTTTATCTGTTCCCCGGCATTGGACTATGGTTGCCGCAACTGCTCTATAGTAAATAAGGGTATTACGCTATGGATCTGACCCAAATCGGCGCCGCCCAGGCGGCGGCGCTCATCCGCAAGGGCGAGATCAGTTCGGTCGAACTCACCCGGGCTTGCCTGGATCGCATCGCCGCCCGTGAAGAGAGCGTGCAGGCGTGGATTTTCCTCGATCCCGACTATGCCCTCCGACAGGCGCGGGTAGCGGACGATCAACGCGCATCGGGCAGGCCGCTGGGGCCGCTGCACGGCGTGCCGGTGGGCGTGAAAGACATTTTCGACACCCGCGACATGCCGACCGAGAACGGCACGGTATTACACGCCGGCCGTAGGCCCACCGAGGATGCCAGCGCGGTGGCGTTGCTGCGCGCCGCTGGCGCGGTGATCCTGGGCAAAACCGTCACCACCGAGTTGGCGGTTTACACGCCGGCAAGACCGCAATCCGCATGATCCCAAGCGCACGCCGGGTGGATCCAGCAGCGGTTCGGCGGCAGCGGTGGCGGATAGCATGGTGGCGATTGCGGTCGGCAGTCAGACCAATGGTTCGGTGATCCGCCCCGCGGCCTATTGCGGCACCGTCGGTTTCAAGCCGAGCCACGGCGCGATTCCGCGCGCCAACACCCTGGCCCAGTCGCGCTGGCTCGATCACATCGGCGTGTTCGCGCGCACCGTGGAGGACGCCGCGTTGCTCGCCGAGGCCTTGATGGCCTACGACCCGCGCGACCCCGATAGCCAGCCACGGGCGCACCCGCAGCTCAGTGCGGTCATGGCCCAGGAGCTGCCGCTCGCGCCGCGTTTCGCGTTCGTCAAGACGCCGCTATGGCAACAGGTCGAGCCGGGCGCGCAGGCGGCATTCGCCGAATTGGCCGAGGCGCTCGGCGAGCGCTGCGCCGAAGTCGCGCTGCCGGCGGAATTCGATGGCGCGGTGCAATGCCATGGCACGATTTTGGTCGCCGATTTCGCGGTCAGTTTCGCGCGCGAGTATGAGCACGGCAAGGAGCGCTTGAGCGAACGCCTGCGCGGGATGATCGAACAGGGCCAGATCATCAAGGCCACCGACTACAACCTCGCGCGGCGCGGCGCACGGCGCTGGGAACTTATCTCGACGACCTGCTCGGTCATTACTACGACGCCATCATCACCCCCGCCACGACCGGCGAAGCGCCGCTGGGCTTGGATTCGACCGGCAGTCCGGTGCTGTGTACGACCTGGACGCTCTGCGGCGTGCCGGCGATCACCCTGCCGTTGTTGCAGGGGCCGAACGGGATGCCGCTCGGCGTGCAATTGGTAGGCGCGCGCGGCGACGACGCGAGATTGCTGCGCACCGCGCGGTGGTTGGCGGCGCAGGTGGCGGAGTGAGAAAGTCAAATTGAGGCCGAGGTGACATTAAAAAGATATGGATCTGGTAAGTTTTGGCTTCTTGCTGGGCCGGAGATTTCTCCAGCCAGGGTTCATGAACTCGAACAAATCGACTCGAATTTGATGTCCTTCGGCGGTTACGGTATGCCGATAACCACTTTGCAGATCAGCTTTGGTTAGGAATTCGATTTTTAGCCTTTTTCCAGCTAACTCCTTAGCCTTTTTCTTGAAATCATGTGGTATGTCATCTCTCAGTATGCTGATGACAAAAATCTCGAAGCTACATGCTTTGGCTATGGAGATTGGCGTTGCCAGTTGTTCAAGAATTTCGCCCCATACGGGGCTTGTGTCATCTGTGTCGGTTAGCGTCTTGCATTCAGCGGCCACCAGATGACCATCGCAGCAGGCTAAAAGATCAAAATCAGTTCGATCAATGTTCGAGACTATCTTTGCCCCAGGATGCCAAAAAAAGCCAGCACGAGTTAGATTACGTAAAAATCGTGCTGTGAGAATAACCGGAGTAATTCCCTCTTTGATCGATAGGCGGATAAGTTCATTCAGCTCGTATCCAACGGTAACGCTTTTACGAAGAGGCAGGGAATTGAAGCAACCAGGGCAAAGTATTGGCTCATTCAAGTTTATGTCATCGGTCCAATAGCTTTTATCGCAGTAACGGCATCGATCAAGCTTCCATTTTCTTTTGATGACACCCATCGCCGTCAAATTTTCAAATATATCATCGGTTGGTGAATCTATTGTAAAAAAATTTTTATTTGCGATGTGCATTCTTTCTTCGCCAATATGGCGGGCTTGTCCATCAAGTCGATTAAGAAATGACATTGCTAGTTTTGATAAGTCTTTCGAGCAGTTTCTTTTACCCAGCTTAGCTTTTCTGCAAATCTCATCGTAATCCAGAGGGCCATTGCAAAGCACCCGATTACCCACAACTCAGCCAGTAGGAACAAAGGCTTCTTTCGCGGCGGCAATCCCCACGGCAAACGCCTGCACTTGTTGCATCCCCTCCCAGATGGCCTTGGGGCCGGGGTGCCCATCGCGTTTACGTCCGAGAAACCCACCGAATCCGGCGATCAGACGCACCATCGCGCCCAGCGTCGGCACCGTCTCGGGCGGTGGGCGGCGATACGTCACAATCCAAGCCGCTTGCCATTCCTCAGGGTCGAACACCACCTCACAGGGTAACTCGGGACAGTCCCGACCCCAGGTGACCAGGTGCAGAATCCGCCAGGCGATGATCAGGTAGATCACCAGCGCCCGCTCCAGCCGCTCCAGCGTGCCCAGTTGCAGCGCCTCCACTTGGCAGCCCGTTTTCCAAATTCTGAAGAAAATCTCGATCAGCCAGCGACGCCGATACCAGTCGATGAGTTCCACCACCTGCTCCAGGGTTTCAGCGACTCGGTTGGTCAACAACTGCCACTCAATCGCCTGCTCGCCCGCGGGCGGATGCTCTTCTCGCGCCACAATCGCCGTCACCGTCACCGCCGCCGCACCGTTGCGCGCCGGTAGCTTCACTCGTCTTTGGTAGAGCGCTTGCCGCACCTTCCGAGCCGCGCGCCCGCGCCCTGCCGGCAAGCGAAACTCCACCTCGCCCAGTGCCGCGTGCTCCTCCAGTGCCTCCCACAGCTTCCCGCCCGCTGCGGTCATGCGGTTGTGGGTGGCACGTACCAGCCAGTCCGCTGGCGTGCCCCGGCGCGCCGCCGCGTCCATCAGCGCTCGTAGGTCGCCTTCGCGGTCTGCCACATACACCAGCCGGGTGTCAGTCAGGCGTCTCGGCCAGATCCGCTACGTTCTCGTAGCCTTCCACCCAGCGCATGCTTTCTTTTCACCGCGGCTCGCCTTTGGGCGCGCGCCAGGCCACGCATCCACCACCCCCAGCGCCACACCCTCAGGTGTGACCACCAGCGTTGGATGCGCGTACAGCCCGTGCTGCGCCTCATAAGCCAGTCGGCCCAGCCCCGCGATCCCCGGCTGGGTGGTGAAGTCCAATTCCGTCGTGTCTTGAATGCACAACGCCACCTTCTGCCCGCCCATCCGCTCCACCGTGCGCTCGGTGTGCACTTCCAGTATCTCCCGCCACTCCAGCGCCTCGTTGTCCAGCAGTCGGTACGCCGCTTTGGTCTCGGCCCAGCCTCCGCTCGCCAGTGGGATGCTCCCCGTTGGCTGCCCCGCCAGGTCTTCCACCAGCTTGATCAGCCGCCGCTCGCGGCGGGCATCCCCTAATTTAAGACCCCCAATTCCTCGCTTACCCAACCCATTTGCGCCTCGTCAAAAAATCGCAATCTTACAAGAGGCTCCAAGTTGTGGGTAATCGGGTGCATTGCAAAGGGCTTTAATGATTCGACTTGAAGGGCCGGTTAGCGAAACACTTGCAGTTTCAATGTCTCCAAGAATTCTTAGTGCGTGGCTATATCTTATATTTTTCTCATCTTTTCGCCATGCATTCGGAATCTAGCTTCAGCAAGGATCATTTCAAAAATTTCTCCGGCTGTTGGTAATTGAAATTTTAGCGATCGCATCCTCTTGGAGTTATCAAACGTTACACTGATAGCATCATAGCCAAAGCCAATAATTCTCATTCAATTGGCGTATTGTCCTGCCGGAACATTCAATAGTTTCAGCATTGATACATGCTTGGGGAGCACAAGCTCAAAGGGTTGCCTCGAGTTAAATCAATGGTGCTAGTTCATAGGCTGAACTGGCATGATGGAAAGCCGCACGAATCCGTTCTCATCGGCTGTCAACCCATGCCATTGAGCCAAGAGATTGAACAACGCCATGCTGAAAGCCAAGCGCGCCTGAAGGTAGGCAGCCACCCGGTGGCTGAGTTTTTTCAGATGGGCAACGGTGGTCAGCATTCTCTAACACCGTCTCCACCAGCATCCGTTCGTTCCACTGCCCGCGCTGGCAGAGTTTGAGGTTGGGCGGATCACCCACTGTGGCGTGAAAGCCGTGATCGGCCAAGACGACCATCTGCTCCCGCGCC
Organism: Gammaproteobacteria bacterium; assembly: GCA_046347515.1. GTDB lineage: Bacteria > Pseudomonadota > Gammaproteobacteria > Competibacterales > Competibacteraceae > JAXMFZ01. The sequence goes on along the minus strand of JAXMFZ010000002.1, from coordinate 118,873 downwards.
GCCTCGACCAATACCGCAAAATGCTTATCGTGCATGTTGTCCGTCGCCCACACCCAGCCCACCACCAACCCCAGCCGGTTGAGCAATACGCCGAGTTTGACACCCACGATCCAGCGATGATCTGGATAAGCCTTTGCGGCCGATTCGCGCGCGGCTGCGTCCCTCGCGCTTGGGATGCAGCAGTTCGATGCCGTAGGTATCGGCCACTCCCAACAGACTCATCTCCGCCATGAACGCATCGCCCCAGCGCCAGGTGGGTAGCTTGATACGCCGAAACAGCCGCGTGCGACTGGGCAACCTTTAAACAGCTCTCGCCCGTCGCGGCTGATCCAGCGATAGAAGGCACGACCGCCCACCCCTTGAGTGCGAATGCGGCGGCCAAAGCTGTCACCGCTCGGCCACAACCGCCTGCCGATGCCGCCCCAATCCCAGTGCTTCGAAATCGATCATCTACGCGGCAGAACAATCCCGGCGATAAAGTCTTCGGTGGTCATGCGTGCCTCATCGACGGCAGGTGGGTAGCTCTGCCTACCACGGTGGTTGGCACGCATGGCTTTGTCAACCGCTATTCAACTAGCACCATTGGTTATTAGGATTCTTGGCAAGATCGCAACACCAGAAGCCAGACGATGGCATCTGCTCATCTAACCAAGGGCTAAGCTTTGGAACTGTAACGACATGATCTTCCAAAAGAAGATTGGCGTGCTCCTCCCTCTCGTAGCAAAACGATATCAATGGCGTCACATTAACATGAACATCGATTATCTGGACGCCAGCATGTAATTTTTTTCGCCTTAACCGAGGGCGTAGCCTGCGAGCTAGTGTGTTGAGTGTGCCTTTTGAGCAGCCATGTGAGTGAAGCTCACACCAAGATGATTGAATTCTGGAGTCCGTAATCCAGTTTGCAAGCCTATCTATGGAATGGTCGTTCACGATCTCTGTGTCCGGAAAAAGAATGATTTCACCACTTGTAACACTCCTAAACTGTGGGCGCATATTCCAATATAAGACAAGATCTTTTAAAGGATTGGATTTGTTGACAATTATGACAGTTGGCGGCGCTATAGTTCCATGAATTAGTTGCAGCCGATTATTAGCAACATCAAGCCAACACCACCTACCTAGTAAATTATCATGAGCGTCCATATACGTTGAGTAATCATTGATTCTAGAAAGAGCATGCTTAGCTCTCAAAAATTTACTGTACTCTTTAGCTGCATTTTCAGGGACAAATCCAAAAGTTACTGCTAAATAAAGAGAATATTGATCAACTCCATGATGTTCCTGTAAATATATCCAGTCGCGTTGTATTTGAGGATGTTGACTGACTTCTGCTCTAACGGCTGTATCCGCATGAATCAACCCAGCGAATGTCGAATTTTTAAGTCCATCGAGTGCTTTATCATTGAATATAACAATTTGTGGACGACAGATTTCAAATATTGATTCCTCCCAAATTTTGTTGCCTTCTTCGGCTAACAATACGACATCGGGCATCAATTTTGCCAGATCAATTCTAAGGCTCTCTACAAAATCGTTACTTTGCCTGCCTACTATAATGATGCGAGCATACTTACCGCCCCATATGCAAGATAGAAATTTTAGTAGATCGAGAAATACTCCCAGATCGATTTCAGCATCAACCAACACGGCCAGGTTTTGGGGCCTAATTCTAATCATTGCTTCTTGTGGAGCAGGTTTCATATTTGCAGTATTGTCTTTGACATGGCAGCGATATTAAATTCTATCGCTACAAAAATTCGCTACCATAGCGTCTATCCCAGTAAATGAGAGATCGCGATGCCCCTAGCGCATCAACTATCCTCCGTGGATGTGAAGAATGACCTCGCCGGTGAGCGCGACGTTAGGGTTCAGCGCGAGCACATCGACAGCGATGTGTACGCTATGGCCGGCGGCAGCGCAATCATCCTATCCTCGCGCTCGATATCGCCGCTTTGTTCCATACTTGTTTGCGCGGTGGGCGCTGTTTTTGCTTATAAAAACAAAAGGACACGCCCCGCGCCACCAGGAGGGTTTACGATGTCACGCCGTTGGTTCGTCAAGATCATGGCACTGGCAGCCCTGATCGTCAGCGACGCCGGGGCTGCGCCCGTCGTGAATTACGACATCGTCTATGTGCGCCAGCCGCGTTTCGGTGACAATACCAACACCACCTGGCCGGAGGTCTCGCACCCTGGACGCATCGACCCCGGCGCCGATCTCATGCTGCTGCACCCCAGTGGCGGCGAGGAAGTGCTGGTGGCCGGCGGGGCCAATGCGGTCACCGACCCGTTCGTATCCTTCGATGGTCAATGGGTGTATTACAGCCTGTTCCACGATCCGGCCGACATCAATGACCAGCGCGGATTACCGCGCGGCGGGGCCGATATCTACCGGATCAACTTGGCCAGCCGGCAAATTCAGCAACTGACCTTCGGCGAGTTCACCCCCAACACCGGCGCTGGCCACTGGGACGAGTCCAACCCGCTCGATCCGCCCGCCGGCTTCAATAGCCTGGGCTATGGCATTCTGAATCTAGGCCCGGCGCCGGTGGCCGGCGGCAAAGTCGCGTTCGTCAGCAACCGCAACGGGTTTATTCCGCCGCGCGGCCTCAGTACGCCAACCCTGCAATTGTTCGTAATGGACGAAGATGGCGAGAATGTGACGCCCATCGCCCCGCTCACCATCGGCAGCGTGCTGCACCCGACCCCGCTGAAGGACGGGCGGCTGCTGTTCAGTACGCTGGAATCGCAGGGCAACCGTGACGAACGGCTGTGGGGCATCTGGTCCATTCTGCCCGATGGCCGCTATTGGCAGCCGGTGGTGAGCGCGTTCCACCAGCCGCAGGCGTTTCACTTCATGACCCAGCTCGGCAATGACGATATCGTCGTGGTCGATTATTACAACCTCAACAATAAGGGTTTCGGCGCGCTGTATCGGTTTCCGGCGCAGCCGCCCGCCGGCCAGCCGCCGTTTTACAGCGCTTTCCCCGCTGACAATCCGCCGATCCAGCAAACCGTGGGCGGCGGGTTTCTATATCCGTTCACCATGCCCTTCACGCCGCGCGGGATGTACTCGATCACGCCGTTCACCCACGGCAACGACGAGGCCGCGCCGGTGGGCGCGGGCGGCGCGCGGGTCGGCAAATTCACCCATCCTTCGGCGGCGCCCAATAACGATTTATTGGTGGTTTGGACGCCTGGCCCGGCCAACGACCTCAATCGCCCGACGCCCTTGCCCTATTACGACGCCGGGCTTTACCTCGTCAGCGGCGGCACTATCGTCAGCAGTCCGGCACAGTTGCGGCTCATCAAGAATGACCCGCGCTACAACGAAGCCTGGCCGCGCGCGGTGGTAACTTATCGCGCCGTCCATGGCATCGATCAGCCGGTGCAGACACCCTGGCTGCCCAATGACGGCAGCGCGCACGCGGCCTTGCCCGCCGGCACGCCTTACGGCTTGGTGGGCACCAGCAGCTTGTACAAGCGCGAGAGCTTTCCGGGGGTGGTGACGTCGTTCTCCGACACGTTCGACGGCCTGGATGCGTTCAATACCTCACAGAACGAACAGAGCAGTAATTGGTTCGCGCAGGGCGCCGATGCCGGAAAATACGCCAACGCCGACCTCTGGGCGATCCGTATTCTGGCGATGGAGCCCAACAGCCATCGCGGCTATGGGCCAAACTCGACCTGCTGCGGGCCAGGCGGTTTTCAGTGGTTTTACAGCCACGCCCATGAACGCCTGCGCATCCTCGGCGAGATTCCAGTGCGCAAGTTCGACGGCGGCGGCCACCCCATCCTCGACGCCGAGGGTAATCCGGACACCAGCTTCCTCGCCAAAATCCCTGCCGACAGCCCGTTCACCTTCCAGATGCTGGATCGCAACGGCCTGGTGCTGACCATGGCGCAGACCTGGCATCAGGTTCGCCCCGGCGAAGTGCGCAACGACTGCGGCGGTTGCCACGCCCACAGCCAGGCCAAACTGGAATTCAATACCACCGCCGCCGCCAAGCCCGGCTATCAGGTGTGGGATTTGACCAAGACTACGCCTCTGCTGACCCAGAGCGCCGCCAACCAGCCGGCGTTGCGCACCGTCAACAGCGCAGTCGTCAATGTCGAGTTTTACCGCGATATCCGCCCGTTGCTGCAACGCAGTTGTGTCAATTGCCACACCAAGGCTAACGCCAATCCACCCGGCCAACTCGTGCTCGACGATACCGCCATCGACCCCGCCAGCGGCCTGCCCGGCGATTACGCGCGCCTGGCCGCCGATGAAGATGCGCGCTGGGGCTATCAACCGGTGATCGTCAACGGGACTTGGCGGCAGACCAACGCCAGCCGCTATGTGCGCCGCTTCCAGAGCCGGCGCAGCCTGCTGGTCTGGAAAGTGTTCGGCCAGCGCTTGGACGGCTGGAGCAATGCCGAGCATCCGACCGAATCCACCCCCGGCGACCCCGCTACGCTGCCCCCGGGCGCGGACCCCAACGCCGCCGATCTCGATTTCACTGGGTCGATCATGCCGCCGCCAGCGAGCGGTGTTCCGCCATTGACGATAGACGAGAAAATGACCATTGCGCGCTGGATCGACCTCGGCGCGCCGATCAACATCGGCCAGGAATCGGGGCATGGGAGCTTCGGCTGGTTTCTGGATGACATGCGGCCCACGCTGGCGCTCAGCCTGCCACGGCCAGGGCCGAACAGCGCGCCGCTGACCGATATCCGCATCGGCGTCGCCGACGCTTACAGCGGCATCGACCCCGCATCGCTTTCCATCACCGCCGACATCGCGCTCGCCGGTCGCGCGCCGGGTCAGGAGCTCGCCGATCTCGCGCGATTGACCGGCGACGGCCTCTATACCCTGCATCTGTTGCAACCGCTCGGCCAGGCCAGCAACGCGCATCTGATGGTCGAGATCGCCGATCGTCAGGGCAATATCACCCGGGTGAAGCGGCGTTTTTCGGTGGGTCAGGCGGCTACGGGCGCGCTGTTCCAGGACGGTTTCGAGTAACGATCCGATCGCGCGCGGCGGGAGTTACAATCTTTTACCGGATGTTCCATCGAACAGATGAACCGCGCCGAGGCGGGGTGCAAAATGCACGGTATCGCCACGCGCCAGATTCACCCGTTCGTTGGTCAACGCGCAAACCGGCGCGCCGCTCAGGGTGGCGAATACCAGAGTGGCGAGGCCGGTGGGCTCGATTACCTCGACGCGGGCGGGGATGCCATCATCGGCGTTGCTCAAGGCCAGATGTTCGGGCCGGATGCCATAGCTCACTTTGGCGCCGTCGCCGGCGGCCACATCGGCGGGCAATGGCAACACCGCGCCATCGGGGCGCTCGAACCAGGTTTCAGCGCCGTCGCGGCGCAAGATGCCCTCGAGGATATTCATCGCCGGTGAGCCGATGAAGCGCGCCACGAACAGATTGGCCGGATGGTCGTAAAGCGCGAGCGGCGCGCCGATCTGCTCGACCCGGCCTTGGTTTAGCACCACGATGCGGTCCGCCATGGTCATCGCTTCGACCTGGTCGTGGGTGACGTAGACCGCCGTGGTGCCGAGGTCGGCGTGCAGCGCTTTGATCTCGCCGCGCATCGATACCCGCAACTGGGCGTCGAGATTGGACAGCGGCTCGTCGAATAGGAATACCTGCGGATCGCGGACAATCGCACGGCCCATGGCCACGCGCTGGCGCTGGCCGCCGGAAAGATGGCGCGGATAGCGCTTGAGGTAATCGTTCAGGCCCAGGATAGTGGCGGCTTTGTTGACACGCTCGGCGATCACCGCTTTATCGACTTTGCGCAGCTTCAGGCCAAACGCCATGTTGTCGTAGACGGTCTTGTGCGGATAGAGCGCGTAGTTCTGGAATACCATCGCCACGTCGCGATCCTTGGGGGCGATGTCGTTCACTTTGCGCGCGCCGATGTGAATCTCGCCGCGGCTGATCGGCTCCAGGCCCGCGATCATGCGCAGTAGCGTCGATTTGCCGCAGCCCGAGGGCCCTACCAGCACCACGAACTCGCCGTCGCGAATCGCCAGATCGAGGCCGTGGATGACTTTGGTCTCGTCGTAGTATTTCTCGACTTGCTTGAGGGTGACTTCTGCCATGGATGGTTATCCCTTGACGGCGCCGAAGGTGAGGCCGCGCACGATGTAGCGCTGGGCGATCAACGCGATCAGCACCGGTGGCACCATCGCGGTCATGGCGCGTACGCCCATGAACCAGAACTGCACGCCACGGGTGTCGATCGCGCCGGCGATGTGCATCGGCACGGTGATGGATTGCTGGCTGGCGAGTGTCACCGAGAACAGGAATTCGTTCCAGGTGAAGGCAAAGATGATGAGCGCCGTGGCCGCCATCGACGGCGCGGCGAGCGGCAGCGCGACCCGCCAGAATGCGCCCCAATGCGAGGCGCCGTCGACCAGTGCCGCTTCTTCGAGTTCGCGCGGCAAATCCAGGAAGGTCTGGCGCAGAATCACCACCACGAACGGCAGCACGAAAGTGGCGTTGACCAGCACCAGCGCGGTGAGCGTGTCGAGGAGTCCCAGCGAGCGCATCACCAGGTAAAACGGAATCACCGTCGCCACCGGCGGCAGCACGCGCTGCGACAGAAACCAGATGGTGATATCGCGGTTGGACCAGCGTTTGAAGCTGAAACGGGCGATGGCGTAAGCCGCCGGTGTGCCGAGCAGTAGGGCCAGGACCGCCGCCGTGATCGAGACGAAGGTGCTGTTTTTCAGCGCGTTCAGGGTTTCCGGCGTGCCGACCTGGTCGATCCAGTTGTTGAGGGTGGGCTGGAAATTCAGCCAGGGAATGCCGAAACCGGTCACCGTGAAGGTGTCGAGCGGGTTGCGCAGGCTGTTCGACAGCGCCCAGTAGATCGGGAACAGGAAGATCAGGACGATCAGAATCGCGACCAGCGACAACAACGCGTCGCGTAGAGGTGCCGGGTGCGTGTAGCGGGTGTCAGCCATAAGTGTCGCGCATCCGGCGGAAGAACAAGGTAATGATGATCATCACCGCAATCAGCAGCGCATAGCACATCGCGCTGGCGTAGCCGACGTCGAAAAACCGCAGGCCCGTGCGAAACGCGAGCATCGAATACGGCTGGGTCGCCACGCCGGGGCCGCCGCCGGTGAGCGCGAACGGAATATCGAACAGCTTCAAGGCCTCGGTGAGGCGCAGCAGCAGCACGATCAGAATGGTCGGTTGCAAGAGCGGCAGCAATACCTCGCGCAATACGTCCCAGCCGGAGGCGCCGTCGATGCGCGCGGCTTCGATGAGTTCGTCGGGCACGCCCTGGAGCGCGGCGAGAAACACCAGAAAACAGAACGGCGTCCATTGCCAGATATCGACCAGCGCCACCGAAAACAGCGCCCAGTGCGGGTTGGACAGGAAGGGAATGCCGAGGAAACCGAGCGGCCCGCCTGCTTCGTAAAAGATCGTGAAGAACACATAACCCACCGCCAGCGGCGTGGCGAAGATCGGCAAGATCATCAATGCCCTGAGCGTGGAGCGTGCCATGATGCGCTGATTGAACGGCTGCTTCCAGCAAAGCGAGGATCATTTTCCAGAGGCACCGCGATGGCCACGAATAACAGCATGACCCGGATCGCTTCCTTGACCTGCGGATATCGAGCCCAGGCGCTTGAAGTCGAGGCCGGTATAGGTCGATTTCCGAGGTCTGCTCCTTGAGACGTGGTCTTCATCCGTGGCTGGCCCTGGGCATCCAACATCCGGCTGACGCTTGGGCGTCTGTTGCAGGTTCCTTCACCCACTTCCACACCTCGACAACGGTCTCGATCTTGAAAAATGCGAGATAAAGCGAATAGCCGAGCGGCACAATGGTGAAGGCCAGCACCCAAATGACGGCGGGCAGCAGGAACCAGAAACGGACGCGGCTTTTCCAGCGCATTTAACCCCCCTGCCGCCATCCCCCTCGCAATCCCCCCGGCTACGCCACCCCCTTTGAGCAAGGGGGCAAAAAAACATCCCCCTTGGAAAAAGAGGGACTAGGGGGATTTTCATCAAGGTTTATACCCAATCGCGGCCTGGTAATCCTTGAGCTGCTTGTCGCGGCCAATGCGATCGGTGACGCCTTCCCAGGCCGTTGCGGTGTCGTCCAGCGCCTGCTTGGCGTTCTTCGAGCCGCCCATGGTCGCCGACAGGTTCTTGTCGAGGATGTCCCCATTGCTGGAGTGAGCCAGGATACGCAGATAAGTCAGGATGGTTTTGGCGTAGAATTGTCGTGGTAGGCCTGGGTATAAGTCTTGGCGTCCTCCGCGGCCCAGCCAGCCTTGACGCCCAGTCTTGCAGATCGGCGCTGCCGCCCTGATCTTTCAGGAACTGATAGCTATAGCCGGGATCGACGCCGTCCCAGCCGTACATGGCCATGAGTTTCGACTTTGGCCGTATCGCCATCAATGACAGGAAGGAATACGTCGCTTCAGGATTGGCGGAGAAATTCGAGATGACGCCATGCCACGACCGCAGTGGTATTGCCACCGGTTGCGGATCGTCGGTCTTTACGAAGGTTTCTTTTCCTGATCATAGTATTGGTCAGGCCGGCGGCATCGCCGCCGAGCAATCGCCCGGCGATCTTCGAACGGGCCTTGTCCTGGCACAGCACCACATCGCCCCAGGAGAACACGAACACCGCTTTGCCGCGCGAAATAATCCCAAGCTTCGCCAAACTCCAGCCGACCTGCGCCGCCGGGCGGTTTTTGTGCGTTCTCACCGCGAGGAACTCCAGCGCCTTGACGTGGCCGGGGCTGTTGATCAGCGGCTTCATATTGGTCGGGTCGAACCAATAGACATTATGGAACTGATCGACTTTGTCGCCAGGAACAGCGATCGCGAACGAGGCCGACAATGATTGGAAGTGATAATGGCGCCGCTCGCCTGCCAGGTGTAGCACCGTGCCGCTGTCCGGGTCGCCATCGTGGGAGTCCCAGTTCTTGCCGTTGAAGTATTTGGAAATATCAGCTGCTGCCGGGATTTCAGGCGGCACCGGCAAATCATAACCGAACTGTTTTTTGAACGCCGCCTGATGCTCCGGGATTGGTGAGCGCGCGCTCTTGCGATAGTAGAGCGCCATCGGCGTCGTTCAATACGCCGTAGCCCTTTACCCCCAGGTATAGAGCGTGCGCAGCGACTGCAGCATGTCGTCGTAGGTATCCACTTCGGATACTTGCCGGATTTGGCAGATCGTCGATCGGGCGGCCATAGCCGGCAGGGACAATGTCGCCGTACCAGAATGCACCCGACCATGAAGGCGTCGTACTGGCCGGTGCCGTTGCGAAAGATCATTCATCATCTTGGTGCTTGTGATGCTCGGCGAACGGCAGCTCGACGATATTCACCTTGCCGCCAGAGTTCTGCCGGATCGGCTGAAACAATGCAGCCAGGCCGGAGATGCTCCCCTTGGGGCCGGCGCCGTTCACGGTGATGTTGAGGGTGACGTCCTTGAACGGCTGTTTGTCAGGGCCGAATTCGGAGCCGAGTTCGCCGGGTGCGGTTTTGATGACGGCGTTATCGTACTCAAGACGAAGTTGAATTTTCAGGCCGACCGTCGGCGTTCCATTTGACGTGTTTACCCTGTGCCTGTACGGCGCTTGCCCCTGGAAACCGGGCGGAAGCGGCGGCAGAGCCACGGCGAAGCAGCAAAGGGATGGTGATGATTGCGTCGGGTTCTCCTCCATCAGTGGGTGAAAAGCGGGCGCATGGTCTGTGAATTATTCGCGTCTACACGCGCCCCATGTTGGTGTGCGAAGTGCAGCAGAAGTCAGCGCGCTGATCCCGCGAGACGCTGGATCAGTAGCGCGAACATTACCCATTGATCTTCGCGCGAGGCGTCGTTGGCAATCCCATAGCGCAGGCTTGCAGACGCCCCGGTACCAGATGACGTTGCGATAACCCAGATTCACCGCCCTGAGCGCAGCATTGGCGGCTGTCCTTAATTCACGCCGACACAATAAAACACCAGCTTGGCCCGATGCAGGTCATAACCGGTGAGGGTCTTGAGGTGCTCGCCCCGAGACGGGTCTCGGTCTCGTCCATCATGCGCCCGCCGCGCCTCGCTTTGCTCAGCCGAATCGAGCCCGGGATGAGTTCGGTGTCCCCACGGCCACATTGATGAGGATAGGTTTGGCGGGCTGGCAAAGCGCTGGCAGCCTTGGCTTTGTTGTCTTTTTTCGCCTTCTTGTCGGCTTTGGCGGGTTTTGCCGCTGGGGCGGGCTTTCGGTGGTGAGCAGCTTGTGCAATTGATAGGTGCTGATCAGCGTGCCGCCTGCCAATGTGGTTGGCGTCGGACCGTGATAATTGACGGGGTAGAGCGAGGACACGGGCAGCGAGCCGAAATCCTTGTCTTCGTCGGCGTAGCTCTTGTTTTCGACTTTGAAGCTGCCGAGCAGTTGATCGGACCACCGGCGTGGTTTCCACGACGGCGCTGCTGTCGGCATTGGGCGCGGACACTTTGCGGGCGGCAGGTTGAACGTCGCTTGCAGCGGCGGGCGGGGTGGTGAACGTCTTTTTCGTGCTTTGCCATGCGCTGTCAAGCGTTTCACAGCCGGCCAGAGAGAGGGTACACACAAGCATCGCGAAAGTTTTGCTCATTACGGTGATTACCTTTGGTCGAGGAAATGGAATAACGCCATCATGTCAGGGCGTCGGCGCATCCTGGCGCAATAACCCTGCGGTTTTGAGTTCACGCCAAAGTTCGGTGGGGATGGGCGTGCTGAACAGCGCCGCGTTGCGCTCGATCTCGGCGGGCTTGCGCGCCCCTGGAATGACGCTGGCGACGACCGGATGGCCGAGCGGGAACTGCAGCGCCACGCTCGCCAAGGCGACGCCGTGACGCTGGCAGACGGCTTCAATGCGTGCGACGCGCGCTAGAATGTCCGGCGGCGCGGGCCGGTAATTATAGTAAGCGCCGGCCACCGCGCCGGTCGCTAGGATGCCGGTATTGTAAGGGCCGCCGATGATGAGCGAAATGCGCCGCCGCTCGCAAAGAGGCAGCAAACTGTCGAGCGCTTCCTGCTCGAGCAGTGTGTAGCGCCCGGCGAGCAGAAAACAGTCGAAATCGCCCTGCTCGGCGAGGCGCTGGCAAATCTGCCATTCGTTGACGCCCGCGCCGATGGCTCTGACGATGCCTTCCTCGCGCAGTTTGCGCATGGCTTTATAGCCGCCCGCCATCACTTCCGCGATGCGTTGGTCCGCCGCTTCCCTGCTGCCGTGGGTCCAGACGTCCACGTCGTGGATCAGCAGAATATCGATGCGGTGCGTGCCAAGGCGCTGTAAGCTGTCCTCGAAGGAACGCATGACGCCGTCGTAGGAATAGTCGAATTGCGGTTGAAACGGCAGGGTGTGCTTGAACAAGCCGCCCTCGACTTGAGCCGGCGGGCGAGGCCGCAGTAAGCGGCCGATCTTGGTGGACAGTACATAGTCGTCGCGCGCGACATTGCGCAGCGCCTCGCCCACCCGATGTTCACTCAGGCCGTGGCCGTACAAGGGCGCGGTGTCGAACAGGCGGATGCCAGTTGCGAATGCGGCACGCACGGTGGCAATGGCTTCGGGTTCCGCGATCTCAGCGTAGAGATTACCGAGCGGGGCGCCGCCGAAGCCGAGCGTGGTCACCCGCAAATCGGACTGCCCCAGTGGTCGCAAATCGTTCATCTTCATCGCTATCCTCAGTAGTCAAGCGCAGGGCTATCAGAGGTTCGGTAAACAGAGTTATAATTTTTGCCTTGGATGGTTGCGGCGAATTCGCGCAGCCAGCGCAATGTTAGCCTAAAATTGATCGCGGTGATCGTCATAGCATCATGAAGAAATTCGGCGTACGCGGAACATTGCCCGACCATGATCCCATGCGCAAAGCGCATTTGCTGGGCGAGAACTGGGAATGGCATCGGTGGTATGAGACGGCGGCAGAGCGCGACGAAGCCTTGGCCGAGATGCTGCGCAAACATCCCTATTACCGCGTAGGCGATTATGCCAGCCAAGTGCTCTCCAAGGTCGAGCGTTGAGCTTGACGCCATGACGCTCGGCGCGCCGTTACCCGAAGCGAGAGTCGGGTGAATTGGAGCGCTTATCCGCGTAAGGCGGCGGTGCTGGGCGCCGGCGTCATGGGTAGCCAAATCGCCGCCCAATTCGCGAACGCCAACATCGAAGTTCTACTCTATGACCTCGCGACTTCCCCTGAGCAACCCAATGCCCAAGCGCTGCAAGCCCTCGCCAATCTAATCGCGTTACAACCCAGCCCACTGGCTTCCAAGCATCGCGCGCGCCATATCACCCCCTCGAACTACTATCAGCATCTGGATGCGTTGCGCGGCTGCGATCTAGTCATTGAGGCGGTCAGCGAACGGATGGACTGTAAAGAGGGTATTTACGCGCGCATCGCGCCTTATGTCCATCGCCAGGCGTTGATCGTGAGCAATACCTCGGGCTTGAGCATCAGCACCTTGGCGCGCGCATTGCCGGAATCGTTGCGCCCGCGCTTTTGCGGTATGCAGTTCTTCCATCCGGCGCGCTACCGGCGGCTGGTGGAGTTGGTGCCGGGACGGGCCACCGATCCACGCGTCCTCGATTCTCTCGAAACTTTCCTGGTGACCGGACTCGGCAAGGGCGTGATCCGCGCCAAGGATACGCCCAATTTCATCGCCAATCGCATCGCCATCTTCGCCTTGCTCGCCGCCATGCATCACGCCGAGCAATACCGGCTTGCCCCCGATCAGGTCGATGTCTTGACCAGCGCGGCGTTCGGCTTGCCGGGCGAGGCGACGTTCGGGGTGGTCGATGCGATCGGTCTGGATACCTTGGCGAACATCGTCGAGAGCGCCGCGCGCGGGCTGCCGGACGATGGCTGGCTTGGTGGATTTACGTATCCCGCATGGCTGCGTGATCTGGTCAGCCAGGGCTCACTGGGGGCCAAAGTGGGCGCCGGCGTGTATCGCAAGCAAGGTGAGCAGCGCCTGGTCTGGGACCCGTTACGCGGCGAGTACCGCACCGCCTCCAGTCGCTTGGAAGGCGCGGTCGCGGATCTGCTAGGCCAGCCATTATCGGCGCAGCGCTTGGCGGGATTGCGTGAGACCCCGCAGCCGCAAGCCCAGTTTCTGTGGGCGGTGTTGCGCGATGTGCTGCATTATTCGGCGTATTGGCTGGAGAGCATCGCCGACAGCGCGCGCGACATCGATTTGGCGATGCGCTGGGGGTTCGGCTGGCGGCTGGGGCCGTTGGAAACCTGGCAGGCGCTCGGTTGGCGGCGCGTCGCCGCCTGGCTCGAGGAGGACATCCTCGCGCAGCGCACGCCGGTGCAGTTGGCGCTGCCCGATTGGGTGAAGCGGGTCGATGGCGTGCATCACGCCAAGGGTTCGTACGCGCCGGCGGAAGGCCAATACAAGCCGCGCTCGAATTTGCCCGTTTACCGCCGCCAGCTATTTCCGGAACTGCTGGTCGGTGAGCCGCAGCGCGATCCCGGCAAGACCGTATTCGACAGCGAAGCGGTGCGCCTCTGGCATCAAGGCGACCGCGTCGCCATCCTCAGTTTCTCTACCCCCAACCATGCCGTCACCGACGCGGTACTCGACGGTATCGTGGAAGCGCTGGGTATCGTCGGGCGCGAATTTCAGGCGCTGGTGTTGTGGCAGCACGGACCGTTGTTCACGGTAGGCGCCGATCTCGGGCGGCTCTGGGGATTGGCGCAGGCGAACGATTGGAGCGCCGTCGACAAATGGCTTGGCAAACTCCAGCAAGTCGCCAAAGCCATACGGTATGCGCCGTTTCCAGTGGTGGGCGCGATCCAGGGCGCCACACTTGGTTATGGTTGTGAGTTGGCGTTGCACTGCGATCGCTTGGTGGCGGCGCTAGAAACGCAAATGGGCTTTTCCGACTTCGCGGTTGGCTTGTCGCCGGTGGGTGGCGGTTGCACGGAACTCGCCCGGCGCGCCGCCTGGCAAGCGGGAGAAGAAGATTGCTTGCCGTTCATCCGTCGTTATTTCGAGGCCATCGCCCTCAGCAAGGTTTCGCAGAGCGCGGAAGAGGCCAAGCAGCTTGGCCTCATGCGCGCCAATGATTCCATCGTATTCAACCCTTATGAATTGCTTTACGTGGCGAAAATCCAGGCGCAAGCGCTCGCGGAAAGCGGCTATAGGCCCTTGCTGCGTGAGCGGATTCAAGTCGCGGGACGGATCGGGCTTGCGACGCTGAAGCGCGTTCTGACCGAGCGCGTGCGCAACGGTGAACTCCTCGAGCATGACTATGCGCTCGGTTGTAAGATCGCGGCGGCTTTGTGCGGCGGCGATGCCGATCCTGGCGTCGCGCTCACCGAGGGAGAATTACTTGCGCTCGAACGGCAAGCGTTTCTGACTGCCATCAAGAGCGCCGAGACCCGCGTTCGTCTGGGGCGGGCGCTCAAGAACGGCTGGGCCGCTTGAGGCGGCGGAGGTAGGCGGGCATGGCAGATTTGCGCGGAAAAACATTGTTCATCACGGGCGCCAGTCGTGGCATTGGCAAAGCCATTGCATTGCGCGCCGCGCGCGACGGCGCCAATATCGCGATTGCCGCCAAGACCACCGAGCCGCATCCGAAATTGCCCGGCACGATTTACAGCGCCGTGCAAGAAGTCGAAGCCGCCGGCGGCGCGGCGCTGGCGCTGGCGGTGGATATCCGCGACGAACAGCAAATCTTGGACGCCGTACAGCGCACCGCTGAGCGTTTCGGCGGCATCGACATCCTGGTCAATAACGCCAGCGCGATCAGTCTGACCGGCACGCTTGCCACGCCGCTGAAACGCTTCGATTTGATGCATGGGGTCAATGCGCGCGGCACCTACGCTTGTTCGCAAGCGTGCCTGCCGTATCTGCTCAAGTCCGACAATCCGCATATCCTCACCCTATCGCCGCCGCTGAATCTGCATCCGCGCTGGTTCAAGGACCACCTCGCTTATACGATGGCCAAGTACGGCATGAGCTTGTGCGTATTGGGCATGGCCGAGGAATTTCGCGCCCAAGGCGTCAAGGTCAATGCCCTATGGCCGCGCACCGTGATCTACACGGCGGCGCTGGCGATGCTCGGCGAGCGCGTGCGACCCGAGAATTGCCGCAAGCCCGAGATCGTTGCCGACGCCGCTTATCTGATCTTCACCGGCGATCAAACCGGCCGGTTTTTTATTGACGAAGAGGTATTCGCCGAAGCCGGCATCACCGATCTTGATCGCTACGCTGTCAAGCCAGGCGAGCGCTTGTTGCCCGATTTGTTTCTGGATTGAGGCGTCGCCGGCGCGGTGTCCTGCGGTTGGCGGATTGGTCGCCGTGCCGAAATCCGTGCTGCATCAACAGTCCCACCCTATTCAATGGATCCCACCGAATGCGTTAGGCATCCACCGTATTGGGTGACCGCGTCATACACGGCGGCCTATGTGCAGCTAGAGCATTTTTGATTTTGGGATAAACCTTTAGGGGCGAGAGCCGAACAATTCCGCCAGTTTCGCGCCGGGATCGGGCGCGCGCATGAACGCCTCGCCCACCAGAAAAGCGTGAACGCCGTGGCTGCGCATCAGCGCGACATCCGCTGGTGTGTGGATGCCGCTTTCGGTCACCACCAGGCAATCGTTTGGAATATACGCCAGCAGATCGAGCGTGGTCTCCAGGCGTGTCTCAAAAGTGCGCAGATTACGGTTATTGATGCCCACGAGCGGCGGATCGAGCCTGAGCGCCCGCTCCAGTTCGCCAGCATCATGCACCTCGACCAGTACATCCAGGCCGAGTTCGAGTGCGAGCTGGGCAAGTTCGCGCAGCAGCGGGTCGCCGAGGGCGGCCACGATCAGGAGGATACAATCGGCGCCGATCAGGCGTGCCTCGAACACCTGATACGGATCGATGGTGAAATCCTTGCGCAGCACCGGCAGCGCGCAGGCCGCGCGCGCTTCCCGCAGGTAGGCCTCATGGCCTTGAAAGAAATCACGGTCGGTGAGCACCGACAGGCACGCCGCGCCGTGGCGCTCGTAGCTTTGCGCGATCGCGGCGGGGATGAAGGGGTCACGCAACAGCCCTTTGCTCGGCGAGGCGCGTTTGACTTCGGCGATCACCGCCGCCTGGCCCGCGCGCGCGTGCTGTTGCAGTTGCTCCGTGAAGCCGCGCGTGGGCGGCAAGTCCTCGCTGCGCCGGCTCAGTTCGCGCAAGCTGAGCCGTGGCGCTGCGCTCGGCGATTTCTTCCGCTTTGCGCAGGATTTTGCGTAGGATATCGGTGGAATCGGCCATCAGCGCGCGCCCTGCTGGGTAAATGCCACCAGCCGTTCCAGCACCGCGCCGCAGAGCCGTCGGCCAACAATTGCCGGGCTTGGTCCACGCCCTGGCGATGGCTGTCGGCCAGCCCGGCCACGTAAATCGCCGCGCCGGCGTTGAGGGCGACGATGTCGCGCGCCGGTCCCGGCTGCCCGGACAGGGCTTTGCGGATTTTCGCGAGGCTTTGCTGGGGCTCGCGACCACCAGTTGTTCGCGCGGATGGCGCGGCAAATCGAAATCCTCCGGCGCGATGGTATGGGTGCGCACGCCGCCGTCCTTGAGTTCGGCGACGAACGTGGGCGCGGACACGCTGATTTCGTCGAGGCCATCCTCGGCGTGCACCACCAGCACATGATGGCTCCCTAAGCGCTGCAAGACCTGGGCGATGGGCTCGACCAATGCGTTATCGAATACACCCACGACTTGATTGGGCGCGCCCGCTGGGTTGGTGAGCGGCCCCAGCACGTTGAAGATGGTGCGCACCGCCATTTCCCGGCGCGGGCCGATGGCGAACTTCATCGCGCTGTGATGCTGGGGCGCGAACAGAAAGCCGACGCCGACTTCGTTGATACAAGCTTCGAGGCGTTCCGGCGAGAGATCGAGCTTGACGCCCGCCGCTTCCAGCACGTCCGCCGCGCCGGATTTGCTGGACGCCGCGCGGTTGCCGTGTTTGGCGACCTGCGCGCCGGCCGCCGCCGCCACCAAGCAGCTCGCGGTCGAGATGTTGAAAGTGCCGACGCCATCGCCGCCGGTGCCGACGATATCGACGATATGCTTGCCCTGCACTCGCACCGGCGTCGCGAGTTCGCGCATCACTTGGGCGGCGGCGGCGATTTCCTCGACGGTTTCGCCTTTCATGCGCAAGCCGATCAGAAAACCGCCGATCTGCGCCGGCGTGGCCTGGCCGCCCATGATGATGCGCATCACCGCCGTCATGTCCTCGGCGCTCAGGTGGCGGCGTTCCAGCACCGCGCGGATCGCGGATGGCATGTCCATGATCGTGGTCCCCCTAGGAGCGCAGGAAATTGGCGAGCAGGTCGTGGCCTTGCGGCGTGAGAATCGATTCCGGATGGAATTGCACGCCTTCGAGCGGAAATTCCTTATGGCGCACGCCCATGATTTCATCGAACGCGCCGTCCGGGGTCTCGGTCCAGGCGGTGATTTCCAGGCAGTCCGGCAGACTGTCTTTCTCGATCACCAGTGAGTGATAACGGGTGGCCTGAAACGGTTCCGGCAGGCCCGCGAACACCCCCTGATTCCGGACTCGGTGATGGATCTGCGAGGTCTTGCCGTGCATGACCTCGCGCGCGTGGACGATCTTGCCGCCGAGCGCCTGGCCGATGCTCTGGTGACCGAGGCAGACGCCGAGGATAGGCAAGCGCCCTGCGAAGTGTTTGATCAAGTCCACCGAGATGCCGGCTTCGTTGGGCGTACACGGCCCCGGCGAGATGACGATGCGTTCGGGCTTGAGCTGGGTGATCTCGTCCAAGGTGATCTGGTCGTTGCGGTAGACGCGCACATCGGCGCCCAGTTCGCCGAGGTATTGCACGAGGTTGTAGGTGAAGGAATCGTAGTTGTCGATCATGAGCAGCATGGCTGTTACTCGGTAGATAGAGTTTCATCGAAAATCTGAGGGATAAAGAGTGGCAGTCTCCTGTCTGACTAGCCAGAGTAAAGCTTTCTCAAAATGCCTGAAGCTTCTCGATCGCTGTCTTAAATTATTCAAATTAACACTGGAAGTCAGCTTTTCTTGATCGATGGTTTCTTTGTAAGATCGGCCCCTGGCCATCTGTGCACTTAACCACTCCTTAATACCCCGCTTGGATTCCAGATCATCTGGAACATCTCTAAATTTTGTAATGCCAAGTTTATTACCTGTAGTATCTAAGTCAGCGAGAAACAAACATTCATACTCTTTCACCCAAAAACCGAAGGCAAGTGGCTGCCTAACATCAGACGGTTGAATTTGTTCATAAAATTTTTGTAATTGCACCAAAGCACAAGTATCATCACAATCCAGAAGCCAAAATATTGGCAACTCCTCATAAAACGCAGCAGCCAGATAACGTTTGAAGTTATTCCAGTTACCGCCACAAAGATGGGCAATGTCACGACGTTTATGTGGTCTCGGGAAATCCCAGTCGTAAATTGAGTTCTCATGTAAAACTCGTCGTGCAAGTAAAGGTGCTGCCGTCACATCCCCATCGCCTTCGACCACGAGTAATAACTTCCTCATGGACTAAGTTCGGGCTGTAATCCGTCCAGAGCCATAACTTCAGACATCGTCATGAGGTTATTTTTAACAGTGTGTACCTGGCTTCTGCGCATAGGGGCAACTCGCGTCTCGCCCGCATCTACTGTGACTACATGTATTTCTTCAGGTTGAAAGTAATCTAATAGGTAGGGGCTATGTGTAGTAATTAATAATTGCGTACTTTTAGAAGCTTCTCGAAATGCCTCTGCAAGCAGTCCGAGTAAACCTGGATGAATGGTTTGTTCAGGTTCTTCGAGAGCTAAAAAGGATGGTGGTGGTTGCTGATATAAGGACAACAATAAACCGAACATCCTTAAAGTACCATCTGAGAGCTGGACGGGGTCCAGATAGTGTGGTGCGGCGTTGGGTTTATCTTTGACTAGGAACTGTGGCACTAAGTAGCCGCCGACATTTTTAACAGTGACTTGTTGGATACCAGGTATTATTTTTTCCATCAACTCTAAAATTCTTTGGAGTGCCTGGCCTCCAGCTTTACTCTGACGCATTGTCTTGATGACAGAAGCCCAGTTTGAGCAGCCTTCTTTTAGGCTGTCATCAATATCAGGGCGTGCGGGCTGACGTAAAACATTTGGATAGATGGAGGCAAAGCGTAATTTTGTTAGTGACTGTGAAAAAGGCATAAAATCCAAAAATAGAGTGCCTTTATTTATAGTAAAAATGCCCCTGTTTAGAGGGCGAGTAAAAAAAAGCTGTTCGTCTGGAAATGTTAATTCAAGCTCATTATTATTAATAATAACTTTGCCTTGCTCGTTACGTAATAAGTGAATCTTACTTTCGCTATACTCTTCTCGATTTCGCTTCTCATCAAGTCTAGTGAGAAAGCCATGCCATTGTGCTTCTTCCTCAAATACTTTGTAGCTGCCCTTTTTGCTCTCAATTTTGATATTGTAAAAAGCAGAAAGCTTTTTGTTAGTTAGAAGGTAGTCAAACTCTACTTTTAGTGAAATACGATAAGGGCGTCGCGGTGAGTGCTGTCTTACAATGTCGATACCGTGACGCTCATGAATAGCATAGTCTAATCCGTGAGTAATAGCATCCTTAATAAAACGTAGAGCATCGACTATATTGCTTTTACCTGTTCCGTTAGGGCCTACAAGTAAGTTAATGGGCAAGAACCGTAGATCGATATCTGCAAGACTTTTGTAGTGTTGGATGTGTAATGATTTAAGCATGACTCTACACCTTCTCGGCTACGGCGGTCAACCCTGTTCGTTAACGCCACCGCGCGGAACATGGCGCGGCGTTTGTTCAGGGTTTCTTCCCACTCGGTTTCCGGCGCCGAATCGGCGACGATGCCGCCGCCGGCTTGGATGTGCAACATACCGTCCTTGATCACCGCGGTGCGGATGATGATGGCGGTGTCCATATTGCCGGTCCATGACAGATAGCCCAGCGCTCCGGAATATACGCCGCGTTTCACCGGCTCCAGTTCATCGATGATTTCCATCGCCCGGATTTTGGGCGCGCCGCTCAGCGTCCCCGCCGGGTGGGTGGCGCGCAGCACGTCGATGGCGGTAAGCCCCGGCTTGAGCCGGCCGGTGACATTGGAGACGATGTGCATGACGTGTGAATAGCGCTCCACCACCATCTGCTCGGTGACTTTGACGCTGCCGGTCTCGCTCACCCGGCCTACGTCGTTGCGCCCGAGGTCGATCAGCATCAGATGTTCGGCGAGCTCTTTGGGGTCGGACAATAGCTCCTGTTCGAGCGCTTGGTCCTCGGCCTCGGTCGCGCCGCGGGGACGGGTGCCAGCGATCGGGCGCACCGTGACCATGCCGTCTTCCAGGCGCGCCAGGATTTCCGGTGACGAGCCGACGATGTGGAAATCGCCGAGATTCAGGAAATACATGTACGGCGAGGGGTTGACGCTGCGGAGCGCCCGATACAGGTCGAGCGGCGGCAGCGTGAACGGGATCGACATGCGTTGCGACGGCACGACTTGCATGCAGTCGCCATCGACGATGTAGCGCTGGATGCGCTCCACCGCCGCCATATAGCCCTCGCGGCTGAAGCTCGAACTGAAATCCTGCTCGCCGACCTTCTTGTTCTTGGCCGGCGCCACCGCGCGATAGCTGGGGCCGGGGCCGAGCAGGCGCTCCATCACCTCGTCCAGGCGTTGCTGGGCGCGGTCAAAAGCGCGCTCCAGCGCGGGGTCGATGAGGGTGATGATGAAGAGTTTGCCGGACAGGTTATCGAATACCACCACGTCTTCCGATACCAGGAACAGGATGTCCGGGGTGTCGAGCGGATCGGGATTGGGGCAGGTGGCGAGGCGCGGCTCGATGTAGCGGATGATGTCGTAACCGAAATAGCCCACCAGTCCGCCGGCGAAACGCGGCAGCCCCTCGGCGCTGGCCGGCACGCGGTAACGGCCCTGGAACTCGGCGATCCAGGCCAGCGGATCGGGGACGCGCGCCTGTTCGACGATCTCGCCGGCGTGCTCGACGCTGATGTCGTGGCCGCGCACGCGGATGATCTTGCGGCAGGGCAGGCCGATGAAGGAATAACGCCCCCATTTCTCGCCGCCTTGCACCGATTCCAGCAAATACGAGTAGGGCGCGTTGGCGAGCTTGAGGTAGGTGCTCAAAGGGGTGTCGAGGTCGGCGAGGATTTCGCGATGGACCGGGATGCGGTTGAAGCCTTGTTCAACCAGGCGTTGAAACTGGGTTTTGGTCATGACAGCTACCTTCTATCCGAAGCAATGGATCAAAATATCGAAGCGATCGTCACTTCGGCGGGCGCCATCGGAAATCCAGGCGTGCGGGCAGGAGGGAAGATACGAGGGCCATCACGCGGCCTTTCTGAGCAGCGGCGGGAGGTCGGCGAGCGAGCCGATCACGGCGTCGGGGTGGGCGCCGCGGATATCGAGGCCGTGGTTGTAACCGTAGGGCACGCATACCACCGGGCAGCCGGCGTTGCGGGCGGCGCGCACGTCGTTCGCCGAATCGCCCACCATCAGAGTCCAGCCGATGTCCACGCCCAGCCGCCGGGCGGCGATGAGCAGCGCATCGGGCGCGGGCTTTTTGGGTGCTTCATCGCCGCCGATTACGCACTGGAAGTAGTCTGCGATACCGAGTGTTCGCAGGAGCGGCAGGGTGAAAGCGCTCGGTTTGTTGGTGACGCAGGCGAGCGGCAGGCGCAAGCGGGTCAGCGCCTCCAGACTCTCCACCACGCCTGGATACACGCGGCTGTGCACGCACAATTTGTCGCCATAAGCGGCTTGGAACAGTGGTTGCGCGGCGGCGACCAACCCGGCACTGGCTGCGCCGTCCATGGAGCCGCTTAAAGCTCGCCGGATCAACACCTCCGCGCCATTGCCCACCCACCGCCGCACGTCGGCTTCGCTGCGCGCCGGCAGCCCCAGCGCGGCCAGCATGGCGTTCACCGCGACCGCGAGGTCGGGCGCGCTATCGACCAGAGTGCCGTCGAGGTCGAACAGGATGGCTCGGATATCGGTGAACATCGCGCTTGGGTTGATGGAATCCTGCAAACTCGGTGAAATTTACCCGATAATAATCTATTTCGCTATTCCGATCCGCGCTTTTGCCCATCTCGGCAAGCGCCACGACCAGAGGGGTAATGACGATGACCGCTACCACCACCACCGCCCGGCCCGATGCCGCCGCGCTACGCGGCGCGCTCGCCGAGCATCTGCCGGCGTCCGCCATTTTGCACGATCCCGAGGACTTGCGGCCTTACGAGTGCGACGGGCTGTCCGCTTACCGCCAGGTGCCGTTCATGGTGGTGCTGCCGGAAACCGTCGAACAGGT
Organism: Gammaproteobacteria bacterium; assembly: GCA_046347515.1. GTDB lineage: Bacteria > Pseudomonadota > Gammaproteobacteria > Competibacterales > Competibacteraceae > JAXMFZ01. The sequence continues at coordinate 96,553 of JAXMFZ010000002.1, read as the reverse complement.
GCAGCACGTCATGCGCGTGTGCAGTCGCCAGCAAGTGCCGGTGGTGGCGCGCGGCGCGGGCACCGGCCTGTCCGGCGGCGCGCTGCCGCTGGAGAACGGCGTGGTGCTGGGACTCAGCAAGTTCAACCGCATCCTCGCGATTGATACCGCTAATCGTACCGCCCGCGTCCAGCCCGGCGTGCGCAATCTGGCGATCTCACAAGCCGTTGCACCGCATGGGCTTTATTACGCGCCCGACCCGTCGTCGCAAATCGCCTGTTCCATCGGCGGCAACGTCGCGGAAAACTCCGGCGGCGTACATTGCCTGAAATACGGCCTCACCCTCCATAATATCCTCTCGGTCAAGCTCGTCACCGTGGACGGCGAACTCCTCACCCTCGGCGCCGACGCCCTCGATGCGCCCGGCTACGACCTGCTGGCCCTCGTCACCGGCTCCGAAGGGATGCTCGGCGTGATCGTGGAAGTCACCGTCAAACTCCTGCCCAAGCCGGAGCGCGCGCAGGTGCTGATGGCGGCGTTCGCGAACGTCGAAAACGCGGGCCGGGCGGTGGCCGACATCATCGCCCAGGGCATCATCCCCGGCGGCCTGGAGATGATGGACAACGGCATCATCCGCGCCGCCGAGGACTTCGTCCACGCGGGATATCCGGTCGAAGCCGCGGCGATTCTGCTCTGTGAGCTGGACGGCGTGCAGGCCGAAGTCGATGAGCAGATCGGCGCGGTGCGCCAGATCGTGGAAGCCGCTGGCGCTTATGACATCCGCACCTCGCGCGACGAGGCCGAACGCCTCAAGTTCTGGGCCGGGCGTAAAGCCGCGTTTCCCGCCGCCGGGCGCATCTCGCCGGATTATTACTGCATCGACGGCACCATTCCGCGCAAGGAACTGGCGGGCGTGCTGAATGGCATCCACAAGCTGTCGCAACAATACGGCCTGCCGGTCGTCAACGTGTTCCATGCCGGCGACGGCAATCTGCATCCGCTGATCCTGTTCGACGCCAACAAAGCGGGCGATCTAGAAAAAACCGAGCAACTCGCCGGCGCGATCCTGGAAATGTGCGTGGCGGTGGGCGGCACCATCACCGGCGAACACGGCGTCGGCATCGAGAAGATCAATCAGATGTGCGTGCAGTTCGCGCCCGCCGAGCTAGAACAATTCCACGCCGTCAAGCGCGCCTTCGACCCCCAGGGTTTGCTCAATCCGGGTAAAGCGGTGCCGACTTTGCATCGCTGCGCCGAGTTCGGCAAGATGCACGTCCACAAAGGGCAGTTGAAGTTTCCGGAGTTGGAGAGGTTTTGAGAGAAGAATAACTGAGGAGGTTTGGGGCATGAAACCGGGCGATATCATCGGCGGCAAGTACGAAATTCTCAGCGAGCTTGGCCGGGGTGGCATGGGCCGGGTTTATCAAGTCCGCCATCGCAAGCTTGGGTCGATTTATGTGTAAAAATCAGCACCCGACATGCCGGACAGGACTGATCAAGTCAAGGCTTTTGCAGGTGCCCGCTCTCTTCGGCGAGCGCAAAGCAGGCGCCAGCAAGAGCATATTGAGCAAGTATACAGGCTGGTATTCAATCCTCCGTGCAAAGACCTCGTCGTGAAATGCCTGGCACCTGAAATCTAGGTTTATATCATTTCATTCCTTCGGCTCCACGCCCAGCGCTTTCAACTGCGCGAGCAGGCGTTCGGCGCGTTGGCGCTTCTGCTCCGCCCGTTGATGTTCTTGGTCGGCGCGCAGGCCCTCTTGTCCAGCCCGCTGCCGTTCTTGCTCCGCCCGTTGGTGTTCTTGGTCGGTGCGTTGGCGCTCTTGTTCTGGCAGCGTCGAAATCCAGCGGCCATGGTCATCGTAAAAGCGCAACCAACGCTGTTCGATCCCCTCCTAAAGGCCCGGCCAAAGTCCAATACCCAGGCCCGCTTGCGGCAGCCACAGGCGCTGATCGGCGGGTCGTAGTTCGCGGTATTGGCCGCCCGAAAGTTGAAAATAGCGTACCTCGTCGGTGTAGCGGCTGAATACCACGTAGTAGGGCACGCGCAGAATTTGTTCATAAACCGTCCATTTGGTGGGCGGCGCTTGACCTTCGCGCTCGGTTTCGCCCAAATCCTCTTGTTTCGTTCCGGGTGACAGTAGTTCGACTACCAGATAGGGTGCGACTTGTTCTTGCCACATCACATAGCTGAGCCGCAAGTCGCGCTCATCATAGAGCCGCGCCACGCCGAGCGCCGCGAACCAGTCCGGGCGCTTGTGCCAGAGCGGATGGCGCAGGTCGTAATATGGTCGCCATGCGGATAGTCTCGCTGGGGATGCGCGATCCAGGATCGGGGTAGCTCTCCGGTCAGGGCGTTTTGATGCGGAAGATCTGGCCGTTTCCGACATCATCCAGGCTGGCGACATATAAATTCCCATTCTCGTCTTCGCCGAACGTACTGATACGGAGGTCGGTGTCCTGCCACAGCGTGCTCGACCACACGCCATTGCCGGCGCGGGTGGCGAACCAGATTTCGCCGGTGCAAAAATCGCCGTAGATATAAGTGCCTTGCAGCGGGGCATAGGTGCCACGGTAACGATAGCCGCCGGTCACCGAGCATCTTCCCACATCATGGCCGTAGGTCAGGATGGGTTCGACGAACGCACCCGTGCAGGGTGGCACATTGCCATTCGCGATATTGCCCTCGCGGCAGCGCCAGCCATAATTCTCGCCGCCGTGGCTGGCGGCGGGCTGGAAATCGATCTCCTCGACCGCGTTCTGGCCGACGTCGCCGATCAGCAGATCGCCGGTCAGGCGGTCGAAGCTCCAGCGCCAGGGATTGCGCATTCCCCAGGCCCAGATTTCATCGCAACTGCCGTCGCCCTGGACAGCCGGCTGTTGTTCGAAGCCATCGGTCCAAATCGTGCGGAATGGGTTATTGGGCGGGATGCCGTAACCCTTGGGGTTGATGCCGCAGAGGTCATTGGGCGGCGGTGGCGGCGTGCCGTTGACGTCGATGCGCAGCATCTTGCCGAGCAAGGAATGCAGGTTTTGGGCGCGGTTGTTGGGGTCGTTGCCGCTGCCGCCATCGCCCATGCCGATGTAGAGATAGCCATCGGGGCCGAACAGCAGGTTGCCGCCGTTATGGTTGGCGAAATCCTGATCGATTTCCAGGAGCACCTGCGCCGAGTTCGGATCGGCTTTATTGGGGTTGGCGGCGGCTACATGATAACGGGCGATTACAGTGCGGTCCAACGGCGTCGCGGCGCGAATATAATTGACGTAGAAAAAGCCGTTGTTGGCGTAGTCGGGGTGAAACGCCAGGCCAAGCAAGCCCTGCTCGCCTCCGGTATCATTGACCAGCGTATTGATGTCCAGGAACGGCTCGGCGAGCACATTGCCGGCGGAGAACACCAGAATATCGCCGCTGCGGCGGACGATGAACAAGCGCCCCGAACCATCGCCGGCGTTGCGGATGGCAATCGGCTGGCCGGTCACGTTCACCAGCGGCTCCAGGGTCACGCCCGGCGGAATCTGGGCATATAGCAAAGCCGGTTGGGCAAAACTCAAGCCGATGAAGACCGTCGCCAAACGGCCCATCATACGAAGCAAGCTCATGGTGTCAGCTCCTAGTCAAACCTCAGATGAGGCCTCATGGTGCAGAATAACGCAAACCGGCGACGCGCGCACAAGCGGCCATTGCACCTCGACCCGGCTGCGAATGGCCGATCGCCCGTAAATCTTCACCCCAAACGAGGGCGGTGAGCGTTGTCATCTAGCATCGTCAATCAGGAGGAATACCGATGCCATACTGGCTTTTGATCATTGCCGCGATGTTCGCGACCCCCAGTTACGCCGCCGAATTCACGCTGGCCGATTGCAGGCGGGAAATGAGCAAGATGATCAATCTACTGGAGCAGGGTAAAGACAAGGAATTACTATTGACTTACGTCGATCCAACGCAGTTACGAAAATTCCTGACCGATCACAAAATCGCCATCGACGCTTTTGCCGCCGATTTCAAAAATGACGGAAAAGCGGCGCGCTTGCTCAAAGCTTTGCATGCCGCGAACGACACCAATGGCACCATCGATACCGTAGACAAGACGGTCAGGTTTGCCCTCGATGGCGCAGGCCCGAGGGAAATCACCCTGGAGTTCGTCGATGGCCGCTGGTTTATCCGGAACTGAGCCAGCGTCGGCCTGATGTTGCGCATCCTGCACACCGCCGACTGGCACTTGGGCCATACCCTGCACGGCTTGTCCAGGGAATACGAGCACACTCGGTTCCTCGCCTGGTTGCAGGATATGCTCGAAGACCAGCAAGCCGATGCCCTCATCATCGCCGGCGACATCTTCGACTCGGCGAATCCACCGGCCTCGGCGCAGGCGTTGTTCTACCGCTTTATCGCGGAAGCCAAGGCGCGCTGCCCACGGCTTGCGATCATCGCCATCGGCGGCAACCACGATTCGGCGGCGCGCCTCGATGCGCCGCGGCCGCTTTATGCCGCCATCGGCGCGCAGGTGCTCGGCGCTTTACCGCGGAGCGCCAATGGCGCCATCGATGCGGAGCGCGTCGCGAATCCGCTGGCCGACCGTACCGGGCGCATCGCGGCCTGGTGCGCGGCCATTCCGTTTCTGCGCCCGCTCGACGTCCATCGGGAAGACGCCGACGGCGCCGATCCACAACAAGCGATCCAACAAGTGTATGCAGACGCCATCGCCGCCGCCGCCGCGCGGCGTGAACCGGGGCAGGCGCTGATCGCCGTCGGCCATTGCCATGTCGCCGGCGGCGAGCCGTCGCGGCTCAGCGAACGCCGCATCCTGCGCGGCGACCAGGAGGCGTTGCCCGCCGCGATGTTTCCCGCCGTGGTCGGCTATGCGGCGCTCGGTCATCTGCATCTGGCGCAAGCGGTCGGCGGCCAAGCGCATATCCGCTACAGCGGTTCGCCCATCCCGCTGTCGCTGGCCGAGCGCGCTTACCGCCACCAAGTGGTATGCGTCGATATCGACGCTGGCGCGGTGCGCGAGATCCGTGCGCTGGCGATCCCGCGCAGCGTCGAGATGCTGTGCCTGCCGGAGCAAGGGCCGCTGCCGCTCGCGGAGGTACTGGAGCGCTTGCGCCGACTCGAACTCACCGCCGAACCGAACAGCGAGCGCCAGCCATTGCTGGAGGTGCGGGTATTGCTGGATCGCCCCGAGCCCGGCCTGCGCCCGCGCATCGACGCGGTATTGGCGGATAAGCCCGTGCGCCTGGTGAAGATCAGCCCGCACTATCCAGGTAGTGCAGCCAGCCTTGCCGATAGCCTGCCACGGATCGATCTGCGCACGCTGGGCCATGACGACGTGTTCCGCCGCCGTTATCAACAGGTGCATGGCGGCGAACCCGCGCCGGAGCTGCTGGCGGCGTTCCGTGAATTGACCATGGACGCGGAACTCGGGTGAAGATTCTCGCGATTCGCGGGGCCAATCTCGCCAGCCTGGAAGCGTTTGCGCTGGAATTCGAGCGTGAACCGCTGGTTTCGGCGGGGTTGTACGCGATCACCGGCCCCACCGGTGCGGGCAAGAGCACGCTGCTGGATGCTTTATGTCTGGCGCTGTTCGATAAAATCCCGAGGCTCGCGGACAGCGCGGGGGTGGCGGTCGGCCATCCCGAGAGCGAGCGTCTGAAAGACGATGATGTACGCAATATCCTACGCCGGGGCGCGACCTGCGGGTTTGCCGAAGTCGATTTCATCGGCTGTGACCGCAAGCGTTACCGCGCGCGCTGGGAGGCGCGGCGCGCGCGCGGCAAATCCGCTGGCAAGCTACAGCTGCAAACCCTCAGCCTGATCGATCTGGCGAGCGGCGCGCCGCTGACGCGGCATAAAACCGAAGCGCTGCAAGCGATCAGGGAGCGCCTGGGCTTGGATTTCGATCAATTCCGCCGTGCCGTGTTGCTCGCCCAGGGCGATTTCGCCGCGTTTCTCAAGGCCAAGGCCAACGACCGCTCGATGCTGTTGGAACGCATCACCGGCACCGAAATCTATGGCGTGTTGTCGCGCAAAGCGCATACCCGCGCCGTAGCGGAACGCGCCGAACTGGATGCGCTCACGGCCCGTCTTACAGGGGTGCAGCCGCTATCCGTCGAGGCGCGGGTCGAACTCGAACAGCGGCGTGACGCGGCGCGCGCCGCCCGCCAGCGCATCGAAGCCGAACAACGGCTGGCCGAACGGGATCTGGGTTGGCATCGCACGTTGCTGGAATTGCGCGAGCGCCAGCGCCAGGCCACCGACGAACATGATCTGGCCGAACAATACTGGCGGGAAGCGGAGCCGCGCCGATCGGTATTGGCCGCCGCGCTGCGCGCCCAAACCCTGCGCGGCTTGCGCGACCATCACCAGCGCGCGGCGCGCGCGCAAACCGCAGCGGAAAGCCTTGCCGCAGGCGCACAGGCCGACGTCCAAGCGGCGCGTGGCAGCGCCGACGAGCGGGCGCTGACGCTGGCTGCCGCCGATCGGCGTTGGCAAAGCGCCGCAGCGACCTGGAACGAGGCCCAGCCTGCTTTGTACCAAGCGCGGGCGCTTGATGCCGACCTTGTGGAGGCGGCGGCGGCGGCGGCGCAGCTAGAACCCGACCTGCAACGCGCCAGCCAGCAGGCGGCGGCGGCTGAACAAGCACTGGGCGCGCTGCGTGCGCAACGGCAACGGCACGAACAGCAGCATGACGAAGCCGCTGCCTGGCTGGCGGCGCATTCGCCGTGGTCGGCGTTGGCTCGCCAATGGGAGCGATGGGACGCGGAATTGCAACGCTATCGGGATGCCGACCGTGCCTGCAGCGAAAGCGAGGCGCGCTGCGTCGACCTGCGCGCGCGGCTTAGCCTGGCCGAGCGGGATGCCGCTGCCGCCATGGCGGCGGTTGCGACGGCGGCGCAGGTCTTGGAGGAGCATCAGCGCCGGTGGGCGGAGGCCGAGGAACAGGTTCAAATCGGTGATGTCACCGCGCTGGCGCGGCGGCGCAGAGTACTCGAGCAACGCCGCGTGCGCTTGCGCCGAGTATTGGAGCTGGGCGATGAGATTTTTCGGCAGCGCGGTGTGGAGGCCCGTTATCGGGACGAACAGGCCCGGTGCAGCGTGCAGTTCGATGCCGTCGGCGCTGAGGCCGCGTCGGTCGCGGCGCAGCTCGACCAGCAGCGTAAGGCAGTGCATCAAGCCCGCCATGAATGGCTGCTTGCCCAGGCCGCCGCCAACGCCGATGTGCGTATGATGCGCGCACAGTTACGCCACGGCGATGCTTGCCCCGTGTGCGGCGCGACCGAGCATCCCTGGACTGGGGATTATGCACCCCCGGCGGCGGTCGAGATGCAGCGCATCAAGCTTGCCGAATGTGAGCGCGGCGAGGAGGACTTGGCCGCGCGCCAAGCGCGCCTTGCCCAGGAACGACTGGTATTACGGGAACGGCTGGCAGCGCTGAGCGAGCGGCGTCAGGAACTAGCGGCGATATTGCGGAGTTTGGACGAGCAGTGGCGGCTGGAAGTCGCCGAGCCGGGCGACGCGGGCGGCGTTGACGCTGGCAGGCTCGCCGAGGCCGAGGTGCAGCACGCGTTGGTGTTACGCGGCTTGCTGGGTTTGGCGGCGAGTGAAATGCAGGCACAGCGGGCGCAGGCCAGCGCGCGAACGGCGCGCGCTGCGCTCGACCAGGCGCGAGCCCAACATGAACGAGCGCAGGCGGCGCTGCAAACGCATAGAGAGGCTTTGCAGGCGTTGCGCTTCGAGGAGCAAAACGCCGCGCAGGCTTACAACCGAGTATTGACGGAACGCGCTACCGTGCTCGCAACTCTTGCCGAACCGCTTGCCGCTGTGGCGGACGGCGCGGCGGCGCTCGGCGATGATGCCAGTGCGTTTCACATGCGTTGCCGGGATGTGTGCACGGAGTGGGGCCGCCAGCGCCAACGATTGGAGGCCGCCGCGAACGGGCTGCGCGAACTCGACGCGCAGCTTGCCGCTGCGGTATTGGTAGTACAGCACGCAGGCGAGCAACAGCACGCGTTCGAAGTGCGCCGTGACCAGCAACTGCGGGCATGGGAGGCGCTGCGGCAGGCGCGTGCAGCGTGCTGCGGCGGGCAACCGGTGGCGGCATTCGAGCAAGAGTTGCGGCGAGCCGAGCAAATCGCCCGCCAGCAGCAAACCGAAGCCCAGCGCGCGCTCGATGAAGCCCAGCGGATGCTGGCGCTGGCGCAGGCTGCCGAGGCGCAGCATCGAGCCCAGCTCGAGAGCGCCCGCAGCCAGGTTGCGCAACTGGAACGTGAACTGGCGCGGGCGCTGACCCAACAGGGATTGACCGCCGCCGAGCTGGAGCAGTTGCTGGCGTATGATAGCGTCTGGCTCGAGGATGAGCAGCAGGCGCTGGCCGACGGTAAAACCCATTTGGATGAGGCGCGGGTGCGGTTGGACGAACGCCGTGCGCGCCTTGCGGAACATACCGGCCGCGATCAGCCGGCGCGCGGCGCCGGCGAAGCCGAGGCGGATCTTGCGCGTCTGGAAATGGAATTGGCCGCCGCCCAGCAAACCTGGGTCGCCAGCGAAGGCGAGTTGGCGCAGGATGAACAAAAGCGTGGCCAATTGGGGGAGTTGCTGGCCGATAGCGAACGCCAGAGCCGGCGCCATGCCCTGTGGCAAAGCCTAGATGATCTGATTGGCTCCCATGACGGCGCCAAATTCCGCACCTTCGCCCAGAGCCTGACCTTCGAGTCCCTGATCGCGTACGCCAATCGCCACCTCGGCGAACTCAGCCAGCGTTATCGATTGGCGCGCGTGCCCGGCACCGACCTGGAACTGCAAGTATTGGATCGCGAGATGGGCGATGAAGTGCGCAGTGCCCATAGCTTGTCGGGCGGCGAGACGTTTTTGGTGTCGCTGGCACTGGCCTTGGCGTTGGCATCATTGTCGGCCAGCCGCGCGCCGGTCGAATCACTGTTCATCGACGAGGGGTTCGGCACCCTCGACGGTACCACCTTGGATGTCGCGCTCGCTTGCCTCGATGTGCTCCAAGCGCAGGGTTGCCAAGTGGGTGTTATTTCCCATGTGCCGGCGATGCTCGAACGGGTCGGCGTGCAGGTGCGGGTCGAGCCGAGAGGCGGCGGGCGCAGCGCGGTGCGGATCGTCGGTGTGTAGGGGCGACCGGCGGGTCGCCCCAGCGGGTAGAGGCTAACTCATCGATTGATAGACCGCTTTCTCGAACGCGTAAAACAACGGCAGCGCCTTGTTGTCGGCGAAGGGCAGGACTTGCGTCATATACACCCCGCCCAAGCCTTTGGTGGGATCGATCCAGAAATAGGTGTTCGCCAGCCCGGCCCAGGCGAGGCTGCCCGGCGAGCGTCCGGTGGGCGCGGCTTGTTCGTTGATCATGAAGCTCAAGCCCCAGTTCTTCGGCATGCCGGGGAAGAATTCCGCGTCGTTGGTCAGGTTCGGCATCACGGTTTTGAGCATCGTGACCTTGGTGTCGCCCATGGCGTTTTTCGACATCAGTTCGACGGTTTCCGGCTTGAGCACTTGATTGCCGTTGCCTTTGCCCTTGTTCAGGATCATCCGCACGAACTTGAGATAATCGCCGGCGGTTGAGTAGATGCCGCCACCGCCCATCTCGAACTCGGGTTCCTGGGGCATGCCGAATTCAATCGGGGCGAGCTTGCCGTCATCGCCGCGCTGGTGAACCATGGCCAGGCGCTCGCGCATGGAAGGGGTAATCTTGAACGCGGTGTCGTTCATGCCGAGCGGGGCGAACAGGTTTTCTTGCAGATAAGCCCCCAGTCGTTTACCGCTGATGGCTTCGACGATCTTGCCCGCCCAGTCGATGTTGATGCCGTATTCCCAGCGCTCGCCGGGGTCGAACAGCAGCGGCGTGGTGAGGGCGGCGTTTTTGCAACTACCGATCGGGGGGAGATCCTTGACTTTTTCATAACGCCCGATGTCGGCGTTCCAGAGGTCGTAGGAGAACCCGGCCGTATGGGTCAGCAAATGGCGCAGCGTGATCGGTCGCTTGGGCGCGCGCAGGCGCGGCTGATCACCATCCCAGCCGTCCAACACCTGGACTTTGGCGAGATCGGGGGCCCATTGGCTGGCCGGGCTGTCGAGTTGGAGCTTACCCTGCTCGACCAATTGCATGGCGGCGGTGCCGGTCAGCGCCTTGGTCATCGAGGCGATCCAGACCACGGTGTCGGGCGACATCGCGGTGTCCTTGCCGAGCACGCGTTTGCCGAAGCCTCCCTCATAGATCGTGCCGTCGCGGGTGGTGGCCGTCGCCACCACGCCGGGCACCTCGCCCGCGTCGGCGGCGCCCTTGAGCAGCGCATCGGCGCTGTCTTTCAGGGAATTTGCGCTTCTACCAATGGTGGGGGTGATCCCAGCGGCGCCGCTCGCAAGCAGGGCGAGACTGGTTTTGATGAAGGTACGGCGGTCGGTGCTCATGAACATACTCCTCTCGCTTGGCGGGGTGGCATATCCAGCGCTAGGCCAAGCCCCCTAGCGCGGGCGGTTAAGCTTCGGCGTTCTTGGTGAACGGCTTGATCGGCGCGCCGGCGTAAAGAATTTGCCCCTGGAAATCGCAGACCCGCTTGTGGTAGGCCAGGGCGTCGGCGTCGAGGTCCTGCTTGGGGCTTTGTTCGTGTTCGTAATGCCCATGGCGGTCCACGCCACGCACCAGGGTGGCGAAATCCTTCGGCCCTTTCACTTGATACACGTCGGTTGGGATGTAGCGAATGGCATAGCCGATACGGCGATCATTGCTAGGGTTCTGTGGCGAACTGTGGAACAGCCGTACATGGTGGAGCGACATCTGCCCGGCCTTCAATTCAATAGGAATAGCCCGCGCTTCATCGACTTTCACCGCGATTTCCTGGCCGCGGCTCAGCAGGTTGTTCTTGGCGTAAGTATCGTGGTGTTCGACTTGCTCGCCGTGGGTGCCGGGGATGACCTCCATGCAGCCGTTGCTCAGATTGCTGTCGGTGAAGCCGATCCAGGCGGTGGTGACATCCGGGCGGCTCAAACCCCAATACGTCGAGTCCTGGTGCCAGGACACATAGCTCGGATCGTGCGCTTCCTTGATGAAAAAGCTCGAACTCCAGCACAACAGATTGGGGCCGAGTATGTCCTCGACGGCGTCCAGTATCGCGGGATGGCGGATCAGGTCATTGAGCCAAGTAAATAGCAAATGCGATTTATGGCGGTACACGCCGCCGATCGGGCCACCGGTGCGCGCCTCATAGTCTTCGAGGCGGCGCCGGTAGTCTTTGGCTTCGGCGCTGGACAACACAGGAATCGGATGATAGTAGCCGCGCTCTTGATATTGGATGCAGGCGGATTCGGATAATAATTTCGTCATGATGGAAGGCCCTCCCGAGGATGCTGATCATCATCACATTATAGTCGATGGCCAAAAAATCCGCGGGAGAGCGGTGGTCAAATCCCCCCGTCCTGCGAAGAAAGGCGGAGGGGGGTTCACGACAGGTGGGGTTTATTTCTTCGCCGGCAGTTCGTAGCCGTCTTTCGCCATTTTGATGCGGTACAGGCTCTTGCCGGAGGTCACGTACAGGGTTTTGCGCTCCTCGCCGCGCCCGAAACCGACGTTGGTGGGGAGTTCCTTGCCGGTCGGGACGAACGCCAATTCCTTGCCTTCCGGATTCAGCACCGCGATGCCGGGACGATACTCGCAGCGTTCGGCGATGTAGATATTGCCCTCGACGTCGGCGATCATGCCGTCCGGCCCGCTGCAGGGCTTGTCGCCGGCGGTGAAATCGATCAGCACTTTACGGTTGCTCGCGGTGCCATCCTCGGCAAGGTCATAGACCTGAAACTGATGATGCCCTTGTAAGGTTTTCTCGCCTTTTTGCAACGCTTGAAACTCGAACCAGCCGTTATCGTTGCCGATGATGTACAGCCGCTTCTGGTCGGGCGATACCAGAATACCGTTGCATTTGCCGCAGTCGGTGGCGATGCGATGTACTTTGCCGTCCGGATCGAGCCGGTACGCGGCGTAGCCCGGCTGATCGATCGGTTCGTGGCCGAGGTAGCGCGGATCGGTGAAGTAGATACGGCCTTTTTCGTCGATGCTGACGTCGTTCAGGGCGTTGTAGGGTTTGCCGTCATAAAGGCCGGACAAGATATAAGACTTGCCGGTCTTCATGTCGGTCTTGACCAGCATGCGCCCGCCGTAATCGGCGCCGAGCGCGGCGATCATATTACCTTCGGCGTCGAATTTGATGCCATTCGACATCCCGCTCGGGCTTCGGAATATGGTGGCTTCCTTGGTCTTGGGATCGAACTTCCAGATGTTGCCGGCTTGCAGGTATAAGCCGCTCGGGTCTTTGCAGGCGCTGGTGAAGGTGATGTCGCTGAAGTACATCATGCCATCGTGCCCGGCGGCGACGCCCTCGGTGAGCACGCAACCGCCGTCCCAGAGTTTCTCCAGTTTGGAGCCGGCGGGCAACACGCTGGGGTCGCCGGACGGCGCGGGAAGATCATCGGCAACAGCCGATGCCGTCAAACCAAAGCCCAGAGCCAAAGCGATGGCTGATAAACGCCATGATTTGCTTAGCATTACTCTATCCTCCTCTAGGGGGTGGAAAACACTGCCGGCAGTGGCCGGCCCATTAAACCTAGTACAGAATGGGCGCTAGCGCCGCATATGACGGCTAATTCGCGCCGCTGATGACGCTTGGCAGCCACAGTGCGAGTTGCGGGTAAAACACGACCATCAGCAGCCCGATCGCCTGGAGCAGCATGAACGGCCATAGCGAATTGAAGATGTCCTGCAAGCTGATCTCCGGTGGGGCCACGCCCTTGAGATAGAACGCCGCCGGTCCGAACGGCGGGCTGAGATAGGAAATCTGCATGTTCATGCAGAACAGAATGCCGAACCACACCGGATCATAGCCTAGGTTCTTGATGATCGGCAGGAAAATCGGCACGGTGAGTAACAGAATGCCGACCCAGTCGATGAAGCAGCCGAGAACGATCAGAATGCCCATCATGATCAGCACGATGGTGAGCGGCGCGAACGGCAAATGGTCCATCAGGCTGTGGATGTAATGGATGCCGCCAAGCAGGTTATAAACGCCGATCAAGGCGTTGGCGCCGAACGTGAGCCACAGCAGCAAGCCGCAGGCCGACATGGTTTGCAGTACCGCGCCGCGCAGCATCGCCCAGTTGAGTTCGCCGCGCACCCAGGCGGCGAACAGTGTTGCCAGCACGCCGACCGCCGCGGCCTCGCTGACGGCGGCGATGCCCATATAGATGCTGAGCAGTACGCCGAGCGCGATGCCGACCGGCAGGATCAATCCTTTCAGCAATCGGAACTTGGCGGCGAGCGGGATGTTGGTCTCGGCTAGCGGCGGCGGGGGGCCTAGCGCGGGATTCAGGTAGCAGCGGGTCAGGATATAGATCGCGTAAAGCCCAGCCAGCATCAGCCCGGGGATGATTTCGGCGAGGAACAACTCGCCGATGGCGACATTGGCGGTGAGTCCATAGAAAATCAGCACGATGCTGGGCGGGATCATGGTGCCGAGCGAGCCGCCGGCGCAGATCGTGCCGATCGCGAGTTTCTTGTCATAACCGAGGCGCAGCATTTGCGGCAGTGCGACCAGACCGAGCAGGATGATCTCGCCGCCGATGATGCCGGTGGTGGCGGCCATCACTACCGCCGCCCCCAAGGTCATGATCGCCACCCCGCCGGGCAGCCTGCCCGCCCAGACGTTCATGGCGTTGTAGAGATCGCGTGCCACCCCCGAGCGGTCCATGATCGCCGCCATCATCAGGAACATCGGCACCGAGATCAGCACATACGTATTGACGAAGCCGTAGATGCGCTGCGAAATCAGCAGCAAGGCGTCCCAGCCGAAGAACGCATAGGTGAAGGCGACGCCGACGAAGCCGAGCGCGAACGCCATCGGCATACCGATGATGAGCAGCAACGCGAGCGTGCCGACCATCAGCCAGGTAATGGTCTGGATGTCCATGTCAGGTAGGGGCTTTGTTGCGCAGCAATTGCAGAAACTGGGAAAGGGCTTGGAGGACGAGCAGCGCCGCGCCCAGGAACAGGGCGGTGCGGATCACCATGGGCATGGGGAAATCCCAGGCGCGGCCGCTGCGCTCGACGATGCGGATCGACTCGATAGCCTGCTTGCCGGTGAAGGCGGTGAGGGCGAGCAAGTATATCAAGGTCAGGAACAGCGTCACGATATCGCACCAGCGCTTGATGCGCGGACTGAACAGATCGTAAACGCTGGTGATGCGGATATGCTCGCGACGCTCAAGCGCATAAGCACCGCCCAACAGAAAACAGATCGAACAGAGCATGATGGTGGCGTCATGCACCCAGATCGTGGGGGCGTTGAACAGCCAATCCATCATGACTTCATAGCAGGAGATAAGGGCAGCGACGAGGTACAACCAGGAGAGTGTTTCACCGGTGATGCGCGACACTCGGTCGATGATAGACATACCCTAACCCTTATCCTCCTCAAAGGAGAGGGAATCTATCAAAGCAGCCCGATCTTTTTCATGAACGCGACGTGGCTGTCGTAGATTTTCTTCGCCATCGGGCTTTTCGCGCCCCACTCGGCCCACACTTGCTGCGCGACCTCGCGCAGCTCTCGGCGTTGCTGCGGTCCCCAGGCGATCAGGGTCGCGGGGTCACGCTTGGCGACCATGGCTTTGTCGAGTTCGGCGTTCAGCTTGAGGCTATTGGCGTTGAAGTCCTTGGCCGCTTGCTCGAGGATTTTCTTGAGGTCGTCCGGTAATCCTTGCCAGACTTTCGTATTGATCGCGATGTCCGCCATCGGCATCGAATGGATGCCGGGGTAGATGGCGTATTTGGCGATTTTGCCGTAGCCGAGCTCATCGTTCATGCCGAGCGTACCCCAGTCGGTGGCCTCGATCTTGCCGGTATCCAACGCTGAATAAACCTCGGTTCCGGGCAGCGTCGATACGCCCACGCCGAGCTTGCGGAAGATGGCGGCGCCCATGCCTTCCGGGGCGCGCATTTTGATGCCCGCGAATTCCTTGATGTTATGCAGTGGTTTCTTAGAGGGGATGGATTCCGCTCCCCACATCACCGGACCGAGATAGTAAGCGCCGTGCTGGCCGTAGAGTTCGCGCGCCAGATCGATGCCGCCGCCTTCGTAAAGCCACTGGATTTCCTGCTCCGGGGTTTCGTAACCGGCGTTGAGATCGGCGAGCAGCGCGAACGCCGGGTCTTTGCCCACGTAATAACCGACGCCGCCGTTGGTGCATTGCAGGATGCCGGCGGCTAAGGTGTCGAGCATCTCGCCCGGCGGCACGATAGCGCCGACCGGCAGCGTTTCCAGTTCGACGCGCCCGCCGGTTTTGGCGTTGACGTCGGCGGCGAATTGCTCGAAGGCTTTTTGATTGGTGGTCGAAGCTTGCCAGAACGATTGGCATTTCCAGCTGAACTCGGCGGCTAGGGCGGAAGACCCTGGCGCAACCAGGGTGAGCGCGGCGAAGACGCCGAGCAGGGTGCGGATACGGCGAAGCATGGGCGATTCTCCTCCGATGGTTAAGTATCGTCCAAGTCTAGAAGCAATTTCGCAAAGTGCGAACGCGGGCGTTAGCGCCACGGTGGCGAGCGACGTATACTTGCACCCTGTCAAAATGCGCCGTCTGCTCCGCGGATTGCGCAGCCGCATCCAATAACAGACTGCTATGCAAAGGATTATCCATGATGCTTTCACGCCGATTCTTCAACCTCACACTTGCTGCCGCCGCGCTCGGAACGCTGGTTCGCCCCGCGCGCGCGGAACCGGTCAAAGTCGCCGGCATCCACACCGTGCCGGTGGAAAACGCCTGGAACTCGCGCCTGCACACCGCCATGCTAGCGCTAGACAAAGCCGGCAAGATCAAATACGTCTTCTCCGAATCGGTGGCCAACACCGACTACGCGCGCGCCATGCGCCAATACGCCGAGGACGGCGCCCAGCTCATCGTCGGCGAATCCTACGGTGTGGAAAAAGAAGCGCGCCAGGTGGCGGGTGATTATCCCGATGCCGCCTTCTTGATGGGCTCTAGCGGCAAGCCGGATGGCAAGAATTTCAGCGTATTTGGCACGTGGAACCATGAAGCCGCCTATCTCACCGGCTTGATGGCGGCAGGATTGTCGAAATCCGGCGTATTCGGCGCCGTCGGCGGTTATCCGATCCCGGAGGTCAATCGCCTGATCAATGCGTTTCGGCTCGGCGTCAAAGAGCGCCGCGCGGACGCCAAGTTCCTGGTGCAGTTCATCGGCACCTGGTTCGACCCACCCAAGGCCAAGGAAGCGGGCCTGGCGCAGATCGACGCCGGCGCCGATATCTTGTTCGGCGAGCGCATCGGCACGGCCGATGCCGCCAAGGATCGCAAAGTCCTCGCCATCGGTTCGCTCATCGATTATCTGCCGCGCTATCCGGGCGTGGTGTTCGCCAACGCGATGTGGAATTTCGAGCCCATCGTCGCGGCGGCGGCCCAAGATGTCGCCAATAAAAAGATCGCCGCCAAGGATTACAGCGAATACAGCTTCATGAAGCACGGCGGCAACGATGTGGTCTACGACGACAAAATCGTGCCGGCGGACGCGCTGAAAGCCGCGATGGCGCGGCGCGACGAAATCATCGCGGGTAAATTCCAAGTACCAGTAGACGACAGCGAACCCAAGTAACTCCGCGATCTTCTGGGTTTTCGCATGGATGCGCGCCATTATCCAGCGCTGGATGGATTGGCGCTGGCGGCGGCGATACGGCGCGGCGAGTTGGATCCGCATGCTTTACTCGCCGCGGTTTATGCCCGTTGCGAGGCGTTCGATCCGCTGCTCAAGGTGCTTGCGCTTCGCACCGAGGCCATCGCCGAGGCGTCGTTAAACCGCCTGGATCGCACCGCGCCGTTCGCCGGCGTGCCATTGTTGATGAAGGACTTGGGAGCGGCGCTGGCGGGCGCGCCCAGCCACTGCGGCTCGCGCTATCTGGAGCGCCGCGCCCAGCCCGAGCGCGCGGATGCCGACCTCACCCGGCGCTTCAAGCAAGCCGGTTTCATCATTGCCGGCAAGAGCCGGGTGCCGGAGTTCGGCCTCAATCTCGCCACCGAGCGGAGCGGCGGCCCCGCCACCCGCAACCCCTGGAATCTCGCGCTCACCCCCGGCGGCTCGTCGGGCGGCGCGGCGGCGGCGGTGGCGTCAGGCATCGTGCCTATCGCCCACGCCACCGACGCCGGTGGTTCGATCCGCGTGCCGGCGGCCTGCTGCGGATTGGTGGGCCTGAAGCCGGGACGCGGCAGCGTGCCGGGTGGGCCGCTGTTCGGCAATCACTTGTTCGGTTTGGCAGCCGAGCATGTGTTGACGCGGACGGTGCGCGACAGCGCCGCGGTGCTGGATTGCACGTTCGGCCATGCGCGCGGGCCTTATCCAGAGCCAACGATGGCCGGCGCGCCGGAGCGGCTTAACATAGGATTGATTTTGGCCGCGGGCGCGGATTGGCCGGTAGCGGCGGATTACCGGCGCGCCGTCGAGCGGGCGGCGGGCGTGTTCGAGCAGGCGGGGCAGCCGGTCGAACTGTTGGCGGGGCCAGGAGTGGAGGAGGAAATCGTGGCGGCGGCCGAGGTGTTCAGCGTGGTCATCGCCGCCAATCTCGCCCATGAATTCGCCGGCGTTGACCTGGAGCAAGCGGAACTGGAGCCGATCACCCGCGCCACGATCCGCAAAGGCAAAACGCTGAGCGCCACCGCGCTCATCGCCGCCGAGCGGCGTTTGCTGCAAGTCGCGTATCGCCTGGGCGAATGGTTCGAGCGCTACGATGCGCTGCTGCTGCCCGCGCTCGCCACGCCACCGCCGCCCATCGGCGCCTTGCCCATGGATCACGAAGACGTGCTCGGCCATTTTGCGCGGATGACGGCATTCGCGCCGTTCGCGGCGCTGTTCAATGTCTCCGGCCATCCCGCCATCAGCGTGCCGCACGGTCAGACGGCGGGCGGCCTGCCGCTCGCGGTGCAGATTGCCGCGCCATTCGGCGGCGAGGCGCGCCTGCTCGCGCTGGCGGCGCAACTGGAGCAGCGCGCGCCGTGGCCGCTCATCGCTCCCATGGTGGGGGTGGCGCCGTGAGCGCTGGCATCGTCCTCAAGCTCACCGGTATCAGCAAGCGTTTCGGCGCGTTGCTAGCCAACGACAGCCTATCGCTCGATCTGCGGCGCGGCGAAATCCTGGCGCTGCTCGGCGAAAACGGCGCCGGCAAGAGCACGTTGATGAGCATCATTTTCGGCGAATACGTGGCGGATTCCGGCGGCATCGAAGCGCACGGTGCGCCGCTCCCGCCCGGTTCACCGCATGCCGCGCTGGCCGCCGGCATCGGCATGGTGCATCAGCACTTCGCCCTGGCCGACAATCTGAGCGTGCTCGACAACGTGATATTGGGTACCGAGCCGCTCTGGGCATGGCGTTCGCGCCGGCGCGCCGCGCGCGCGGCTGGAGGAACTGGCCAGGCGTTTCGGGTTGCCGGTCAATGCGGTGGCGCGGGTCGGCGAACTGTCGGTGGGTGAGCGCCAGCGCGTGGAAATCCTCAAGGCGTTATATCGCGACGCGCGCGTGCTAATCCTCGACGAGCCCACGGCAGTGCTGACACCGCAGGAATCCGAGGCGTTATTCGCGACCCTGAAGCGGATGGCAGGCGTGGGGCTCGCGATCATTTTCATCTCGCACAAGCTCCAGGAAGCGCTGGCGGTGAGCGACCGCATCCTGGTGTTGCGCGCCGCCGCCTGGTGGCGGAGCGCAAGCCCGCCGAGACCAACCGCGCGGAACTCGCCGAGTTGATGGTCGGCCAGCGCGTCCAGTCGCCGCAGCGTGAATTTTCGACCCCAGGCGAGCCGGCGTTCGAGCTACGCGGCGTCAATGTGTTCCACCAGGGCCGCGCGGTGTTGAGCGCGATTGATCTGAGCGTACGCGCGCGCGAGATCGTCGCTGTGGGTGTCGCCGGCAATGGCCAGGAGTGTACTGGCCGATCTGGCCAGCGGTTTGCTCGCGCCGACCCATGGCAGCCTGCGGTTGGGGCGAAGCCATGGCCGCCATCAACCCCGCGCGGTTCGTCGCGCTCGGCGTGGGGCGCATCCCGGAAGATCGCCAGCGGCTCGGCGTGGTCGGGGAATTGCCGCTCTGGCAAAATGCCATCCTAGAGCGCCTGCGGATGCCCGAATTCGCGCGCCACGGTTGGCTACGCGAGGGCGCGGCGCGCGCGTACACGCGCGGCTTGATCGAGCGCTTCGCGATCCAGAGCCGCGGACCCGATACGCGCACCGCCGCGCTGTCTGGCGGCAATATGCAGAAACTCATCCTCGGGCGGGTGTTCGCCTCCGCGCCGCGCTTTCTGGTCGCCAGCCAGCCTACGCGCGGGCTGGACGTGGGCGCCAGCGCCTTCGTGCAGGAACGATTGCTCGCCGCGCGCGCGGGCGGCGCGGGCGTGTTGCTGATCTCCGAAGACCTCGACGAGGTGCTGGCGCTGGCCGACCGCGTCGCGGTGATCTACCGGGGCCGGCTGACGCCGGCGCGGCCCGCGCAAGAGCTGACGGCGCGCGTGCTGGGGCTGTTGATGGCCGGCCAGGAAGCCGACCATGCGGCTTGAACGGCGCGAGGCGACGCCCTGGGCGCTCACCGCTGTCGCGCCATTGCTGGCGGTGCTGCTGGTCGCCGCGCTGGGTTCGGCGTTGATCCTGTGGAGCGGCGCGCCCGTTCTTGCGTCATACGCCAAGCTGGTCAAGGGCGCGTTCGGCTCGCGTTTCGCCCTCACCGAGACCCTGGCGCGCGCCACGCCGTTGATCTTCACCGGGCTCGCGGCGGCGACGGCGTTCCGCGCGCGGTTGTGGAACATCGGCGGCGAGGGCCAGTTTTATCTAGGCGCTTTGACGGCGGCAGCGCTGGGAGCCAGCACCCTGGCGCTGCCGGCGTGGGCGATGATACCGCTGGTATTGAGCGCCGGCGCGGTGGCGGGCGCGGCGCTGCTGCTGGGGCCGGTCGTATTGAAAATTCGCTTCAGCGTGGACGAAGTGGTGACCACGCTGCTTCTCAATTTCGTGGTGATCCTGTTCGTATCGATGATGATCGAAGGCCCGCTGAAAGATCCGCAGGCGTTCGGCTGGCCGCAATCGGCCTCGGTGCAGGCGAGCGCGGTACTGCCGAAAGTCGTCGCGCGTAGCCGTCTGCATCTTGGCTTTCCGCTGGCGTTGATGGCCGCTCTGCTGCTCACCGCGCTCGATGTCCGTGGTGTATGGGGGTTGGAGAGTAGGGCGGTGGGCCATAATCGGCAGGCTGCCCGGTTTGCCGGCATCGCGGTCGATGCGGTCGTGGTGCGGGTGGCGTTGATTTCGGGCGCGCTCGCGGGCCTCGCGGGCGCGGTGGAAGTGACCGGGCTGAAGGGTTATCTCACCCTCGATCTATCACCGGGATTCGGCTACAGCGGCATCGTGGTCGCGATGCTGGCGCAGTTGCATCCGCTCGGGGTGGTGGCCGCCGCCATCCTCGTCGCCGGGGTGTTCGTGGGCGCCGATGCGATGGGCCGCGGCAGCGGGGTGCCGAGCTTCATCGCCGACGTGATGGTGGCGGCTGCGCTACTCGCCATGTTGCTCGCCATCCTCGTCGCGCAATACCGGATGCGGCGATGAGCGAGGCATTGGAAATTTTTCTCACCGCCAGCTTCTGGGCGGCGATGCTGCGCATCGCGACACCGCTCATCCTGGGCACGCTCGGCGAGTTGATCTGCGAGCGCGCCGGGGTGCTCAATCTCGGCATCGAGGGCATCATGACCGCCGGCGCAATGGTCGGTTGGTTCACCGTATACCAGGGCGGCGATCTGTGGACCGGCGTGGCGATGGCGCTCGCGGTCGGGGCGGTATTCGGGATCGTACACGCCGCGCTTACCGTGCCGCTTGGATTATCACAGCATGTCGTCGGCCTCGGCATCACTTTGCTCGCCTCCAGCCTTACTTATTACAGCTATCGCTTGTTGCTGCCGGGCGCCGCGACCCCGCCGACCATCCAGCCGTTCCAGCCCGTCCACATCGTGGGCCTCAGTGAGTTGCCGCTGATCGGGCCGGCGCTGTTCGCGCAGACGCCGTTGACGTATCTGGCGCTAGCGCTGGTGCCGCTGGCAGCCTACGTACTCAATGCCACGCCCTTGGGGCTGGCGCTGCGCGCGGTCGGCGAGAACCCGCGGGCGGCGGAGGCGCAGGGTATCGATGTGTTCGCGGTGCGCAGCGGCGCGGTGATCGTTGGCAGCGCATTGATGGGTGTGGCGGGCGCGTTCCTCACGCTGGCGGCGTTCAATAGTTTTTTCTTCACCATGATCCAGGGGCGCGGCTGGGTTTGTATCGCGCTCGTCGTGTTCGCCTCCTGGCGTCCGAGCAAAGCCTTGCTCGGCGCGTTGCTGTACGGGTTGTTCGACGCTTATCAACTGCGCTTGCAGCATGTGGTGAAAGGCGCCGTGCCTTACCAGGTGTTTCTGATGCTGCCGTATCTTCTCAGCATCGTCGCGCTGGTTGCGATGTCGCGCCGCGCGGCCTATCCGCAAGCATTGATGCAGCGCTACCGCAAGGGTGAGCGCTAGTTCAAGACCAGACGCGGCGGCGATTGGGCGACCGCATTCGGCCGCTGGCCCGCCCTGATCGCGCCATGGCGGTCGTCCATTTGCCGTCTTGGCCGAACACCAGCGCGTCGGCTTTGGCGGCGCAGGTCGGGTGTGCGCGGGTGAGGCAGCCGAAACAGCGGCCTTTTTCACGCTTTCTTCAAGCGTTGTTCAAGTTGCCTGAGCAGGTCGTCCTTGGCCGGCTGGGCTTGCTTGAATACCTCGTGAGCCTTATCGAAATCGAGCATCCGAATGTCTTGGATCATGGGCTCGACGTAAATCGTAGGCATCGCTCGCCGTAGCTTTTCGCGAATGATACTTTTTTGCATGATCTGAAACGTATTGAAAACGGCGTCGGTGAGCGATGGCAAGCGGCTGGGCTCCATGGAACGCTGGCCGATCACGTCAACCGCGATGGTAATGTCGCAGTCATCCGGCAAACGATCAAAGGGCACGGGGTTGACGGCTCCGCCATCGATCAGCACGCGTTGGCCGATGAGCACCGGCGCGAAGATGCCGGGCAAGGACATGCTGGCTTGCACGGCGGGCGGCAGGGAGCCCGCCTCCAGCACGACCTCGGTGCGTTCCCAGAAGTCCGCCGCCACTACGCGCAGCGGTACGGCAAGTTGCTCGAAAGTGCTGACCGGTATCGATTCGAACAATTTTGCGATGATCCCTTCCGC
Organism: Gammaproteobacteria bacterium; assembly: GCA_046347515.1. Taxonomy (GTDB): domain Bacteria; phylum Pseudomonadota; class Gammaproteobacteria; order Competibacterales; family Competibacteraceae; genus JAXMFZ01. The sequence goes on along the minus strand of JAXMFZ010000002.1, from coordinate 74,291 downwards.
CTTCAACAGCCCAGGGCCGAAAAACGCCGGCTCAATGACTTTGAACCAGTCGAGTAGCCCTCGCTTGCCGATGATGTCCAGCCAGGAACTGTGTTCGTCCAGGCTGATCTCGCTCACGAGATTTCGCAAATCCCGGCCGTGCAGACCCGCGCAATACAACACTCCGACGATGGCGCCCATGCTCGAGCCGGCCACGCATACCGGCCGCAGCCCCAACTCGTCGAGCGCCTCTAGCATCAAAATATGCGCCAGGCCTTTGACCCCGCCGCTTCCCAGCGCGATTCCAACCCGCATTTGCCCCGGCTCCTCGCCCTTAGCGTCCGGCTAGTTCGTGGTCACGATGGATGCGGAACGCCGTCGGCCCATCCATCCTGCCCCGCATTAAGCAAACACCAGCGCGATGGTCTCGGCGACGCAGGCCGGGCGCTCGTTGCCTTCGAGTTCCACCGTGTTTTCCATGATCACACGCACGCCGTTCGGCGCTACGTCCTCGACCTGCTTGCATACCTGGCGCAAGCGCACCCGGCTGCCGGCGGGCACCATCGCCGGGAAGCGCACCTTGTTGAGGCCGTAGTTGATGCGCCGGCTGCGCTGGCGGACGCTGGATATCTGATCCATCAGTACCGGAATCAAGGACAGCGTCAAGTAACCATGGGCGATGGTCGAGCGGGTCGGTAATTCACGCTGGGCGCGTTCGACATCGATGTGGATCCACTGGAAATCCTCGGTAGCCTCGGCGAAGCGGTCGATGCGCTGCTGATCGACTACGATCCAATCGCTGACGCCGAGTTCCTTGCCGACATAGGCTTTGAAGTCTTGCGGGGTGTCGAGTACGAGCATGGGGTATCGTTCAATTCTCGGCTGTGGTGTGGGCGACCAGCCCAGCTTCGAACACGGTCAGTGAACCGGGTTGCATGATCGTCCATTGTTCATTGGCGGTGAGCGGGCGGGTGGCGATCACCGTGACGATATCGTTCGGCGTGGTTTCCTTGGCGAAGTCCACGGTCAAGTCCAGGTCGGAAAGCCGCGCCTCGCCGAATGGCGCGCGCCGCGTGATCCAGGCGAGCCTGGTGCCGCAGTGGGCGTAAAGATAGCGCGCGTCGCTCAGCAGGCAGTTGAAGACACCGTGGCGGGCAAGCGTGGCGGCGAGCATGGCGATCGTCCGCCACAGGGTTTGCGGGTGGCGCGGCGGCTCGGGATAGCGCTCGCGGATCTGGTCGAGCAGCCAGCAGAACGCGTGTTCGCTGTCGGTCGTGCCGACCGGCTGATAGTGCTTGAGTGTCAAGCGTTTCGCGCCTTTGAGCTGGCCGTTGTGGGCGAAGCTCCAGTAGCGACCCCACAGTTCGCGGCAGAACGGGTGGGTGTTCGCCAATTCCACGCGACCGCGGTTGGCGCGGCGCACATGGCTGATGACGATCTTGCTCTTGATCGGATAGTGCTGCAAAAACCGCGCGATCTCGGAGTGCGCGCCGGGGTTGGGATCGTGAAATGCCCGATAGCCCTTGCCCTCATAAAAGGCGATGCCCCAGCCGTCGCGGTGTGGGCCGGTCGCGCCGCCGCGCTGGATCAGCCCGGTGAAGCTGAAGCACAGATCGGTCGGCACGTTGGCGCTCATCCCCAGGAGTTCACACATCGCGGCGCTGGCTGATGCCGCTCAACTCTTGGCCGGATAGCCGATGCGCTGCAAGGCTGCCCCAATTTCGCCAAGCGCGGCGGGGTCGTCGATGGTCGCCGGTGGTTTATAGTCTTGGCCATCGGCGATTTTCTTCATGGTGCCGCGCAGCACCTTGCCGGAACGGGTCTTCGGCAAGCGCGGCACCACGATGGCGTTTTTGAACGCCGCCACCGGGCCGATCTTGTCGCGCACCAATTGCACCAATTCCTTGACGATGTCGGCTTCGGGGCGATTGACGCCGGCTTTCAGCACCACCAGACCAAGCGGCAGTTCGCCTTTCATCGTATCCGCGGCGCCGATTACCGCGCACTCGGCGACATCGCGATGCGAGGCCAGCACTTCCTCCATCGCGCCGGTGGACAACCGGTGACCGGCGACGTTGATGACATCATCGATGCGGCTCATGATGTAAAGATAGCCTTGCGCATCCCGGTAGCCGGCGTCGCCGGTGAGGTAAAACCCGGGGAAGCGGGCGAGATAAGAATCCTGGTAGCGCCGGTCGTTGCCCCATAGCGTCGGGAAGCAGCCGGGCGGCAGCGGGAGTTTCACCACGATATTGCCCATTTTCCCGGCATCGACCGGCTGGCCTTCATCGTCGAGGATTTGCACGTCATAGCCCGGCACGGCCTTGGTCGGTGAGCCGTGGATGACCGGCAAGTATTCTATGCCCATGCAATTGGCGGCCATCGCCCAGCCGGTTTCGGTCTGCCACCAGTGGTCGATGACCGGCACTTTCAGCTTGCTCTCGGCCCAGGCCAGGGTGTCGGGGTCGGAGCGTTCGCCGGCCAGGAACAGAATCTCGAAACGCGCCAAGTCATATTTTCGCAGATACTCGCCGTTGGGATCTTCTTTCTTGATCGCGCGGAACGCGGTGGGTGCGGTGAACAGTTTGCGCACGCCGTGCTGGCTGATCACCCGCCAGAAGGCGCCGGGGTCGGGCGTGCCCACCGGTTTGCCTTCGTACATCACGCTGGTGCAGCCTTTCAGCAGTGGCGCGTAGACGATATACGAATGGCCCACCACCCAGCCGACATCGGAAGCCGCCCAGAACACCTCGCCCGCTTCGACGTTATAGACATTCTTCATGCTCCACTTCAGCGCTACCGCGTGGCCGCCGTTGTCGCGCACCACGCCCTTGGGTTGGCCGGTAGTGCCCGACGTGTAGAGAATATAGAGCGGGTCGGTGGCCGCCACCGGTACGCAGTCGGCGGGTTGGGCCTCGGCCATGGCCTCGTTCCAGTCCAGATCGCGTCCGCCGATCAGGATCGCTAGTTCCTGCGGACGCTGGTAAATAATGCAATGCTCTGGCTTATGGGCGGAAAGCTCAATCGCTTCGTCCAGCAGCGGTTTGTAACGGATCACGCGGTTGCCTTCGATGCCGCACGAGGCGCTGATGATCAGTTTCGGCTTGGCGTCATTGATGCGGGTGGCGAGTTCGTTGGCGGCAAAACCGCCGAACACGACCGAATGGATCGCGCCGATGCGCGCGCAGGCGAGCATCGCGATAGCTGCTTCCGGGATCATCGGCATGTAGATGATGACGCGATCGCCTTTCGCCACGCCTTGCTCGCCCAACACCCCGGCGAAGCGCGCGACGCGGGCGCGCAGTTCGCGGTAGGTGTAAGTCTGGATCGTGTTTGTCACTGGGCTGTCGTGGATCAACGCCAGTTGTTCGCCACGGCCCTGTTCGATGTGGAAGTCGAGGGCGTTATAGCAGGTGTTCAGGCTGCCGCCCACGAACCAGCGATAGAACGGCGCCTGGGAAGCGTCCAGTACGCGATCCCAGCGTTTATACCAGTGGATATCGGCTGCCGCTTCCGCCCAGAAACCCTCGGGGTCGCGCAGGGAACGGGAATAGATGGCGTCATATGGGCCCATGCTGCCTCCTCAAGTTACCGTAGCTCTCGTGTTGACTCAATGTGAGGGAATCCACGATGCCGCTTCGCGAGCGGTCAATGGGTTAGCATATACTGATACGCATCTTAAGGAAGATGAGGGCTGAAATGAAAGCTCTTATTTTGCTGCTGTTGCTGGCGGCTGCCGCCCGCGCCGAGGTTTATAAATGCGACGATGGCAAAGGCAATGTCGTCTACAGCCAAGCGCCGTGCGGGGAAAGCGCCGAGGCATTACCCATCCTAAGCGCGCCACAGGCCGATCCCTCCACTGCGCAAGGCTTGCGTCCCGGCGAAAAAGCCATCTTGAAACGCCTCGAACAGGATGAGAGGGCCGCGAAAAAACGCCGTGACCAGCAACGCAAAGCCGATGAACGCATTGCCGCCCGCGCCGCTGCAAAGGCCCGCACCAACGCCGCGCGCTGTGCGACGTATCAGCGGCGCTTGCAAGAGGCGCAGGATGATAAAAGCGATGGCTACACGATCTCCGAAGAGAAAAAACTGGATCGCAAGATCGGCGAATACACCGCGAAACTCAAAGAACTCGGCTGTTGAGTCTAAACCCGGATGCCGAGCCAGGGCGGCGCGGGATTCTCGCTGGCCAAGCCTGGCGCCGAGAAACCGAGCCGCTCACGCCAGTTCCGCGCGGCGCTCGCGAAGTTCGTCAGGGTGTTCTCGAACGCGACATAATCCAGGCCCGCGAGCGGTAGCGCCAGGCACAGGCAAACTTGCTCCCCGCCCGGGTCGAGCGCGAGCGTCGCGCCCTCGGTTTCCACGCAGCCGTAGTTGTTCATGAGCAATCCGGTCAGAAAGCGTTCGCGGCCATCATCAGGCGCGCGCAGCAGGGTGCTCATCAAGTGTAGAGTCGCGCCGGCTGCCGGCACTTCGAGGTGGAGCGCGAGATCGTCGCCGATCTCGAAGCCGCAAGTGCCTTGTGCGCTCAGGCTCACCGCGCCGAGGCCGGCGCGCTGGCCGAGTTCGCGCAGGAATTGATCGGTTTGTTCGCGGGCATCCATGGTTTTCTCCTAGTGCAGGGCGATGCCCGGCTGGGGCAGGATGTCATGCAGCGCGATGCCGCCGTCGGCGAGGTCGGCGATGATCTCGGCGCGGGTTCTGGCGCCGCACGCCAGCGCCTCGATGCGGGCGCCGAACTCGCGCCCGAAAAACGCCGCGAGCGCCACCAATTCACGGACCATCTCGGGCGATAAATCCTGTGTTTCCTCGACTTGGGTGATCTGGAAATAGACCGCGCCCTCCGGGTCGGACATGCCGAACGCGCCCGCTGGCAACAGGCGGTTGAGGTGCAGAATGAGCCGCGCGGCTTCGGCCAGGCGTTCGCCCGGCACTACGAAAGGCAGCGCCAGAAACGCCTGTAGATAAACCGGCTCGGCGGCCTCGGCGTCTACCCCGAACGCTGCGGCGATGTCGCTGGTATACGCCAGGGTCAGAATCCAGTCGCGGTGTTGCGCGTCGCCCCCCAGGGCGATGTAGAGTTTCTCGATGGGGTTATCGGCGCTGGCGACCGCCCGATGGGTGACATAGTTGCCCGCGTTCAGGTGCGATTCGAGTCGTTCTAGGGGTGTCATGGGGTCTCCGGTTCAGGCCAGGTTGAGTTTTTTCATGAGCAGTGTTTGTGCGTCCTCCGCTTTGGAGGAGCGCAGCAGGGCGCGCAAATCATCGTCGCCGAAGTTCAGCGTGCGCAGGAAGCGCTCGGTGATGCCGCCATTGCCCTCCAGGCGCAGGCGCTCGAGCAATTGCTGGGCGGCGAACAGAGGATCGCGACCGCTGGGTTCCAGCAGCGCTTCGTTCTTGATCGCGCGTTTGATCTCCATGACCTCACGGGCTTGCTGCGGCGCGAGCAGCGGGCGCGCGTTCGGCGTACCCAGGTCGATGCCGCGCCGTTGGGCGCGTACGGCCAGTTCCTGGTCGAAATGTTTGCCTTCGCCGGAAGCCAGACCTTCGAGTTTCTGCAGTTGGTGCTGGTTGTAAAGGTATTTGCCGAGTTTCCACAGGCCGTAGCCGATGGCGACCGCGGCGGTCGCGCCGGCCAGCGCCCAGCCGACCGGGGTGGCGATGGTCGCTACAGCCGCCGCCGCGCCCGCGCCGGCGGCGGCGGCAATCGCTGCGCTGGAGGCGACCCCGGCCGCCAGCCCCGAGGTGATGCCGAGCGCGTTCTTGACGGCGCTCACCACTTTGCCCTTGGTCTCGGTGCGGTTATGCACGAGCTTGGCGATGGCGGTCAGCCCCGGGTCGCCGTCGGGACCGCTTAACGTTTCGATTTGGCGTTTGACGGCGGCGTCGAATTCCGAGTTCTTCCTATAATCGCTCACGTCCTTGGCCAGCGCCCGCGCCGATAGCGGCACCGAGGCCAGCGCGGCGGCGCCGATGAAGCCGGCGCCCGCGGCATTCAAGCCCTTGGCGGCGACGTCGATGGCCGGTGCGATGCCCTTCAGCGCTCCCGCTACGACGGTGCTGGCAGAAGCGCCGATGCCAACCCCATGCACGGCCTGGCGTTCCGTGGTCTTAGCGGTGTATTGCTTGCCCAGTTGGTTGGACGCATCCAGCGCCAGCAGGCGCTCGTGAGCAGCGCTGCGGTGTTGCTCAGCCATCTCCAGCCGTGCTCGCAAGTGGTCGAGGAATCCAGTGCCGTATTGCGGCGGCTGGTTGCCTGCGCTGGCGCGCTTGTTTGCCGTCAGGGCCAATTCATACTCGGCTTTGACGGCGTCGTAGGTTTTCACGGTGCGGCCATAGTCGCGCTCCGCGGCCTGGTGGGTGGCGATCAGTTCGCGCCCGGAGCGGATTTCGGCCTGGGTTTTAGCGGTTTTGACGGCCTCGGTGACGAGGCCCAACGCGCCGCTCGCGCCGATGAGGCTGCCGATGGCGCCCTCGTTGGCTTTGCAGGCCGCATGGATGGCCGCCAGCTCAGTGTCGACGGTGGTGAGCTTCGAGCCCTCCTTGGCGAGCCCCTCGTGGATCGCGCCGTGCTTGCCGATCATAAGCCACGCCTTGACCCGCGTCGCGATGCGTTCGCCCACCGCCGCTTGGGCGGCGGGCTGGGATCGCTGTTCCAGCTTGCGCGCAAAAATCTGCGCCGCCACGCTTGGTCGCAGCCGAGCTTTGCCATTGGCGATCTGCGCCGCGAAGGGCTGCGCTGGGATGGTTTGGCTCAGGTGGCTCACAGCGCCGTGAACGGCGGGCAAAGATGGCGGCGGCACGGTCTGGAGTGCCCTGAAGCCGTGCTGGAGCGAGGCGGAGGTTCGGGCGTTTGGCAACAGCGGCGTGGTTTCGTTTGCCGGAACCGCTGAACCATGGGTTTGGTCGATGATGCGCATAGATAGCTACTTGGGGTCTAACGCTCGATCTCCCTTGGCCATCAGCTGGCTTGGTTGCGATGCGTAGCGACGGCGCCGCGTAGCGCGCTGAATACACCCAACAATTTCTGCCCGTGGTCGGGGTTGGCGGGAAGTTTCAGTTTTGCCATCCCGTCCGCTAGACTGGTGAGTACGCGCGAATAAGCCTGGCGTCCGGCGGATTTCTTCAGATTGGATAAATGCGTTTCGAGGTGGGTCTGCAACCGCTCGCTATAGGCTTTATCCGTCCAGGTGTTCGGCTTGGTTTCGCCAAGATGCGCCAATTCCCTGGCCGCCTGCCAAAAAGCGGTTTTGTTTTGCACGACGACCGCATCCACCAGTTTGCCGGCGGTCTCGTGCATGGCCGTTCGCGCCTGCGAGAGGATTTGCTCTTGTTGCGGTGTGACTAGGGCGCTGGCTTTCTGCTCGATGGCGGCACGCAATGCCCTCAGCCTATCGTTGGGCGATCTGGCGGCGAAGGCTGCGGCTGGGCTGGCTTCCTGCTTTTCCAAAGCCGCCATCTTTTCGGCGAGCGAGGCGGGCGCGTTGTTCCGGTTGGCGGCAACCAGGGTGCGCAGAGTTTCGTTGTCATCCCGCAGAGACTCGATATGGCCGACGAAAGCCTGGGTCTGGAGCCTATCCAGGTGATTGCCGATGACGCTGGCAAGGGTCTTGAAGTCCGTCTTGAGAGTCGCGTCCATGCGCAGGTCGCCGCCGAAAGCGCCGGTAATGCTGTCCAAGACGTTTTGCTGCAACTGGTGCGCCGGGCCCACTTGGGCGTGCAGCGTTTGGCTTTGAATCTTGTCTTCCAGATACATGAGCGTGGACGTGTCCAATTTGCTGAGATGGACATTGAGCCGGGCACTGAGCAAATCCTCGAAAGCCTGACCGCGGCTGGTGCACGGCTCGGCTGCGCCGCGCAGTTCCATCAGCCGATCCAGGAAGCGCTGGGTATCGACGGCGCCGGTCTTGGCGTTCGGCAGCAGCGCCCCAAGCGTGTCCCCGACTTTCGCGCTGAAATCCTGCAAACCGCGGCGGAACTTGCCCTCGGCGCGCACCCCGCTGGGCGTGAGCGCATCCGCAATGCGGTTCAGGAGATGTTTCAGTTGGTCGCCGATGCCTGGCTTGGGTTGGGGTGCGCGCTGCATGGCAAGGTTGCCGATGGCGACCGAGCGCTGGCCGAGCTGGCCCACGGGAGAATCATGGAAATCGGTGGCGATGGTGACGTAACGTGGCGCACTCACGGCGCTGGAGCTAGGCATGGCAAGGGTCTCCTGGAATCCAATGGCGGAATTGGCGATTGAGTAACCGGCGGCGCGGGAAAGTTAGGAGTGCCGCTACGCGCGGCTAACTTGCGTCGGATGATTGTTACTCAAGGCGTACCGAAGGTGAAGAGGAAATTCCGTGTCGAAACGAATCCCTGTAAAGCCGAGCATTGGTTCCAGCGTGCGTGCCTTGTGCTTATGCCTGCTCGGCCTGCGCCCCGGCGCCGCGAGCGCGATCTTTGGCGACGGGTTTGAAGGCGTCGCCGCACCGCCCGGCAACGGCGTGTTCGCGCCTTATGTGGATATGCTGTTGTTTCCCGCTTTCAATCCTAGCGCCACGGCCCAGAACGTCGGCACGAGGTTTTATACGCTCGCCTTCATCATCGCCGGCAATGGGTGCCAGGCGGCCTGGGGCGGGGTGATTCCGCTCGCCGATGAAACCCGCTTTGGCGCCGACATCGCCGCGCTGCGCGCCTTATCCGGGGACGTCATCGTGTCGTTCGGCGGCGCGGCGGGCGTCGAACTCGGCGTCGCCTGCGCAAGCGTCGATAGCCTACGCGCGCAGTATCAGGCGGTCATCGACAAGTACCAGCTGACCCAGGTTGATTTCGACATCGAAGGCGCGATCATCGCGTTTCCCGACTCGGTGCGCCGGCGCAATCAGGCCATCGCCGCGCTGCAAGCCGATGCCCAGCAGGCAGGGCGGGCGCTCAAGGTGTCCTACACCCTGCCGGTGCTGCCGACCGGTCTTACCGCGGACGGCGTCGAGCTATTGCGCGACGCCATCGCCCAGGGTGTGGAGATCGGCGTTGTCAACATCATGGCGATGGATTACGGCGGCCCGGCGGTGGCCGACCCGTTCAGGATGGGCGACAACGCCATCGCCGCCGCCAACTCGACGCTCGCCCAATTGCGGACGCTTTATCCGGGGCGCAATGACGCGCAGTTGCGGGCCATGCTCGGGATTACGCCGATGATCGGCCTGAACGATGTCGTACCCGAGGTGTTTACCCTGGCCGACGCCCAACAGGTGGTCGATTTCGCCAAGCAAAATCGGTTGGGACGCTTGGCTTTCTGGTCGATGGCGCGTGACCAGGGCTGTCCCGGCGGCGCGGCGACGGTATCGGCGACCTGCAGCGGCATTGCCCAGCAGCCGTTCGACTTCGCGCGGGTGTTTTTGACTATCGGCCAGTAATGGCGCTGCTCTCGGCACGTTGGCCCGCTCTAACTTCCGCCCGCCGGTCGTTACTCAACAACCATAGCGGTGGACGATCCGTGGCCGGCGCGCCCGCTTTCCACCGACTTTTATCACTGCAAACTTCAAGGATCTCTTGATGAATATTCGCGATGTCCTGGCCGAACTCGGCCACCAGATGGGCCTCAAGGTCAGCCTCAACGACCAGGGCGTGTGCCGGCTGGTTTTTGATCAGCGCTTTACCGTCGATATCGAGGCGAGCCCCGACAACGACACGGTGCATCTCTATTCCGTGCTCTGCCCAATTCCGTCCGACGGCAAGGAGCGCTTCTACGAGCAACTGCTGGAGGCCAATCTATTCGGCGGCGGCACTGGCGGCGCGTGGTTCGCGCTGGATTCCTTGCACAACGAGGTATTGTTGAATCGCACTCTGAACATGGCGACCACCGACTATCAGGATTTCGTCGGCGTGCTGGAAAGCTTCGTCAATCACCTGGAGTCCTGGGACGGCAAGCTCGCGCGCGGCGAGCTGAATCGGCCGGACCATGCGGCCACTGTCGATTTTGACGCCAGCAGCGTGCTGGACAGTTTGATTCGGGCCTGATTTGAGGAGAATAGAGATGATGCCGACGAAAATTGGTGGAACTGGCAGCGTTCGCGACAGTATACCGAACCGTGCGCAGCCCAATACGCCGCAAATCGGCGGGCATGCTGTACAAACGGCGCCCAATCCGCCTTCTGCCGTACCGCCCCCGGGTATTGGCGGCGGCATCCCAAGCGTGCCCATCGGCCAACGTACCCTGCAGATGAATGAGGACAACGAGGACCATCGAGAACTCATTCAAGAGCTAACTCAGCAACTGAAGTTATCGGGATCGGCGCAAGAGGATTCTTTGGATGTGCTGCTGGACTCATTGGCGGATAATCTGCCTCTGCCCGAAAATACGAACCACAAACCAGCTCTCACCAACGCGGAATTGGACGTATTATGGAACGAGCTGAACGAAGATCCCAACAACAATAACCACCACAGCCCCGTCGTCCCGGCAGCGGCGAACGCGTCCGCAGACGCGGTGGAACGAGAAATCCCAACAGGCGTCTTGGGTCCTGATGCGCTCCGAGCCCTCATCCAAAGCGCCAAAGCCGACGCCTCTCCCGGCGTAAGCGCCAATAACAATAACAACAATAACAATAACAACCCGAAATCAGCGGACGCCGCGCATCCGCCAGTGACAAAGCAATAGCGGCGAACCGGCCCGCACCGAACGAGAGATTGCCATCGTGCCCTATCCACAAATCCTGCAGCGTTCCTCGCTCATTCCCGCCAACGTTTATCTGAAGCCGCCCAGCGATGGCGGTTGCCTGGTTGGGCGCCAGGTGCGGCCCGCGCTGGCGGCTGCGCCGCGCGCTGCTAACCAAATCTTCTTTGAAAAAGCCAAAAGCCTTCTGAGCCGAGCTTTGGATGCCATGGCGCCGGATGGATTGCGCGCCGATAGTAAAATCCGCCACGCGCGCGAGGATGTGGGTAAAGCGCTCAGCCAATTGCTGGACGTGTTCAAAACGAACCGCCATGGCAAGCTGGATAAGATCGCTGCGACCGCCCCTGTCGATAAATACGTGCAAAGGTTCCGCGAAGCCTGCGCGCCGTTCATTAGGCTGGGCAAGGACCTAAACCGAGAGTTGGTATCTCAGCTTTCAGCGCAGATGAGCCGTTTGAGTGTGGAGGAGCAATCAGCGGTGCGAGAATCGCTCCTAAACAGTGGCGACGGCGATCTTCAGGCGGTCATACAGACCATCACCGGCAGCGATTTCGAATGGGATTTAACGACTCTCAGGGCCACCGATCCGGGGAGCCATCAGCGCCTCATGGACGCCTTCACCCGTCTGGACGACTCCGCCAACTTGCTCGGCCAAGCGCCGGCGGCGCATGATGAACTCACCAGCCATCTCATCGAGTTGGAGCAGGCCGGCGTCGCGTTATCACAAAAAGCCGATGACTTAAACCGTCTCAAGCCGGTGGCTTCGGAAAAAGCTCAGCGGTTGACCGATGTCTTGGTTTCAGCCTTGCAGGCCCTCAAGGGCGATCTGCAAACGCGACAAACGAGTCTCCGCACGATGCACGACGCCAACCCCACGTCGCTCAGAGATATTTATCACGCTAAATCGCAACACCTAAGCGCCGCCATCAACGTGCTTGCGGACCAGATCAAGCGTCATCCTAATCTCGATCACGACGCACGGTCCAAGCTGGTAGGGGCACTTAACACCCTGATCAATCGCAAGGAGTACTTTCGCGCGGAAAGCGCCAAGCCACAAGCCGCCGCAACGCCGCCCGAAGACAAGATGAAGGAGTTGCTGGGCGACCGAGAAGAAAAGCGGATGGCCGATCTGCTCGAAAAGGCTTTTAAGGCCGCCGGTCTCAACGACGCCGCCAAGCACGTCGCGCACGATCTGCATCGCCAGCACGTCGAGGTACTGAACAGCCAACCCTGGGACACCATCGCCAAGTCAGCGACATTCACCCACAATGGCAGATTGCAGGCATATCGCAGCACGATCCAGCCAGGGCCGCAATTATTGACGAGTTATGCAGGCAAGGGGGTATGTTGCCATACCACCTGGGAAAAACAGCACGCGGTCAACCTCGCCCGCTCCGAACTGAAAGACGCCAACGGCGACACCCTGTTCGCCGGGTTCCGCCACGGCGTGCATTCGGCTTATGGGATCGAGGATGCGGCCGAACGCGCTAAGGCCAACGTCAACCGCGCCAAGGAGACGCTGGCGGCCATCATTGCCAGCGATCCGCAAGGCTCGCCGCCGCCAAGAACGGCGAAACCGTCACCCTCAGGCTGGCGTCGATTTCCCTGCTGACGCCGGACCTCCAGCGCAGCAAGCTGGGCTTGGGTGGCGTGTCCAACAGCAACGAGCGGCTGATGTTGCAAGAGCAGATCGCCGCCTGGAACGCCGTGAGCGGCGAGCAGGCGCTGCGCACATCCAGGACAACAACGGCCAGCCGATCAAGGTCAAGGCCGACGTGATCCCGATGAACTTCGGCGTCAATCTGGGCGCTATCGGCGGCTTGCAAACAGTCGATAGAACCGGCCTGCTCACCGGTTGGACTCGCGCCAACGATACGAACCGAACCGCTCTGAATAGACTGCTGGGCGATAACCAGGCCCGACCCCTCGGCGGCTGGGTCGGGGATTTCCTGAAGACCAGCGCGAATGAAGACAAGAAGCGTATCGTGCAGGCGCTGGCGACACAGATCGAGGACATCTGGAACAGCGCCTCGTACCGCAACGGCGGCACCGACCCCTACAAGATCGTGTCGCGGCTGGCCGTGCTGACCCACGAGCTGGGCGCGACACCGGTGTGGAACTGCAAGAGCGGCAAGGATCGCACCGGCGAACTCGACGTCGAGGCCAAGTTCCTGGCGACGCAAATCCAGCTCGAAGGCGAAGTGCCGGCGCCGGGCCACGAGCACACACCGGAACAGAAGTCCCAGTTCATGCAGATGGCGCTCAATAGCGGCAACCACGAGATGCAACGCCTCAACGTCGGCGTCATGGGCTTCAAGCTAGAGGGCATGCAGGGCGTGATCGGCGCGCAGATGGGCGGCAGCGACGTCGCCGCGCGCCACGCCGGCTTGTCCAAGCACGTCAAGTCCTGAGAGGAGGCCGCCATGCCCTTCGTGATCGATGACCGCTCGGTGTCGCTGCCCATCATTCGCCAATCCGCGAACAGCGCCTCGTCCGCTAGCGGTCTGGGGGATTTCGCGGTCAGTATCGGCCAAGCGGCGGCGGCGCGCGCCTCCAAGCCGACGTTCATCGAAAAAGCCAAGGATTTGTTTGGCCGCGCCCTGGATTTCGTCGCGCCGGTCGGATTGCGCGCCGACAGCAAGCTTCGCCGCGCGCGCGCGGATTTCGGTCAAGCGGTCGGCGATCTGCTGGGCGTATTCAAGCCGAACCACAAGGGCGGGTTGAACGCCGATGCGTTCGTGAAGCGCCTCCAGGGCTTGCGCCAAGCGGGCGAGCCGCTCGTCAAGTTGGGGCAGGATTTCAGCCGCGAGTTCGCATCTCAGCTCACGATGCGCATGGACATGCTGAGCGTGGAGCAACGGTTCTCGCTGCGAGAATCGTTCCTGCAACAGCGTGACTCGCTGGATCACTATCGGCTCGAACTTAATGATTTGGCGGCGCGACACCGGAACTTCAAGAATCCACGAGCTTTTGGGATGGAGGTAATGAGGGAAGTCGAGACCGTCAAGAATCATTTGGAGGACATCAACGCGGTTTTCGACGTGATCGAGGGTAGCGGGTTCGAGTTGGCCGTCGCGGGGCTCAAAGGCGTCGACTCGGCGAGTTACATTCGTCTCACGAATGCCTTGACGCACAAAGATGCCGCCGCCAGGCTGCTCCGTCAGGCGCCGGCAACGCACGACGAACTTGCCGCCCATTTGCTTGAACTGGAACACGCCGGCGCCGCCTTGGAGCAAAGGATCACGGAGTTGAACCGGCTCCAGCCGCTGGCGTCGCCGGAGGCACAAGTGCTGAGCAACCAGCTCGTCGAGGAACTCGCCCTCCTCGGGGATGACTTGAAGGCCCGGCGCGGCGAGGTCCATGGGCAACTGATCGCGCCGTTCGATTCCGCGCTCGGAGCACTGCTGGCGGCGCACCCGCTGGGGCTTGATGGCCAGGGCGTCATCCAGCGGCTTGCCGCGTTGCGTGAAGCCGCCGAGCCGCTCGCCAACCGTGGTGTCGATTTCGCGGAGCTGCTGACCAACTACCTGGAAGTCAGGCTGAACGATTTGACCGGCCCGCAACTCGACGGCCTGGCGCGCGCGCTCAATACCCTGGTATCGAAGGGATTTAAGGACGAATTCAAAAGGCTGGCGCAGCGCCATGAGGAAGTGAACATCAAGGCCGCGACGCTCGGCGTGGACCGCACCGAACGCGCGCGGCGGCTGCGCGACGATTTCGACCGTATCGCCGCGGCGGTCAACGCCAAAGTGCTGGAGCGCTTCGGCGTCAACGGCGAGGTCAGCGAGGGCTTTCGAGCGGCGTTTCTCGACAAGGTCATGCAGCCGCCAAACCAGGCCATGAGCCTCAAACAACGGCTCGGCGGCGAGGAACTCTCGGTTTGCAGGCAATGCTATGCCGATCTATTGCGCGCCGACTATACCGTGCGCGATGCCGATGGGCGCTGCGCGCCTTTGCTCGATCATGGCGCATACGATTTTGACGACGAGGAGCAGAAAGCCGCTTGCCTGCGGGCCAAGGTGGAGGCTCTGGAAGACTTTTGCGGCGGTGACGGCGAGCTGACCTTCCAGCTTTCGCAATGGCTCAACCAGGCGACCTTCGCTGGATTCACCAAGGCCCTGCGCTCGAATGAAACGCCCTTGGAGATGGGCGGCGGCAAGGTCGAGCCGCTCACCGGGGTGGAGCCGTCTTACGAGCTTTCCAAGGCCGCCGACGGCGCCATTACAGTCGCATTCCGTTATCGGCAAATGCCCAAAATAGCGAGAACCCAGCAGGAGGAAGTTGTTGAGCTCGATCCAACAGCCTCCCTCGTATCGCTTTCGACGGTGATGACGCTGAGAAAAGGTCAAGCGCCCAGCTTTGGCCCCATTCAATACGCTTATCGACTCGTGCGTTCGGAAAATCCACGCGCCTAATCCGTAACAACGCATAAAACTTTAGCGCTAGCCGCGTTACTCATTAAGTCGTAAGTCCGGCGCATCCGCTGGACTCATCACTGACCACTGCGAGGCAATAGTTTATGAACACAGAGGGTAGAGAACCCGAGGACGTTTCCCGCGAACTCCTGCGCAAGAGTCAAGAACTGCTGACCCAAGTCCAGGCCATGCTGGAGCAAACCGACCGTTTATACCAGCAGCACGGCTTGCGCCGCGATTCGGCCAAGCGCTTCATGGAAAGCAATAAAGTGCCGCCCACGCAAAAGGCCAAGGCCGAACAAGAACTGGAGCAGTTTCTGCAGGAACTCGAACGCGACATCGAGCGCGATCTGGCCAACGCCAAGCCGGCGCCGCGCAAGTCGGTGAAACCCAAGTTCAGTACTTTGCGGATTTAGGAAGCGATTCACGACTCAAGAGGACAACAAGATGGACATCAGTAACAGTGTGCAAAGTTTGGGCGGCGACAACTTTCGAGTGGGCGGTCAGACGCTGGATTTCGAGACGCTGGTGCTGTCGATACAGTCTGAGCGCGCCAATCTGCTCGAAGCGCAACTCGCCGATCAAGCGAAAGCGATTCAGGATCGCAATGACTTGATCGCCAAGGCCAATGCCTTTTTGAACGAAGCGAGTAATGTCGCGACCAAATCGACGGATACCCAGCCAAGCACCGGCAGCGCGGCGCTGCGCCAGTTCCTCGTGGATAATAAAATTCCGTTCGGCAACGGCGGCGACCCTCTAACCCTCCTAAAGCCCGAATGGGACGCTGTCACCCAAGGCATAAAAAATCTGACCGACAAGCTGAACAGCAGCTCGCAGATGGACATGATCCGGCTGCAAAGCCTGATGAACAAACGCGACCAGGCGTTCGAGATGATGACCAACGTGTTGCAGAAGACCTCCAAACTGAACAGCGACATCATCTCTAATATGCGTTAAGAAAGCGCTAATCCGTGTGACTCATCAGAGAAGCCCATGGACATGAGTAACAGTGTGCAAAGCTTGGGCGGCGACAACTTTCGGGTGGGCGGCCAGTCCATGGATTTCGAGACGCTGGTGCTATCGATACAGTCCGAGCGCGCCAATCTGCTCGAAAGCCAGCTCGCCGATCAGGCGAAAACGATACAGGATCGCAATGCCTTGATCGCCCAAGCCAACGACGTGCTGGCTAAGGCAAAAGCCGCGCAAAACAACGCGGCCGCCAACAACATCGTCGGCGGCGATGTCAACAGTGACAACGCGATGACGCAGTTCTTCAAGGACAACAATCTCTCCTTCGAGAACAAGAACTCCGCCGGCCAGATCGTCGGCAACAAGGATCAATGGGATGTCTACATCCAGCGGATCAAGAATTTCACCGACAAGCTGAACAGCAGCTCGCAGATGGACATGATCCGGCTGCAAAGCCTGATGAACAAACGCGACCAGGCCTTCGAGATGATGACCAACGTGCTGCAGAAGACCTCCAAACTGAACAGCGACATCATTTCCAACATGCGTTAAACGCTCAAGGAGCTACCCATGGCAGCTACACAGACAACCGCGCAGGCCATTGACTTCGGAACCGACGAACTGGGCCGGTTCGTCGAGAACTATCTCGCCACCGGCATGACGCTGGGCGAGATTCGCGGCCTGGGCCGGCAGGATTTCGAGGCCATCTACGGGGTCGGTTACAACCTCTACAACCAGGGCAAATACGACGATGCCGAGAACGTCTTCAAGTTTCTGTGCTTCTACGACCATCTGGAAAAAAGAACTGGATGGGCCTCGGCTCCAGCCGGCAGATGCGCAAGGACTTCGACGGCGCGATCCAAGCCTATTCCTACCTGGCGCTGTTGGACGTCGCCAATCCCTATCCGCCGCTGCACGCCGGGGACTGTTATCTCGCGCTAGGTAAGCTCGCCGAAGCCGAGAGCGGTTTCTTCGCCGCCATCCATTGGGCGGGGGAGAAGCCCGAATACCGGGCCGCGCGCGCGCGCGGAAGTGCTATTGCAAGCGGTCAAGGCCAAACAGGAGGCGCGCCGTGGATAGCATCGTCAACCCGTGGGCAGGATCGAATGGCGCTTATGTCGGCAACGGTTCCCCGGTTCAGCCATTGCAGAACAAGGTCAACGTCAAGAATAGTGCCGCGCCGCCGGCCTTTCCCGCCGAATTGGGGCAAACAGACCCCGGCGATGGGCTTGCCAAGCCGCAACTGGAAACGCCCAAGCTGGACGGATCAAGCCTCGCCTTGCAGTTGTTGGATTTGCAATCGAAATTAACCGATAACCAGCTCACCAGCAGCAAGAACGACATTTCAATCCGGCGCGCGCAAAACCAGCAGAAGTTTCAGGAGCAGATGAAAGCGCTCCAAGATTTCGCCGCCAAGAACGCCGAAGCCGCGAAGTCCGGCCAGATCGGCAAAATCTTCAGTTGGATCGCGATGGGGCTTGCCGCCATCGCCATGGTCGCCGCCGCCGTCGCCACCGTGCTGACCGCTGGTGCCACCGCGCCGGTGGTGGCGGGTCTGGTCATCGGCATGGTCGCCCTGGCCGGGACCGCCACCATGACCGGATTGCAGGAAAGCGGCAAGATGGCGGAGCTGTTGAAAGGTCTGAACGACAACCAGAAAATGGGCGTCACCATCGGCATCCAAGCGGCGTTATTGGTGGCGACGATCATTTCCGCCGCGCTGAGTTTCGGTGCCGGCGCGGGAGCCGCCGTCAGCGCCGTGAGCGACACCGTCAAAACCGCCACCACTGTTGCCCAGGTGGTCAAATCCAGCGCGCAAATCGCCGAAAGCGCCGCGACCATCGGCCAGGGCGCGGCGGCGATCAGCTCCGCCGTGATCCAACGCGACGCGAGCTACGCGCAAGCGGATGCCCAGAGCATCAAGGCCAAGCTGCAAAAATCGCAAAGCCTGATCGAGGACGAAATGGATCGGATCAAAAAGATCATGGCCGAGGCGGATGAAACCACCACGCGCGTGATCAGCGCCATGAACGGCGAAAACGACACCAACTTGCAGATCGCCAAGAGCATGGCGAACAGGGCTTGACGCCGCGCGGCGCGCGCAACAGGAGATTGTCAGTGACTACCATCAACACGCATTATGCCAATCCGCCGATCAGCGGCGCTGAGCGGATCGAGGCCATGGCACCCCCGAGCAAAGCCGCGGTCGCCACGCTCAGCCTGGTCGGCGGCGATGACGGCGTAGGCCGGGCCAACAGCGATCCGGTGACCCCATCCGCGCTGCCCGCACCGGGCGCGAACAGCGGAGCGGGCGATATAGGCGCGACGGCGCGACACGTCGCCAGCCTGGGCAACTCGGTTCAGGCCGATATTTACGCCTTCATGGGCTTGTTCTTCCAACTTTCTCTGGAGACCCGCAAGACCGCGAGCGAGATACGCTCCGCCGAACGCGAAGCGAAATTCCAGGAACTCCAGACCGCCGCCGACAAGATCCGCGAAGCCGCCAATTGGACGATGGCGGCGGGCATCGTGACCGGCGCGGTCACGATCGCGGCGGGCGCCATCAATATGGCGGGCGGCATCAAGTCACTGAAGACCGCCGCCGGCGAATTGGGCGGCATGAAGAGCGTAAAGCCCAACCTCGGCGAAGAGATCGAACTGGATGATCTAAAGCCTGAGGCAAGCGCTAACGATGTCGGACGCGACCTCGCCGACCCCTCGCCGGGTGCGCTGCAAAACCGGGCGCAGGCCACCAACATGAGGTTCGGCGGTGTCGCATCGAGCGTCCAGGGTACCGGCCAGATCATCAGTAGCACGCTGAATTGGAAAGCCTCGCAGGTGCAGGCCGAACAAAAAGCGCATGAAGCCAAGGCCGAGAAAGACCAAGCCCAGGTCGATATGGCGAACGAGCTTTTCCAGAACATGCAGCAGACCATCCAGGACGTGCTGAGCAAGCTGGCGGCGATGGAACAATCCAGCAACGATACTAACAAGCAAATCCTACGGGCTTGAGGTCGGTGGGCACTCATCGCGTCCTATGACTGCCGTGTCGGCTATAATCCTGGCAGTTGTCCCAATCCCGACCTGGCCCTGCGCAGTGCGGTGGGTCGCGTGGAGTGTGGGCTCCAAAGGGGGGTAAAACGATGCGGTGGACCGGCGATGTAAGCGCGGGCTGCGATCAGACGATGGGTCGACGCTGGCGGGCGTCGGCTGCGCTCTCGCTGGCGTTGACGGCGGTTGTCGTGCTGGCCGATCAGGCCCCGTCATCCACCAGGGCCGACGACAGCCATGAGCCCATATCGCCTCTGCCGCTCACGGTCGCCGTCGATCCGGCCCGGGTCGCGCTCGGCGAGCGCCTGTTCAATGACGTGCGTTTATCGCATGACAACGATATGTCCTGCGCCACCTGCCATCTCCTCCAAAACGGCGGCGGTGACGGCTTACCGCGCTCCAAGACCGCCGCCGGCACGGTGCTCGCGCGCAATGCGCCGACCCTCTTCAATCTTGCCTTCAGTTTTTCCTTCAATTGGGACGGGGTCGCGGACAGCCTCGAAGCGCACGCCGACCGGCTGTTGCAAAATCCCAAGGTGATGAACACCAACTGGTCGGAATTATTGGTCAGGCTGAGCGCCGATCGCGGCTATGTCCAGGCGTTTGCGGCGCTCTACCCAGACAGTCTGAACAAAGCCAACGTATTGAACGCCATCGCGAATTACGAACGGTCCTTGGTGACGCCCAACGCCCGTTTCGACCGTTTTCTGCGCGGTGAGCGCGCGGCGTTGAGCGCGGCGGAGCAGCAAGGTTACGCGCTGTTTGCAGCCTACGGCTGCGTCGCTTGCCACCAGGGCGTGAACATCGGCGCCAATATGTACCAGAAATTCGGCGTGTTCGAGGACGTGCTCACGCCTCCCGCGGCCGGGGCAACCGCTGATCCAGGGCGTTACAACGTGACCAAGGTCGAGCGCGACCGCGGCGTGTTCCGGGTGCCGAGCCTGCGCAACGTGGCACTTACCGCGCCTTATTTTCACGATGGTCGCGCCGCTACCCTGGAGGTGGCGGTGGAAACGATGGCGCGGGTGCAGTTGGGCAGGAAACTGTCGGCGGAGGAAATCGGGCTGATCGTGCAATTTTTGCACACCTTGACCGGCGAATATCGGGCGCAGCCAGTCGCAGCCGCCGTATCGGCGGCGCGCTGACGGGTTTCGGCCTGGACCTACCGCGCTTCAAGAAGGCGCCTGCGCCGCTGTTTCATTCTGCCCCAGCCGTTTGGCCAGCGAGCGCTCCAGCGCTTTGAGCTGGGTTTCGACGCTGGCGTCCACCACGCCGATCTCGGTTTCCAGAATGCAGCCGCCCACGCCTAAGCGCCGGTCGGCGGCGACATCGACGAAGTGGATGCTGGGGAATCCGGCCAGCAGCGTATGAACCTTGGCCTTCACCGCCTCGGCCTGATCCGGCGCGACCCGCAAGGTGACCTGCTTTTGGTTGCGCACGGCGGCGAGGGCGTTGTGGACGATTTTCAGGGTCAGGGTTTCATGGTCGAATTCGCCGAGCACTTTGCGCACCATCTGCATGACGAGTTGGCCGGTGCGCTTCTCGATGCTGGCGTAATAGTCCACCGTCCCGCCCAGCACGTCGATGATCTGTTCCGCGGCTTCGAGCTTGCCATCTTCGCATCCGTCTTGGTAGCCACGCTGTTTTTCCGCTTCATAAGCCGCTTTGGCGTCGGCGAGGATGGCGGCAGCGCTTTGTTGCGCCGCCGCGATGATGGCCTCGGCCTCGGCATAGGCCAGATAATCGCGGGCCTTGATGATGCGCTGGCCGGGCGCGGGTTTGAATTCCGGGCATGCTAAGCGACTAAATGTTTCCATTGGGGTTCTAACTCCACGATGAGCTGGGTGAATAGGCGCTCGCCGGCGGACTGTGGAGCGCAGGGTTCGCGCGGTGTGAACCAGTCCCGCCAGTCTTTGGGGAGCTTGAACAGTAGGCGCTGGAGCAGGGCGGGCTCCTGTTCTTGCAGACAGGCGGCGAGTTGGCGCATGCCGGCGGCGAGGCTCGCGGCGTGGAATGCCTCGACCGTTTGCTGCCGCAGATCGGTGGGAGCAGGCGCTGCGCCGCCGAGGAAAGGCGCGCGTTTCAGGGCGAACAGGAATGCCGGTGCGCCGATGCAGCGCTTGATTGCGGCGACTTTGTCGCGTTCCACCGCTCGGCGCGCGTAGCTTGCGGTCGCCGTGAGCCCGGCATACAGCACCAACCGTGCCAGCACGGCGCCATCGATGAGTGCGAGCCGCGCCGGGCGCGCGCTGAAATCGAAGCAGTACCGATCTTCCAGTTCCCACTCGGCAAGCAGATGGCGCGACAAGCGTTGCGCGATCCGCGGCGAATCGCGTAGGCGAACCAACAGTGCGCCGTGGGGCAGGCAGGCGAGCCAGCTTGGATGGGCGTAGCGGCTCGGCAGAAAATTGAACTCGCCGACCGCGCTGCTCAGGCGGCGATCGGCACCGCCGAGCAGCGCCTTGAATTGCGCGCGATCAGGCGTTTGCACCGGATTGCGCCAGCCGTTTTCGGGGACGTAGGAATTGATAAACATTGCCGGACAGCGACGCGGCCATGAGCGCCAGCAGCGTGCCGACCAGCGCCCAGAATGGCGTTACTGAGCCTGGCGCGAGTTGCAGCCAGGCGACCTCGGCAAGCGGCGCGGGAGCGGTCGCGAGCGCCTCGACCGGAGTCGGAAACAGCGCCACCGAAATCTTGTCGTAGGTCAGCCCCTGGATGCTGTTGTTGACGATCATCTTGATCTGCGGCACGAAAGCGGAAAGCTCCGTGCCCTCGCGGTATTTGATGAACACCGACGCCGACGAGGGGATGATGGTTTTGTCGAACGGTTTGGCCTCCGGCAGCACCAGGTGGACGCGGGCGCTGATCACGCCCTCGATCTGCGACAAGGTCTGGGAAACATCCTGCGACAGCGCGTAGATATAGCGGATGCGTTCCTCCAGCGGGGAGGAAATCAATCCTTCCTTGGGAAACATCACGCCGATGCTATCGAATTTGGTTTTCGGATAGCCATAGCCTTGCAATAAATCGATGGCCTCGGCGACCCGCTCCTCGGCGACCCGCAACGTGGCTGTGCCTTCCTTGCCGGGGGTCTTGTCGCTATCGATGTGATTGCGGAGCAGCACCGCCAGCATGGCGTTGGCGTCGCGCTCTGGCAGGCCGGAATACAATTCGACTTTACAGCCGCCGAGCAGAACGGCGGGGACGATCAACCACAGCAGTCGGCGCGCGGCGCGCCAAGTTCGACGATGGGGGGCGTAGGCTTTCATGGCTCGGTCATTGGCTCTTGGAAAGGGTTTCGATGCCTTGCGTGGCTTTGCCGACGACTTTGGCGGCCAGGTCCACCTGCATCGACACCTGGCTGAGTTCCATCTGCGCCTTGAGCAGATCCTGCATCGACATATTCTCGCTGCCCTGGCTGAGGCTCTGAACCTTGCCGACCGCGCTCTGGTAATCGGAGCGCATTCTTTGCAAGGATTGCAGGATGGAATCACCCGGACTCGATTCCACCCTGGCGGCGGCGCTTGGCTCCATTGGCGCGGGCGCGGCGGCGGCTTCGGCTTGGGGCGTCTGCTGCGCGCCGTCCAGGGCATCTTGGAAACGCGCGGCGTCACCGGCGTTGGCTTCCTTGAGAGGGACGCTGTTCTGGCTCTCCGCCGCCCGCTCGGCGACGCGCTCG
Organism: Gammaproteobacteria bacterium; assembly: GCA_046347515.1. Taxonomy (GTDB): domain Bacteria; phylum Pseudomonadota; class Gammaproteobacteria; order Competibacterales; family Competibacteraceae; genus JAXMFZ01. The sequence goes on along the minus strand of JAXMFZ010000002.1, from coordinate 51,538 downwards.
ACGATTGGCTTGATGCCCGCGCTCTCGATCATGGGCTTGGCCTTTAGGCCGCTTCGCCGAGCAGCGTTTCAGCCAGCGTCCTTGCCTCCTGATCGTCCGCCGCCGCGACTTCCTTCAGCCAGCGCTCCCCCTCGTGCACGCGGCCTGCGAGTTTCAGGGCCAGGCCGACAAAGCACTTGGCGGTCGCGCTCGCCGGGTTCAGCTTCAGCGCCTGGTCGGTCAGAATGGCGTGCGCCGCGTCGTACTGGCACGCGCCGATCTTGGTGAGCGCCAGGCCAATGAGCGGATATTCGCTCTCCGGCCGCCATGCCTTGAGGCCGTTGAAGATGGCTTCGCCTTCATTGATCAGGCCGTGGCCGGCGGCCAGGAAACCGATGGCGGCCAACTGTTTTACCTGTTGCTCGGTGACGTTCATCATAGTGCCTCCGCGTCAGTCCGGGTATTCATCCGATTTTCTGGATGATGCCGCGCGCGACATCGCCGATCGCTTTGATCGCCGCGCTTTGTAGTCCGATCACCTGCTGGAACTGGTTCATCGCCGCTTGGAATTTCATCAAATCCTGGGGGTTGCTGGCGTCCATGGTGGATGACAACTGGGAGAGTTGCGCGTCCATTTGCGCGGCGGTGTTGCCCAGCGTGCCATTGACGGTGTTGACGTTGAAACTCATGGTGTGGTGCTCCTAGGGTTGGGTTTTACGCGGGATGGAAACGTTGCCAGACTTTATCCACGGTCGCGGTGGCCGCGGCCACGGCGGCGTGCAGGCTGTACCAACGTTCGAACTCGGCCGGCGCGACGCCGCTGTCGAGGATGCGCTTGATCTTGCCGCTTTGTTGCGCCAGATCGTCCAAGAGGCGTCCGCGTAGAACGCCTTGGGCGTCGTTGCGCAATTCGTCCTCCATGGGTAGAAAATTCATCGCTTGCTGTGCGGCCATTAGCCTCTCCCGAAGTAGTAGATGATGTCTTGATCGCCATTCGACAGGATCAACCTGTCTTCCTGGATTGCCTTGAGGACGAAGCCGTTGGCGAGGCTCGCGCCCTCCAGATATTTCGCACCGTCGGCGGTGACCACGAACCGCACGACGCCGAGGCTCACGCTCTTGATCGCGAGCGGCGGGGCGGCTTTGCCGGCGCGCGCCTCGGCGCCGCCGCGGCCGTCGGCCCTGCGCTGCTCGGTTGTCCTGCCATGATCGTCACCCGATTGTCCAGCGTGCGCACGCCGGCAATGTCCTGGCTGCAAGACTGCCAACGCGCGCGTGAGCGCTTCCTCGTCGCGGACGCCGCCGCTCAAGGCCAAAACGCCGGGGCCGCCGTAGCGCACCCGGGAGCGGCAGGTTCAAGCCGCTCAGGATGGCGCGGGCCGATTCCACCATTTCGTCCGCGCACCATACCTGCAACCGCACCCGCAAGTTGCGCTGCTGTGCCGCGTCCATCAACTGGCGCCGCGCCGCGCTGGTCGACGTAACCGCCGAGCTGGAAGTCGCCTTTGCGCGGAGCGGTTGAGTTGCAGTTGCGCGCTGCCGAGTTCATCGAGAAGAGCCTGTATTTGGCTTTCGACCGCGCTCTGCGCGGCGGCTGGCTCCGCGATGGAGGCGGCGGTCGGCTGGCTGTTGCCATACAGAAACACGACGAGCAGGCCACAGAAAAATAAACAAACGCCGGCGACCGACAGGAGTTGTCGTGAATGCTGGCCGAGGCGCATGCCGGCGGCCCGAAGAGAAGTGCCGGTGGTCGCCACAGGCGGGGATTGCGGCGCGGGTTCAGCGTGCGTCGGCGGAGTCGAAGCCGCGCCGAGTTCGGGAAGCACCACGGCGCCCCATGGTTCGCTCGCCGGCGCGATGCCGAAGTGGGTGGTGCCGAGGGCTGCGATCTGGCGGAAAGACAGCGCGGCTTCGTTTGTAACCGCCTGCCCGGACACGCTGACCGCTTGTTCCATGGGCGCTGGCTCGATACCTGCGGCCGTGATGCGAATGCGCGCATGACGGAGGGCGACGGCGTCGTCGTGTATCACGATGTCGCAGCCTTTCGTCGCGGCCCAAGGCGTAGTCGCCGGGCGGCAGCAGCACCCCGGCCCCGCGTGGGGGCCGGAGAAGAACTTCAGAATGAACTGCTGGCCGCCGCTGGTCATGGTATGCGCACCTTGGCGTCAGGGCTTGGCTTTAGCGCTGGGATCGGCAACCGCCCCAGCGGAAACCGGCGCCGGTTTGACGCCGTCCAGCGCCTGTAGATAACGGGTATAATCGGCGACCCGCTTGTGCATCTCGGCAGCACCGGAGACCCCGCCCGTCGGTCTTCGATATCTACGGTTTTGATCAGCAGAGCGGTTTGCGGTGGTGGCTTGAGCCATAGTGGACGCCATTGTTCTCGTCCACCCACTGATAAATCGCATCGCTTTGAGCAGTGGCCTTGACGGGGAAGCTGCCATCCAGGGCTTTGCCCATGTCTTCCACCAGGTTGACGAACGGCTCGGGCCCCGACACGAACACGATGCCTTCGTCCGCGACCGGCTTGAAGGTAAAGCGTTCGTCGATGATGTCGAGTTGTTGTAGGGTTTGCTGAAAGCGGTGTGACCGGGTAGAAGTTCAAGCGCACCACGCGCGAGCGCATCTCGTCCGCGCTGTAGACGTACAGCACATGGCCGTCGTAATACCAGGTCAGGCCGTAGGCCGCCACCAGGCGGCGCAGGAACTCCGCCGGCGCCAGTTTGGTGAAGCGGCCATTGACCGTTCCCTTGACTTTGTCGCTGATCACGACTGGCATTCCCTGGTTGGCGGCGAAGCTGCGCAGGATGGCGCTGATGTCGTCATTGGTGGCGAAATAAGAAAACGGCGCCGCGCTCCAGGGCGGCTGAGCCGCTTCGGCGGCGAACATTGTTAAGCCCAGCAACCCTGCTGTCAGAAGTCCAAGCATTGGCTTGAGCTGCATGGCGAGTACCTCGTGTCGTTACGGGAAGAGCAGGGGCAGAGCCGGCCCGCGCCGGATTGCGCCGGTGAATGTGTGCCGCCAGAATTCCAGGTGGTTGAGATAACCGCCGAGCGCTTGTTCCAAGTCATCGATACGCGTGGTTTCGAGTGGCAGCAGGCGGTACAGAATGAACTCATCGGTGTCGCTCGCTAGGCTCATGACCTCCTGCTGCTCCTTCAGCCGCGCCAGGTTTTGGCGGAGCAGGGTTTGCAGTTGATCGGCCGCGTCTCTAGCGGTTCCCGACCGTTTGCCGATGACCCCGCGCAGCAGCAAAGCCCTGCCGGCCTGGGCGCAGTACACCATCAGTTCCCGGTCGAAAACAAAGCGGTATTCACCCTGGGCATCGGGCCGTATTTCCTTGATTCCCAGGCGGTACGCCAGTTGTTCTATCAGGTCTTTGAATGGCATGGATTTAATATTCCTTGCGACGAACTGCTTGCTGGACTGTTTGGCGGTATATCGATTGAGTAACGGCGGCCAGGGGAAAGTTAGGACCCTGGCATGCCGAGTGTCAGATATCCGGATCCACGACCGTGAACAGACCCCAGCTCTTGCCCGAGAAGGCGGGCGCCGAGCAGAGTTCGTGAATCTCCTGGCCGCTCGTGGCATCGGTCAGCGGCGTACCCGTGGTATCGTCTCGAATTTTCCGGATCTCGGTATTGGCAATCGTCCAACTGACGGCGCCGGCGTAGATTTCCACTACGCTGCCCTCATCGGTCAGCGCGCGGATGATCGGCGCTTCTTGTTGATGCGCCTGCAGGATCGCGGCGTATCGATCGCGTGGAATGCAGTCGTGGCCGCTGGCGGCGCTCGCCACGCTATTGACCTCGGCCGCGCCCGGCGCGGCGCGAGCCGAGTTCCGCCGCGCTGCGATCAGGTGGTGTTGGTGGCCGGAAACGACGGCGGACACGCAGTTTTTCGTGACGCTGACCGCGCCGTTGCGCAGCAGCATGAGTTCTTGCACGACCAAGCTCCAGTTGCCTTGCCTGGGGTTGGCCCAGAACTCGTAAATGGCGTTGGCGGATGGCTTGCCGGCGCTGTCCTCGAAACCGCTGAAAATCAGCTGTTCGCCGGCGTTGCCGCCGAGCTTGGCTTGCATCTGCGCATAGGACAAGCACTCGCCGGCCAGCGCAGGATGGCTGGCGAGGCCCAAAACGAACACGCTGGCAAGCCAGCCCAGGCGATGGTAGAACATGGCGTATCCCCTCCCGATTGACAAACTCGCGCTGAAATTGCGCTGGCGTCAATTGAGTAACCACGCGGGGGATAACGTTAGCGCGGCGTCACGGGGGACGGCGTCGGGTCGGGTATCTTCGGTTTACTCGAAACTGTCTTGGAAGATGAGGTCGGGCGGCGGCGTTTTCTTGCCGAACACCACATAGCTCGTGCCCGAATTAGCGCCATTGGGGTCGCCGCCGAAAGCGCCGACCATGAGATCGCGCAAGCCGTCGCCGTTCACATCACCCAAGCCGCTTACCGCAATGCCGGCGCGATCCGAGGCGAATGCGCCGTTGAGTTTGAAGCCGTTGGCGCCATTCAGCGCGGAGAGTGGCAGCACGCCGGACGCGCCGAGGCTGGGCTTGCCGAACACCACATAAGCCGCGCCCGAGGCGCTGCCGTGCGGGGAGGCGCGATAAGCGCCGATGAGCAAGTCGGCCAGGCCGTCGCCGTTGACATCGCCCAGCCCGCTCTTCCACCGCAACGCCGCATAGTCAAAGGCGGCTTCACCATTGATTTGAAAGCCGTTGGCGCCCAGCATGATGGCAGCACGCCGGACGCGAGGTTGGGCTTGCCGAACACCACGTAAGCCGCGCCCCGAGTTGCTGCCGTTGGGTCGGCGTTGAGGGCGCCGATGAGCAGATCGGCCAGGCCGTCGCCGTTGACATCGCCCAGCCCGCTCACCGCGAAGCCGCCCGGTCATTGGCCGTTTCGCCATTGATCTGGAAGCCGTTGGCGCCGTCCAGCGGCGAGTGCCAGCACGCCGGACGCACCGAGACTGGTAGACACGACATAACTCGCGCGAGAGTTGCTGCCGTTGAGGCTGGCGCCGAAAGCACCGGAAGACCAGTGCGACCGTCACCGTTGACATCGCCCAGCCGCTCGGCGAGGCCGGCCAGTTGTTGGCGGCTTCGCCATTGATCTGAAAGCCGTTGCTGTTGGCGCCGTTGAGGGCCGAGGTTGCAGCACGCCGCCAGCGCCGAGGTGGGTGTTGCCGAAGATCGCCTTGGCTGGCGCCCGGCGCTGCCGTTGGGGCCAGCGAGGGCGCCGATGATGAGGTCGGCCAGTCCATCGCCATTGACATCACCCAGGCCGCTCACCCCGAAGCCCGCGCGGTCGTTGGCGGTCTCGCTGCTGATCTGGCCGTTGGTGCCATTGAGCGCCGGGGATTGCAGCGATGCCACCGGCGCCGAGGTGGGTGTTGCGGGCATCTACGTAGGCCGCGGCGATCGTTGCCGTTGCCGTTCGCGTAGGCGCGCCGACGACAAGATCGGCCAAGCCGTCGCCGACGGCATCACCCAAGCCGGCCACCGCCAGGGCGCGCTGGTAGTCGCCGGCGGCCTTGCCGCTGATCTGAAAGCCGTTGGCACCATTGAGTGCCGAGAGTTGCAGCGTGCCGCCGGCGCCGAGGTTGGTCTTGCCGAACACGACATAGGTCGCTCCGGAGTTGCTGCCGTGGGGTCGGCGAAGGGTGATCCGATGCTCGGATCCGCCAGACCGTCGCCGTTCACATCACCGAGTTGGGCGACGAGCGAGTAATCTCCGGCTTTGCCGTTGATCTGAAAAGCCGTTGGCGCCGTTCCGAGGCCGAGCTCCAACACCTGCCCCGCGGTCGGCGCGGCGAGGCCGCCAGACCCAGCACCAGCAACCCGTGCGCCAGCGATGGTACGGGCTTGGCGCAAGGATGGCGGATAAAGCCTTGTAGACATAGCAGGGGTTTTCGCCATCGGTTTCAGGCGGTTATTGTCTCCAGCCTTTATGGTAGCGGATGCCCCGCTGTATTTTCGACTACTCAAGCTGGAAGATCAGATTGCTGCCAGGCGCGGTGATGGTAAGGGTGAATGTCTGCGGCAGCGGTGTCTTGGCCGCCGTTGGCGAGGCCGCCGTTGTCACCTGACGTCGAAGGTCGCGCTTTAGAACTGCCAGGCGAGGGTACCGCTCAAGGCGCCCGCGGCGGTAGGCCGTTGGCGGCACGCTGAACAGCAGCGGGTTGCTGAGGCTGCTCACGGTATAGCCCTGCCGATTGGCTCGCTTCGTTGAAAGCAGGGCCGGGGCTGAAAGTGGCCCGGGTGGAATGGTCTGCGGGCCCGGCGTTGCTGGCACCCGGTGGTGGGTCGATGGCGCTGAAGCTGGGGGCGTCGTTGACGGGGTGACGGCGAGGGTGAGGTCTGCGGCGCCGAGGTATCCACGCCGCCCAGCGTTGGCGTTCCGCCGAGTCTTTGACGTGCACCTGGAAAGTGGTATTGCCGTTGGCGTTGGGGGCGGTGGTGTAGGTAGGGTGCCGCTGGCGGCAGCAGGGCGCGCCGCTGAAGAACGCGGCGCAGGTTGCGCTTGATGTAACTCAATGCGATCTGGCCCGCTTCGTTGGCGTAGGCCGGGAGGTGAAGCCGGTGATCCAGTTGGGCACGGTTTGCAGGCCGGCATCTTCGGAGAAGTCGGGGGATTGTTGGCGGTGAAGCTCGGCGCGTCGCCACGGCATTGATGCTGGTTTGCAGGCCAGCGTGGCGCTGCTGGGCCACCGGCGCCGCCGATGCTGGCGCTGATGTTGCGCCCCGCGCCCGCGCTGAAGCCGCCGAAGCCGTCCCACAGCCGCACGCCGAGGCTGCCCGGCGCGCCGATGAAGAAATTCGCCGCCGGCAAAGCCGCAGCAGCCAGGCGCTCGCCAGCACCGCGCTGGCGTTGCTCACCGCGCCGACGTTGAGCCAGTTCACCCCCATTGAGGCTGTAATGCCCAGTTGCCTTGGGCGGCGCTCGCGGCGTTGGCGACGAGCGACACCCTGGAAGGGAGTCGTGGCGGGGTCACTATAGCGGCTCTGAAACGAAACACTGTTGCCCCCGCTGGATGGCGCTCTCCAGCACCGCCGTAAGCGTCACCGGGCCGCTGCCGGTGACGCTGGAGATGATTAGCAGAGACTTGGCCAAACACCACGTAGCTCGCGCCAGATTGGATGCCGTTGGGGGCGGCGTGGTACTTCGATGAAGATCGGCCAGCCCATCGCCGTTGACATCGCTCGGCCATCACCGCGCGCGGCCCGAGTAGTCACCCGCCGTCACGCCGCTGAGCTTGAAGCCATTCCCGTGCCGTTCAGCGCTGAAAGCTACCAGCCGCGTGCCGAGCGTGCTGAGCGTGCTGGAGCCAAAACACCACGGCTCTTGCCAGATTGGTTGCCATTCGGGTCAGCACCGCGAGCGATGAGGAATATCCGCTACTCCGTCGCCGTTGACATCGCGGGCTTCACTCACCGCATGGCCAGGCGATGTCGCTGCCACGCCGCTGAGCTTGAAGCCATTCGTGCCGTTCGCGCGCTGAAAGCTGCAAGCCCCATAGAAGGCGCAGCGTGCTGAGCGCACTCGAAGCCAAACACCACGTAGCTCGCGCCTGAGAAGTTGCCACCAGAGGAGGCGTTGGCGCCGATAGAGATATCCGCTACTCGTCGCCGTTGACATCGCCAAGACCACTCACCGCGTAGCCCAGGCGGTCATCCGCTGCCACGCCGCTGAGCTTGAAGCCGTTCGTGCCGTTCAAGGCCGAGAGTTGCAAGCCCCGCCGTGCACGAAGGGTGCTGAGCGCGCTCGAGCCGAACACCACGTAGATATAGAGGTTACCGTTGCCGTTGGGGTCAGCGCCGTCAGCACCGATGAGGAGATCGGCCCATATCGCCGTTCCACATCGCCGGGTGCTCACCGCGCAGCCCGAGTAGTCATCCGCTGCACGCCGCTGAGCTTGAAGCCGTTCGTGCCGTTCGAGCAGGTTGCAAGCCCGCCGTGCCAGGTGCCCAGGCGCGCTCGAGCCGAGCACCACGTAGATCACCTGGAAGTTACCCATTGCCGGTGGGGTCGGCAGGGCGCCGATCAGGAGATCCGTCCATTACGTCGCCGTTGACATCCCCAGGCCGCTCTGCGGCCCAGGCCGATCGCTACGCTGCGCGCTGAGCTTAAGAGCCGCTCATGCCATTCAGGGCCGGAGTTGCAAGCCCGCCGTGCCAAGGGTACTCAATGATCGAGCCGAACACGCGGCTTCGTGCGGGCAGCTACCGTTGGGGGAGGCATTGGAGCACCGATGAAGATCACTCGGCCCGTCGCCGTTGACATCACCCAGGCCGCTCACCGCGGGAACCATCACAAACGCACACCGCTGAGCTTGAAGCGTTCGTGCCGTTCAAGGCCGAGGACTGCAAAGCCCGCCGTGCCGGTGCTGAGCGTGATCGAGCCCAACACCACGTAGCTTGCCGGAGAGGCTGCCGTTGGGGGGCGGCGCCGCGAGCGCCAATCGGAGATGCGGCGCGCCCGTCGCCGTTGGCCTTGTCCAAGCCGCTCACTGCGAAGCCCAGTTGTAAACGCCGTCACCCCGCTGAGGTTGAAGCCATTCGTGCCGTTGAGGGCCGGAGTTCCAGCGTCTGGCCGGGGGCGTAGGTGTGCCCGCCCAGCGCGCCGCGAAGTACGGCGGCGGTAGTAGGTGCGGCGGGGGTGAAGGCGCGGGCCGCGGCAACGGGGATGCGTGGGGTCTGATCGATCACGGGTCTCTCCTACTCGAAGCTGTTCTGGAAGGTCAGTTGCTGCCAGGCGCGGTGATGGTGAGGGTAGTGTCTGCGGCAGCGGTGTCTTGGCCGCCGTTGGCGAGGCCGCCGTTGTCCTGGTGACGCGTCGAAGGTCGCGCTTCCCAGGGCGCCCAGGGCGGGGAGTGCTCAAGGCGCCCGCAGCGTTGACCGTTGGCGGCGCTGAACAGCAGCAGGTTGCTGAGGCTGCTCACGGTATAGCTGCCGATTGAAACCGGCTTCGTTGGCGGGGCCGGAACGAAGAAGTGGCCCAGGTGGAATGGTCTGCGGGCCGGCGTTGGTCGCCACCGGTGGTGTCGATGGCGCTGAAGCTGGGGGCGTCGTTGACCGGGGGTGACGGCGAGGGTGAAGATCTGCGGCAGGTATCCACGCCGCCCGTGGCGGTGCCGCCCGGGGTGCTGACGCTGGAAAAGTGGCGGCCGTTGGCGTTGGGGCGGTGGTGTAGGTGAGCGTACCGTTGGCGGCGACCGCTGGCTGAGCGCTAAAGAGCGCGGGATTACTCAGGTTGCTCACGGTGTAGGCCAATACCGTCCTGGCCCACTTCGTTGGCGGGGCCAGGGCTAAGCCGGTTGCCCAGTTTGGGTACCGTTTGCGAGCCGGCACCAGACCGGTTGGGGGATTGCCTTTGCCGAAACTGGTGCATCGTTCACACGGCAGTGATGCTGGTCTGAAGCGTAAGCGTTGCGCTTAATGGCTTCGCGGTACGCCGATGCTCGCGCTGATATCGGCGTTAGCGCTGAAGCCGCGAAGCCATAAAACCAATCGCACGGTAGAAGCTGCCCGGCGCGCCGTTGAAGTGGCGGCGGGGAGAAAGCGCAGCTGCGTGGGGCTTAGCAGGGTGAGCATTGTTGTCGGAGGCGCTGTGGCGATGGTGGTGCGATCGTGCCGTGGGCTCGATTGCCATTGGCCTTGAGCAGCGGCGGCGGCGTTGGCGATGATCGCGGTGATATGAACGGATCGATGGCAGGGTCACTATAGCGGCTCTAAAGTAGGCTGCCCACGTTGCCCCCGCTGGTTGTGCATCCTCCAGCACCGCCGTAAAGCGTCACCGGGCCGCCGCTGGTGATGGTGGGGGCGGTATTCGGTTACCACGTAGCGCGCCGGAGAGACTGCCGTTAGGGTCGGCGCCGTCAGCCGATAGTCGGCCCGCCCGTCGCCGTTGACATCCCCGAGCCGCTCACGCGAAGCCCGGCGATCACCCGCCGCCACGCCGCTGGTTGAAGCCGTTGGCGCCGTTCAGGCCGAGAACTGCAAGCCCGCCGTGCCGAGGTGCCCAAGCGTGCTCCGGCCGAATGCCACGTAGCTCGCGCCGGAGGAGAAGGCCGTTGGGGGCGCCGACGGCGCCGATGAAGACCCGCCCGTCGCCGTTGACATCCCCGAGTCCGCTCACTGCGCGGCCGAGTAGTCGCTCGCCGCCACGCCGCTGGTTGAAGCCGCCATTCGTGCCGTTCAGCGCAGAAAGCTGCAAGCCCGCCGTGCCGAGGGCGCTTCGGGCGTATTCGAGCCAAACACCACGTAGCTCGCGCCGGAGAAGCTGCCGTGGGGTCCGGCGCGGTCTACGGCGCCGATAGTCAGCCCGCCCGTCGCCGTTGACATCGCCCAGGCCGCTCACCGCGTAGCCCAAGCGATCACCCGCCGCCACGCCGCTGAGCTTAAAGCCGTTGGCGCCGTTCAAGGCCGGAGTTGCAGTGTTCCGCCCGCGCCGAAATTGGTTCTGCCAAAATACCACATAGCCCGCGCCGGAATAGAGGCCGTTGGGATCGGCGTTGGGAGCACCGATGGCGAGATCGGCCAAGGCCGTCGCCGTTGACATCGCCGAGCCCGCTCACCGCGAAGTAGGCGGTCGCCTACCGTCACGCCGCTGAGTTTGAAGCCATTCGTGCCATTCAGCGCAGAAAGCTGCAAGCCTGCTGTGCCGAGGGAACTGGCGTGCTCGAGCCAAACACCACATAGCTCGCGCCGGAGAAGCTGCCGTTGGAGTCGGCGCCGTAAGCGCCGATGAGGAAGATCCTCGGCCCATCGCCGTTACATCGCCGAGATCGCTCACCGCGCGGCCCGAGGAGTCAAGGCCAACTACGCCGCTCAACTTGAAGCCGTTGGCGCCATCGAGACGAAGAGTTGCAGTGTTCCGCGCGCGAGGTTGGTGTTGCCGAATGCCACGTAGCTCACGCCGGAGGTAGCCACCGTTGGCGGTGGCTTCGAAAGCGCCGATGAGAAGATCCGGCCGCCGTCGCGCCGTTGACATCGTCCAGGCCGCTCACCGCGTAGCGAGCTGTACCCGCCGTCACACCGCCCAGGTTTGAAGCCGTTGGCGCATCGAAGACCGGGTGCAGTGTCCGCCCGCGCCGAGGAAGCGGGTCTTGCCAGCTTGCCATAGCTCGCGCCGGAGCCCGCTGCCGTTGGGGTCGGCGAAAGGCGCATGATGAGGAAGTCCTCGGCCCGTCGCCGTTGACATCGCCCAAGCCGCTCACGGAGGCCGGCCCGTGCGGTCGCCCGCCGTCACGCCGCTCTTGGAAGCCGTTGACGCCGTTCAGGGCGGAGAGTTCCAGCGTCTGTCCGAAGGCAGGGCTGGCCACGCCCGCCAGGCCGAGCAGCAAGACCCCACCAGCCAGTCGGGGCGGTGTGAGCGCTTGGCGCAGCGCGGCGCGCAGTGGGTGATGGATGAGAATGGGAGCGGCGGGAGTGTAGGGCATGGAGAGTATCTCCGCAGGCTGTTGTTTCGCCAGCCGCTAGTCTATCGATATCTTGGTTTTTTTTCGATCACTCCAAACCGTCTGGGAAGATGAGACCGGGGGCAGCGTATGCCGCATGGGCGATCATGGCCGCCTGTCCATGCGCCGCGCCGTCAATGCATGAGCATCGCGGCGGCGGCTTGATCGCGGGTGTAGAAGCGTCCAGCTCGAACGAATCCGGCCACTACCGAATCCTTGGCGGCCGCCACCCGCCCGCTGGGAAAACGCGCGATCACCAGTTCGGGCGGCAGGCCGTCGAGGAGATGCATGGGGGCGGGTCTGCCATCGGCGAAGCGGGAAAGATAAATCGCGCCGGTGGCGGTATCGATGAACGCGGGCCGAAAGCCGGCGTCGCGGTTTTCCGCGCTGACGCCGCCGCGCCCCTGGAAACGCTGGTTTTGTTCGATCAGGCGATGCGGTGTCATGGGTTTGCCCACCGTCACCGTATGCGGCATCGTGCTCTGGGCGAACGGCGCTGACGCGCTCATGAGTCCAGCACCGTCTTGCGCAGCGCCTGGCGCGCCCGGAACACGCGGTTCTTCACGTTCTCCACCGTGGTTTCCTGCGCCTCGGCGACTTCTTCGTAGGACAGTCCTTGCACGGCCACCAGCATGAGCGCTTCACGCAGTTTGGGCGCGAGTTTCGGTAACTCTTTTTCGAGGCGCTCCAGCAGGCGGCCGAGGTGGGTATTGGCGACCGGATCGTCGATGTCACTGCCGAGGTTTTGCAGCGCCTCGTCGTCCACGAAGCAATAACGCCGGTTCGGCGAGCGGTTGACGTGGTTGCGCACCAGGTTCAGGGCGATCCCCGTCATCCAGGTGGAAAAACTCGACTGGCCTTGGAACGAAGGCAGGCTGCGGTAGGCTTGCAGCAGCGCTTCTTGGGTCAGGTCTTCGGCCTCATGGCGATTGTTGACGTGCTTGAGGATGAAATAGAAGATGCGGTTGCGCTGCGCTTCGATCAAGGCTTCGGACGCGGCATCCAGTTTGCCGATGCGCGCGGTGGCCGGCGTATTGGGCGCTACATCCTGGATGGACGCGGGTGACGCGGGCAGTTTGATGAGCCGCAGCGACGGCGGGAAACTTCTCGGCGCCAGCGGAGCGTCGAGTCCATCGGGTTTGACCGACCAATCGCCAAGCTGGCGCTTGACCACCGTATCGTGCCGAAACGCGCTGTAGGTTCTGTTGCCTGCTTCGACTACGACTGCTGCGAGTGCCATGTTGACCTCCGACGCTGGAATGGATACGAACATCGCTTTATTAGCGTCAGAGAATGCCGGTCACTTATCGCAGGATAATGTTAGCGAAAGTTTTTTTTGTGGCGATTACGACAGAATTGATGGCAATTGCCATAAAGTTGACAAGGAATGCAAGAAAGCCGCCGATGGCGGCTGGATTATGCCAATGAATTCAGCAACATCTTGGCTTCTTGCAAATCGGCTGTGGCGAAGCCCTCGCGGAACCAGCCGTAGATTTCGGCCAGTTGGCGGCGTGCATCGGCGCTCTTGCCCTGGCGTTGCCACAGGCGGCCTAGGCTCATGCTTGTCCGTAATTCCAGCGATTTGGCGCTTTGCAGGCGGGCGATCGCCAGGGCTTGTTGGAAGCAGGCTTCGGCTGCGCGCGGCGCGTCGGGTCGGTTCGAGCGCAGCACGATCTCGCCCTTGAGCCGATGGATTTCCGCTTCCCAGAAGCGGCCGCTGGCGGGCACGGCGGCCAGCGCTTCGTTGATGAGGCGCAGCGCTTCCTCGGTTTGTCCTGCTTTGCCGTGGGCTTCGGCCAGTAGCGCCAGATAATGATACGCCAGCACGATTCCGAAGTAAGCGGCGCGCGCTAAATACCTTGGCGCATCTCTTGAATGCCCTCGGCGACTTGGCCCACGCTCGGCCAGCGCCCAGCCGCGCTGGATAGTTCCTTGCGCCAGCCAGTACACCGTATGTTTAGCGGAAGACTATGGTCGCGAACGCCATTTTCAAGGCAGCCGCGGCTTCTGGTAAATTGGTGAAAATCAGCGGCATGGTACAGTCCGCTGGCGAGGCTATAAGGATGGTTCAAGCCTGGGCAGGCCAGCGCACGCGCACATTGAAGGTGCCGGGCCTGATCGGATAACCCAGTACCACGAAACCCAGGCTGCATAGCAAGACAAGCGACGCCCGGATCTTAGCCGTAAAGCCCGCGTATTCGGGAATGGTGTGGCGATCATGGTGTTCTGCTCCAGTTGTGTGCGCGAGTGCAAACTCGCCCGCGCACAACAACGTCACCCCAGCGCTCGATGGGCAAGCGGCGGCAGGTTCGGTTCAAGCTGTTCTTGGGCCAGCCGGCGCTCGCCAGTTCGCGCGATTGTTGGCAGCTCTCCGCGCAGCAATGAAACCGCAACAAACCGCTCAGCACCAACTGCGCAGCGCCACCCGGATTCGTGGGCACAGGCCGATCAGTTCCAGCGCGCGCGAAGGTTTGTCCGACTTCCGGAACCGAATAACCTCCTAACGCAAGCAAGGCATTACCCAGGGGCACTTGCAGCGCCAGTTCACGCTGGGCGCGCGCGGGCATCCGGCAGGGTGGAAAGCAGCGTAAGCCCCTGGCAAATGCCGATCATATTGGCGGATAATTGGCCGGCTGTTTCGCCGGCCAGGCGCAGATAATCCGGCCTTGTCGATCCAGCATCCCGCCGCTTGGCAATGGCGCGCCAACTGCCCGGCGATGAGCTCAGTATGGCCGTCATACTGCGCACGCGAGCGCCTCCAGCGCGTTCGCCACCGCCGCATGCAGTGCGCGCGCTCCACCACGTCCGGGCTTTGATACAGATAGCGCTGATAAAGATACCGGAACCGATAGCGGGACACGCGCCGCGCCCCCAGCCACTTTGATGGCTTTGCGCATTCACCAGCGATGCTCGCGGTTGAGGCTGCCGCCGGACAGCGAACTGATTCGCGCTCGTTGGTTTTCAATACCCTGGCGATCACCTCGGCGGTGAATTCTTCAGCCTCGATGCTGGCGATCAGCAATGCTTGGCGGGATTCTGCATTGATCGGCCAATGCGTTTCTCGATCACCCCTTCCACGCGGGTCGGCAATGTGTCCCCAATCCAGCACCAATAGCCCCTCCACCAACCCTCGAGGTCGCGCGCCGTACCGCGCCACGTTCGCGCAAATCCCGCAGCAACTCGGTGAGCGGCAGGGCCTGTCCTGGTGGCGAAACAACGCTTGGCGGAAGCCCTCGCGCCCAGCCGGTTGGTCGGTGTCCACCAGCGCATCCACCTGAACCGCCGGGCCTCTGGCGCATCCGCCCGATCCAGGTTTACCCAGACATCGCCGAAGTAGCGTTGAACTCAGCGAGCACCGCCTGGAACGGATGGGGGCTGGGGGGGTTGCCAGGCGCTTAAGTCCTCGGGCCGATAAGCGCCGATCAACCGGCTGCTTCGATTCTCCGGCCCAGATGAAGAGGAGGTTGATCGAGATGACGGGTCGCCCAATGCAGATCGTCCAGAATCAACAGCAGGGGCCGTTGCGCGGCCAGGGCGGTATCCAGTGTACTGGGTAGCAGGCGCGTTGCTCCATAAGCACGTCGTCTTGCCGGCGCTGTGGCCGTCTTCTCCAGGCGCTGGCGCCAGTACCTGGAGTTCGCCAAGCTTGCCGTGCGCGCCAGCGCGCGCCGGGCACCAGGCTGGCGATGAGGTCAGGCCGCTATCCGGCAAAGTCGGCGCGGCGTCGGCGGCATTGCCGGCCAGTGCGCTCCTCGGTCAGCATTCCGCCGCTCCAGTCGAACTCCACATCGCCGGTCAGCAAGCGCAGATCTCGCGCCGGGCAAATACAGTGCCCGGCGCCGGTGTAAGCGTTGGCGCCGGTCGCGACGATCAACTCCGGCCGGGCCGCTTCGGCGCGGCGGATGAACTTCGCCAGCGCGGTCTTGCCGGCGCCCAGCTTCATGGTGATGAGCACTTGACCATTCAATGCCGGGGCGAGTGAACGCCGCTCAGGCTCGCGCTACGAACAGCGGCGCGGGGTTGTGCGCGGCGGTGCCGCTTGCGGATATCGCAGCGGCTCAATGCGGCTACGTCCAGGTGGTTTGGGGTGGAATGGCCGCCGGCAACTGCCCTGCCCGAGGCCATCTCGTACAGTTCGGTGGTCGCCGCCGCCGGTTTCACCCAACTGGTATTCGAGGAGGCGCTGGCAGTTGCCGTACTGCGCCAAGGCGGCGCTGCGCCCGGCGCTGAGGGCCAGGCATCAATTGGCGGTGGGCTTCTTCGCGCCGGGTTCGAGTTGGACCTGACGCCAGGCGTAGCGCTGGGCTTCCGCGTAGTTGGCGTTGTCCTCGTGGAAGCCGGCCAAACGATACAGCGCTTCCAGCGTCTGGCGGTGGAGTTGTTCCTGGCGGATGCGCGCCCATTCTTCGAAGGCCATGCTCGTCGGTAAGCTGAGCCCGGCAAGAAAACTGCCCTGATAGAGATGCACGGCCTGACTCAGATGGTCGACACAGGCCGCGCAGGCGTCGGGGGCTGGGTGGGATTCACACGCGGCAAGCAGCGTGTTCAGGGTGGTTACATCCAGCGTGTGGTCGCTGGCCAGATTGAATTGCAGTGTCTGCCGGCTGGTGAGAAGGTGAGGGGGGCTGGCCCGTTCATCGCCGATGGCGCGGCGCAGCTTGAGCAGTATATGGCGCAGATTGGCGCGCGCCGCCTCCGCGTCTTGTTCGGGCCAGAGCAAGGCCGCCAGCGCCTCGCGGGTGTGGGGACGGTCGGCCTCGACCGCCAGATAGGCAAGCAACGCCCGCACCCGGTCGGACTCGAAGTCGGTGACCGGATGGCCGTCGAGCGTGACGCTGAATCGACCTAGCAAAGCAATCGACAACCGAGCCGTGGGAACACCCTCCGCTGCCTCGCAATGGCCCAGGCGGGCCTGGGGCCGGATTCGACAGCCATCTTTTGATGGCGCCAGCTTTTGGTGCATTTTACGCTGCAATACACGATTTGGTGTGATTCGTCACGGAAAGCTCACGCTGAACTCACGCTAATCCCACGCACGGATGATATTGGTATGACATTGAAGCGGGAACTGATGAGGACTGACAAGCCGCCATGCCGGTTCGCCCCTTGTGCTATCGCTCGCAACTCCTGCGGTACTGGCAGGAACAGGCGATCGGCCAGACGACGGTCTGGCGCTTCAGTATGGAACACGTGGAGACCGGCGAGCGCCGCGGGTTCGCGGACTTGGAGGCTCTGGTCGCTTATCTGCGCGCCGATATCGAGCGCGCGTGGGCGGCGCCGACCGAACCACCACGCTAATCATTTTCTTGTTGCCATCGTCATTGCACCCGATGAGGTACCGTAGTGCTCAACTATACTTATGACACCACAAGCAAATCGTCCAAGCTCATGGAGCAATACCTCGCCGCCGACAGTCATCACCTCGAACCAGCGGTCCATATCCTGGTGGTCGATGACGACCTCCAGACCCGGCAACTGATCGCCGATTACCTCGGTACCCAGGCGTATCGAGTCAGCACGGCCGCCGACGGCTGGGAAATGGCCGGGAAGCTCGCGGCAAGCGCGGTCGATCTGATCGTGTTGGATGTCAGATTGCCCGGAGAAGACGGCTTGAGCCTGGCGCGCAAGCTCCGCGCCGAATCGATATCCTGATCATCATGCTGACCGGCCAGAGCGATCCGGTTGACCGCGTCGTGCTGGAGCTCGGGGCCGACGATGATTTCACCAAGCCGTTCAACACCGCGAAGGCGGCGCGGATCAAGGCGGTGTTGCGGCGGGTCAAGGCGCACGGGCCGGCGCCGGTGGTGGAAGAGAAAGCCAAAGTCTACCGCTTCGCCGGATGGGAGCTGAATCTGGCGCTGCGTCGCTGACCTCGAATGGCAAGGCGGTGACGCTCACCAACGCTGAGTTCAATTTGCTGGTCGCGTTTCTGCGCGCGCCGCAGCGGAAGAGCCGTGACCAATTGCTGGAATTCAGCCGAGCGGCTATAGCGACGAGACGGATTCAGCACGACAGCGTCGATGAGCAGGTGCAGCTGAGCGAATCTCGCTAACCGGAACTCATCAAGACCGAGTGGGGCGCGGGTTATGTCTGCTGCCGCCGTCAAGGTGTTCTGGGCAGATTGCTGCGCACGCCCTTCGCCCAACATCCTGGGTGATGGCCTCGGCGAGTTCGCGGGTAAGCAGGGCTTTTCACCACTTCGCGAATGCCGGTCATGCCGCCCGCGCTGGGCGAGGGGCGAGATCGGGGCGGCCGGTGGCGAGCAGGATGGGAATGTCGGGGCGGATGCGGATGAGTTCGGCGGCGAAATCCAAGCCGGTGAGCTTGGGCATGATCTGGTCGGTGATCACCAAGTCGAAGCGCGCGGGATCGGCGCGAAACGCCGCCAGCGCTTCCTGACCGCTGTGGTAGCCGATCGGCCTGCGCCGAGCGCGGCGAGTAGTTCTCGCCCAGTTCGACCAAAGAGGGTTCGTCGATCATCGACGAATAAAACCACTTCGCCATGGCCGAAGGGCATCGCGGAATCGGCGCGGCGGTGTCGGTCTCCGCCGCGACGTCGGCGCAGGGCAGGTAGAGTTGAAGTCGCCGTGGCCGGGTTCGCTGTAGGCGCTGATCGCGCCGCCGTGATCGGTGACGATGCCATGGCACGATGGATAAGCCCGGAAACCAGTGCTCTTGCCGACCTTTGGTGGTAAAAAAGGGGTCGAAGATGCGCTCCAAGGTGGCTTTATCCATGCCGATGCCGGTGTCGCTCACGCTGAGCCTGACGTAGCGGCCTGCCGCCAGGTTGGAGCGGCTGAGGATAAGCCCTTCATCGACGTCGATGCGCTCCAGGCCGATGTCGAGAGTACCACCCTCTGGCATGGCCTGGGCGGCGTTGGCGCCGAGGTTCATCAGGACTTGGTGGAGCTGATCGGCGTCGGCGACGATGCTGACGCCTTTGGCTGCCAGGTGTTCGTCGATTTCGACGGTGCTCGGCAGGGTGATGCGCAGCAACTGCACCGCCTCGCTCACCAGGCGCTGAATATCGACCGCCTTACGCACGCTCTCGCCACGGCGGCTGAACGTGAGGATTTGGTTGGCGATGGCTTTCGCCCGGTTGCCCGCGATGAGCACTTGCTTGAGGTAATGGCTCGCACGCGCGTCGCCGGGCGGGGTATTCTGCGCCATCTCGGTGTAACCGATGATCACCCCCAACAGATTATTGAACTCATGGGCGATGCCGCCGGCCAGGGTGCCGACCGCTTCCATTTTTTGCGCATGGCGCAGTTGCGTAGCCATGCGTTCACGCTCCTCGGCGGCGCGTTTGTACTCGGTGATGTCGCCCATCGAGCCGGCGGCTCGATAGACCCAGCCTTTGTCATCGCGCAATCCCAGGCCGCGGTTGAATACCCAACGGTATTCGCCATCCCGGCGCAATACCCGTAGTTCGCATTCGAAGAATTCGCTATCGCCGCGAAAATGCGCCCGCACCGCCTCCAGGAACCGGGGTAAATCCTCGGGATGAACATAGGCCTGCCATTCCGACACCGACAGCGTGGCGACCGCGGGCTGAATCCCCAGAATCGTGGAAATGTGCGGGGAGACGTGGAATACACCGGTGTCCACCGACCAATCCCACAATCCCTCCCGGGCGCCTTTCATCGCCAGGTCGTAGCGCTGGTCGCTTTGCCGTAACGCTTGTTCGACCTGCCGGCGTTCGGCGATTTCCGCCAGCAGTTCGTGTTTGTCGAAGCGCAGTTCGAGGGAGGTGCGGATGGTGCGATGGACGCCGCGCATGCTGGAGAGCACGGTGACCATATACATGAGGGCCAGCACCCCCAGAATCATTCCTAGCCCGGTACCCTGGATGAGGTAACGCCCGGCCAGGGGCAACACGATGGGCAGCGCGAAAATCAGAAAAGCTTCCATGCGCGCGGCGAGCACGACGCCCGCGCCAGCCAATATGCCGACGAACAAGAAGGTGGTGAACGCCTGCCGAGAAGGGTCGGTCGGGAACAGGAACAGCGCGGCGTAACCCCAGATCAGGCCGGATAGCCCCAGGCCGGCGATATATAAGTATCCCCAGCGCCGCGCTTGCGCGAGCGCGATGGGGCGCGCCCGCAAATAGCGCAAAGTGATGACGATGCGCGCCACCGTGAGCAGCGCCAGGCAGCCAAACCAGGTCCAGGTCACCGCAGCCGGGAATTCCTCCTGTTGCACATACGCCAGGATGGCCGCGAACAGCAGGGTGAACATGAACGCCACCGGGCCGTTGGTGTAGAGCATTGCCACTTGCTCTGCATAGACCTGGCGCTTCAGTCCGGGGGCGGATTCCGGTTTTTCGGTCATCGGGCGATTTTAGCGCCGTTCCAGGCTTTGCACCCAGCGTAACACCTCGGCGACCGGCCCGATCAAATCGGACGGGATATATTGATCGACCTCGCCTTGGGCGAGCAGGCTGCGCGCCAGCGGTATGTTTTCCATGATCGGAATGCCCTCGCGTTGGGCGATCTCCTTGATGCGCTGGGCGATCAGGTTTTCGCCCTTGGCCTTGACCACCGGCAGCGGCGTCACGCCGTGCTCGTAGTAAAGCGCCACCGCGACGTGGGTGGGATTGGTGACGACGACGGTGGCTTTCTTCACTTGCTGTTCGATGCCTCCCATGACCAGTTGATGATGCAATTGCTTGCGCTTGCTCTTGATGTGCGGATCGCCTTCCATTTCTTTGTACTCACGCTTGACTTCGTCCTTGCTCATCTTCAGCCCCTTGATGTGCTGGTAGCGCTGGAACGCGAAATCGGCCGCCGCGATCACGATGAACGCCGCCGTGCTGTACAGCACGATTTGCTTCATCAGCGCCGCCAGCACCGCGGAGAGGCAGGCGAGGTCGCAGTAGGGAACCCGTATCGTCGCCGAGGCCGTCCTTGATAATCCGGATAGAAGAGCAGGGCAGAAAGCCGATCTTGAGGATCGACTTCAGCGCTTCGATAGCATTCTTGACCGAAAAAATCTTCTCGATGCCCTGCGCCGGATTGAGTTTCTTGAGGTCCGGCTTGATCGACTCGAACGCGAACAGCACCCCGACCTGGGCGAAGTTCGCCATGATCGCGACCGCGACCGCAAGCCCGAGCGCCGGAAGCACGAGTTGCACGCACTTTAGCAACAGCAGATCAAACAGCCGCTTGAGCGCATCCGCGAACGGCATGTCGTAGAGGTCGACGGGGAGCAGCACGAGTTCCTTGAGGCCGGCGAGATAGCTGTCCCAGGCCGTCCAGAAATAGCCGAACACGGCGATGATCATCGCCGCCGACACCACTTCCTTGCTGTGCGCGACTTGGCCTTTCTTGCGCGACTCGCGTAGCCTTTTAGGGGTAGGCTGTTCGGTTTTCTCGCTCATTGCAGCAAATCCCGAAAGCGCAAGAAGAGCGCGTCAAGCCTGTGGAATTGGTCGCTGAAGTAATACACCAGCATCGCCACGTAGGCGATCAGCATGACATTCGCCAGCGCGCTTTTCACCGGCATCGCCAGGAAAAACACGTTGAGCTGCGGCGCGAAGCGGCTGATCAAGCCCATCCCGAACTCGGCGAGGAACATCGCGACGATGACCGGCCCCGCCAGAAACACGGTGAGGTGCATCAAGAAATCGAGCTGTTGCAGGAAAAACACGGCGGCGTCGAGGTTGATGCGCGGGTAAAACGACGCCACTGGCCAGATCTTGTAGGTTTGGTAGAGGCCGCCGAGGTAGGCCAAAAATCCGCCGCCGCTGAAGAACAGTACCGTCATGACTTGCGAGAGCAAGATGCCTAGCGGCGAAGTCTGCTCCTCGGTGAGCGGGTTGAGCGAACTCGCCATGGTTGCACCGCGTTGGTTATCGATGAAAAACCCGATGGCTTCCACCGCCCAGAACAGCACGCCCGTGGCATAGCCGATGACCAGGCCAATGAACGCTTCCTTGAGCAGAATGCCCACCAACCATCCGGCGGAAGGCTGGGTGGCCGGCAAGCCCGCCGCCGCGACCGGAAACACCACCACCGCCAAGCTGAAGACCACGGCGTTGCGGGTCATGCCCGGTAGCATTTGCCGGCGCAACAGCGGGAGCGTGGTGAGCGCCACCAGCAGGCGCGGCAACGCCACCGAGAATGCCAGCAGGAATTGGCGCGGGTCCAGGGTTTCCATCGCCGTCACAAGCGCGCGATGGCGTCGAACACACTGAGCGCGTAATTGAAGATCTCGATGCCTAGCCAGCGCGCGGTAAGGGCGATGGTGACGACCACCGCGACCAGTTTGAAGGCGAACGAAATGGTCTGCTCCTGGATCTGGGTGAGCGCCTGCACCAGGCTCACCAGCGTGCCCACCAGCGCCGCCACGATGATCGGCGGCAGCGACAGGATCAACACCAGCATCAACGCCTTGCTGGCGTAATCGATGATCTCGGCTTCGCTCATTGGTAGCTCAATACCAGGCCGTGGATGAGGCGCGTCCAGCCGTCCAACAGCACGAACAAGAGCAGCTTGAAGGGCAGCGATATGGTCATGGGCGAGACCATCATCATGCCCATCGCGAGCAGGATGTTGGAGACGATCAAGTCGATGGCGACGAACGGCAAATACAGCAGAAACCCGATCTCGAAGGCGCGGTTGAGTTCGCTCACGGTGAACGCCGGCAGCAACACCAAGAGGCTGTCCGCCGCTACGTATTGCTGCTGCGCCGCCGGCCACAAGGTGGCGGCGGACTCGACGAAGAATTGTCGCTCGCGCTCGTTGGCGTGCTTCAGCAGAAACTGACGCATCGGCTCCGCCGAATTCACCAAGGTAGTTTTGATCTCGGCGCTGTTATTGAGGTTCATGGGATTTTGCTTGACCAGATCATAGGTGGCGAAGCCGACCGGCGCCATGATGTAAATGGACAGGATGATGGCCAGGCCGTTCACCGCCATGTTCGGCGGGATTTGCTGGATGCCGAGGGCGTTGCGGATCAGGAACATCACTACCACGATCTTGACGAAGCTGGTCACCATGATGCCGATGAAAGGCGCGAGCGAAAGGAGCGCGAGGCTCGCGATCAGAACGAACGGGTCGGGCATCTCAGTCATGGCCGCGAACGAACAGTTCGACGACGCGAACCCCGAGCTGTTCGCCCACTTGGATCAACTGGCCGGCGCCGATGGCGCGACCATTGGCGCGGAGGGTGACGGGCTTGTCCATCCCTTGGGCAAGCGCGAAGGCGTAGCCGGGCTGCAAACCCTTCACCTCGCGCAGCGCGAGCGTGGTTTCGCCGAGATCGAACGTCACCGTCACCGGCAATTCGTCCAATTGCGTGAGCGCTTCCTGGGTATCCGCCGGGTTTTCCATCGTCGCCTCTCGCTGTTGTAGGATGATGCGCTGCTGTTCGAGCGTTGCGCGGAAACGGGGCCTGGGGCCGACGCGAATCAACACCGTCTGGTCTCGCAGCCACGAACCGTGCTCGATCAGGATCAGATCGTCGTGACCTCGCCCGCACTGGGGAGCGCCAATTCCAGGGCAGGCTGCGCCGGAGGCGCTTGATTCCCAACTCGAAGCGGATCGGGACGGGGAGTTCGTCCCATCCGTCTGCCGCCGCGTCCGGCAGCGCATCCAACCACTGAGTAACGTAGGGAAGCAAAGGGTTAGAAATCCAGACTTGGCCGTCGGTACACACATCGTTGCCAATGATTCGGCAGGCGAGGCCAATGCTCGCGCCGCCCGGCGCTGGCTGGGCGCTGACCGCGCCGAGCACGAGCCGTATCCCGAGCCGCTGCTGCCATTGCTCCAATAGATTTTCGAGGGCCGCTTCGATGACCATGCCGCGCAGTGGCTCCGGCAACTCCAGGAGACTGCCATCGGCGAGGTAAGAGCGCGTGAGAGCGTGCAGCAGCGAAGCGCTGACCCCCAGCCAGGCCGCTTGGCCTTCGACCTCCAGGCTCAAGTGGAACGCCGGTGCACCGACAGACGGGGCGGCGCGCAGCGTGACTTGCCAATCTCCGTCGGTGAGCGCCAAGCGTAACGGTTGCTCGCCTTTGCGCGCGATTTGGTTGCGCAGCAACAGTTCCGCGCGGCTAATGGCCGGTAGATTCAGCATCGTGTTATTCCTCGCCATACCATTCGTCGCGAATCGACCGGCGTTGCCGCGAGCGGCCATCCGGGTTGCCGCGCTCGGGATCTTGCGCGTGGATTTCGACGCGAACTTCATCGCCCAGCCGCTCTTTCAGGACGTTTTGCAGGTCATCGCGGCGTTCGTGCAGAAAACGTTGGGAATCGACATTGGGCAGCATGAATTCGACGATGACCTGGCCTTCGTCGCGACGGATGCGCACCTCGGCGCCGTTCAGAAACGATTCATGCAATGTAATACGAACTTCGGGTGCGCCCGTGGAGCGATCCGCCACCAGTATCCGGGACGCGACTTTTTCGGCGATTTCGCTAACTCGGGAATCGCCCGCGGGAGCTGGGGCCGGCGCGACGATTTCGGGTTCAGGCATGCCGTGCAGGCTGCGCAGCAGTAAATCTCCGGGTGCGAGCGCCGGGTTGGCGGTGGGATCGGTTTTCTCGCCAGGGCGTTTGGATTCGGCGTTCCGCGCAGTTGGTTCAGCGTGGGTCGCTGGATGGGCGGGCGTATGCGGGGGCGGGGCGATGGCATCCGCGCGTGGATTGGGCGCCGGCGGCAACGGTGTTGGCGGTGGCGCGGAGTTCGATGGCTCGCTTTGGGGCGTTGCCGGCTTGAGCGATGGCATTGCGCCATGAGGCAGAGCCGGCATGAGCGGGTGGGAGCGCGCGGCCTGCAGGGCCGGCATCACCACCTCGTCTTTGGCGTACAAAACATCCGCGGATCGTGGCATGGGCGTTTGGCGCGACTCGTGCGTCGGATGATCGGGTAGAAGCTCGGTTTGGGGTTTCGTTCCCAAGTGCCGAGGCGCACTTTCCGATTGCACGGGATGGCCGAGCAGCGCCGCCGCGAACGCTTTTTCAGCGCCTGCCAGGTCGCGGCCCGCCGCGGGGCCTGGCCGATGTGCCTCGCTGGCTTGCGGTTGGAGGGGGCCCGCCGCCGGGGTATTACTGATCGTTTTCATCACCGCCGCCCTCGCGATCCGCGCGCAGCGTTCTGCTGCTGAATTCTTCCAATTCCGAGTCTTCCCGGTATTCCTTGCGGCTGCGCAGTTCGCGGCGCCAGTTGTCCAGAAACTCCGCGAACTTTTCCTTGGCGGTGCGCGCGACCGCATGATGGGCTTTGGCTTTTTCCCATTCGCTTTGCGCCGCGGCCAGCGCTTTCTCGGCCTGGTCGGATTGCTCGACCAGCAAGTTTTCCCGCTCCCGCAACAGGCCGATGGCGGCTTTGTAGTCATCGATCTCTTTCAGGATCACCGGCGTGCGACTGACGTCCGCAAACAACTCGTCTTCGCGCCGTGGGCGCCAGTCGCGATAGTCGCTCAATTCGCGCGCTCGTTGGTCGCGCACCCGTGCGCATTCGTCGAAGCGATATTGGCGTTTACGCACTTCGATGAGCATGTTGGTCTCGCGCAGCGTTTTGATCCGATAGAGATCGTCGAGCAGCGTTTTCATGCGCCCGCCAGCGCTTGCATGCGGCTCAGCGTATCGGAGAACGGTACTTTCTCGTTGAGCTCTTGCCGCAGAAAGGCGCGGAGTTCGCCGATTTTGGCGAGCGCCTCGTCGGCGACGGCATCGGAGCCTTTCTTGTATTCGCCGATCTTAACCAAGAGTTCCACTTCGTCGTACTTGGCGAGCAGTTCGCGCAGCCGCCCAGCCGCGGTCTTATGCTCGCGCGTAGTGATGGCGTTCATCACGCGGCTGGTGCTGGCGAGCACGTCGATGGCCGGATAGTGGTTGGCGGCGGCGAGCTTGCGCGACAAGATGATGTGGCCGTCGAGGATGGAGCGGGTCTCGTCGGCGACCGGCTCGGTCATGTCGTCGCCCTCGACCAGTACGGTGTAGAGCGCGGTGATCGAGCCTTTGTCGGATTGGCCGGCGCGTTCCATGAGTTTCGGCAGGTTGGCGAACACCGACGGCGGAAAGCCGCGCCGGGTCGGCGGTTCGCCCGCGGCCAGGCCGATTTCGCGCAAGGCGCGGGCGAAGCGGGTGACTGAATCCATGAGCAGCAACACCTTCTTGTTCCGATCGCGAAAATACTCGGCGATGGCGGTGGCGACGTACGACGCCTTGGCCCTTTCCATCGAGGTGCGGTCCGAGGTCGCCACCACGATCACCGAACGCGCCATGCCTTCCGGCCCGAGGTCGTGCTCGATGAACTCGCGCACCTCGCGGCCACGCTCGCCGATCAGCGCGATCACGATCACGTCCACTTCGGCGCCCTTGACCAGCATCGACAGCAGCGTGCTCTTGCCACCGCCGGCGGCGGCGAAGATGCCCATACGCTGCCCCTCGCCGCAGGTGAGTAGGCCATCCATCGCCCGCAGGCCCAGGGACAAGGGTTTGGCGATCACGCGTCGGGTGAGGGGGTCGGGCGGGTCGGCGTAGACCGGGTAGAAGGCTTCGGCCTGGAGAGGGCCTTTCTGGTCGCGGTCGAGCGGATTGCCGAGGCCATCCAGCACCCGCCCCAGTAGGCCGGGCCCTACCGCGACCTCCTGCATCCGCCCGGTGGGGACGACCTCGGTATTGGTGGAGATGCCCAGCATGTCGCCGAGCGGCGTGAGCAGCGCGGCGTCCCTGGCGAAGCCGACCACTTCGGCTTGCAGCGCGCGCGCCTCGCCCGGATTCTGCAGCAAGCAGATTTCACCGACTCTCACCTGCGGTACCGCCGCTTTGATGATGGTCCCGACCACCTGGTTGACCCGACCCTTGATCACCAGCGGCAAGGTGGCCTCGACCGCTTCTTCCACAAAATCGAGGATGTAGCTCAAGTGGCGCATGGCTGGCTCGGGTCGCTGCGGTTGGGGTGGCTGTCAATACCTCATGAGTAACGAATCGTGGGCCAATGTTTCAGGCGTTGTCTCGGGCTTGTGGTGCGCCGTCCGCGCCTTTACAAATTGATACGGCTGAGCGGCTGGATGGTCACTTCCTGGGTGAGTTCCTGGTAGGACAGCACCGGCAGTTCGTAAAGCTCGAGTTCGATCAGCTTGCGCACGTAACGGCGGATGTCCATCGACGTGACCAGTACCGGTTTGCCGGCGTGCCGCTGGAGGTCGCCGACGGCCTGTTTGACGTTGGCGACGAACTTGCGGGTAGTGGCGGGGTCCAGGGCCAGGTAACTGCCCGACGAGGTCTGGCGGATGCCGCCGCGAATCTTCTCTTCCACGTCCGGGCTGAGCAGATACGCCGGCAGCATATTCTGCGCACTGCTGTATTTGTAGCTGATGTAGCGTTTCAGGCTACTGCGCACGTATTCGGCGAGCAGCACCGTGTCTTTTTCCTTCTGCCCCCACTCCACCAGTGCTTCCAGAATATCGCGTAGATTGCGGATGGAGACATCCTCGGATACCAGGCGTTGCAGGATTTCGGTGATCTTTTGCACCGGCAGGATGCGCTGGACTTCCTTGACCAGTTCGCCGAAGCGGGCATCCATCTGGTCGAGCAAGTAACGGGTTTCCTGGATGCCGACGAAATCCTCGGCGTATTTGCGCAGCACGAATGACAAATGGTAGGTGAGGATGCGCGCTGGCTCCATGGTCGGCACACCCGCCTTGCGCAGGGCATCGATGTGGCCATCGGCGACCCATAGCGTGCGCACGCCGGGCAGAAAGGCGTCGTCCTGGCGGTAGGAAATGTTGAGGAGATCCAGGTTTTCCGTCTGCTCGCGTGCGAGTACATGGCCGGCCAGCAATTTGCCCTGGGCCATCGGAATTTCATGAAGATAAATCATGTATTTATCTGTCGCCAACTGATCGTTAAAGCGCAGATGGATGCCCGGGAAGGGCACACCGAGATCGAGGTAGAGCGCACGCCGCACCCGCAGCAATTCGTCGTTCAGCGCCTCCGGTTGAAGGCTGGGCTGCAGCGCGCTGGCGACGTCGATCAGGAGCGGAACGGTGAGGGTGAAGTCTTCCTGCTCGCTGAGCTTCTTGCGCGGCGCGCCCCTGCCGCCGGCGGTCGCCGGTGCTTGCGCGTTAGCGGTGGTCACCGCGCCGGCGCCTTCGGTGGCAGCGGTACGAGCGGCCAGACTGTTCAAAGTGACGCCGACGCCGCCCACCAGTAAACCCAGGGCTATGAAAGTCGCCGACGGAAAACCCGGAATCAGCGCGAACGCGCCGAGCAGGGTCGCGCCGATCAGCAGCGCCTTGGGTTGGGCGAGCACTTGCGAGCTGATGTCGGCGCCGAGATTGGTGGATTCCTCGGTACTCACGCGGGTGACGATGATGCCGGCGGTGATCGAGATCAGGAGCGCTGGAATCTGTGCGATCAAGCCATCGCCGATGGTGAGAATGGCGTAGCGGTGCAGGGCGTCGGCGGCGCTCATGCTGCGCTGGAGTACGCCGATGGAAACCCCGCCGAGGATGTTGACCACGATGATGATGAGGCCGGCGATGGCGTCGCCCTTGACGAATTTCATCGCGCCGTCCATCGAGCCGAACATCTGGCTTTCTTTCTCCACTAGGCCGCGGCGTCGGCGCGCCTCGTCCATGTCGATCACGCCGGCGCGCATATCGCTGTCGATACTCATCTGCTTGCCGGGCATGGCGTCCAGCGAAAAGCGCGCGCTCACCTCGGCGACCCGTTCCGAGCCCTTGGTGATCACCAGAAACTGCACGATGGTGATGATGAGAAACACCACCAAGCCGACGATCAGATTGCCGCCGACCACGAAATTGCCGAAGGTGTCGATGATCTGGCCGGCGTCGGCTTGCAGCAGGATCAGGCGCGTGGTGCTGATCGACAGCGCGAGGCGAAACAGCGTGGTGAGGAGCAGCACCGAAGGAAACGCCGAGAACGCGAGCGGCGTGGCGATATACACCGAAATCATCAGCAGAATCACGCCCGAGCCCATGCTGAGCGCGATCAAGACGTCCACCATAGGGGTGGGGAGCGGCAAGATCATCATGAAGATGATGCCGATCAGCAGCACCGCCAGCATCACATCGGTGCGTTCGGTGAGCTTGAGAAGCCCGTTCTGTAGCGCGACGGTGGTCATGGCGTGGTCCTCTCTTCGCAATAGCGCTGTAGGCAAGCCCGCGCTTCGGTGGTTTTGCCCAGACCCCAGAGCGCCTTGCCCCGGAGCAGATGAATGAAGATGTCATCCCGCGCCGCGGCGGCCCGCGCCGCGGCGTCCAGCGCGTCTTGATAACGGCCGGCTTGGAGGTAGGCGTAGCTCAGGGACTTGGCAACCTCTTCCTCTTTTGGACACAAGGTGTCCAGCGCTTCGAGCAAGATAAGGGCTTTATCGGTCTGGCCGTGTTCGAGGAAAAAATACCCGAGCACGGCGAGTATGTCTTTGTGCTCCGGGTGCAGGGCGGTAGTGGCTGTTGACATGATTCAAGCCTGAACCAGGATATTGCGTAGAGTGTTCAGCAGGGTGCGTAGCTGTTGCTCTTCGCCAAGCAGGGCCGCCGCTTTGGCCAATGCCTCGTGGCCGCCAGCCGAACGGGTTTGCAGTTCGCGCTGGGCGGCGTCGAGCACGCTTTGATAGCGGCCGGGCGCGAGGATGGTTTTGTCCACCACGGGCGGTTTCAGAAACGCCCGCAGCATGTCGTCCAGCGCGGGGGCGTTGAGGACTTCATCGAGACGCACGCGCACTTGCTCGCCGGTTGGCGGCAAGGCGTTGCGTTCGGGGAGTTTATGATCGACGGTCGCGTCGCCTTGGATGATGCGCTCGATGCCGATGTCGAAAACGAGGATACGCGTGTCAGCAATCGCCATGTTTTTGCTCCGTTATGGGGTGGCAACCCGGTCGTGCAGTTCGCTCAGGAGTTCCACGGTTCTCTCCAATACCGGCAGGGAGAACGCCCGCTCCTCCAGGCGCGCGAGGAACACCAAGGTGTCGTCGCCGAGCAGGCCGGCGTGGATTGGCAGCGGGTGGCCTTCGCGGTAATGGGTGATGCCGAGGGCGCGTTCCAGGCGGGCGCTGTCGTGGCTCGGCGTCTGGCGCGCGAGGTAAACCAGCACGACATCCGTGGCGCGTTCGATGAACAGCGCGCCGCGGCGTTCGAAAACCAGGCTTGCCACGGCGCTGTCGTTGAGTCTGAGGCCGGCGATGCCCAGTGCGCGGCCAAAATCGTGGAGGGTGTCGTCGATCCAGTTCATGATTCTTCCCTCGCAATGGCCTCGTCCAGGGCTTCCTGGACAGCATCGCGCAGTTTGTCGCGGTTGGCGGGGTCTTGATAGGCTTTCAATGGAATTTCCCGCACCAGTTCGCTCAAGCCCCGCAGAAAGTAGATTTCGGATTCGAGTTCGTGAATGCCCATGTCCTGGACGATGGCGCCCACTTGGCCGCCGTTGAGCCAGCGTTCTTCCTTGATTTGCAGGATGCCGCGCAGCAAGGCGTGGCCCGAGTAGTCGGCGCGGATGGGAGTGCGCTTGCGCGTCGCCTCGACCAGGGCGTGGCTGTGTTCGCGCATGCCGCTCAAGACTTCCAGCCGGTAGAGTTCATCGACGATGGCTTTGAGTTCAGCGGACGGAATCGACGGCCCCTTGGCGGCAAAATCATCGCCCAGCGCTTTCAGCAGGAACGCCAGCGCCTTGGTGAAATCCGCGTCGCCGTATTTGGCGATGATGGCGCCATAAGTGTCGGCGATGCTGTCGAAGCCGATCACCGTGGCGCGGTAGAAATCGCGCAATTCCTGGACGTCGCCTAGGCGCGGATCGGCGAACGTCTGGGCGCTGACGGAGATATTGAGGCCGGCGCTAATCGCCGGACCGTGATCGGCCAGAATCTCGCCTACCGCGTGCGCGAGCGTATTTTTGAGGCCATCGAGGCCGGGTGCGTCAGCCAGGCTTTGTTGCGCGAACTCGAGCGCGGCGTACTGATGCGACACATCGCCGAATTCGCGTTTGGCCTGTTCGCGAATCTGCGCGGAAGATAGATCCGGTTGGCTCTTCAAATACGCAAGGAACAGCTTGAGCTTCTCGATCGGCAGGTCGGGAAGTTTTTTCAAGTACTGTTCGATCATGACTTGAACTTTCACGCCGTGGTCGTGCTGCTCTTCTCCCACTTCGCGTTTGCTCAGGTCTTTTTCCACTGTCTCGCTGGCCCCAAAGGTCAACTCCTCGGCGGCGGAATCCAGCAGCGAGGCGGCATCCGCGAGCCGCACGACCCCCTCGCCGCGGTACTCGCCGCGGCTGGCCGCTGCGCTTGCGGGGGCTTGTTCGGTGAAGGCTAGGCCGTTGGAAAAGGGGGTCTGGATGCGTTCGGTCATGCTGGCGCTGTCCGCGTACTCAATGGCAATCAATTACCCCATGAGTAACCACCGGCGCGCCGATGTTTCAGGCGATTGCGGGCTGAGGGAGCGAAACAAAGGTCCGCGCGACGTTACTCAATGGGTCAGTTGCAAGCGAGCGAGCGATGGAAACCCCAGTGGAGATCAGAGTCGCGGGCGGTCTCGCGGCCATTGCCGATGTGAAAGACCGCATAGCGGCTTTCGGCGCGCGGCACGGACTGCCCCCACGCGCAGTCCTGAATGTCAGCCTCGCCGTCGACGAACTGCTCACCAATATTCTGAGCTATGGGTTCGTGGATGCGCATACTGTGCCCGACATCCGGCTGCGGCTGTGGGTGGAAGGCGTACTGCTCATTGTCGACCTCAGCGACAACGGGCGACCCTTCAATCCTTTGGACGTTGCGCCTCCGGCTCTGGATTTGTCTCTTGCTGACAAGCCCATCGGCGGCTTGGGCATTTACTTCGTTCGCCAGTTGATGGATGGCGTCGAGTATCGGCGCGAGGGCGGTTATAACCGCTTGATCCTGAGGCAACGCTTACAGGAAACCAGATAAACGAACTGCTTACACCGGAGGCAATCGCGATGGACATTTTCGAAGAGCGGCACGATGGGATGGTGATTCTTGCCCCGCAAGGGCGGATCGATTCCAATACTTCGACCGGTCTGGAACGGAAACTCCTTGAGGTCTTGGAGCAAAAACCGCGCGGCATCGTCATCGACTTCGCGGCGATAGACTACATCAGCAGCGCCGGCTTACGGGTGGTGCTGATGGCGGCGAAGCGCCTGCGCGGCAGTAGCGCCGCGCTCGCCTTGTGCCAGCTCAATGGCTTTATCTTGAGGTATTCAAGATGAGCGGCTTCGATAAAGTGCTGACCATCGTCGCCACCCGCGCCGAGGCCCAGTCCAAACTGGGATTGTCACGGTAACGAAAGCACTGACCCTCTGGAGGTCGCGAAGCGGCCAGCGAGCGCCGTGGCCCACGCATCGGATTGAGCCATCCCAACCGCTGAACAGCCTATGATAGCCTGTCATAGCGACATCGTATGGGCTATTGGACAGATGCAAGTGGGCTAATGTAATGAAATTCAGAAAATGGCTTGCCGCCAGCCTGGTCTTGATCGTGACCATGGTGGCGGGGATGGTGTGGTGGCGACTCGGTCAAACCGACTTGCCGGCGGGTTTCGCCTCCGGCAATGGCCGCATCGAAGCCACCGAGATCGATATCGCCAGCAAGTATCCCGGCCGGTTGGCGGAGGTGCTGATCGGCGAGGGCGACACCGTGGCAGCGGGCCAGGTCGTGGCGCGCATGGACACGGCGGCGCTGGAAGCCCAGCTTAAACAAGCCGAGGCGCGCGTCAAACAAGCCCAGGACGCGAAACGCACGGCCGAGGCGGTAGTCGCGCAACGGAAAAGCGAGCAAGCCTTCGCCAACCGGCAGTTGGATCGTTCGCGCGAACTGCTCTTGAAAGGCTTTATCACGCGCGAAAAGCATGACAGCGACGAAACCCGCGCGCAAACCGCGCAGGCGGCTTTATTGGCGGCCCAGTCGCAGATCACCGAAGCCGCCTCCGCCATCGAAGCCGCCGCCGCCGATGGCGAACGGCTCAAGGCCGAGCTTGCCGACGGCATGCTCAAGGCGCCACGCCGTGGCCGTGTCCAGTATCGCCTGGCCGAACCGGGCGAAGTGTTGGCGGCGGGCGGGAAAGTCCTCACCTTGCTCGACCTCGGCGATGTCAGCATGACCCTGTTTCTGCCGGAATCCCAGGCTGGGCGGGTAGCGCTCGGCGAGGAGGCGCGCATCGTGCTGGACGCCGCGCCGCAGTATGTGATTCCGGCCAAGGTCAGCTTCGTCGCCGACCAGGCCCAGTTCACCCCCAAACAGGTAGAGACGCGCAGCGAGCGCGAGAAACTCATGTTCCGGGTCAAGCTCAAGATCGATCCTGGGCTGCTGAAACAGTACGAAGCTCAGGTGAAAACCGGCCTGCCCGGCATCGCCTATGTGCGCTTGGACCGGGCCGCGGTCTGGCCGGACAAACTCGCGGTCAAGTTGCCGCGATGAACCAGGCCATTATTCCCTTTGCTGCTGCAGAGGGAGGCTCGGTCGCGAGGCTTACCGAGGTCAGCCATCGCTACGGCAAGACCCTGGCCCTGGATGGCATCGGCGTGGCGCTCCCGGCAGGCCGCATGGTGGGCTTGATCGGCCCCGACGGCGTGGGTAAGTCGAGCTTGCTGGCGCTCATTGCCGGCGCGCGCAAAATCCAAACGGGTGCCGTCGAAGTGCTCGGTGGACGAATCGCCGATCCTCACCACCGGGCGGCGATCTGTCCGCGCATCGCTTACATGCCGCAGGGGCTGGGCAGGAATCTATATCCCACCCTATCGGTCTACGAGAACGTCGATTTCTTCGGACGGCTTTTCGGCCAAACGCGGGAAGAGCGCTCCCGGCGCATCGATGAATTACTCGAAAGCACTGGTCTCGCGCCGTTTCCTGAGCGCGCGGCGGGCAAGCTCTCCGGCGGCATGAAGCAAAAACTGGGTTTGTGCTGCGCGCTGATCCACGATCCTGATCTTCTGATCCTGGATGAACCCACCACCGGCGTCGATCCTCTTTCACGGCGCCAGTTTTGGGAACTCATCGAGCGCATCCGGGTGCGGCGCCTCGGCATGAGTGTGGTCGTGGCCACCGCGTACATGGAAGAAGCCGAGCGCTTCGACTGGCTGGTGGCGATGGACGCGGGTCGGGTGCTCGCCACCGGCAGCGCCGCCGAACTGAAAGCGCGCACGGGCGCCGAAAACCTGGAGGAAGCCTTCATCCGACTCCTGCCCGAGGCCAAACGCCGCGGCCACCGCGCCCTCAGCATCCCGCCCCGGCAGGGACAGGGCGGCGCGGCGGCTATCGAAGCGTCGGGATTGACCATGCGCTTTGGCGATTTCACCGCGGTGGATAACGTGAGCTTCGCCATCGAGTGCGGTGAAATCTTCGGCTTCCTCGGCTCCAACGGCTGCGGCAAGACCACCACCATGAAGATGCTCACCGGATTGTTGCCGGCCAGCGCCGGGAGCGCTTCGTTGTTCGGCCGTCCGGTTGACGCGAAAGACATCGAGACGCGCAAGCGCGTGGGCTATATGTCCCAGTCCTTCTCGCTTTACGGCGAACTCACGGTGCGCCAGAATTTGGTGCTACACGCGCGGCTGTTTCATTTGCCGAAAGCGACGATCGCCGGACGGGTCCAGGAGATGCTGGAGCGTTTTGGGCTTGTCGATGCCGCCGATGCGCTCCCCGAGCGCCTGCCCTTGGGTATGCGCCAGCGCCTGTCCTTGGCGGTCGCGGTGATCCACGGCCCGGAGATGCTGATCCTGGACGAACCGACCTCGGGCGTGGACCCGGTGGCGCGCGACCAGTTCTGGGAACTTCTGATCGACCTCTCGCGCCGCCAAGGGGTGACGATTTTCATCTCCACCCATTTCATGAACGAAGCCGAGCGCTGCGACCGCATCTCGCTCATGCACGCAGGCAGGGTACTCACCCAAGGTACACCCGCGGCGCTGGTCGCAAGCCGCCAGGCCAAGACCCTGGAAGAGGCTTTCATCGCTTACCTGGAAGAAACGTCTGGCGGCCAGCCTGAGGCCAGCTCAGCCTCTCCGCCGTCCGCGCCAGCGGGGCTGCATCATGCGCGTACCCGCCGTTTCGACCCGCGCCGCGCTTGGGCCTACGCCCGCCGGGAAGCGATGGAGCTCCGCCGCGACCCGATCCGGCTCGCGTTTGCGCTGCTCGGGCCATTATGGTTGATGGTGGTGTGCGGCTATGGCGTATCGTTCGATGTGGAGCATTTGCCTTTCACGGTGCTGGATCAGGACCGTACCCCGGCCAGCCGCGCGTATCTCGAGAACTTCCAGGGTTCCCGCTATTTCGGGGAAAAGCCGCCAGTCGCCGACCACGCCGAGCTGGAGCGGCGCTTGCAGAGCGGCGCTGTGCGCCTGGCCATCGAGATTCCGCCGGATTTTGGCAGGGATTTGAAACGCATGCGCCAGCCCCAGGTCGGCGTGTGGCTGGACGGCGCCATGCCGTTTCGGGCCGAGACCAGCCGCGGCTATGTGGAGGGTGTGCACCTCAAGTATTTGCAGGAGTTTGCGCGGCGCGAGCACGGCGTAATACCCGAACTCGCGCCCGCCAACATCGAAACCCGCTTTCGCTACAATCAAGATTTCAAGAGCGTGTTTGCGATCGTGCCCGGCACCATCATGCTGATTCTTGCGCTGATCCCGGCCATGCTTACCGCGGTCGGCGTGGTGCGTGAGAAAGAACACGGCTCGATCACCAATCTTTACGTCACGCCGGTGAGCGGGATCGAGTTCCTGCTGGGCAAGCAATTGCCCTACGTCTTGGTCGCCTTTATGAGTTTTTTAAGCCTGGTGCTGATGGCGTTGCTTTTATTCCAAGTGCCCATCAAGGGCAGCGTTCTTACCCTCGCCGCCGGCGCGCTTTTCTATGTCATCGCCACCACCGGCTTTGGCCTGCTCATCTCGACTTTCGTGAAAACCCAGATCGCCGCGATCTTCGCCACCGGCATCATCACCACCCTGCCGGCGGTCCAATTTTCCGGCCTGCTCACGCCGGTCTCGGCGCTGAGCGGTCCGGCGAAAACGATGGGGCAGGGCTTCCCGAGCGCTTATTTCAACCAGATCAGCGTCGGTGCGTTCACCAAGGGTTTGGCGTTCCACGACCTCATCATCGACTTCACGGCGCTGGCCGCGTTCATCGTCGTATTCCTCGGCCTCGCCCGGCTGCTGCTCAAGACCCAGGAGGCTTGAGCGTGAACCGGCGACTCGCCAACGTGTTCTGGCTGGGCGTCAAGGAATTACGCAGCTTGCGCGCCGACCCGGTGATGGTGGTCTTGATCGTGTATTCCTTCAGCTTCGCGATTTACAGCGCCGCCACTGGCAGCACGGTGGAAGTGCGCAACGCCTCCGTGGCCATCGTCGATGAAGACCGCTCGCTGCTGTCGCGGCGCATCGCCGACGCTCTGCTGCCGCCCTACTTCCAGCCGCCCGCGCGGCTCGCCGTGGGCGAGATCGACGCCGCCCTGGACGCCGGGCGCTATACCTTCGTCATCGACATCCCACCGAATTTCCAAGCCGATGTGCGCGGCGGGCGCCGGCCCGCACTACAGATCAACGTGGACGCCACCGCCATGAGCCAAGCGGGAACCGGTGTAGCTTACCTGCAAAGCATTATCTCCCACGAAACGCGGTCGTTCCTGCATGGCCGTGAAGGCGAATCCGAACTGCCGGTGGCGCTGGTGACGCGCATCCAGTTCAACCCCAATTTGAACCCGGTCTGGTTCGTGAGCGCGATGGAACTCATCAACAACATCACCCTACTCGCGATTATCTTGGCTGGCGCGGCGCTGATCCGCGAGCGCGAACATGGCACGGTCGAACACCTGCTGGTGATGCCGCTGCGGCCCGTCGAGATCATGCTCGCCAAGGTCTGGGCCAACGGCTTGGTCATCCTGATCGCCGCCACCGTGTCGCTCCATGCCATCGTACAAGGCGTGCTGGCCGTGCCCATCGCCGGCTCCATCCCGCTGTTTCTCGCCGGCGCGGCGGTGTATTTGTTCGCGGTCACCGCGCTCGGCATCTTCCTCGCCACCCTGGCGCGCACCATGCCGCAGTTCGGGCTGCTGGCGATCCCGGTGTTCGTGGTGATGAACCTGCTGTCCGGTGGCAGCACGCCGTTCGACAGCATTCCAGAAGCGCTACAAGCCGCCATGCGCTTGTCACCGTCCACCCACTTCGTCGCCTTCGCCCAGGCCATCCTCTACCGGGGCGCGGGTCTGGAGGTAGTGTGGCCGGATGTCCTGGCGATGGCGGGGATCGGCGCGGTATTTTTCCTGGTTGCCATGGCCCGGTTTTATAAAACGATGGCGGCCATGCCATAGCCTGATCCGTGGCGACCCATGCTTCGCTAGGATTCGCCACGGCAGCGCCTAATTCTGGCGGCCTTGATGTAGGTCAATATCCATCACACTCGTGTAGCGCATCATTTTTTGACTATCGCCGGTCGTCCATACGCTGGATCAGGCAACACGAGTGAGAGGGGGTGGAACAATGACTGTCAAGGCCGCGGATAAGAAAGCGTTAGGGCTGTGGATGGCCACCGCTCTGGTGGTGGGCAATATGATCGGCTCGGGCGTGTTCCTGCTGCCCGCGTCGCTCGCCCCTTATGGCGGCATCAGCCTGTTCGGCTGGTTGTTCACCGCCGCCGGAGCGATCTTGCTCGCCTTGGTTTTCGCCAGGCTTAGCCGCATGGTGCCCAACGCCGGCGGCCCCTATGCCTATACCCGCGCGGGGTTCGGTGATTTCGCCGGGTTTCTGATCGCCTGGGGCTATTGGATCGCGATTTGGGTCGGCAACGCCTCCATCGCCACCGCTTTCGTCGGCTACCTGGGCGTGTTTTGGCCGCCGCTCGCCACTCAACCCGTGCTGTCCATCGCCGCCGCCCTGATCGCCGTTTGGTTCCTCACTTGGGTGAATGCGCTGGGCGTTCGCAATGCCGGCGTCCTGCAACTCGTTACCACTTTGCTGAAGCTGATACCGCTGGTCGCCATTGCAGCCGTCGGACTTCAATACTTGAATCTCGCGGCTTTCACCCCGTTCAATGCGACCCTGGCGAGCGCCAATCCGCAGTCTAATTTCGCCGCCATCACCGCGGTAGCGACGCTCACGCTATGGTCGTTCATAGGCCTGGAGTCGGCCACGGTGCCCGCCGGTGATGTGCAAAACCCCGAACGCATCATCCCCTGGTCAACAGTACTGGGCACGCTGGTCACCGCTCTCGTCTATATTCTGAGCACCACCGCGGTCATGGGCTTGATACCGGCGGCGGCTCTCGTCAAATCCACTGCGCCGTTTGCCGACGCCGCCCGCGCCGTCTGGGGCGATTGGGCAGGTTACGCGGTGGCTGTGGGGGCTGCGGTCTCCTGCTTCGGCGCGCTGAACGGCTGGATTCTGTTGCAAGGCCAGGTCCCGCTCGCCGCGGCCCGCGACAAGCTGTTCCCGCAACGCTTCGCCACGGTTTCCGCGGACGGCACGCCGGTATTCGGCCTGGTGTTGTCGAGCGTACTCATCACCGCGCTCATGGCGATGAACTACACCAAGGGCTTAGTTGAAATCTTCAACTTCACCATCCTGCTGGCCACCCTCACGACGCTGGTGCCTTATTTGTTTTCCGCGATGGCGGAATTGCTGGTGTTCATCAGCGAACGCGAGCGCTTCCACGGTAAACGCTTCGTCGGTTCCACCCTCATCGCCGCGCTGGCTTTTCTCTATGCGCTGTGGGCCATCGCAGGCTCCGGCAGGGATACCGTGTATTGGGGCTTTATCCTGCTGATGGCGGGTATTCCGGTCTATGTCTGGCTGAAATGGAGCGACGGCAAAGCGCGGCCCGCCGTTGCTCATTGACCGGGTTCGAGAGGGAAATACGATGACGAGTTTTCATGTCGATTCCGAAGTCGGTGTGCTCAAGCGCGTGTTGGTGCACCGTCCCGACCTGAGCCTCCAGCGGCTGACGCCGGGCAACTGCCGGGATCTGTTGTTCGATGATGTGCTTTGGGTCAAGCGGGCGCGCGAAGAGCACGACGTATTCGTGGACTCGTTGCGTGAACGCGGCGTCGAGGTTTTGTATCTGCTGGATTTACTCAAAGAGACGGTGGCGCTTCCCGAGGCCAGGCGCTGGCTGCTGGAGCGCGCGGTGACCGAGCGCGGCGTAGGCCCGGCCATGGCTTACGAACTGCGTGCTTATCTCGGCGAGTTGAGCGCCGCCGACCTCGCCAAGCACCTCGTCGGCGGTTTGGCACGAGCCGAGGCGCCGTTCCAAGCCAAGGGGCTCACCGCCGCGGTGATGCAACCGCATGAGTTCTTGTTGCCGCCACTCCCCAATCATTTGTTCACGCGCGACACCTCGTGTTGGATCTACGGCGGAGTATCGTTGAACCCGATGGCGAAACCGGCGCGCCGGCGCGAGACGCTGAACCTCAAGGCGATTTATACTTTTCATCCCTTGTTCGCCAAGTCTCGGTTTCAGGTCTGGTATGGGCGCGAGGAGGGCGATTACGAAGGCGCCACCCTGGAAGGCGGCGATGTCATGCCGATTGGTAAGGGTACGGTGCTGATCGGCATGGGCGAGCGCTCCACCCCGCAGGCGGTCGAAGCCATCGCCCGCAGCTTGTTTGCCCAAGGCGGCGCTACGCGTGTCATCGCCGCGGCCTTCCCCAAAGCCCGCTCGGCCATGCACCTCGATACCGTATTCACGCTGCTGGACGTGGACGCGGTCACCTTGTTTCCGGAGGTGGTCAACACCTTCCGAACCTGGAGCCTGCGCCCAGGCGACCAGCAAGGCG
The DNA here is from genome assembly GCA_046347515.1 of Gammaproteobacteria bacterium. Classification (GTDB taxonomy): domain Bacteria; phylum Pseudomonadota; class Gammaproteobacteria; order Competibacterales; family Competibacteraceae; genus JAXMFZ01. The sequence goes on along the minus strand of JAXMFZ010000002.1, from coordinate 12,349 downwards.
CGATCGAGCTGCGGTCCGAAACGAGTTTTCTGGATGCCGTGGCCGACGCGCTGGGCGTCAAGAAACTCCGCATGATCCCGACCGGGGGCGATGACTTCGAGGCCGAGCGCGAGCAGTGGGACGACGGCAACAACGTGCTCGCCGTCGCCCCCGGCGTAGTGATCGGCTATGACCGCAACGTCTACAGCAACACCCTGCTGCGCAAAGCCGGCATCGAGGTCATCACCATTCCCAGCTTTGAACTTTCACGCGGGCGCGGCGGCGCGCATTGCATGAGCTGCCCCTTGGAGCGCGGAGAAGCCTGAATGCCGTTCAACCTGAAAAATCGCAATTTTCTCAAGCTGCTGGATTTTTCTCCCAAGGAAATCCAGTTGCTGTTGGATCTCGCCAAGGATCTCAAGTCGGCTAAATACACGGGCACCGAGCGCCAACGCCTCAGGGGCAAGAATCTCGCGCTCATCTTCGAGAAAGACTCCACCCGCACCCGTTGCGCCTTCGAGGTAGCGGCGTTCGATCAGGGCGCCAATGTGAGCTACATCGGCCCCACCGGCTCCCACCTGGGGGTCAAGGAGACGGTCAAGGATACCGCCCGGGTGTTGGGGCGTCTGTACGATGGCATCGAGTACCGTGGCTTCGGTCAGGCCATCGTGGAAGAACTCGCCCAAACTGCGGGTGTGCCGGTGTGGAACGGCCTCACCGATGAATTCCACCCCACCCAGGTGCTGGCCGATTTCCTGACCATGCGCGAGCATAGCGACAAACCCCTGCGCGACATCGCATTCGCATTTCTCGGCGATGGCGCGAGCAACACCGCCGATTCGCTACTGGTGGGAGCGGCGAAACTCGGTATGGATTTTCGTCTGGCGGCACCGGAGCAACGCCATCCCACGGCGCGCCTGATCGAGGTCTGCCGCGAGATCGCCCAAACCACGGGCGCGCGATGCATGGTCACAACGGATGTGGCGACGGCGGTCAAAGGCGTGGATTTTCTGTACACCGATGTCTGGGTATCGATGGGCGAGCCGGAGTCGTCATGGGCAGAGCGCATCGGTGTGCTGAAGCCCTACCAGATCAATCGGGGAGTCATCACTCTGACAGGCAATCCCAAGGTGAAATTCATGCACTGCCTGCCGGCGCTCCATAACCGGGATACCCGCAAAGGCGAGGAAATTTTCCAGAAATACGGGTTGGATGGCATGGAAGTCACCGACGAGGTATTCGAGTCCGGGCATTCCATCGTCTTCGACCAGGCCGAAAATCGCCTGCACACCATCAAAGCCATTCTGGTAGCGACCCTAGGCGATTGACCGATGCTCGTCGTCATCGCCTTGGGCGGCAATGCGCTGCTAAAATGCGGCGAATCGGCGAGCGCCGAAGCGCGGCAGCGCAAAGTGAAAATGGCGGGCGGAAACGCAGCACCAGCACGATCAGCGCGAGCGCCGTAGGCAGCCAGTCAATATCCGTTGGCACCGGCTTACGATGGGCAAACCGCGCATCGCGCATGGCGTCGCCGATCGAGGATAGCTCCGCCAGCCGCGCGTAGTCGAACCCGACCTGGCGCGCGAGCGCCTGCAAGTACGGTTCGCGCAATCCCGACAAATGTTCATGGCTTTGGCTGTCGGCGTTGCCGCGCTGGATCACGTCCTCGGCGCGCCAAACCCCGACGAGATTGCCCTCGGCGTCGGTTTTGGGGATGGGTTTGGGCGCATAGCCGCCGACACCGATCAGCCAACCCCGAATCTCCCCGGCCTTGACATCGCCGAACACAGGATGATCCCCGGAACCGAGCGGCGGCGCCTCTTGCCCGTCCGTCAAAAACAAGACGCTTGGTTTGGAGCCGGCGTCTTTCGCCATCCGTATCGACCACAATACCCCTTTGGCGACTTCGCTGGCGTTGCCCCAGCGCATGCGCCCGTCGATATTGGCGAGGGAGGCGAGCAAGTCATTGTAATGACGGCAGACTTCGATGGGAGCCAGGAGTAAAAGCGTGCGGTATTCGGCGAACACGCCCCAACCGACGCGGGAGCCGCAGGGCAAATCGCGCAGCGCCCGGCGCACCGCTGCACGCGCAAAATACAGGCGGCTGACCCGTGTCCCCTCGAGTTCATAATCCTCGACATTCATGCTCTGGGTGATGTCGAAGACGACGATGTAGTCGTAGGTATCGTGCGGCAGATCAACCGCTGGCATGAGGAAAGCGCAGAGCAGCAGGAGCAGCGCGACCAGGAGCGCCCGCGATCCGGGGGCGAATACGCGCGCCAGCGCCGCGCCGGCTGTCATGGCAGGTCGATCCGCGCGCCGCTCAGCGTGCTCACGGAGCGCTCTTTCGGGATCGGCGGCTGGTTGTCTTCGATGATCGGGTCTTCGACTTCCGGCGCCAGCCACAACGCGCGTTCCAGGTTGTAGCGGGCGTCCCAGTCGGTGGGATCGCCGCGCAGCAGATCGCGATAGCGCTGCTTGGCGAGTTCGATCAGCGGCAGAGACTTGACGGCTTGCTCCGGGCCGTTTTTCAAGGCCTCGCGCAGATGCAGATTGCCGAGGTTATAAAGCGCCGCCAGGCGCAGATCGGCGCGCTCGCCATCGATCAGCGCTTTATACGCTTGCAGCGCGGCTTCGGCATCGCCGGCTTTGGCCAAGGCCAGGGCGCGAGCGAACCGCGCTTCGGCCACCGTGCTGTCGAGGCTGGCCGCATCGGCGCTCGCGATAGCGGCGTTCACTTGCCTGGCCTGGTGCAAGCGCCAGCCCTGGTAGGCCGCAGCCAGGCTGAAGCCCAGCGCCGCGACGCCGAACAGTAGATGGATGGTTTGTCGTGTCAACGCCAACTCCGCAACAGGGTCGAACGGAACAGCAACAGCAGCAGACAGCACGAGGCGGCGGCCGCTATGCAAAGCCGGCTGTAATCCTGGCGCGGAATCTGCTCGTTGAAATCCAAGGGAAAGTTCTGCTGTTTTCCTACATCGGCCACCGCCGCCGCCAGGTCTTCCGGAACCTCGGCCTGGTAGGCGCGGTATGGGGTGCGCAGGCTTTGGAAAAACCGATGCAGCGCGATTTCCGGCACCGCCTCGCTGGCCGTGTCGTGGTCATCGCCAGTGAGCGTAGGGCTGTTGATGAAAGTCCGTAGATAAAGCCAGTAAAGCGCGATGCGATTGCGCGCGAGGCCGGCGGCGATGCGTTGGCGCGTGGCGGGGTCCAACTGGCCGCCGCCGTCCGAGACCAGAAGGATGATGCGGCTGCCGGAATAGCTGCGCTGATCGAATGCCGCGATCGCCGCTAGCAGCCCGCGGCCCACGTCGGTGTTCGCCAATCCGCGTCCCACCCCGCCGGCGGCGATGCCGGCTTGAATCGCCTCGTCATGTGGGGTGAAAGGCATGATGCTCAATGGGCTGGTGCTGAAAAACATCAGCGAGAACCGGTCATCCGGGCGTTGTTCCACGAACTGCGCCAGGAGGTCGCGCGCGACTTTGGATTTTTGCGGACCGCGCGTTCCCGTCACGATCAGTAAATTCAGCGGATCGATGCTCCGCCAGTCGCTGGGCAGCATCCGCTCATCCATGCTGCGGCTACGATCCAGCAGTATCAGGATCTCCGCTCCGCGGCCGCTGCGCAGCACTTGCGATTCGGGCCGGCCGGGGCCAGCCAGGCCGAGGATGCTGCTGGCAATGGCGAGCGCGGCGAGCGCGCGTCCCAAGAGATCGGCTGCGCGTCCCAGGTGATCCGGCGGTAGCCAGGGCAGATACGGGAACGCCAGCGCATCGCGCGGCCTGTGCAGCAGCGGCAATAGTGCCAAGGGCAACAACAACAGTACCCAGGGCCGCGTGAAATCGACGCTGGCATCCATCAGCGCTCGAATCTCTTCTCGATGCGCCTCAGTTCATCGCACAGCGCCCGCAGCGGCAACGGATCGCCCGCCGGCCCGCTGCCGAAGAAGCGTTCACTGGATTGGGTAAAGAACTGCTCGATCTTGCCGCGCAGCGGCGCCAACTGCGGCGCTTGCTGGAACAGCACCGGCAACGCGCCGAGTTGGACGACCCGACCGGCGGTCTGGTCGAAGGCGCGATGCAATGCCTGCCAGGCTTGCGGCGACGTGTCATCGATCTGCCGTAACTCGCGCCGCGCGCGTGCGAAAGGCTGACGGGCAGCGGCGCGCTGGTTGCGCCACAGCAGCCAGCCCAGCCAAGCGCCCAGGGTAAGGAGCAGCGCCGCGCTATACTGTTCGAGCTGGCGCCGTATCGGCGCGGTCGCGATCAGCGGCGCGGCGCGGTCGGGCCGGAGTTCGCCCAGATCGCTGTTCGCGAAGGCCCGGCGCGGGGTGAGCGCCGCCACGCTGACCGGCCATGCGCCGATGCGCAGCGGCGTCGCGCCGGATGCGGGTTTCAGCTCCCAGGCCGGCAAGCTGACCAGCGCCAGCGTCTGCGGCGCATTGATCAGCTGATAGTCCACCGCCAACCAGCGGCGTCCGTCGGCACTGGTCTCGATGCGGGGTTGGCGTCGCTCCCACCAGACATCGAGGCGTTCGGGGCGCGGCAACGCGGCAGGTTCGAAGCTGTCGCCGTCGAGCTGGAGTAGAACACGCTGGGTCAGCAGGTCGCCCACCACATAACCGAAGGGTCGCGGTTGCTCGACGGTGGCGTTCGCCGCCGCGGCGGCGCCATGACCGTCGGCGGTTGGGGCCGTCGGCACGCCGGCCGCGATGGTCGCCGACAAGAGCAGCGCCGACGCGGTTACCGGGAGCGCCAGACCATCCCGCATGCGCCTCATGCGCGGGCCTCGAAGAAATATTGCGACAGGGCTTCTCCATCGAACGCGCCGTTGACATGGAATGGTCGCAAGGCCCGCCGCGCGAGAAAGTCCTGAAGTTCCGCGCGCCGGTATGCCACCGCGTCACGCCACCGCGCGCGCAGTTTCGGCCTTAACCATAGCGTGCGCCCCATGCCCGACTCGGCATCGCGCAAGGAGGCCAGCGCATTCTGGGACGGTGGTTCGGTCTCCGCCGGGTCCCAGATCACCATCGGCACCACGTAAGCTGGCGCGAGCACGTCCAGAGCCGTTTCCAAGCGGGTCAGCGGCCAATGGAAATCGGAAACCAGGAATACCAGCCCCTGCCGCCCCGCCACCTGCGATACGGCGTCTTGCAGGCCCTCGGAGCCGCCGGCCGGGCTTGCGCATTGCCGCAACAGCGCGGCCATGACGCTGCCCATGCCGCGGCTCAACAGCGCCGGCATGAACAAATCGCGGCGCTCGACCGCATCGAAAGCCAGCATCCCCAAGGCATCGCCCACACGAAATGCGCTATGGCCCAGCGCCTCGACGAAATCCGCCGCGATCTGCAGCTTAGGTTTATGCGCACCGAAGTGCATGGAGGCGGATACATCGACGATCACATGTACCGCTACCCCGGCGCGCTGGCGATTAACCCGCACCAGCCAATCGCCGTCCAGGTTGCGCAGGCTGGCGCGCAAGTCCAAGCGGCGCGGGTCTGGGCGATCGTAGAGGCTCATGTGGGTGACAAATGCGTGGCCCGTGCCAAGGCTGGAGCCCGGATGCGATCCCGGGCGCCAGCCGCCTATCCGGTGCGGTAGTCGATAGTGAAATTCCTGGGCGATCGTCATCGCTAGCGCGGGGTGGGAACCCGTTCCAGAATCTGGGCGATCAGTAGGTCGGCGATCTGCGCCCGGCGCAGTTCATACACCGGCGTGAAAAACACCCGGTGCCCCAAAACGGTTGGCGCGATGGCCTGGATGTCATCCGGAATGAGGTGGGTGCGACCGGCCAACCAGGCCACGACCCGGGCGGCGCGGGTGAGCGCCATCATGCCGCGCGGGCTGGCGCCGGCGAGGATCAGCTTGTCCATATCGACGCCGGCGAGACGCACATCGAATTTCTGCGGCGACTGGCTGGCATCCCATAGGTCGATGACGTAGCGTTCCAGCGTTTCGCTGGCGCTGACGCTGCGCTGGATCGCCGCGCTGATCTGGTTGAGTTCCTGCCACGGTAGAATGCCGGGCGTGACCCGTTCCAGCAATTGATCGACATCGTGGAAATTCGGGTTGAACACCAACTCGCGGCGCACCGCGTAGTCCGTGGGGGTGGGCATGCGCAGCTCGAACATGAAACGGTCGCGCGCCGCCGACGCGAGTTCGAAAGTCTCCTCTTTCTCGACTTTGTTGCGGTCGGCGAATACGGTCATGTGGGGGAAGCGGTATTCCTGATTGAAAGCGGAGACGGTGCGCTCGGCCATGGCGCGCAGCAGTAGCGACTGCACCTGGGGGCGGGCGCGATTGATCTCATTGAAAAAAAACGTGACCAGCCGCTCGCCGTGGCGCAGCAGCGGGCCCGGTTCTATGCGCGGCTTACCTTGGGCATCGACATAGGTGTGGTAGACGAGATCGCCGGGCAATAAATCGATGGTGCCTTCGACGCGCTCGAAGTCGCCGCCCACGGCGCGCGCGAACGCGCGCAGAATGGTCGTTTTACCGACCCCGACATCGCCTTCGAGCAGCACATGGCCGCGGGCAAACAGCGCGACATTGATCAGCCGCACGATGCCGGGCTGGCCGATGATGGCTTTTTCGACCTCTTGTTCGACGCGCAGGGCGCGGGCGCGCCAGTCCTGGAGCTGTTCATCGGCAATCATCGGCTGTCCTCACTCCCCTGCAAAACCCTGATTGATCTCCACGTGAAGTCAGGCATGATGCCGCAGCGCCGGATTTTTGCAATAGCCGCGTCGGAACGCGAGCGTCGGAACGTGGGGTTGGCCGAAAAAATCGCGCGTCGTCGACTATTGTGATAGGGAATTCACGCGATCATCCAGGTGTCGTCATGAGTACTCGTGTGCTGCTGGGGATGCTGACCCCGTCGTCGAATACCACGCTGGAGCCGGTCACCACACAGATGGTGGCGGCGCTTCCCGAGGTGAGCGTCCATTTCGGGCGCTTTCCGGTCACCGAAATCGCGCTCTCCGATAAAGCGTTGCGCCAGTTCGACGATCGCGCCATCCTGCCCGCCGCGGAAATGCTCTCCCATACCCGCGTGCAATGCATAGGCTGGAGCGGCACCGCCGCCGGCTGGCTCGGGTTCGAGGCCGACGAACGGCTGTGCCGGCGCATCACCGAGGCTACCGGCATCGCGGCTTGCACTTCGGTGCTGGCGCTGAACGAGATTTTCCGCCTGACCGGCGTCGAGCGCTTTGGCCTGGTGACGCCCTACCGCGACGAGGTGCAGCGGCGCATCATGGAAAACTACGCGGCTGCCGGCTTCGCCTGCGTCGCCGAACAGCACCTCGGGATTCAGGACAATTTCGCGTTTTCGGAAGTCAGCGACGATCAGATCATTACCATGACGCGCCGGGTCGCCCAGGCCAAGCCGCAAGCGATCACGATTTTCTGCACCAATTTGCGCGGCGCTCCGCTGGTCGAGGCATTGGAGCGGGAGCTCGGCATCCCCGTTTATGACACGGTCGCCACCGTGGTCTGGAAAGCGCTACAGATCGCTGGCATTGATGCCCAGCGCATGCGCGGTTGGGGGCGCTTGTTTCGCGACATTACCGCCAACAACGGCCCGGTACCGGCGGCGCAGGGCTAAGGGATTTCCTGGTGAATGAACGCGGGCATGGCCGGATAGCGCGCCGCGCAAGATGGTGCTGGACAATCCCGCCGATTCGGCTAAAACTGTCAGCCAACCATTGGAGGAGGCCATAAGACAATGACAACACGAATCCTAATCACATTGGCCGCCGCGACGATCGCCGTCGCTTGCCTCGGCGGGCAGGCCGTGGCGCAGGACAAGCGCAGCTTCAGCTTCGGCTACGACCAGCCGAAAACGACCGGATACGGTTTTGCGGGCGATTTGTTTGCGAAGAAAATCGCGGAATTGAGCAAAGGCTCGATGGAAATCAACCAGTTCCCCGGCGGGCAACTCGGCCAGGAGCCGCAGATGCTGCAAAAAGTACGCTCCGGCGACATCGATTTCATCATTTCTTCCACCGCCAACGGCGCGACCCTCACCCCGCAGATGGGCGTATTATCGCTGCATTTCTTGTTCGAGAACGAGGCGCATCTGGCGAAAAGCATCGCCGCGCCGGAATTGAACGACGCCATGCGGCAACTGGTCAATGAGACCGTGCAGGGGGCGCGGGTGTTGCACCTCATCACCCTGGGATTCCGCAACATTTATTCCAAGCAGGAAGTCCACGGCGTCGCCGACCTCAAGGGCAAAAAGGTGAGGGTACAAGCCACCAAGACCGAGGATACCCATTTCCCTGCCTATGGTGCGACCCCGGTACACATGCCGTTCGGCGAGGTTTATACGTCATTGCAGACCGGCGTCGTCGATATGGCCGAAAACGGCGTCAATGTCTACCTCTCGAACAAGCATTACGAAGTCGCGCCGATCATGTCGCTCACCCAGCATGAGGCCAACTGCAACATCCTCTGGGTCAGCCAGAAGACTTGGGACAGTCTGAGCGCAGAACAGCAGGGCTGGGTCGAGGTTGCCGCCGCCGAGGTGGGCAAGCAGGAGCCGTCCTATGCCCTGGAACTCGAACAGAAGTCGGCGCAAAAGCTCAAGAGCATCGGCGTCAAAATCGTCGAAGATGTCGATAAATCGGGCTTCATCCAGGCCGCGCAGCCGATCCAGGACAAGCTCGCCGCTGAACTGGGGCCGCAAGCGGTGAAGATCCTCGGCATCGTGCGCAAGTTGAAGTAACGCGTTCCCACCGTGGGTTCGCGCATCGTTTCCAGCCGTGACCGGCATCTAAAATGGACGAGCTTCGACGCCCTGGAGCGGTTGCTGATGGTGCTTTGCGGGGTGGCGATCTTCGGGTTCTCGGTGTCGGTGGTTTGCGATATCGTCACCCGCACCCTCGGTTGGCCGTGGCTGTGGTTGCAGGAAGTGACCTCCGCGTTCTTCATCTATGGCGCCTTTCTTGGCATGGCGGTCGCCACCCGCCGCGCCGATCATTTGATGCTTTCGGCTATCACCGAATCCATGCGCGGGCGCGCGCGGCTCGCCGTCGAGACCTTCAATCGCTTGGTGGTGCTGGGCTGTGGCTTGGGCATGGTGTGGTTCGGCTGGGTGAATTTTCTGCATGGTTTCGGCAGTTTCCGGATGCCATCGCTCACCCCGCTCGCCTGGTGGTATCTGGCGATCCCGTTGGCGGGGGTGTTCATCAGCCTGTTCGTGATCGAGCAACTGGTCAACGGCTGGCATAACGGTTTCGAGGCGCGCGAGGTCCAGCCCGACGACCCGGTGCTGCCGCCTTGATTCTCGACCCAGGCTGGATTCTCGCGGTGATGGCCTTGCTGTTCCTGGGGCTCGGTTATCTCGGCGTGCCGGTGCCCTTCGCACTGATGACGGGCGTGTTCGTGGCGACCCTGCTCACCCCGGTCAGCCTGCCGTCGATGGTGGGGCAGCTCTTCAACGGCCTCGATTCCGAGGCGCTGCTGGCCGTGCCCTTTTTTCTGCTGGTGGGGGAACTCATGACCTCCGCCGACGTGACCCGGCGCATGATCACGCTGGCGCAGGTGTTCGTCGGCCATTTGCGCGGTGGGTTGGCGCAGGTCGTCACGCTGTTTTCGATGTTCTTCGCCGGCATTTCCGGTTCCTCGACCGCCGATGTGGCGGTGCTGAGCCGCACCATCGCCCCGCAGATGGATCGCGAGGGTTACGACAAAGGTTTCACCGCGGCGCTGATCGCCTCGGCCTCCACCATGGCCAATCTGATCCCGCCCAGCATCATGGCGGTGGTTTACGGCGCCACCGGCAACGTCTCCATCGCCGGGCTGTTCCTGAGCGGGGTCGTGCCCGGCGTGCTGGTCGGCCTGGGGCTCATGGTCTACAGCCATTTATTCGGGCCGGCCGGGGTGAAGCGCCCGCGCGCGACGCTGCGCGAGATGGCGCTGGCGACCCGCGCGGCGAGCCTGACCTTGGTCATCCCGGTGATCATCATGGGTGGGATTCTGAGCGGTTGGTTCACGCCTACCGAGGCCGGCGTCGCGGCGGTGAGCTACATCGTGCTGATCGTGATCCCGGTGCTCAGGCCCGCCCATATCCAGGAGTTGCCGCGCGATTTCATGCACGCCGGCCTGCTCTACGCCATCCCCATGGCGGCGGTGGCCGGTGCTTCGGCCTTCGGTTGGATGCTGGCCTACCTGCGCGGGCCGGATCTAGTTTCCGAGTGGATTCAGGCCCACGCCGGCAACGATCCGCGCATGATCCTGTTTTTGCTGGTGCTGCTGTTCGTGATCGTCGGCGATTTCGTGGACGCCATCCCGGCCATCATCATCTTCATGCCCATCATTACCCGGCTTGCGGAATTGGGCGGGATCAACGCGGTGCACATGGGGGTAGTGATCATCACCACCCTGGTGTTCGGCCTTATCACCCCGCCTTACGGGCTATCGCTTCTGATGGCGGCGAAGTTCTGCGACGTCCCATTTGGGCGGGCGATGGTGCGGTCGCTACCGCTTTACGTGGTGTTCTTCGTGGCTATCGCGTTCTGTATTTTCTTCCCGGAGGTGGTGCTCTGGCTGCCCAAGCAAGTGCTCCCGGAATCGGTCGGCTGTTTCAAAAGTCCTACGGGTGCGGGTTACATCTGCCCGTGAGCGCGGGGCTCATGCGCCCGACGCCGCCGCCCGGTTTGCTTTAGCGGCAACTTCGGCTATGGTCTATGCAGTTTAATCAGCCAGGAGGATTCTCGATCGTGAAATTAGCTCAACTCCCTCCCGTCGCCGGAACCACGCTGTGGTCAATGTTGGCCGCGGCTGTGGTGGCGTTCGGTGCGATGGCCCATGCCGAGACCGTGCTGAAAGTCATTCCCCATGCCGATCTCAAGAACCTCGATCCGATCTGGACTACGGCCTATATCACTCGCAATCACGGCTATTTGATTTACGATACCTTGTTCGCGATGGATGAGGAATTGAAGCCGCAGCCACAGATGGTCGAGAAATGGCAGGTGTCGGGCGACAAGCTGACCTACACCTTCACCCTGCGCGATGGTCTGAAATGGCACGATGGGGCGCCGGTCAAGGCCGAGGATTGCGTGGCGTCGTTGCAGCGCTGGGGGAAGCGCGACGGCATGGGGCAGCGCTTGATGGGTTTCATCGCCAGCCTTACGCCTGTCGATGACAAGACCTTTAAGATGGTGCTCAAGGAGCCTTACGGCCTGGTGCTGGAGTCGATAGGCAAGCTCAGTTCCAACGTGCCGTTCATGATGCCGATGCGTCTTGCCGCGACCGACCCGTTCAAGCAAGTGCCGGAAACCATAGGCTCCGGCCCGTTCAAATTCGTCAAAGACGAATGGGTGCCGGGCAGCAAAGTAGTCTACATGAAGAATGCCGATTATGTGCCGCGCAAAGAGCTACCCAGCGCCGCGGCGGGCGGTAAGATCGCCAAGGTCGATAAAATCGAATGGCTTTATATCCCCGATCAGCAGACCGCAATGAATGCTTTGATCAGCGGCGAGGTCGATTACTTCGAGAATCCGCAACATGACTTGGTGCCCATTCTCAAGCAAACGCCCGGTATCGTCGTCGAACAGCTCGATCCGCTCGGCAACCAGGGGATGCTGCGGATGAATCATCTGCTGCCGCCATTCGATAAGCCGGAAGTGCGCCAAGCGGTGCTGCATCTGATCGACCAGAAAACCTATCTGCAAGCGGCGGTAGGCAATCCGGAATATTACAAAGTGTGCTATTCGCTGTTCGCCTGTGGTACGACTTTCGCCACCGAGGAGGGCTATGACGAATACAAGAAGCGCAATCTGGAAAAGGCCAAGGCACTCATCAAGCAAGCAGGTTACGAGGGTTACAAGGTGGTGATCATGCAGCCCACCGATATTCCCATCACCAGCGCGGCGTCGTTGGTCACCGCGCAGAACCTGCGGGAAGCGGGGTTTACCGTCGAGGTCCAAGCCATGGACTGGAGCACACTGACTTCGCGCCGCTCCAAGAAAGACCCGGTCGATCAAGGCGGCTGGAATATTTTCCATACCTGGTGGATCGGCGGCGATATTTCCAATCCCATCAGCCACGCCGGCCTTTCCGGCGGTGGTCCGGACAAAGCCTGGTTCGGTTGGCCCAGCGACCCGAAGATCGAGGAATTGCGCGATGCGTTCGCGAAAGAAACCGACCTGGACAAGCGCAAGGCGCTGGCCGCCGAAATCCAGGCGCGCGCGCTCGCCATCGGCACCCATGGCAATTTCGGCACCTGGTTCAATCCGGTGGCGTATCGGGACAACATCCAGGGCGTGATCAAGTCACCGGTACAGTTTTTCTGGAACATCGAGAAGAAATGATCCCTCATCCTGCCTTCTCCCTGAGGGAGAGGGCAGGGTGAGAGAGAATCGATG
>JAXMFZ010000019.1:0-65939 GCA_046347515.1 Gammaproteobacteria bacterium | reverse complement strand
ACGCGCTTGCCGCGCTTTTTGGCCTCGCGCACCGCAACCATGATTTCATCCTCGTCCATCGGTGTTTCGTCGGCGCCGACGCCGGCGAGTTCCTCGCCGGAGAGGTTGAGCTTGATCAGATCGACCCCGTACTTGATGAACATCCGCACCGCGCGGCGCATGTCCTCGACGCCGCTCACGATCCAGCCGAACGACAGGCCCGGATGATCGACGTGTGGCGGCGTGGTGTCGCCCAAACCGCCGAGGGTGCCGATCTCCTGGCTGTTGGCCAGATACCGCGGCCCCGGGATCAACCCGCTGTTGATGGCGTTGCGGATCACGACATCGAGGCGCGGTTTGGCTGCCGCCGCGCCCACGCAACTGGTGAAGCCGTGGTCCAGGTAGGTCTTGGCGACGTTCGCCGAGAACAGCGTGTGCTCCTCCGGCGGCATGCGGAAGATCGCCTCCAGGGTCGCGGCATTGTTCCAACTGAAATGGGTATGGGCTTCGGTGAGGCCCGGCATCAGCGTCGCGCCCGCGCCGTCGATCACGGTATGGCCGTTGCTCGGCGCAGTCGTACGCAGACTGCGCGCGACTTGCTTGATACGGTTGCCCTGCACCAGCACCTCGCCGGTGTAGGGATAATCGCCGGAACCGTCGAGTATCCGCACATTGGTGAATAACACATTGCCCATCTCTCAATCTCCTCTGGACAAACCTCGATGCAAAGCCGAATAGAATTCTTTTAGCACGCCGTTGACCTCCAAGGCGCGCTCCAGCGTGGTCCAGTGCCCACAGCGGTTGAATATCCTGACCCGCGCGCCGTCGATGCGCTCGGCGAGCTGGCGTACGAGCGAGGGCGGCGCAATGGCGTCCTCGTCGCCGGTCATCAGCAGCGTCGGGCATTGGATCAGCGCGGCTTCCGCCGCCACCGCCTCGGCCAGCGCCTCGCAGGTGCGGGCATAGCCCTCCGGATTCTGCCGCATCACGAGCTCGCGCACCAGGGCGACCACGACCGGCTGCTGCGCGCGGGTATCGGTGGATATCGCGCCCTCTACGATGGCGCCGGCTATCACCGCCATCCCCTCGGTGCGCGCCTGGCGAGCGCGCTGGCGCAACCCTTCCCGGCCCATGTCGGTAGGCGCCAGCAGCGGCCCGCACAGCGCGAGGCTGCGCACCCGCTTGGGGTGCTGAACAGCGAGATGCTGGCACACGAGGGTACCGAGCGAATGGCCGACGAAATGCGCCCGCTCCACGCCCAGCGCCTCGGCCATGCGCACGATGCGTCCGGCCAACAGAGGAATCGACAGCGCATCGCCCAGCGGCGAGCGGCCGGAACCCGGCAGATCGGGGCGGATGATGCGATAACGCCCGGCGAACACCGGCAATTGCGGAGTAAACACATTGGAACTGCCGCCGAGGCCGTGGATCAGGATCACGGGATCGCCCGCGCCCTCCACCTCGACCGCCATGCGCTCGACGGTTTGCGTGCTCATGGCTCGGATGGCAGCGCCCGTTCGATGCGCCGGTCCGGGATCAGCCAGATGAGCGCGACCACTGTATACAGCGCCATCGCGAGCCAATTCTGGATGAGCGCGATGGGAATGGCGATCAGATAAATCATCGGTGACAACTTGCCCTTGTAGTCCTTGCCAACCGCCGCCGCGAGTGGCGCATGCGCGCCCTGCGCTTTGATGATGGCCGTCTGCAATATCATGAATGCAATGGCCGCCATCAACAACACGACACCATAGAGGGCTGTTGGCACCGGCGCGAAGTGGTTTTCGCCCACCCAGCCGGTGGCGAACGGAAACAGCGATAACCAGAACAACAGATTCAAGTTCGCCCACAACACCGCGCCGTTCACGCGCCGCGCCATGTGCAGCATATGATGATGATTGTTCCAGTAGATGCCGACATACAAAAAGCTCAGCACATAACTGAGAAATACGGGCAGCAACGGCACGAGGGTGCCCAAATCATCGCCATGCGGTACTTTCATCTCCAATACCATGATGGTGATGATGATGGCAAACACGCCGTCGCTGAATGCCTCCAGTCTGGTCTTACCCATGCGCAATTTCCTGGTCTCTTGGCAGCTTTCAACGGCAAGCTAAAGGGCGCTCCATCCGAAGTCAAGACACGGCGCCGAACTTGCGCTCGCCAGCCCAATTCCCTTACCTTCATCGCCTTACGCCACTACCCAGACATTGATCATGAACCATCACCCTACTCTACGCGGCAACTGGAACTACCCGACCTCGATCCGTTTCGGCGCGGGCCGCATCGCCGAACTGCCCGCAGCCTGCCAGGAACTCGGCATGAAGCGGCCCTTGCTCATCACCGACCCTGGCCTTGCCCAACTGCCGATGGTGCAACATGCCATCCAGCGCTGCGCGGATGCCGGCCTGCGCTGTGGGCTATTTGCCGAGGTGCAGGGCAACCCCATCGAAGCTAATGTCAGCGCCGGCCTGAAGGCATTCAAGAACGGCGGCCACGACGGCGTGATCGCGTTCGGCGGCGGCAGCGGCCTGGACGCCGCGAAAACCGTGGCGTTGATGGTGGGGCAAACGCGCCCGCTGTGGGATTTCGAGGATCGCGAGGACTGGTGGACGCGGGTGAACGTCGCCGGCATGGCGCCGGTGGTAGCGGTGCCGACCACCGCGGGCACCGGCTCGGAGGTGGGCCGCGCGGCGGTGATCACCGACCAGCGCGATCACACCAAGAAAATTATTTTCCACCCGAAGATGCTGCCGGGCCGTGTCATTCTCGACCCCGAACTCACCGTCGGGCTGCCGGCGCATATCACCGCCGCCACTGGCATGGACGCGCTGTCGCACTGCCTGGAAGCCTATTGCAGCCCGCTGTTTCATCCGATGGCCGAGGGCATCGCTTTGGAGGGCATGCGGCTGATCAAGGACTGGCTGCCGGCGGCTTGCAAAAATGGGAAGAACATCGAGGCGCGCGCGCACATGCTGGTCGCTTCCAGCATGGGCGCGACCGCTTTTCAGAAGGGCCTCGGCGCGATGCACAGCCTGAGCCATCCCTGCGGCGCGGTGCTGAACACCCACCACGGCTTGACCAACGCGGTGGTGATGCCTTACGTGCTGGTCTTCAATCGCCCGGCGATCGAGGACAAGCTGATCCGGCTCGCGCGGCTCCTGAACTTACCCCAATTCTCGTTCCAGGCGGTGCTGGATTGGGTGCTGGGTTTACGCGCGGAAATCGGCATCCCGCATACGCTGGAGACGATCGGCGTGAGCGAAGACTACGCGGCGCGGCTCGCGCCGATGGCCGAGGCCGATCCGTCTTCCGGCACCAATCCGCTGCCGCTCACCGCCGCCAATCTGGAGGCGCTGTTCCGGCGCGCCATTCGCGGCGAGCTGGGAGCATAGATCATGCTCGAATGGCTGCGAGACCATGAGACTTGGATGTGGTGGCTGGGGGCGTCGTCGCTCATCGCCTTCCTCGGCTCTCTGATCGTGATTCCCATCATCGTCAACCGCATCCCCGCCGACTATTTCATGCGCCCGCGTCATGCCCACGTCGAACGCCGCCATCCGCTGCTGCGCTGGCTGGTGCTGATTCTAAAAAACTGTTTCGGCGTGCTGTTCCTGCTCGCGGGCATCGCCATGCTGGTGCTCCCCGGCCAGGGAATCCTGACCATACTGATCGGCCTCACGCTGTTGAACTTCCCCGGCAAACACGCGCTGGAAGTACGCATCGTGAGCCAGCCGGCGGTGCTGCACGCGATCAACTGGATGCGCGCCAAGACCCATCACCCGCCGCTGCGACTGCCCGCGCGCGATGCGCCACCAGAGCGCGAATCGTTAAAAAAAATGTAGCGCTCCAGGATTCACGCTATCTTCATATCGCCGCCACTACAATGTGTCGGTTTGTGCGTTATCGACAACCATCACAATGAAGATTGACCGGAGAAAATCCCTATGACAATGGCCCAAAAACTATTTGCTGAATTGGTCGGCACCGCCTGGCTGGTGCTGGGTGGTTGCGGCAGCGCGGTGCTCGCCGCCGGCTTCATGACCCCCGACAATGTGCATATCGGCATCGGCCTGCTCGGCGTGTCGTTCGCCTTCGGCCTCACCGTACTGACCATGGCCTACGCGGTGGGCCCCATTTCGGGCGGGCACTTCAACCCCGCAGTATCGGTAGGGCTGTGGGCGGGCGGGCGCTTCGCCACCGCGGATCTGATCCCTTACATCATCGCGCAAGTATTGGGTGCGATCCTCGGCGCGTTCGTGCTGTATTTGATCGCCACCGGCAAACCGGGTTTCGACGTGGTCGCCAGCGGCTTCGCCGCCAACGGCTATGGCGACCACTCGCCGGGTAAATATTCACTGGCGGCGGCGTTCATCACCGAAGTAGTGATGACCTTCGCCTTTCTGGTCGTCATCCTCGGCTGCACCGACCGCCGCGCCGCCGTCGGCTTCGCCGGCATTCCCATCGGTTTGGCGCTGACCTTGATCCATCTGATCAGCATCCCGGTCACCAACACCTCGGTCAATCCGGCGCGCAGCACCGGTCCGGCGTTGTTCGTCGGCGGCTGGGCGCTCAGTGAACTCTGGCTGTTCTGGGTTGCTCCGCTGATCGGTGCGTTCGCGGGCGGCATCGTGTACCGCATTTTGCTGAGCGACAAAAAGACTGATTCAGCCGTTTTTTCTGCAACCCTGCCGCTTGCCCCGCCGCTGGGCAAGCGGCTCAGGTTTAGGCCGGCGCCGGCCGTTCCGCAATTTTGCGCACCACCAAACACCATCCGCCAGTCGAGCTTGGCGGTGATCCGCATCAGCACCGCGAGCGTCAGTGGATCGAGCCGATGGTGACGGTGAGCCCGGTCATGCCTTTCAGGAAAAACGAGTAGGAAAACAACACTAGGTGCAGAAATAACCCGCCTGCCGCCGCGACGCGCCAGGAAAGCGCTCGCCGAGCGCGGCCCGCAGATAGCTCACCACCAAGCCCACCGACACCACGGATGTGATCGCGAACGCCAGATGGACGTTAACCAAATCCACCAGGCAGCGAATAACAGGTGGAAGGCAAAGAAGCCGGCGGTGACGAATAAATAGTGCATTGCGGATATAGACCTGGTGCAGCAACCCGATGGACGCCACCCAGCACGAAGAAAACACGCAGGCAAACCGGCGCGAAAAAGCTCATGCGCCGACAGCGGCCGGGATTGATCTTCTCCGGCATCGCGACGGCGATATCTTGCTGCGTGATCAGATCATCGGCTTGCCAGCGCAGCCGACACCGCCCTCGGTTGCCTCTTTTTGCATGGGCGACAGGCTGCCGTCGGGAAAATCCACCCGCGAAATTGGTGGTGAGGCTCATGTCCAGATTCCGCACGCGCCCGTTGTTCCGGGCTACGCGATAACGCCATCCAGAGACCGCGGGTGCGATAATCGACGCGGGAACGCGGCTCTGGCCAGGGCGAGCTCGATGATCTCGTTGATGCCTTCTTTCGGGTCGATATCGACGGCCTGCGGCTTGCCGTCCAACACGAAGCTGAAGCGGTCATAGGTCGCGTGTTCGCCGAGGGCAGTGGGAAATACAGGCGCACGCTCTGCGCCACCACGTCCTCGTTCACGACCGTGTATTCGTTCATGAAATCGACCACGTGTTGGATACCACAACAAGCCTTTCTGGCGCTGTTCGAGCTGCAAGTCGGCGCGAAATCATGTTGGCGTTCGGGCGCAGGGCACGCACCTGTTCCGACCCCGGCACCTTGACCGACAGTTCGGGCGCGGACTGCACGATGGGTTCGCCCCACAGCCCGGCCACCGAACGGGCCGAGGTCGTAGGAAAACGCATCGAACGACCATGCTGGCGGTTCCCAGGATGAACCAGTGGCGGCGCCGGAGCAGGAAAATGGCGATGACGGCGAGAATGTAACGAATGCTCATGAGCGTTTCTCCTTGCTGAGGTCGAGCGGTTCTTTGTAGAAAATGGCGGCGTTCAGCGCCGCGCCTCGATGAAACGGCTGAAGAACATACCGGTAAAGCCCTGGACTTTGCGGCCAGTGCGCCCCGGGCGGGTTCCAGGTCACCCTCGATGGCGACCAGTTCCACTCCGTTCGGCCAGCGCGACGGCGACGTTCGTCGCCGCGCCGCCAGTCCGGTGGCGGGCGCCGCCACCTCCAGCCGGCCCTTGAGGCCGAGCTTCTCGCCTTTTGCAGATACGCCAGCTCCACCACTGAATCCTTCTTGCCCTCGGCGAGCGGGATCACCCACTGGCCGGACTGCTGGGCGTACAGGGCTGCGCGGCTCGCCGTTCACGGTGAGCGACCACACTTCCGCGCCGGCGATGGGCTTGATCTCCAGCTTCTGGCCGGCCTGGGCGGGGAGTTCCAGGCGCAATACCGACAGCGCCGCGCCGTTGTCGCTGAAACTCACATACAGATGGATCGCATCGAGCACCATGGCCGGGGCGCTCACCGCGTCGAAGCGCTCGATGGCGAGCGTGAGCGCGCCCTCGGCGAGCCGCGCGTACACCCCGACCACGCCCGCCGTCGCGCGCAACGCCGGCGGCAAGCGACTGTCCGGCAATCCGCTCTGCAAGCCTTGGGCGGAGGCGGTAATGCGCGCCTCCACCGGCTCGCGAATCTGGAATTCACCCTCGCGGCCCTGATTGCCGTCGATGCGCGGCAACGCGATGGCCGGCGCGTTCGCGGCGATCTCGAAGTCGAGGGCTTCGAACGGCTCACGCCAGTCGCGCGGCAGGGTAATAGTCCACGAACCATCGCCTTCATCCTTGATCCAGGACGGCTTGAGCGACGTCCCCACGGTTTGCGCGCCCGCCAGACGCACGCGCAGCGGCGCGGTGGTGGCGCGCGCCGGGATGAAATACGCGGTGAGCTGGAGTTTCGCGCCCTGTAACTCGATGCGCTTCGAAAGTGTCGATGCAGGGGCGCGGGCTTCGGTGGCGCGCTGCGCTCGAAGAATCTGGAGTTCCGCCCCCGGCGCGACGAAATACGAACCGTCGGCCTGGTGTAGCCCGGCTCCTCGATCAGGCGCAAACCTTCGGGAATGCGAGATGGAGCGCGTTTTTCACCGCCGCCGGCGCCCGCAACGCCACGAACCGCGAGCGTTCGTCCTCTTGCACCGCCAAGGCGACGCCGAACGCCAGCCGAAACGGCTCTTGATTCTGGATGAAGAGCTGGTATCGCGCGCCATCGCTCAGAAGCGCCGCACCCCGCGCTTCTGCACGCCGGTGACCGCGAGTTCGTTGCCGAACAGCGCGATCGGCTCGGGCTGGCCGCGCAACGCCTGGCCGCGCAGCGCGATGCGCCCGCTCGCGCCGTTCTCGGCCAGGGTGATTTGGTAGTCGGCTTCGTCGAGTGTATAAAGCGGCGCCGCTTCGACACCTAATTGTTTTTTCAGGGAACTCTCCAACTGCTGGGTATAGAGGTCCTTGAATTCGGCCCACGGCACCGTCACCGTGTTCTGCGCCTGGCTGGCGGCGGCAACCAACAATAAGGGGAGACCCCATCGATAATTCGGCATGCTATGTCCTCAAGTGGCTTCCAAGCGCCGAGGACTGTAATCCCTTCGTGTGGGGACAAAGCGAAGCGCTGGTGAAGCGCGGGTGAAGACCAGACGAAATCGCCAAAAAATGTGAGTTAAATCACATTCTCGTGAAAAATTCCGCCATGCGCTGCTTGTTTCTCAATCGCATAGGATTAGTATTGGATGAGGCTAATGCAGCCCGCGCCGCGGCCCAGTGTCCGATCGAACCGGCGCCGGTCGGGCTATCGCTACTCATCTCTAAATTCGAGGTTGGCCATGCATGGGGAAACTGCTGTCATGGGTTTCAGTAAAACGCCCAGAGCCATCGCGCTGATTTGGGTTTTGGCGATTGCGGCTTTGTTGCTGCCCGATTGGGGCCGGGAGTTGCGGGCGCAGACGCTCAATCCTACCGCCGGCTTGAATTTCGGCAATGTCTTCGTCGGCGACACATCGCCGCGCACCGCCGCGACATTCAGTACCGCACCAGACATTGGGGTGACGATTAATTCCATCGCTGTCACCGGCAGTGATTTCGCCATCGTCACCACGACTTGTCCCAACCCCGGTGGAATCGGCCTCGGCGTCAGCTGTGGCATCGAGGTGGCGTTCAGCCCCAGCGCGTCCGGCGCTCGCGCCGGAACCCTGACGGTCAATTATAGTAATGTCCTCGCTTGCCAAGCCGCGCCTTGCTCGCTTTCGATCCCGCTCAACGGCGTCGGCGTACTGTCGACGGTCACTGTCGCGGCCGCGCCCAATATGGCGGAAGGCTCGGCCACCGCCGGGGTGTTTACGTTCAGCCGAACCGGAAGCACCAAGGTTCCATTGGTCGTCAACTACACTGTCGGGGGCACGGCGAATTCCAGCGACTATACGCCGGCGCTGAACGGCAGCGTCACCATCGCGGTGGGCCAAACCAATGCAACGGTTTCAATAACACCGGTTGACGACGCCATTGTCGAAGGGCCGGAAACCGTCGCGCTCACGGTCGCCAGCGGCGTCGGCTATACCGTGGGGGCGCCGAGCAGCGCGTCTCTCGCCATTGCCGACAATGACAACACGCCGCCCACCATCACCATTACCGCCACCGACCCCAACGCCTCGGAAGTCGGCTCCGACCCCGGCCGCTTTACCCTTACTCTCTCCAGCCCGAGCCCGGTCACCGTCCCGGTCACCGTCAACTACACGGTCTCCGGCACCGCCGCCAATGGCAGCGACTACGCCGCGCTCAGCGGCAGCGTGACCTTCCCCGCCCTCGCCACCGCCGCCACTGTCGACGTCAATCCCTTGTCTGACGCCAACTTCGCGGAGGGCAACGAAACCGTCATCCTCACCCTGGCGGCAGGCGCCAACTACACCGTCGGCGCGCCCAACAGCGCCACCGTGACGATCAGCGACCAGCCCCCGCCGGAACCCGTGATCAACATCACCGCTACCGATCCCAACGCCGCCGAGCAGAACCGCGAGCCCGGCCAGTTCACGATTACCCGCGGCGGCAGTCCCGATGTCGCAGTCGTTGTGAACTTCACGGTGGCAGGCACCGCCACCGCGGGCGCCGATTACGCCGCGCTCAGCGGCAGGGTTAATCTGGCCTCTGGCCAGACCAGCGCCACGCTCACGGTGACGCCGGTCGATGACGCCCTCGTCGAAGGACCGGAAACGGTGATTGTCACCTTGACCGGTTTCGGAGATAAAACATCCCGGCAAATTATCGGCCCGAACAACACCGCCACCGTCACGATTGCCGACAACGACACGCCGACTGGACTGCCTTCGGTCAGTATTACCGCCACCGACCCCAATGCCGCCGAGGAAAACCGCAATCCAGGGCGTTTCACCGTGACGCGCACGGGCGCGATGGCAACTCCCCTGACCGTGGCGTACACGCTGTCGGGCACAGCCAGCAACGGCGTCGATTACACCCGGCTCGACGGCAACTTGACCCTACCCGCCAATGCCCCCAGCGCCGAGATTACCGTCATCCCCATCGATGACGACCTCACCGAAGGCAACGAATTCGTCATCGCAACACTAGCGACACGCCCGCAATATACGGTCAGTTCACCGAGCAACGCCCGCGTCACGATTGTCGATAACGACGGTTCATCCAACAACCAACCCCCGCTGACCAGCAACGACAACGCCGCCACCCAAGCCGGCGTCGCAGTCACCATCGATGTACTGGGCAACGACAGCGACCCCGACGGTGATCCGTTGACGGTGGTCGACGCCCGTATCGTCTCGCCCACCGGCGGCACGCTTACCCATACCGCTACGACGCTCACCTATACCCCGCCAGCGGGCTTCAGCGGCCTCGCCACCCTCGAATACACGGTGAGCGACGGCGTCAACACGCGAACGGCCACCGTACTGGTGACGGTGACCGCGCCGCGCGACGAACTGACGCTCCAGCAGCCCAATAAAGTCAGCGAAGGTGCGGAAGTCACCATCAGTGTCAACCGTGCCAGCGCGGGGAGCAGGGCAAAAGCCGGCGGGCCGGTGGCGGTCGATTTCGCGACCCGCGACGGCAGCGCCAAAGCGGGCAGCGATTATGTCGCAGTGAACGGCACGCTCAATTGGGTGGCGGGCGATACCCAGCCCAAGTCATTCAAGGTGCGGATCAATACCGATAACGAGCGGGAGGGGGATGAAGATTTCAGCGTCACCCTCAGCAATCCGACCGGCGGCGCGGTGCTAGGGAATCCAAGCATAGTCACCGTCGTCATCACTAATGTCGAGCGCAACTTCACCGGCATCCCCGGCCTGGACCCGACCCAGCTCGCCGTCGCCCAGGCGCTGGATCGCCTGTGCAAGACCACTGCGAGCGCGGCGCTGCGCGCGCAATGCGCCAATCTGCAAAACCTGAACGATAACCAGGTCGGCGAGGCGCTGCGCCAAATCGCACCGGAGGAATTCGCCGCGCTCGGCCCGACCACGCTGCAAACCCATCACGTCCAGCTCAGCAACATCCGCGAGCGCCTGACCGCGCTCAGGCGCGGCGGCCAGGGCGTATCCCTAACCGGACTCACGCTCAACGTACAGGGCGAGGGTTTCCCCATCGGACGTCTCGGCGAGGGCGCGCTCAAGGAACTCTCCGGCGGCAGCGCAGGCGCGGCAGATGTGCTGGGCGGCGGCGGGCGGCTCGGCGTCTTCGTGAATGGACGCCTGGATGTCGGCAGCCATGACCGCACCGGCCGCGAAGCCGGCTACGACTTCGACACCAAGGGCATCACGCTTGGCGCCGATTACCGCATCAGCGATCAGTTCGTGGTCGGCGGCGCGTTCGGCTATTCCGACACCGGCACCGACTTCGACACGAGCGGCGGCAATCTCGACGCGCACGGCCTGACCGCATCGTTGTACGGCACGTTTTACACCGACAACAACCTCTACATCGACGCCATCCTGGGCTATGGCCATAGCCGCTACGACACCAAACGCAATCTCCGCTACCCCGGCGTCAACACCAGCACCCACGGCGACACCGACGGCAACCAGTGGTCGGCGAGCCTCACCCTGGGCGGGGATTTCAACCGCGAAGCCTGGTTGTTCAGCCCTTACGCGCGGCTCGATTACATCCGTGCCTCCATCGATGGCTTCCGCGAATCCGGCGGCCTGGGGCTGGGTCTCGCCATCGCCGACCAGGACATCACCTCGCTCAGCTCGGTGTTGGGCACGCGGGTATCGCGCTCGATCAGCTTCAACTGGGGCGTGCTCACACCCACCGCGAGCATCGAATGGGAGCATGAGTTCAAGGACGGCAGCCGGCGCCTCACCTCACGGTTCCTGGAAGACCCCAGCGTGCCCTTTTCGATCACGACCGACGATCCGGACCGCAATTATTTCAACATCGGGATCGGCGCGGCGGCAGTGTTCCCGAATGGTCGCTCTGGGTTCATCAGCTACGAGGGCGTATTCGGCCAGGACGATTTCGAGACCCATACGATTCAAGCTGGGATTCGCTTGGAGTTCTAAAAACTAATTATAAAACAACTTGCTAACCACACTATAGGAACCATTCCATGCGCGGTGCTCACTGCTCGTTGCTACGTTTGCTGCTGACTCTTATGGCGTTTGTGCTGGCGTTTTCCGCGCAAGCGGCCAATTACGTGGTGAACAATACCGGCTCGCAAGCGGACGCCAGCACGGCGGATGGGTTTTGTGACACTAATCCGGCTGCCGGCAATCAGAATGTTTGCACGCTGCGAGCGGCCAGTGAGCAGGGCAATGCGGTCACGGGGCCGCATAATATTACCTTTAGTAACTCGATTACGGCGCTTACCCTGACCTCCGGGTTGCCCACGATCACCGCCAAGGTCACCATCAACGGCGCCAACGCGAGCGCGGTCGGCGGACGGGTGGACATCAACGGCGGCAATCTCAGCGGCAGCTTCTCGTTCGCCGAGACCTCGACGGTCCCGAACCCGAACGGCGCGCGGGGTTCGACGATCAAGAATCTGGTGATCCGCAATTTCAACGACAACGGCATCGAGCTCAGCGGCCACGGTTACACCGTGGACAACTGCTATATCGGCGTCACGCCGACCGGCGAGGCTGCCTCGCGCAACACCGGCGACGGCCTCTCGATCAGTGGCAATACGCCACGGCCTCTATCGGTCCCCACGCTGCCCGGCGGTTTCAATTTCGACCCCGCCCAGATCGCCGCGCAACTGATCACCATCTTTAGTTCGATTCCGCCCAACACCATCAGCAACAACGTAATTTCGGGTAATAACGGCGATGGTATCGAAATTTTCGCGCAGGTCACCGCGCTCAATATCGTCACCCTCAACAAGATCGGTACCGACAAAGACGGCACCGATGCGATCCCGAACGGCAACGCGGGCGGCGGTCAACATGCGGGCGTGCGCATCAACTCTAACGCCTATGCCAACGTCATAGGGCCGTTCAACATCATCAGTGGCAATAACAAGATCGACACCGATGACGGCGTCGAGGTAGGCGCCGGCACCGTGCTGTTTCCGAATTTCATCGCCGGTAATTCTATCGGCATAGGCGCGAGCCCGACCGCCGACGTGGGCAACGGCGGCAGCGGGATCGTGACCAACACGTCGCCGGAACAGGACGGGACCCTACCCGACAACCCGACCAATTACAGCCTGTTCATCACTGGCAACGTGATCAGCGACAATAAAGGCGCGAACAATAACGTCGATCTCGACAACGGCAATGGCCCCAACGCCGGCGTTTCGATCACCGGCACCAGCCGGCGCGTGAAAGTGTTCGGCAACTTCATCGGCCTCGGCAAATTCGGCGCAACGCCTGAACTATCGCTGGATTACGGCAACGCCGGCGAAGGTATATTTATCTCCACAGCGGACCACGAAATCGGCGGCAGCAGCGCGGCCGATTTCAACGTCATCAGCGGCAACCAGCGCCACGGCATCCTAGTGACCGGAAGCGGCACCCATAGCGTGTTGATCCGCAACAATTTCATCGGTGTGCCCGACCCCACCATGCTGGGCGTGTTGAATTTGGGCAATGCCGGTGATGGCATCCAGATCTACTCGGCAAGCAGCAATCGGATCGGCGGCCCGGGCAGCCTGGATGACAATGTCATCGCCGGCAATGGCCGCAATGGCATAGCGCTGCGCAATGGCGCGCTCAACAACGGCTGGTCGAACTTGATCACTCGCAACCAGATTTACGGCAACACCCAGGGAGGCACGGGCATCGGCATCGATCTCGAACACGACCTCAATATCTCCGACACACAACCCGATCCCGCCGGCGATGACCCGAACACCGCTTACGCCAATTACGGCCAGAATCAGCCCATCGTCTGCACCGGCGGCGGCACCCCGGCGGCCTGCACCGGTGCGCCGCCGCCCTTGGATAACGGCATTTCCACTACCCTGCAATGGACGTTGGATACCCGCCCCAACGCGACCATCGCGATCGAGTTTTTCTCCACGACCGCCACCAGCCAGACCTATCTCGGCAGCCAGACCATCACCACCGGCGCCAATGGCTTGCCGAATAGCCCAGGCTGCACGGCTACTGGACGCTGCACCAGCACGGTCGGGGCCGGAATCCCGACGCTGGGTAACGCCATTCTGCTGACCGCCACCGATATCACCAGTCTGCCCGATATTCCGCCGATTGGCGTCGGTGGGGCGGGGCCTGCCAACAATACCTCGGAGTTCTCGCTGCCGGTAACGGTTCGCCAAGCCGGCGAACTCCAATTCTCGGCCGCCACGTATACCGTCACTGAAGCCGGCCCCACCGCCACCATCACCGTCCAGCGCGTGAATGGCGACGGCGGCGCGGTGTCCGTGGATTATGCAAGCAGCGACGGCACGGCGGTTCAGCCGGGTGATTATGGCGCCACTGCGGGCACCTTGACCTGGGGTGATCAGGATACCGCGCCCAAGACGTTCAGCGTGCCGATCGTCAATGATACAGTGGATGAATCCGATGAAACGGTCGATCTCGCCTTGTCGAACCCGACCGGCGGTGCGGCGCTCGGCACCCCGAACACCGCCGCCCTCACCATCCAGGACAATGACAGCGCGGCGCTAACCGTCGGCGATATCAGCCACAACGAAGGCAATAGCGGCAACGTCAACTTCACATTCACCGTCACCCTCAGCAACCCCAGCGTCAATACCGTCACCGTCAATTACGCCACCGCCAATGGCACGGCCAGCGCCGCCAGCGATTACACGGCCACCAGCAGCGTCTTGACCTTCATCGCGGGCCAAACCAGCAAAACCATCTCGGTGACGGTGCATGGCGACACCATGGTGGAGGCCAACGAGACGTTCACGGTTAATCTGAGCGGCGCCGTGGGCGCTACCATTGCCGATGCGCAAGGCCTGGGGACCATCATCAATGATGACGGGGCGACGTTGACCATCAACAACGTCAGCCAAGCCGAGGGCAACAGCGGCTCCAGTAGCTTTGTATTCACCGTCACCCTGACCAACCCCAGCATCAGCGACGTCACCGTCAACTACGCCACCGCCAATGACACGGCAACCGCCGGCAGCGATTACACTGCCAAGAGTGGGGCGTTGACTTTCACCCCGGGCCAGACCAGCAAAACCATCCCCGTGGCGGTGCTCGGCGACACTGTGGTGGAAACCAACGAAACCTTCACGCTCAACTTGAGCGGGGCAGTCGGCGCCACCATTGCCGACGCCCAAGGCATAGGCACGATCACCAACGACGACAGCACGGCGTTGGCCATCAACAACGTCAGCCAAGCCGAAGGCAACAGCGGCACGAGCAGCTTCGTATTCACCGTTACTCTCACCCACCCCAGCGCCAGCACCGTCACCGTCAACTACGCCACCGCCAATGGCACGGCAACCGCCGGCAGCGATTACACCGCCAAGAGTGGGACGCTGACTTTCACCCCGGGCCAGACCAGCAAACCGATCACAGTGTCAGTGACGGGCGATGTCGTGTTCGAGGCCAGTGAAACCTTTACCGTCAATCTGAGCGGGGCAGTCGGCGCCACCATTGCCGACGCCCAAGGCGCAGGCACTATTAGCAATGACGACATAGCGCCAGGAAACACCATATTCCAGAACGGCTTCGAATAAGCGCTGGGCGGCCACCGACCCCCTGATGACGCGCCTGCAAATGCCACCATTGCGCGTGGTGGCATTTAATTTGCCTCTACTCCTGGCAGATCGGTTGAGCCACGCCTCAAGGAAAGCGTTCTGCACCTCAGCGCATAAGGACTCTATGGATTTAGCAAGCCTCAAGACCAAAATGGACACTTTTAGACCCTGGACAGAACGCAGCGCCGCCGGCATGGCCGCCGCCCGGCACTCACAGGGCTATGATCAACAGCGTTTTCAGCAAGCGGATTGCGACATCATGACTTTACCCATACCCCACGTCTTGCTCGTCGAGGACGAAGAAAGCCACGTCAACGCCATCCGCAAAGCGTTCAAGGGCCATACCCGACCCATGAGTTTGAGTATCGCCCGTTCACTCGGCGAAACCCAGCGTTTGTTGGAAGTGGTCAAGCCTAGTCTGATTCTGGCCGACCTCAGCCTGCCCGACGGCACCGGCGCCGATCTCACCCGCTATGTACGACAAGACAAGAACGCCCGCCCCGCCTACCCGCTGGTACTGCTGCCGAGCTTCGGCGAAGAGGACAAGGCCATCGCCGCGCTGGCCGCAGGCGCGCTCGACTACGTGGTGAAATCGCACGCCACGCTCAACGACTTGCCGCGCATCGCCGAGCGCGCCCTGCAAGCCTGGGGACTGTTGATCGAACGCGAAGAGAGCGCCGCCGCCCTACGCGCCAGCGAGCAACGCTATCGCGCCTTGTACGACGACACCCCGGCGATGTTTTTCACGGTCAATACGCGTGGCACCATCTTATCGGCCAACCAATTCGGGGCGGAACAACTCGGCTACTCTTGCGAAGAACTGGTGGGACTGCCGCTCGCCGCGCTCCACCCCGAAGACAACTTGAAAACCGTCACCTTCCTGCATTCCTGCGTGCGCGATCCAGGGCGCAGCCAGCAGCGCGAGGCGCGCATGCTGCGCCGTGACGGCACGCCGATCTGGGTCAAGGAAATCGGCCGGCTGGCGCCCAACTTCAGCGATGCGCCGACGATCCTGATCGTCAGCGAAGACATCTCCGAGGCCCATGAGCTCTCGGTGCAACTGTCGTATCAGGCCGCGCACGACCCCCTCACCGGCCTCCTCAACCGTCGCGAATTCGAGCGCTGCTTGCACGAAACCCTGGAAAGCGCTCGCCGTGAACACACCACCCATGCGCTGTTCTACCTCGACCTCGATCAGTTCAAGGTGGTCAACGACACCTGCGGTCACGGCGCGGGCGATGAATTGCTGCGCCAGATCAGCAAGCTGCTCCGACAACGGTTCAGAAGCCGCGACACCGTGGCGCGTCTGGGCGGAGACGAGTTCGGCATCCTCGTCGATTATTGTTCGCTAGCGCAGGCGGAACGATTGGCCGAAATCATCCGTAAGACCCTGGCGGTGTTCCGCTTCGAGTGGGGAGATAAAAGCTTCAACGTCGGCGCGAGCATCGGCCTGATCCCGATCAGCGACGCCAGCGCCAGCGTCAGCCATCTGTTGCAAACCGCCGACGCCGCCTGTTATACCGCCAAGGACAGAGGGCGCAATCGCATCCATGTCGTGCGCGAGGATGATGTCGAGTTGGTGCGCCGCAACGGCGAAATGCAATGGGTCACGCGCCTCACCAAGGCGCTGGAGGAGGCGCGTTTCAAGCTATGCTATCAGCCCATCTCCCCCATCGGTCACGATGCCGATGGCGGACTGCACATCGAATTGCTACTGCGCGCCGAGGATGACGACGGCGGCGACGTTTCGCCGGAGGCATTCTTGCCGGCGGCCGAACGCTACAACCTCATCACCCAGGTGGATCGCTGGGTGGTGGCGACTGCGCTGCGGTGGCTGAAAAGCAAACCCGATTTACTGGAGCGCCTGAGCTTGTGCGCCATCAATCTATCGGGACACTCGCTGGGGGATGAGGAATTCCCCGCTTTTGTCATCCGCCAACTGCATGAAGCCGGCATACCGCCCGCGAAAATCTGCTTCGAAATCACCGAAACCGCGGCTATCGCCCATTTCGGCAACGCCGCCCGTTTCATTCAAACCCTCAAAGCACTCGGCTGCCGGTTCGCCTTGGATGATTTCGGCAGCGGCGTTTCATCGTTCGCGTATCTGAAGAATCTGCCGGTCGATTTTCTCAAGATCGACGGTGCCTTCGTCAAGGAAATCGCACGCAATCCCATCGATTTCGCAATGGTGCGCTCGATCAATGAGATCGGCCACGTCATGGGGCTGAAAACCGTCGCCGAATTCGTCGAGAACGATGCGATTCTGGCCAAACTCCGCGATCTCGGCGTCGATTATGCGCAAGGTTTTGTCATGGGCAGGCCGCTGCCCATCGACACGCTGGTCTGAAGGGATAAGGGCAATCCTCTTGGTTGCCCTTGGGTGAAGCCGGGGTCAATGCCCTAGCGGCTGGACTTTGACATAGGCGTGGCCATCGGCCATCGTTTTGTCGAGGAGTTTGACGCAGGCGTAGACGGCTTCGATGTAAGGCGTCGGCGTTGCGGTGAGCCGCCCCAGTTCGATGACCGCACCGATCAAGGCGTCGAGTTCCAGTGGCCGGCCAGCTTCCACGTCTTGCAGCATGGAAGTCTTGTGCTTACCGACTTTCTCCGCCCCTTCGATGCGTTTCTCGATCGGCACGCGCATCGCGATGCCGAGCTTGGCGGCGATCGCGGAGGCTTCGGTCATCATTTTGGCCGCCAGGTCGCGGGTGAGCGGATGCTGGCAAATATCGACCAGGGTGGCGTGGGTCAGGGCGCTGATCGGGTTGAACGATAGATTGCCTAGGAGTTTCAGCCAGATTTCGGCGCGAACATTGTCGATCACGAATGACTTCAAGCCCGCGTTATTGAACAACTCGGCGACGCGCTTGGCGCGTTCGCTCTCGCGCCCATCCAATTCGCCCACCGGAAAGCGATTGCCCTCGACGTGTTGGATTATCCCCGGCGCCTTGATATAACCCGCCGGATAGACCACGCTCCCAATGATGCGCTCGACGTCGATGTTGGCGCCGATCGCGCCGGTGGGATCGACGGTGTGGATGCGCTGGCCTTCGTACTCGCCACCGTGCTTGCTGAAATACCACCAGGGCAGACCGTTTTGCAGCGGCACGACCACGGTATCAGCCCCGAACATGGCGCGCATGTCCTCGGCCACGGCAGCGATCACCTGGGTCTTGAGGGCGATGAATACGACATCCTGTTTACCCGCCTCCGCGCAACTCCCTACCGCGCGCACGTCCTTGGCGATTTGTTCGCCGCCATCGGCCATGATCAGCTTGAGGCCATGCTCACGAATGGCGGCGAGGTGCGCACCAACATCGACCAGAGTCACCGCTGCGCCAGCCAACGCCATTTTCACGCCGATCATGCCGCCGATGGCGCCTGCCCCTACGATGCCGATTTTCATCTCATCCCTCCTCTCATTCGTAAGTATTGCTAAGCGTGCCGATGCCGGTGATGCTGATCTCGATGACATTGCCCGCTTTCATCGAGCCCACTCCGACATTGGTGCCGCAAGCGATCACGTCGCCCGGCAGCAAGGTGAGGTCCTGGGAAATCAGACTGACCAGCCGATGAGGCGGAAAAATCATGTCGGTAATCGGATAATTCTGGCGTTCCGCGCCGGCGAGCACGCTCTTCACCACCAGGCTCAACGGATCAAGGCCGGTCGCCACCACCGGGCCGAACACGCCGAAGCCGTCGAAACTCTTGGCGCGCGTCCATTGGCTGAAACTCGGGTCTTTATTGAGCAAATCCACGGCGGTGACATCGTTCACGCAGGTATAGCCAAAAATGTGCTCCGCCGCTTGCGCCTCTGACACCCCACGGCACACTTTGCCGATCACGATGCCGAGTTCGCCCTCGAAAATCACTTTGCCGTCGTAGGAGCGCGGTTTGTGGATGACCGCATTGCCTGGCAGGAACGAAGTCGTCGCCTTGATGAAATACAACGGTTCGGCGGGTGTGGCGAGGTTGGCCTTGGCTCCCAGCATTTTGAAGTTATTCCACAACGCCACCATTTTGCTGGCCTCGGTCGGCACCAGGAGCCGGGTGGCTTGTAGCGCGATACGCTCGCCGGTCGGCGTGGAACGCCCAAACATATCACCCTGGTGTACGGTAATCTCATCGCCTTCCAGGGTTCCGAACTTGATCTTTCCCTCATGCTCGACTCGAATCCAACGCGCCATCGCTTCCCCCTCCTCTGCTGATTGTATGGTCTTACGCCATCAACAATAGCCGAGCGCATCGCAATTGCCAGTGACGGCGCGGCAGCAGCGCGCGCCAACTGCTATCATGCCCGGCCAATGGGTTCGATGAAGGGGGTGTCATGTCAACCGTGCGCTGTGTTCTGGACGCCAAAGCCATCCTCGGCGAGGGCGCACTCTGGGATGTACGGGAGCAAGTCTTGTACTGGGTCGATATCAAGGGCCGCGCCATCCATCGCTTCGATCCGGCGAGCGGCGAGGACAAGCGCTGGCCGACGCCGGAAGATGTCGGCTCGTTGGTGGTGCGCGAAAAGGGAGGGCTGGTGGTCGCCATGAAATCGGGGTTTTATCGCTTCGACCTCGCGAGCGGCGCGTTCGCGGCCATCGTCAATCCCAGGCCGCACGCTGAATCGCTTCAGCTGACGGCAAGCTGACCGTCAAGGCCGGTTCTGGGCGGGCAGCATGCGACCCCGAAGGCCGCGCCAGCGTCTCTATCGGCTCGACCCGGATGGCTCCTGTCACGCATGGTCGATGGCATTGCCATCATGTTGTCTTCAGCCCCGACGGACGCACGCTTTATCATGGTTGCACCCTGGCGCGCACGATGGGCATGGGACCTCGACCCGCTGAGCGGTACACTCGCCAACCGCCGTGAATTCGCCCGCTACGGCAGCCACGGCGGCGCCCCCGATGGGGCCACCGTCGATGCCGAGGGCCATCGCGGGTCGCCGTGTGGGGCGGCTGGCGGGTGGATCGGTTCGCGCCCGACGGCAAGCTAGAGCGCAGCATCGAAGTGCCCGCCGAATGTCCGACCTGCCGGCGTTCGGCGGCGCTGACCTGGACATTCTTTACCTCACTACCGCATCGAACCAACTCGATCCGGAAACGTTGCCGCTGCAACCCCAGGCAGGCGGCATCTTCGCGCTGGACGTCGGCATCAAAGGCGTGGCCGAAGCGCGCTTCAAAACTAACAACAAACGTAGAATGAGCGGCCTTGTCCCTACCCTGAGCCCGCAAAACGCACGCTGAACACGGTGCCGAGCGCCTGCTGGATCTCATCGAAGCGCAAATAACGCGCGCCCAGATCGTCGTCCTGCAAATGCCCGCACACCAGTCGGTAGACATCCGGCTGCGTCGCCGATTGCAGATAAAATGGGTGGCATAAAGCCGCTGCGGCGCGCGTCGACAACGACCGCGCCGCCGGCGCCAATCAGCCCGCGCCAGCCTGAAGCAGCTCATTGCTCGCGCCGGCGCGATCATCGACGGTCTGCGACATCAAGCGCACCGTGAAGGCATCAGCGTGGATGGTTTGCGGAGCATCGCTCAGGGTGAGCACCTCGGGCAAACGCTGGTTCGTAGACATTGGCGGCATCTACCAGAGCGCCCGTCTTGCAGATAGACCTTGACCCGCTTGGCGGGATCACGATATCGCGATTGAGCGCGGGCGGCGTGGCCGCCCCGAACCGCCATACAGCCCCACGCCCCTGGCAGGCGCCGAGCAAGAGCGCCACACTACCCAGCACAACCGCTTTCCGCGCGATGGATTGCAAGATTAAAGCCCTCGTCATCATGGTCAACACTGGGCGATGATCAGCGGCCCACATCTCCTCGGGGCTCGCGCCGCCGTGGACACCGATCAGATTCCAGGATTTTTCCGTCACCAGAGATTGTCCTTGATCACCATAATGACCCTTGGGGATCAATACGTAATCGCCGATCCGGCCGTCCAGCGCGGGCGTGGCTTCGCCCACGCCGAACCAGCCTGCCGCCAACCAGCCGGCGCTCGGATGGCAGTCACAATACGCACCCAGCTTATCCATTACGTAAGACTCGAACGCTGCGGTTTTTCCGGGCCGCACATAGCCATACGCGGCCCGGGGCTCGCCGCAGAGCGGCAAAGCGAGGCCCAGGCGCGCAGCCGCGGGTGGTCTTCAAGCGCAGGGTGAGTTCCGGGCGCCGGTGTCGATGAAACCATGGTCGGCGGTGACGATCACCAGAGTGTCCGGTTCCGGCCAGCGTCTCCAGCTGGCGCTCGAAATCATTTTCCAGTTCGCGGCAATGGCGCGCGACTTCCACGCTCGCCACGCCGTAGCGATGGGCAAGGGCGTCGTACTTCGGCCAGTACAAATAGCTGAACGTGGGCTGGTCGGCGTGCTGGATCAGCGCCGCCGCCCGCGCCAGGCCATCTTCCCAGCCGCGATAGCCGACGCGTTCGGCGCGCCCCGCGCTGGTGACGCTATAAGGCGTATCGGTCAATTTTTCATCATTCAGGAAGTAGCAGCGCGCCTCCACCGATCAAACGCTTGGACCCTCGATGAATGCTTCCATGCGCGCGCCCTGGCTCGCGAAACCGGCGCCGCCCCCAGCGCGCCTGGAACGGCAGAATGGTTGCCACCGTACCGAGTTCGGCGAGATGCATGAACCAGCCGGTCACGCCGTACAAAAGCCAGGCCGGTGGCGAAGCGGTGAGCGCAGGCGCGGTGCTGAACGGAAACACCGAGGTCATACGCCGTGGCGATGCGCCTTGAACGCCGCGCCGTGTTCCTGTGTAACCATCGCCCAGACAAACCGATCACACATAGCACGACATGGCTCGCCTTGCGTATCCGTTCCGGCGGCAATGCCGCGAGCGGAGCATAGATATTCGGGGCTCCGCCCGGCCCCATGTTCAGCGACGCCATCAGATTGACGATGCTGTTGCCGGTAATCGGGTTTGACCATGGTCACCTCAGGCGCTGCCATAGCGGTCACGATAAGCGCGGATGGTCAGTAAGGCAGCGGCGAAAGCAGGTTGTTCCTGCACATAAGCGATGATATCGGCGAGGCGCAACGATGCTGACCACCGGTATGCGATATTGGGCTTCGACCTCTTGGATCGCCGAACATTCACCCTGGCCGCGCTCTTGGCGGTCAGCGCCACCACAACGCCGACGGCCTCGGCGCCATGCGCCGCGAGCAATGCCATGGACTCGCGCACCGCGGTAAGAGGCGTGATCACATCATCGACGATCAGCACTCGCCCCGCCGGCGTCGCCCCTACCGTCGCGCCGCCCTCGCCGTGATCCTTGGCCTCTTTGCGATTGAAGCACCAGGGGACATCGCGACGATGGTGCGGTCGGCAAGCGCGATCGCGGTAGCTGTTGCCAGCGGAATGCCTTTATACGCCGGTCCGAACAGCATGTCGAAGACGATGCCGGAATGGCTCACCGCTTCGGCGTAAAAACGCCCCAGGCGCGCCAGCGCAAGTCCGCTGTCGAACAACCCGGCGTTGAAGAAATAAGGGCTGACGCGACCCGATTCGGGTAAACTCGCCGAAGCGCAACACCCCGTTGGGCGACGGCGAAATCGAGGAATTGCCGCTGATAGTCCTGCATGGTTTAAGATGCGCGCGAACGATGATCTTACAACACTAACATAGCGACAGTTCCCGCGCATGCGCATCATCACCCTCAATGCCAACGGCATCCGCTCGGCCGCCAGCAAGGGCTTTTTTCGTTGGCTCGCGCGCCAGCAAGCCGATCTGGTCTGCATCCAGGAAACCAAAGCCCAGCGCGCGCAACTCGACCGGCGTGTGTATTTCCCCAAAGCCTTTCATTGCCACTACCACGACGCGGCCAAACCGGGCTATAGCGGCGTCGCGCTTTATAGCCGCCGGGCACCGGACGAGGTGCGTCATGGCCTCGGCTGGCTGGAACTCGACGCCGAAGGGCGCTGGCTGGAGGCGCGCTTTGGAAACTTGAGCGTGGTGTCGCTGTATCTGCCTTCGGGCGCGTCCAAAGCCGAGCGCCAGGCGTTCAAGTTCGTGGTGCTGAACCGCCTGCTACCGCATCTGCGGGAACTACGGGAACAAGGCCGGGATTACGTAATCTGCGGCGATCTCAACATCGCCCATCGGCCCATCGACTTGAAGAACTGGCGTGCCAATCAAAAAAACCCGGGATTTCTGCCGGAAGAACGCGCCTGGCTGGATGCGCTGTTCGCTACCGGCTTCGTCGATGCGTTCCGCGCCGTCAACCGCGAGCCCGAACAATACACCTGGTGGTCGAATCGCGGCCAAGCCTGGGCCAAGAACGTCGGCTGGCGCATCGATTACCAAGTCACCACGCCGGTTCTGGGAACGCGGGTCAGAGCCGCGACGATTTACAAAAACCGCCGTTTTTCCGACCATGCCCCACTGATCATCGACTATGACTACGACTTCTGACCGCCCGCCCTGGCGCGCCACCTTGCGCGCCATTCTAAGCACGCGCATGCTGATGGCGCTCGCCATGGGCTTTTCCTCCGGCCTGCCGCTGCTGCTCACCGGCTCGTTGTTGCAAGCCTGGCTCAAGGAAGCCAAGGTCGACCTCGGCACGATCGGTTTGTTCGCGCTGGTCGGGGTGCCGTACAGCGTTAAATTCCTGTGGGCGCCGCTGCTGGATCGCTTCACGCTGTCCGCTACCCTGGGACGGCGGCGTGGCTGGCTGCTGCTCACCCAGATTCTGCTGGTGCTGGCCATCATCGGTCTGGGCTTGACGCAGCCCGCGGTGAATCCCTGGCAGGTGGCGCTGGCGGCGCTGATCCTAGCGTTCTTCTCGGCCTCGCAGGATATCGTGATCGACGCTTATCGGCGTGAATCACTGGCCGATGACGAACAAGGGCTGGGGGCTTCGCTCTATGTGAACGGCTACCGCATCGCGATGTGGGTGGTGTCGGGCCTTGGCTTCATCCTCGCCGATCACCTGCCGTTTTCCACCGTTTATTTCATCATGGCGGCGTTCATGGCGCCGGGCGTGGCCGCGACCCTGTTCGCCGCCGAGCCACCCGCCGCCGGTAAACCTACCACCCTCATGGACGCGGTGATCCAGCCGTTCATCGATTACTTCAGCCGCCCCGACGCGCTGGTCATCCTCGCTTTCATCCTGCTTTACAAAATCGGCGATACCATGGCCGGCAGCATGACCACGCCGTTCTATCTGGAAACCGGCTTCAGCAAGACCGAAATCGGCGTGATCGTGAAAACCTTCGGCTTCTGGATGACGCTCCTCGGCGGATTGCTGGGCGGCGTGTTGATGCTGCGCCTCGGCGTGTATCGGTCGCTGTGGCTGTTCGGCATTCTGCAAGCGGTGTCCACGCTCGGCTTCGCCATCCTCGACCACATCGGCCCCCGTCTGACCGCGCTTGCGGCGGTGATCGCCTTCGAGAACCTCTCCGCGGGCATGGGCACCTCGGTGCTGGTCGGTTTCATGGCAAGCCTGACCAACCAGAAATTCACCGCCACCCAGTATGCCCTGCTCACCAGCTTCATGGCGCTGCCGCGCACGGTGATCAACACTGTCACCGGTTATCTGGCGCAAGCCTTGGGCTGGAGCGGCTTCTTCGTGTTGTGCGTGGTCATTGCCCTGCCGGGCTTGTTGCTGCTGCTGCGCTTTCGACAGTGGCTCACGCCCGCGCCATCGGCGGAGGAGCAAGAGGTATTAGCCTCTACAAGCGCTTGACCCCGCGCAGCGGCGGCTGCGGCGATGGCAACCGCGGCACGGCCGTGGTCTCCAGGATGGTCTGGATCGCTTCGAACAATTTCTCCAAGGCCCCGCGATTGGCTTCCACCGCGGCTTTACCGCGCTGGCCAGCGGCGCGGCGCAGGGTCGGATCGTCGAGCAACTGACCGGCCACGCGCGCCAGTTCCTGCGCGTCGGCGACCTGCCAGGCGGCGCGGGCCGTCAACAAATGCTGGCTGGCCTCGGCGAAATTGAACATATGCGGGCCGAAAATCACCGGCATGGCCAGCAGCGCGGGTTCGAGAATATTATGGCCGCCGGTCGGGACCAGGCTGCCGCCCACGAACGCCACATCGGCAGCGGCATAAAACAACAACAACTCGCCCATGCTATCGCCGAGGAACGCATCGGTATTCGGCGTACACGGGCGCTGCTCACTGCGCTTCACTACCCGCCATCCGCGCTGTTTGCAGAGATCGGCGACGGCGTCGAAACGCTCCGGATGGCGCGGCACCAAGATGAGCAGCAGACTCGGCCAGCGTTTACGCAGGATGGCGCAGGCATTCAACACTTGCTCGTCCTCGCCGGCGTGGGTGCTGGCGGCGATCAGCACCGGCCGCGGCCCGAACAACGAGCGGCGCAACAACCGCCCCTGTTCCTCCAAGCCTTCCGGCAGGCTCAAGTCGTATTTGATGTTACCGATCACCTGCAAGCGCTCGGGCGCTACGCCCAAGGCGCGGAACCGCGTGGCATCGGCCTGGGTCTGGGCGGCGATCAAGGTCACGCAGCCAAGCATATCGCGGGTCAGCACCGCGGCCCACGCGTAACGCCGTGTCGAACGCTCGCCCAAGCGCGCGTTGGCGATCACCAGCGGAATGCCGGCGGCGGCGCAGCCATGCAGCAGATTGGGCCACAATTCGGTTTCCATGATCACCGCCAGACATGGCCGGGTGCGGTGCAAAAAGCGCCGAATCGCGGCGGGCAGATCGTAAGGCAAATAAACATGATAAACGGCTTGACCGAGCGACGCGCGCACCTGGTGCGAACCGGTGGGCGTGGTGGTCGTCACCAGGATCGGAATGGTGCGATGGCTCTCGCGTAACGCCTGAATCAAGGGCAACGCGGCGCGGGTCTCGCCGACCGAGACCGCATGCACCCAGATGCAACCGGGTTGCGGCAGCGCCGTGAACCAACCGAAACGCTCGGCCCAGCGACGCCGGTAATCGGGCGCTTTGCGGCTGCGCCAGAGCATACGCGCGAGAACCGCCGGCAACGCCAGGTAGAACAATAGAGTATAAAGACGACGCATCCTGTTAACCGGCGCCGCCCAGCACTCGCCGGGCGATGCGCACGTTCTCCCGTAAATGCTCAGGGTTCAGGGTTCCCACCACCACGCTGCTCACCCCTGGTTCGGCGAGCAGCAACCGCAACGAGGTTGCGACGGGATCGGCGCCGCCGAATCGATCAAGATGGCCGCTCGCCAAGCCCTTCTTGATCAGCACGCCTTTGCCTGCGGCGCGGGCGGCGCGGATCACGGGCAACTCATCGCTGTACAGTGGATTATAAGCCACCATGACCAGGTCGCAATGCGCCAATGCGTGCAGACCACCGACCACCGTTTTAGCGGACAGACCGATGGCTCGAATCAGTCCCGCCGCCTTGAGTTCCAGCAGCGCCGCCAAACAATCCTCCTGCTCCAGGGCGCGAATATCATCGCCGTCGGAATGGATTAACACCACATCCAACCGCTCCCGGCGCAAGCGCTTGAGGCTGCGCTCC
This sequence comes from Gammaproteobacteria bacterium, assembly GCA_046347515.1. Lineage (GTDB taxonomy): Bacteria > Pseudomonadota > Gammaproteobacteria > Competibacterales > Competibacteraceae > JAXMFZ01. The sequence goes on along the minus strand of JAXMFZ010000019.1, from coordinate 39,387 downwards.
ACGCTGGCGCGGGTGGCGGCCGCGGAGAAATCGAAGCGCGACTGGCCGGCGCTGAATGCCTCGCCCACTTTGGTGCTGATCAGCCAGTCACGCCGCGCTGCCTGCAAGAGCTTGCCGAGACGCTCCTCGGCTTCGCCATAGGCCGGAGCGGTATCCAACAGATTGATGCCCGACTCCCAGGCCAGATCGAGCAATGTGAGCGCCTCGCGGTCACTCGGCAACGAGAAGGGGTGCGGATATTTGACGCCCTGGTTGCGCCCAAGTTTCACCGTCCCCAAGCCCAGCGGACTGACCCGCAACCCCGTGGAACCGAGCGGCCTCAAGTCCATACCCGCGCCCGTTCCCAAGGGTACTCGCCAAGCGTCGGGCGCGGCCAGCGCGCCACACCGTCAGCGGCGGCCACGCCGGGTTTTATGCCGTCCGCCGCCAGCCGCTGCAATACCTCGTCCGCCAACAGCGGCGCCAAGGCCAGCTTGGTAGGCCAGACGGTCAGCGCATTGCCGGTCTGCGTGATGCTCGGCGTATCCGGCCGCCGGCCGCCGCTCGCCGCCTCGGCGCGGTCGATGGCGAAAGTCGCGAAGCGAACCCCGGTCAGATCGACCCACGGCAACCATTCGGCCAGTTCGCGGCGGGCGCACGCGATCTGCGCGGCGGGGCTTCGTTCCACCCCGCTCTCGGCGAGCCGACCGCCCAGATACCAGACGTTATCACCGCGTTTATGGCGCGCTGCGAGGTCAGGGTGATGCGCGCGGCGCCGTTGTCCAGGCAATGGATGTAAAGATCGGGCAGCCGCACCGCGCGCCATCACCATGCGGGGGCGACGCTGCATCGGCGCTGGCTCAGACCGGCGTTGCTGGCGCCGGCACAACACCGCATGGCGCCGCAACCCGTAGGACCGCGCCCTCTGAGCAGTGCAAAGAATCGCGCCATATCGGCTTCCACGCGCGCCGTCGGCGTGCTGCCGGCGAGGAGCGCGAATGCCAGCCCGTATCAGCGCCGCCAGTACCGACTTCACTCCTCCACCACCGGCTCATTCAGGCGGTACTGCACCGCGAAAGCGGGCATCCTGCAAGGGCTGCGGGAATTGCGCCTGCGCTGCTGGACCCGATCATGCATGGCCTGGCTCGCGAAAAACCCACCATCCGCGCACCCCAGGTATCGCTGATCAACAGGACAATGCCCGTCCGCCAGAATACGCGCGCCGCCGAGATCGACTCTCGCCGGCGCCGCGGCATTGCCGCCAGCGCTCGGGCATTGCGGCGATGGCGCGCGCGGCGGCGGACACCGCCCGTCGAGGCGTATTTCACACCGCTATGGATGATGCCCTGCGCGCACAGGGTTTGTCTCCGCGCCCAGCCGTTCGGACTCGACCAGGACAGCGGGCATAATCGCGCGCTGGCGCAAGCGCGAGCAGCCATAGCCCGGCGATGCCGCCGCCGACGATGGCGACATCGACCACACAGTTCACCACATTGGCGTCCCTTTGGCAGGCCGTGATGAGTAGCGCTCGCCACTTCTCCCTTTCGTGTTTCTTCCCCTGCCGATTCATAACGGCAGATTACCGTGCTTGCGCCAGGGATTTTCCAGCTTCTTGTCGCGCAACATCGCCAGCGACCGGCAGATGCGTTTGCGCGTCATGCGCGGCAGGATGACATCGTCGATGAAGCCGCGATGGCCGGCGACGAAGGGATTGGCGAACTTACTCCGGTATTCCTCGGTGCGCGCGGCGAGTTTCTGCGGATCGCCACTATCTTGGCGGAAAATGATTTCGACCGCGCCTTTCGGCCCCATCACTGCGATCTCGGCGCTCGGCCAGGCGAGGTTCACGTCGCCGCGCAAGTGTTTGGAGCTCATCACGTCATACGCCCCGCCATAGGCTTTTCGGGTGATCACCGTGATTTTGGGCACGGTGGCTTCCGCGAAAGCATACAGGAGCTTCGCGCCGTGCTTGATGATGCCGCCGTATTCCTGGGCGGTGCCGGGCAGGAACCCCGGCACATCGACGAAGGTGAGGATCGGGATATTGAAACAGTCGCAAAAGCGCACGAAACGCGCGGCCTTGATCGAAGACTTGATGTCCAGGCAACCGGCTAGCACCATCGGCTGATTGGCGACGACGCCGACCGTCGAACCCTCCATGCGCGCCAGGCCCACCACGATATTGCCTGCGTAATCGGGCTGGATTTCGAAAAAATCTCCTTCATCCACGACCTTGATGATCAGTTCCTTGATGTCATAGGGCTTATTGGGATGGTCCGGCACGAGGGTATCGAGCGAAGATTCGGCACGGTCGGCGCGATCATCGGTGGGCCGCACCGGCGGTCTCTCGCGGTTGTTGGCGGGCAGAAAATCGATGAACCGGCGTAGCAGCAGCAGCGCCTCGACGTCGTTCTCGAACGCACGGTCGGCTACCCCGGACTTGCTGGCATGGGTAACGGCGCCGCCCAGTTCCTCGTGGCTCACTTCCTCATGGGTCACGGTCTTGACCACTTCCGGGCCGGTCACATACATATACGAACTGTCCTTGACCATGAAGATGAAATCGGTCATCGCCGGCGAGTACACCGCGCCGCCCGCGCACGGTCCCATGATCATGGAGATCTGCGGGATCACGCCGGAGGCCAGCACGTTGCGCTGGAATACATCGGCGTAACCGGCGAGCGAGGCCACGCCTTCCTGGATGCGCGCGCCGCCGGAGTCGTTGATGCCGATCACCGGCGCACCCACCCGCATCGCATGATCCATGATCTTGCAGATCTTCTCGGCGTGGGCTTCGCTCAAACTGCCGCCGAACACGGTGAAATCCTGGCTGAACACGAACACCAAGCGGCCGTTGACCGTGCCGTAGCCGGTGACGACGCCATCGCCCGGCACGGTTTGTTTATCCATGCCAAAATCATTGCAGCGGTGTTCGACGAACATATCCCACTCCTCGAAGCTGCCGCGATCCAGCAAGAGTTCGATGCGCTCGCGCGCGGTCAGCTTGCCCTTGGCGTGCTGGCGCTCGATACGGCCCTGGCCGCCTCCCTGGCGGGCGGCGGCGCGTTTGTCTTCGAGTTGTTGGATGATATCCTGCATGTTGGTTCTCGTGATCGGGGTTATCGAGTGTGCAAGAATGGTACAGGTACGTCACGGCCGCAACTTCATCAAGCGTTAGAAGAACCGCCGATCCAGCGCCGTACCCGCTCCGCGAGGCGCGGCAAATCTTTGCCGGTGCACAGGGCAACGCCCAGATCGCGCGCGCGCTGGCTATCCCAGCGCGATAATTCATGATAGCTCACCAACATCGCGCGGGTCGGCGCACCGCCCAGCAAATCCTTGAGCACTTCGAGCTTGTACAAGGTGTCGGCGCCGGGTGTATCGGCGCCTTGGATCATTCCGACGTCTTGCTCGGCGCCGTAGCGTTTGGTCTTGCATTCAATGATATACAAGCGGTTATCGCATAAGAATGCAACATCGAGTTCATTCCTGACCGGCCCGCTGTCGCCGCCCCGCGCAATCGCCAAGCCTCGCCCCAAGTCTTGAATCTTGGGCAATTCCGCGCGCAGGCCGTAGATCACGCCATAGGTGTGCGCCTCCAGCCACCCGCCATTGACGAAAAATCGTGCCGCTTCATCGGCAAAGACGAGCTGTCCACGTTCCAGTAAGCACAAATCCTCGGCGCCGAAGCGGGCGATCAGCGCATTCAGCTCCGGCCAATGGCGCTGCGCCTCGCTGAGCGCGGGCGAACGCAGCGTGCCTTCCGCCTGCCGCGCCAGCCAGTTGAGCGCCGCCAGCGGCCGCGCCAGGGTATCGGCGAGTTCGATGAGTTCGGCCGTCAGTTTGCGTAAGCGCGCGGACACGCCATCGCGCTCGCCCTGACTTTCCAGCAGTGCGCCATGGGCTTGGAAAAATGCCCCCAATTTGATGCGATCGGCCAGATCGAAGGCAGGCAGATCGCGGCGATGAATCCAGGTGACATGGTCGGTTTCGGGATGGACATAAAACACGGGTTTGCCAAGTTCATAGAAAATTTCATAGGCGGCGATGCTCATCGCGCGCGTACCGCCGCTGGCGTTGAGGGCGATATCGGACTGCTCGCGGCTCGCCAGCAGTTCCAACACCCGTTCGCGCAGATGGTCGATATCCCAACCATCGCGCACCGGCCAGCGCAGGGCCGCGATGCCTGCCGTTTGCAGCGTGGCTTCCACCGCTCCGACCTGGGCTTCCGCGCCAGGACCGTGGAGCAGAATCACCTCGCCGGGCTTGAAATTCGGGTCGAGCGCGGGCGTGAGGTTGGCGATGACCGCGTCGTGGACAAGGCAGAGATGGGTGGCAGGTATATACATCGGGAGTGCTCGCAGAGCGATTTTTCCGGCCAGTTTAACATCTGCCAACGCAGCGCCGCCGCATCGCGCCCTATAATTTCACCTACGGCTAGGCGACGAGGGAGATGGCGGGCATGGCTAGAGTCAAGGGCAAGGTGGCGCTCATCACCGGCGCGGCCTCGGGCATCGGCGCGGCGGTGGCGCGGTTGCTGGCGCGCGAGGGGGCGGCGGTGATCCTCACCGATATCGATGCCGGGGCGGGCCGGGAGGTTGCCGCCGGCATCGGCTCCGCGGCCTCGTTCCTCGTGCATGACGTGGTCGATGAACTGCAATGGCAACGCGTCATGACGGAAACCCGGCACCGCCACGGCCGCCTCGATGTGCTGGTGAACTGCGCCGGCATCGCCCTTTTCAACACCATCGAAGACACCACTCTGGAAGAATGGCGGCGGGTGTTGGCGGTCAACTTGGACGGCGTGTTCCTGGGCTGCCAGTACGCGATCAAAACGATGATACCGGGTGGCGGCGGCTCGATCATCAACCTGTCGTCGGTGTCCGGATTGGTCGGCGGGCATAATCTTGCGGCGTACAACGCCAGCAAAGGCGGCGTGCGGCTGCTGACGAAATCCATCGCCCTGCATTGCGCGCGCCAGGGTTATAACATCCGGTGCAATTCGGTCCATCCGACGTTCGTCGATACGCCGATGGTGCGCAAATTGATCGATGCGAGCCCTGATCCCGCCAAGCTGGAAGCCGCCTTCAAACGCCAGATTCCGCTGGGGCGGCTGGCGCAGGCCGAGGAAATCGCGCAACTCGTGCTGTATCTGGCGAGCGATGATTCGGCTTTCGTCACCGGCGCCGAACTGGTGATCGACGGCGGCGTGACCGCCCAGTGACGCCAACGTCAAGCGAGCGGAAAAATGGCGTTGATCTGGCCGGTGCCGGAGCTGGGGAAATATTCGGTGATGACTTCCACCCTGCCCCGGTATTGATCCCAACCGAGCAGGCCGAGCAGCATGGCGGTATCGTGCATGCCGCCCTCGCCGTGGCAAAGCGCGGCGTAATCGGGCAGCATGCGGCAGAAGTCATCGAAGCGCCCGGCGCGCCACAGTTCGACGACGCGCAGATCCACCTGCCGGTAAAACTCACGGCTGATCTCGAACAGCGCGGCTTCGCCCGCGCCGTTGTCCTGGAAGCGGTGCGACAGCGAGCCACTGGCCAGCACCATGACCCGGCTCGCGCTGGCCGCGATCGCTTTGCGCACCGCCGCCCCGAAACGCCGGCTTTCCTCCAAGCTATGCCAGGCGCACCAGGCGGCGACCGACACCACCTTGAAATGCCGGTCGGCGTTCATATAGCGCATCGGTAACAGCGTGCCGTATTCGAGGGTAAGGCTCGCCACTTCATGGCAACGCGTTTTCACGCCCTCGGCGTTGGCGGTTTCGCCGATCAACCGCCCCAACTCCGGATTACCGGCGTAGGCATAGGGCATGTTCTTGACGAAGTGCGGCAGTTCATGGCTGGTGTAAACGCCCTCGAAACGCTCGGCGCAGTTCAGGTGATAGCCGTTGTTCACCAGCCAGTGGACGTCGAAGATCAGGGCGGTGTCGGCTTGCGCTTCCAGCGCCCGTTGGCGAATGATGCGATGGCCCTCGATCGCCGCCGCGCGGCAGCCATGAAATTTTCCGGGCGCTTCCGACAGCACCATGGATGGCACATGGGTGACCTTCGCCGCCAACGCGACCTCGCCCACCGCTAGCGGCCCTGCGCGCCGAGCTTCGGGATTTTGTGGGTGTCGAGGGCGATGCAGACGTTCTTGGTCTCCATGAAAAAATCGAAACTGTAATCACCGCCGTCGCGGCCCAGGCCGCTGTCTTTCATGCCGCCGAACGGGGTCGGCAGGTGGCGCACGTTGTCGGAATTGACCCACACCATGCCGGCGTCGAGGCCATGCGCGAATCTGAGCGCCCGGCCCACGTCGCGCGTCCATACGTAGCCGGCAAGGCCATAGCGCACGGCATTGGCGAGCGTGAGCGCCTCGGCTTCGTCGGCGAACGGAATGGCGCATAACACCGGCCCGAAGATTTCTTCCTGGGCGATGCGCATATCGGCCCTGACCGCGCTGAACAGCGTGGGCGGCACGGTATTGCCGGCGAGCGCCGCGCCGCCGGCTTTGACGATCGCGCCCTCGCGGCGGGCGAGGTCGAAATACCCCAGCACTTTGTCGCGCTGGCGCGGGTGGATCAGCGGCCCAAGCTCGGTAGCCGGGTCGAGCGGGTGGCCGACTCTGATGTTGCGCGCTCGCTCGGCGACGCGCTCGACGAATGCGGGATAGATCGTGCTTTCCACCAGCAAGCGGCTGGACGAGGTGCAGCGCTCGCCGTTCAGGCTATAAATCATGAACACCACGGCGTCGAGCGCGCGCTCGAGGTCGGCATCGGCGAACACGATGACCGGATTCTTGCCGCCCAGCTCGAAGGGCACGCGTTTCAAGGTGGGCGCGCCCTGCGCCATGATCGCCGCGCCGGTCGCCGACTCGCCGACGAAGGCGACGGCTTTGATCGTCGGGTGCTCGGTGAGCGCCCGCCCGGCCTCTTCGCCGATGCCATTCACCAGATTCGCCACGCCCTTGGGCAGGCCAGCTTCACGCATGATCTCGGCCAGCAGCATCGCGCTCAACGGGCTCCACTCGGCGGGCTTATGCACCACCGTGCATCCCGCCGCCAGAGCCGGCGCGATCTTCCAGGTCGAGAGCATGAACGGCGTATTCCACGGGGTGATGACCGCCACCGGGCCGATGGCCTGGCGCAACGTATAGTTGTGGTGCTCGCCGGCGGGCAAGGACAGGCCGTCGCGCGCGGCGGGCGCGCGGTCGGCATAGAAGCGAAAGTTCTCGGCGCCACGGATCGCGGCTTTGCTCATGAAGCGGATCGGCTGGCCGGTGTCCAGACTCTCGATCAGCGCGATTTCCTCGGCGCGCGCCTCGATCAAATCCGCTACTTTGTGCAGCAAGCGCCGGCGCTCGGCGCCCGGCGTGTCGCGCCAAGCCGGAAACGCCGCGACCGCAGCTTGCACGGCGGCATCGACATCGGCGCCGTCCCCCGCCGCGACCGTATTCAGCAGCGCGTCATCAATGGGCGAACGATTCTCGAAAGTCTGGCGGGAACACCCCGCAACGCGCTCACCAGCGATGAAATGACCCAGGGTTTGGCCGCGCAAGCGGGCGAGGATACCCAGCGCTTTCGTCAGATTGGCGTCGAGAATCTGGCTCATGGCCTCACCCCAGTATCCCCCTGGCGGCGCTTGACGATATCGTGCAGGTTGTTGTGCTTGAAGCTGAGGTCGGGATCGATTTCCTGGATTTCCAGGGAAATACCGAGCGGCGTGGTGCGGAACACCGGATCCAGGAACGCGCACAACGCCCCGAACACCCGGTCGCCGGCGCGTTGCTTGGTGGCGAGGTCGCGGCCATGGCCGATGCGCAGGGTGACATGCACGAAGGCATTGTCGGGATGACCGTCGGCGATTACGTAGTCCTGGCGCGGCGCGGCGCGGGTGCGCAGCCCGCCGATGGGAAACACGCCGGTATCCAGCGCCGCCCGGTGCAACGCCCGCAGCAGCGCGGCGACATCGATGCGCGGGGCCAGGTTGGTGGAATATTCGACCACGATGTGCGGCATGGCGGCGACTTCCTCGCAGAATCATGCCATCCAGTTTAGATTAATGGATTAAACTTGGGTACTCGACCTCAACCCTCAGGCTTGTCCTCCATGAAACTGCTGACATTTGCCACCGCCGAGCGCGGCTCCTCGTTCGGCGCGGTCCAGGGTGCGGGCGTCATCGACCTCGGCGCGCGCCTGACGGGGCGCTGCTCCAGCGTGCGACAAGCGCTGGAGATCGGCGCTTTGCCCGAACTGGCGGCCCTCGCCGAGCGCGCCACGGCGGATCATGCGCTCAGCGACATCCGCTTTCTGCGGCCCATCCTCCAGCCGGAAAAAATCATCTGCGTCGGCGTCAATTACGGCAATCGCAACGCCGAATACCGGGATGATTCCGAACAGCCTCAATATCCCAGCATTTTCATGCGCACGGCGGACTCGCTGGTTGGCCATCGCGAGGCCATTCTGCGCCCGCCGGAATCGGTACAGCTCGACTACGAAGGCGAGATCGCCATCGTGATCGGCAAGCGCGGGCGGCGCATACCCGAAGCGCAAGCCGAGCAGCACATCGCGGGTCTGACCCTGATCAACGAGGGCTCGATCCGCGATTGGCTGCGGCACGGCAAGTTCAACGTCACCCAGGGCAAGAATTTCGACGCCAGCGGCGCCATCGGGCCATGGCTGGTGACCGCCGACGAATTCTCCGGTTATGAGGATTTGACGCTCACCACTACCGTGAACGGCGAGCGCCGCCAGCACGATACAACCGCCAATCTCTTGTTTCCCTTTCGTTATCTGATCCACTATATTTCGACCTGGACGACACTCAAACCAGGTGATGTGATCGCCACCGGGACGCCGAGCGGCGCCGGCGCGCGTTTCAATCCTCCGCGTTATCTCCAAGCCGGGGATTGCGTCGAGGTCACCGTCGCCGGTATCGGCACCTTATCCAACACCGTCAGCGATGAGCCACCATGAGAGTCTACCGCCATCCCCTGCCCTATCTGCTCACCATCCTCGCCGCAAGCTGCGCAGCGCTTGCCCTGCTGATGACCCTCTCCGTCATCCTATCGTTACGGGCGATACCGACTGGCGAGTTGACTCAACCGTTTCAGATCGGCGCCTGGTCCGTCGATCCGTTTCTCGCGCGCACCCTGGGCATCGCGTTCTGGACGATTGCGCCTCCCCTCTGGTTTTTCATCGAATATTTCTGGCTATTCAAGCGCTTTAGTGATCCCGACAAACTGGAATTGTTCAAGCACGGCCAGCAAGTATCGGCGAGCATCTGGGCCGGCGTGGTGGCGTTCTTGATCGCGTTTTACAAACTCTGAGCACCATGATCAACGATCAGATCACCCCGCCCAAGCCTTTTACCACCGACCACTGCACCTGGTTCCCGGACGGCGACTACGGCGGCTGCTGCGTGGAACACGACCGCATTTACTGGCGCGGCGGCAGCGCAGAAGCGCGCAAAGCCGCCGATCGGGCATTGATGGATTGCGTCGCCCGCGGCGGTCGTCCGTGGCTCGCCAAGCTCATGTATCTGGGCGTGCGCATCGGCGGGCATCCATGGCTGCCTACTTCCTGGCGTTGGGGCTACGGCTGGCACTGGCCGCGTTCAGGGCCAAGCACCTGATCGCCTCAGGCGGTCGTCAACACCACTTTTCCGATCACCCGGCCGTCGCGCAGAATGCGCATGGCGGCGGCGCAATCAGCGAGCGCCAGGGTTTGCATCACATGCGGTTTGAGCTTGCCTTGCAGATAAAACTGATTGATCTCATTTTGCACTTGCCTCACGCCCGCCGGGTCGCGCTCGCGATAATCGCTCCAGTGCAGGCCGCTGACCGCGATATTTTTCAATAATAGATAATTGGCTTTCACGTTCGGAATCGCCCCGCCCGCGAATCCCACCACTACCAGTCGTCCGCGCCAGGCGAGCGCGCGCAGGCTGGCGTCGAATACCTCGCCGCCGACCATTTCGACCACGATGTCTGCGCCATGCCCGCCGGTCGCCGCCCGCACCTGATCCCGCACCGCATCGCGCAGATTCGAGACGCTGAGATCGACGATGTGATCGGCGCCGTGCGCGCGCGCCGCCTCTTGCTTAGCCGAGCCGCGCGCGCCGGCGAGCGCGACCCCGCCCAGCGCTTTGACCAGTTCGATGGCCGCCAGCCCAACGCCGCCGGACGCGCCGGTGATCAGTACCCGTTCGCCAGGCTGGAACTGGCCACGGTCGTGGAGTGCGTAATAAGCGGTTTGATACACCAGCCCGGTCGCCGCGTGTTCGAACGTCATCGCGGCGGGAATGGGATGACAGTGGCTGGCAGGCGCGATGGCGTGCTCGGCGAATGCGCCGTTCTCAATATAAGCCACCACCCGATCACCGATTCGCAAATCGCGCACTCCCGTACCCAATTCCGCCACTACCCCCGCCAGTTCCTTGCCCGGCACGAACGGCAACGGTGGGCGCACTTGATAATCACCGGTAACGACCAAAATATCGGGGAAATTGACGCCTGCCGCCTGCACTGCGATGCGCACTTCGCCCGCACCCGGCTTGGGCATGGGAATGTCTTCGACTCGGTGGCGCTCAATCGGGCCAAATTCACGGACTACGACCGCGCGCATCAGATTTCTCCTTCCAGTAAATGATTGGCCTCCCCCAGGGTGGGATAAGGTTTTTTCCGCGCGCCTCGGAACCCAGGCGCGACCGGCACGGGTACGGCGCTGATCGCCTGTCCCCGAGCGTTGGAAACCTCAGCGTCGAATAAGCCGCGCGCGCGATGATGGGCATCCCGAAACGCGGCTTCGGCGGAGGTCACGATATTGCAGCACACGTCCTGGCCGGCGAAGCGCGCTTGCCAGTAAACCGCGTCATGCGCGCGGATCAGCGCCGCGACCGCGGCGATGGTGGCGGCGGGATCGTGATAGTCGTCGCGCTGTTCCATGGGTAAATCGATGAGCGCGCAGAAATTATCCCAGAACTTCTGCTCCAGCGGCGCCGCCGCGACGAAACGGTCATCGGCGGTGCGATAAATCTGATAACGCGGTGAGCCCCCCGTGACCAGTTCGCCACCCGGAATAGGCCAGTGGCCCGTGGCTTGGCCGATGCCGAGGGCCCAATACATGAACGTGAACAGATGATCGGTCATGGCGATATCGAGGTAACAACCCTTGCCGGTGCGTTCGCGCTCTCGGAGCGCCAGCAGGATGTTGATCACCGCCGGATAAGTGCCGCCGGCGATATCTGCGATCAGCGCCGGTGGAATCACGGGTGTCCCCGCGCGGTCGGCGGCGAGGCTTAGCAGGCCGGTGTCGGCGATGTAATTCAGATCGTGGCCGGCGACATCGCGCTTGGGACCAGTCTGGCCGAATCCGGTGATCGCGCAATACACCAGGCGCGGATTGAGCGTCGCCAGCGCTTCATAATGCAGCCCCAAGCGCTGCATGACGCCGGGGCGAAATTGTTCGAGCAACACATCGGCGGATTCGATGAGCGGGCGCAGGCGCTCGTGGGTTTTAGGGTCTTTCAAATCAATGGCGATGGAACATTTGCCCCGGTTCAGTAGCGCAAAATTGACGCTGTCGGCGCCGAACTTGTGGGGATAGGAGCGCATTTCATCGCCGCGCTCCGGGCGTTCGATCTTGATCACCTCGGCGCCGGCTTCGGCGAGCATGAGCGCGGCCAACGGCCCGGGCAGCAGAGTCGTGAAATCGAGGACGCGGATGCCTTGCAGCGGCTGCATCACATGCCCTCCGCGCGGCGCTTGGCGACCCGCGCACGCCGCGCCGGGGCATAGGCGCGCTCGCCGTAGGTCTTGAACAGCTCCAACGTGACATCGTGGTGATGCGCGAGCCCGGTACGCTCCAGCAATTCGATCGGCCCTTGCGGATAACCGAGCCCCAGCCGCAGCGTGAGATCGAGATCGGCGGCGCTCGCCAAACCTTCGTCCAAACGGCGCAGCGCTTCGTTGTAGTACGGCCGCACCAAGCGGTCGATGATGCGCCCCGCGAAATCCAGGCACACCGCGACTGCGAATCCGGCGCTCTCGAATACCGCCTTGGCGGCGGCCAAGGCCTTGGGGTCGGTACGCGGCTGGCGCACCAGTTCGATGAGGTTGGAGGGATCGCCCGCGCCTAGCCGAAAGCGCGCGAATCCCAGCACGTTCGAGCCTTCTTCGCCGCGGTGCTCGCCGGTGTAAACGCCAAGGCATTCGCCGCCAAGCTCGATGACCACTGCCGCCTTGGCGCGGGTATCGATGTCGGCGAGCCGGCGGCCCGCGTCGGCGCCGATGATGATGAGGGTATCGCCATCGGGTTGGTGGTTTTCCAAGAGTGGGTGTTGGTCTGGGAATGAGTGGCTGTTATTTATATTGATGATGGTATAAGATGACAACGGATTAACCTCCGAACATCGCACCGCGCTGATAGGTATAAAAGCCGCGTCCGCTCTTGCGCCCCAACCGCCCCGCCGCCACCATGCGGCGCAACAACGGTGGGCATGCCGCGCGCGGGTCATGGGTGACGGCGTAGAACGCTTCGCTGAGCAGGACTTGCGTATCGAGGCCGATCATATCCAGGAGTTCGCACGGCCCCAGTGGATAGCCCAGCCCCTGCTTGATCGCCTTGTCGATGGCGGCGGGCTCGGCGACCCCCGCCTCGATCAGGCGGATCGCGTCGTTGTTGAACGGCACCAGGAAATAATTGAGGATGAACCCGGGACTGTCCTGGGTCTTCACCGGTTTTTGCCCCAGCGCTTCGCAAAACGCCCAGGCCGCGTGGAATGTCTCGGCGGAGGTGTCCAGACCCGCCGACATCTCCACCAATTTCATCAACGGCGCAGGCAGGCAGAAGTGCATCCCGACCACGCGCTCCGCGCGCCCGCTGCCGGCGGCGATTTCGGTGATCGCCAGCGTCGAGGTGTTGGAGGCGAAAATCGTGCCCGCAGGACAGACGGAATCGAGCCGCGCGAGCAACGCACGTTTGGTTTGCAGATTCTCGAACACCGCCTCGATCACGATTTCGCAGTCCGCTAGGCGGCTGATATCGATGGTCGAACGCAGTTGCGTCAGGATCGCATCGACCTGAGATTGGCTGAGCTTCCCTTTCTCCACCGATTTGGCGAAAAAGCCCTCGATCTGCCGGCGCGCGCGGTCGAGCACCGCAGGGTCGATGTCATAGAGTATCGTCGTGAATCCGGCGCGCGCGGCGACGATGGCGATACCCGAACCCATCGTGCCGGCGCCGGCGACGCCGACGGTTTTGATAGCGCTCATCCCCGGCTCCTATTTGGCAATAAAGCTGCGCCCGATCAACTGGCGGTGGATTTGATTGGTGCCCTCCCAGATCTGGGTGATCTTGGCGTCCCGCAATAAGCGCTCGACCCGGTAGTCCTTGCAATAACCATAGCCGCCGTGGAGTTGCACCGCTTCGCTGGCAATGCGCATGGCGAGATCGGACGCGCGCAGCTTCAGGATCGACGCCTCGACGCCGAAATCGGCGGCCCCGCCATCCACCAGGCGCGCCACATGCCAAAGCCAGGCCTCGCACTGGGCAAGCTCGGCCGCGAGATCGGCGAGCAGGAACTGTATACCCTGGAACTCGACGATCTTCCGCCCCGATTGACGGCGCTCGTTGATATAGCCAACGGCATCGGTAAACGCCGCGCGCGCGATCCCGAGCGCATGGGCAGCGACGCTGGGACGCGAGTGATTGAGCGAAGCGAGCAATATCCTCAAGCCCTCGCCCGGCTGGCCCAGCAGATTGGCGCGCGCCACCCGGCAATTCTCGAACGCGAGCGCCGTCGTGCTCGACGCACGATGGCCCATCTTGTCTTCCCTGCGGACCACCGACAATCCGGGAGCATCTTTTTCCACGATCAGCGCGCTGATCGCTTGCTTGGGGTCGTCGATGGTCGCCCATTTGCCAAACACCAGATAGAGATCGGCCACATCACCATTGGTGATGAAGGTCTTGCCGCCATTGATCACGATTTCGTCGCCATCCGGCGTCAAGCGCGTGCGCATACCGGTCGCATCCGAACCCGCAGTGGGCTCGGTGATGCAGAGCGCGCCTAGGCCGCCCGCCGCGATGCGCGGCAGCAAGCGTGCGCGCTGCTCATCGTTGCCGTACTCGATGAGTGGCTTCATGGCGTGGAAATTGGTTGCCCAGATGATCCCTGTAGACGCGCACGCCTGGCTGATCTCGCGCACGCACATGAGATAGGCCACGTAGGAGAGCGGCGCGCCGCCGTAAGCCGCGGGCACGAACATGGCGTTCAGGCCGAGTTCGTTGATGGCGCGCACGTTGCCCCATGGAAATTCACCGCTGCTATCGTGGTGCGCTGCGCGCGGCGCAATCTGTTCGCGGGCGAGACGGCGCACGGCGTCGACCAGCAAGCGTTCCTCGTCGGTCAGCGCGACGCCGGCGTCGAGACGTTCAAAGACCTTCATCGCGACAGCTCTGCGTGGGCTTGCGCTCTATTGGGGCGACCAGCATGTTATGCTTCCGATGGACAAACGCTCAGATCACAGAATTATCTCGAAAACCCTGACGACCAGCCACCTCAGAGCCTCTTCCATGACCGACCACCACCTCTTCATGCGCGAAGCGATCAAGGAATCGCAGGCCGCGGTCGCACGCGGCAACCAGCCTTACGGCGCGGTGCTGGTGCACCAAGGCAACATCATCGCCCGCGGGCAGAACAGCGAAGTCACCGACCGCGACATCACCGGCCATGCCGAACTCAACCTGGTGAGAGAAGCGTTTCGGCGCTTCCCGGCCGAGACCCTGGCGCACTCCACGCTCTACGCCAGCACCGAGCCGTGCGCAATGTGCGCCGGTTCGATCTATTGGGCGGGCATAGGCGCGGTAGTGTATGGCTGCGGGACCCGAGCCGCCGGCCAACTCACTGGCGAAGCCTTCACCATCCCATGCGCCGAAATCTTCGCGCGCGGCGGTCGTCAGATTGTCGTGACCGGTCCGCTATTGCAGGATGAGGCGCTGGCCGTGGTCAGACCTTACTGGGAGCAGCACCGCCGCTGAACGGCGCCGCCCCCGAGTCGGCTGTAACACGCCCTATTCACGGCGGAGGCGAGAGTTGCCCGGTCAAGCCGCTTTCCCCTTCGCTTTCGCTTTTTGAATCATGTGCCAAAGCGTATTGGGCCTCAGCGGCAACTCGGTGATCTGGATGTTGAAAGAACTCAGCGCATCGCAGATCGCATTTGCAATCGTGCCCGGAATGGCTGACGGCCTGCCTTCGCCGATGCCGCGTGTGCCGAGCGGCGTGTGCGGGCAGGGCGTGGGCGCGTGCGTCACCTTGATGTTCGGCACGTCGGCGGCGGTGGCGAGTTTGTAATTCTCGAAATCGGCCGTGAGCTGCTGGCCGTTTTCGTCGTAGATGAACTGCTCGAACAAGGTGTTGGAGATGCCTTGCACGACCGCGCCCTGCATCTGGCCTTCGACGATGGCCGGGTTGATGATCTGCCCGACGTCTTCGGAGGTCGTCCAGCTCAGAATTTTGAACTGACCGGTGTTGATGTCCACTTCGATTTTGCAGCAATCGGCATTGAAGCAAATCATCGGCTTGGCCGCCTCGAAGAACGCCGTGTGTTCGAGGCCGCCCGACTCGCCCGGTGGCAGGTTGATCGGCGCCATGATGATGCGCTCGACCGCTTCGCGGAAAGTCTTTTTGATGTTGTTGTCTTTCTTGTAGGTCACGAAGCCGCCAGAGAACTCGAACTGGTCGGGCTTGGCATCGAGCTTCAAGTCATGCGCCATGATCCGGGCGATCTTGTCACGCAGTTCCGTGCACGCCTGATAAGCCGCGCTCACGAAATACGAGCCGGCGCGCGCGCCGATGGTGCCCGACCCAAAAGGCGTGGTGCCGGTGTCGCCGGTGGTGACGGTGATATCGTTGGGATGTATCCCGAAGGCCGCTGCCACGGCCTGGGCGACCGTGGTCTCGTGGCCCTGGCCACCGGGGGCGTCGCCCTCGTAGACGATGACTTTGCCGCGCGGGGTCGAGGCGCACCGTGGCGGCGCCATAACCCGGCTGATTTTCCATCGGCACCAGGAGTTCGGAGGCCACGCCCGAGAGTTCCACGCCGAGACCGAAGCCGATGCCGAGATAACGCCCTTGCTGGCGCGCCTCCGACTGCTCCTGGCGAAACTTCTTCAGTTCGACCTGATTCATCAGGTTATCCCAGACCTTGAGAAAATCACCGCTGTCGAAATACTCGCCGGTGGCCGAGGTGTACGGCAGTTCCGCGACCAGGTTCTTGCGCTTGACCTCGGCCGTTTCCAGACCGCAGCGGCGCGCCACCATGTCCACCGCGCGTTCGATGGCGAAGCGGGTGGGGAACTCGCCGAACGCGCGCGCCGGGCTCAAGGCGGACTTGTTGGTGACAGCGACCTTGATCTTGATGTCGGCTTTCGGGATGTCGTAGCCGTTCGGCATTTCCACCGCGCCGAGGAATGGCATCAGAAAACCCAGTACACGCCCTCGCAACCGTCGCCACAGTCGGCGAGGCCGCGATCGCGGATGGCGAGAATCTTGCCCTCTTTGTTGGCGGCGACTTCGAGGTCGTGGATCTGGTCGCGCTCTGACTCACCGCCATCAGGTGCTCCTGGCGCGATTCTACCCAGCGCACCGGCTTGCCGAGTTCCTTGGCGAGGTAGGCCACCAAGATGGGCTCGCGGTAAAACGGCGCTTTCACGCCGAACTGGCCGCCTGGTCGCGCGGCGAAATGACGCGCACCCGTTCGGCGGGAATGCCGAGAATGTCGGAGAGCGCCAGGCGGTCGATATGCGGGCGCTGGGTGGTGACATAAGCGGTCAGCCCATCGACGTCATCCCATAGGCACAATGCGCCGCGGGTTTCCATCGGCGTCATGCCACAGCGATGGGTCTTGAAGCGCTCGCGGATGACGATGGGCGCTTCCTTGATGATCTTGTCCACTTCTTCGTCGTTTTTCTTCTGGCTTTCGGCGTCGGGGCCGCCGGTGAAGGTGAAGGTGAAGATCACGTTGTCTTCCCAGTCGTCGTGCACCTTCGGCGCGCCTTTCTTGAGCGCGGCTTCGGCGTCGCGCACATAGGGCAAATCCTGATACTCGACCTCGACCGCCTCGGCGGCGTCCTCGGCCACGTATTTGTCGGTCGCGACAATCGCCGCGACCGGCTCGCCGTGGAACTTGACCTTGCCCACCGCCAGCGGCCAGAACGTCGGATAGCGCGCCGGCAGCGCCGGCACCACCACTGGCTGCGGCAGCGACGGAATCTTGTTCTTGATGTCGGCGCCGGTCACGACCTTGACCACGCCCGGCAGCGCCAGCGCCTTGCTGACGTCGATGCGTTTGATCTTGGCGTGGGCGCGCTGGCTGCGCACGAACACCAGGTGCAGAGCGCCCGGCACGTTGATGTCGGCGAGATAGCGGCCTTTGCCAGTGAGCAAGCGGCGGTCTTCTTTGCGGTTGAATTTGCTGCCAACCCAGGACTGCGTCATGTTCGATTCTCCTCTCTCGCTTCAGCCGTTTTTCTTGCGCCGGGGAGCGGCGGCCTTGGCGCTGCTCTTGGCGGCGTCTTGCACGGCGTCGACGATGTGCGCGTAGCCGGTGCAGCGGCACAGATTGCCGACCAAAGCCTGGCGAATCTCGGCCTCCGACGGGTTGGTGTTGCGCGCCAGGAAATCGGCCATGTTCATGACGATGCCCGGGGTGCAGAACCCGCACTGCAAGGCGTGGTGTTCGTTGAATGCCTGTTGCAGCGGGGTGAGTTCGCCGTTCTTGGCCAAGCCTTCGATAGTCGTGATGGCGTGGCCGTCGGCCTGCACCGCGAGCATGAGGCAGCTTTTCACCGCCTCGCCATCGAGATGGATCGTGCAGGTGCCGCATACGCCCTCGTAAGTGCAGCCGACGTGGGTGCCGGTGAGGCCCAGGCGGTCGCGCAGAAAATCGACCAGCAGCAGGCGGATCGGCACCTCTTCTTCGTGCTGCGTGCCGTTGACGTTGACGCGGATGGTTTTCGTGTTCATCGATTCCCCCTAGACCACGGCGCGCGCGAAGGCGCTCGCCACGACTTCCGCGCCCAGGGTGCGGATGAGTTGCTTGCGGTAAGCGCCGTCCGCCCAATGATCGCTCTGGGTGTCGATCTCATCGGCGGCGGCGCTCATGGCCATGGCGATGGCATCCGCGTCCCCTGCTTTCTTGCCGAGCAGGGCTTGTTCGGCGGCTTTGGCGCGCTTGGGGCCGCTCGCCAGCCCGCCGACCGCGATACGGGCGGCGGAACATGCGCCCTTGGCGTCGAGTTGGACACAGGCGCACACACCGATCACCGGCAGGGCATCGCTCACCAGCCCCCATTTTTGGTACATGCTGCCGGCGCGCTTGGGTGCTTTCGGCAGGTTGATAGTCTGGAGGATTTCTTTGTCGCGCCGCGCAGTTTCCAGTGGCCCTTTGAAGAAATCATCGGCGCCGATGTCACGCGCCTTGCCGGCGCCGCTCACCAGTTTTAGAGTGACGCCGAGGCCAAGCGCCACCGTTGGCATGCAGGCGGCGATGTAATTCCAGCACACGCTGCCGCCGATAGTGCCGCGATTGCGCACCTGGCGGTCGCCGACGTGGGAAGCCGCATCGATCAATGCCTGATAAGCGCCGTTCAGGCGCTCGTCGGCGGCGATGTCGGCGTAGCGCGTCATCGCCCCTATGGCTACCCCCTTGGCGTTCACCGCGATACCCCGCAGTTCCTCTATATCTTGCAGATCGATCAAGCATTTCGGCGCAACCAAGCGCGACTTGATCGCCTGCATCAGGCTCTGTCCGCCGGCGATGCAAAACGCCTCACCGGCTTTGTATTTGCCGATGGCTTTGACCGCCTCGGCGACGGTGCGCGGGCGCAGGTAATCGTCTATCGGGGCTGGATACATGCGGACTCTCCTCCTATGGTTATAGCGTTGGAGCGGTTACGGCGTTCAACAGGGTATAGACCGCGTTTCGCGCTTCGTCAATGCTAATCGAGGTACGGGCATGTCACTCAAAATCGAATGCGTTCTCGCTTGCGAAAACCACCTCGGCGAAGGGCCGGTATGGGATGTCGCGGAAGGCCGGCTGTATTGGGTGGACGGCACCGGGCGGCGGGTCGGCAAACCATCGATCTGGCGCCTGGATCCGCGCACCGGCAAAGCCGAAAGCTGGATGCTGAGCCACGATGTCGGCGCCATGGCGCTGCGCCAGGACGGCGGCGCGGTGTTGGCGCTGGACGACGGTTTTTATTTCTTCGATTTCGTGAGCGGCGCCCTCGACCTCATCGCCCTGGTCGATGCCGACCAACCGCGCACCCGCCTGAACGACGGCAAATGCGACCGGCGCGGGCGGTTCTTCGCCGGCGGCATGGACGATAAGGAAGAACTCAAAATCTGCGGCCTATGGCGACTCGATCCCGACCTCGGCGTCAGCAAAGTGGACGATGGCATCATTTGCTCCAATGGCCCGTGCTGGAGCCCGGACGACAAAACCTTCTATTTCGCCGACAGTTTTCAGAACGAATTCTGGGCTTATGACTACGACCTCGCCAGCGGCGCCTTGTCCAATAAGCGCGTATTCGCATCGACGCGCGCCGACGCCGGCGTACCCGATGGCTCCACCGTGGATGAAGAAGGCTATCTATGGAATGCCCAGGTGATCGGCGGCGAGCTGATCCGCTATGCGCCGGACGGCGCCGTGGAACGGCGCATCGGCATGCCGGTACGCAACATCACCAGCGTCATGTTCGGCGGCGACAAGCTCGACGAAATCTACGTCACCTCCATGGCGCGCGTGAAACACCCGGCGCTACACGATCTGTTCGCGGTCGAAGCCAAGCCGCAGTTTCTCGCGGGCTGTCTGTTCCGCATCACCGGCCTCGGCATCCGCGGCGTGCCCGAACCGCGCTTCGCCGGTTAAACTCCCATTGAACAGAGTGAAGTACTAGAGGAGAAACACAGATGGTCAAAACGGCACTGGTCACCGACATCGACATCAGCGAATCCGACATGCTCAAACGAGTCGCACGCTTCGCGGAACAAAAGAGCACCGCCAAGGCGTTCATCGACACCCGCATCCCCGGCCACGAACGCGACATTTACACCATCATCGGCGGCGGTGTGCTGGAAGACCCGGACATCGCGCCACCGATCGCGGCGCAGGATATCCACTTCGCCATCGTCGCTTGCGACCCTGGCAAGGGCGCCGCCATGCACTCCCACCTCACCGAAGAAATCTTCATGCCGCTCACGGGAGAATGGGAAATCCGCTGGGGCCCGGAGGGCAAACGCACCGTGGTCTTGAAACCATGGGATGTAATCTCGGTTCCAGTCCAGGTGATGCGCGGATTTCGCAACGTGGGCAGCCGTCGAGCGCATCTGCTGGCCTTGGTGGGCGGCCACGACCCCGGCCGGGTGGGCTGGCCGGATAGCATGAAGGAAATGGCGCGCACCGCCGGCCTCGTGATCGATGACAATGGCGATCTGCGCGAGGTGGCGCCGGCCAAGGCATAATCGGCACCCACCGACTCTTTAACATGATTGACGCACATCAATGAAATGGATGACGACCGGTAGTGAAATATCGCTCATTCCATCGCCTAGGAAAACCCTCGGAATTTGACGGCGCGTAGGCGTCGATGGCGATGGCCTCCCATAAGAGGATTGACGATGTTGAGCTACGAAGATGTTGGGTCTGTGCGAGTTGACGCAGGAAGAAATCGACGCCATCGTCGCGCATGAGCACATACCGGAGATCGTCGCCGCTGAACTAGGCCACTATCTGGTGCAAACCGCCGAGGGTTTGTTGAAGATCAAACGCATTATCCTGGACGACATCGAAGATGCGCGGCGCAACAGTGACCCACAGCGCGTGTTGCGCCTCAAGCTGGTGCTCAAGCATTTCGTCGATACCCATCCGGCGCGAACATCCTGACGGGCTTTAATTCGCCTTGAGGCCATATTTGTTGATGCGATAGCGCAGGGTCTCGCGGGTAGTGCCGAGCGCGCGCGCGGTGGCGACGACATTATAGCCTTGCCGCTCCAGCGCGGTCTGGATGATGTGGCGGTCCATGTCTTCGAGCGCCATGCTGCCATCCAGCGACAGCCTCAGCCATTCGCCCTCGACTTGCGCCGCTCCCGCCGGCAGAGGCGGACCGAGTTGCATCCACTCGCTCGGGAACACCTCGCCATCGGCGAACAATACGCAGCGTTCCACGACATTGCGTAATTCACGCACATTGCCGGGCCAGTCATGGCGTTGCAGTTCGCGCCAAGCTTCGGGCGGAATGGTATGCACGCGCTTGCGCGCTTTGCTGTTGTATTCCGCCACGAATTGCGGCACCAAATCCTCGAGGTCTTGTTTACGTTTGCGCAGCGCCGGCAAGTCCAGCCGAAACACACTGAGGCGATGGAACAGATCGGCGCGGAACGCGCCGTCGCGCACCGCGCATTCCAGGTCGCGATTGGTGGCGGCGATGATCTGGACATCGATCTGGGTTTCGCGTTCGCCGCCCAGGCGGCGCACGGTCTTATCCTCGATCGCCTTAAGGAGTTTGGTCTGTAAATCCAAACTCAACTCGCCGATCTCATCGAGAAACAAGGTGCCACCGCTCGCCTGTTCGAACAGTCCGCGCCGACGCGCCTTGGCGCCGGTGAATGCGCCCGCCTCGTGACCGAATAATTCCGATTCCAGCAGTTCCTTGGGCAAAGCCGCGCAGTTGATCTCGACCAGCGGCCCCTCGGCGCGGACGCCGGCATGATGGAGGATGCGCGCGGCCAGACCCTTGCCGGTACCGGTCTCGCCGCCAATCGCGAGCGCACTGAACGGCACCTGGCTGAGCTTGCCCAGCATATGGCGCACGCGCTCGGCTTCCGGGCTGCGGCCAATGAACGACGCCAGCGTATAGCGCCGTACTTGATCCACGCTTTGCTCGCGCAAGCGGCGTTGGGCGCGGGCGCTACGCGCCGCGCCCGCGACCACCAGGTCGAGGCGATCCGGGCCGCAGGGCTTTTCCAGAAATCGAAGGCGCCGAGCCGAACCGCGCGCACCGACTCGGGGACACCGCCGTAACCGGTCAGGAAGATCCATTCGCCGCCGACGGTGCGGCCGCGCGCTTCTTCGAGCAGATCCAGCGCGTTGCCGTCCGGTAGGCTCATATCGGACAGCACCACCAGCGGTTCAAGATGCTGTTCCAGCAGCGCTAGCCGCGCTTCGGTCAATGTTCTCGCCAGCGCCACTTCCCAGCCTTGGGCGCTGAAATGGCGCGCCAGCTCGTTGCCGAGCAAATCCTCGTCTTCGATCAGCAGCAGGGAGTCAGTCATGGGGGACTCCACAAGGTATCTCCAAAGTCACCGTAGCGCCGCAGGGATCGCGATTGGCGAAGCGCAGGGTGCCGCCCAAATGACGTACGAAGCGCTGCACCATGGCCAACCCCAGCCCGGTGCCCTGTTCGCGGCGGGTGACGAAAGGCCGCACACCGTCGCGCAGCAAATCCGTCGGTAAGCCGGGGCCGTCGTCGGTTACACTCAATAAGATCAGATGCCCTTGCCGGTGCGCATCAATGGCAATGAATCCCGTGCGATTGCCGATACTCTGTGCCGCATTGGTAATGAGATTCCATAGCGCCTGACGAAATTCCCCATCGGGCCATCGACAAACGATGTGCGCAGGCACCGCGGACTTGAGCTGGATCGCCTGCGGCACTTGATAGCGCGCCAGCGTCAGCACCGCATCCACGCTGCCGGCGACATCGACCTCGATCATCGGCTCCGGGCTGTGGCGCGACTCCGCCAGCGACTGGTTGAGCAGTTTGGTGATGCGCCCCAATTCATTGATCACCGCGCGCAGGCGCTCTCCCTGCCCCGGATCGGTCAGCGAGCGGCTCAGATTACTGAGCGCCATTTCCATCCCTGCCAATGGGTTGCGTAGCTCGTGCGCGAGCTTGGCGGTAATTTCGCCCACCGCCGCAAGCCGTTCGGCATTGGCGAGATCGCGCTGATACTCCAGCAACGTGCCGGTCGCCAGTCGCACTTCGTCTTCCAGTGTTTGCTGGCGGCTGCGGTGTTGCTGCTCCAACTCGGCCAAGCGGCTCACCATCGCGTTGTAGTGATCGAACAACGGCTTCAGCAACGGCTCGACCTTATCGAGAGCGATGGCGCCGTAATCGGGCTGGGCCAGCCGTGTCATGAGTTCTCCCAAATTGGTAAGCGGCAACCAGATGCGCCGATGCAGATAATAAAGTCCACCCAGCGTCAGCACAGGGAAAATCACCATCACCGCCGTGCTGACCCAGAACTCGGTGCGATTGTCGTCTTGGATCTGGCGCAATAACTCATCGTGCGCGGCGCTCTCGCCGATGATGGCTTGGCGCAGTTCGGCGAGAACATCAATGAGAGCCAACTGGGCTGGACGCTCTGCATCCGCGATGATGGTGAGCGCTCGCTTGAGGTGATCAGAGGTCGCGGCGGCCAGATGATTCCCCGCCGCCGCAATACCTTGTAACCGATCATTCAACAACCGCATATAAGATGGCCCGACTACATTGCTTTCGTTCAAGCTTTCGACCAAGGCGACTTGCAACTCCAAGCCGATGTCTTGTAGCGCTTTCAGTTCCACCGAGTGTTCCACGATAGTCTCAAGCCGCTTCATGCCGGACGATGATTTGTTCAATAACAGAATCAACGTAAGCAACAATAGAGCCACTGTCATGGTGATCGGCAGCAAGGCCGAACGATAAAGAAGGTAACGTAACATGGTGAAACAGGGCTGACTCTCAGCGCCTCAGTGGTAGATCGGGCTATTGTAATGGCACTATCCAGGGATTGGTGGTTATGCCCCAGCGCCCGTGGTGGATAAGCACCACGCGGTTTTAACCAGACGCCATATTTTCCTCAAGTGATTAACAGTTCAACTTTGCTATCAACAAATTAATCGAAATTCTTCGGGCATGGCACAAAGGCTGCTCGCAACCAAGCGCAGGCAGCGATGAATATCAGTCCGACCCCAGTCGGCGTCTGGTGGAAGCGACGGCGCATGAATCTCCTGCCAGCGCCACCGTCCTCGCCGCCCAGTACACCATCGTTTTTCTTGTTGAGAGAGGTAAAAATCCATGAAGGCTAGCAAAACATTGATCGCCGTCGCCGTCGTCACCGCCCTCGCCGGCGGAGTCAGTTTCGCCGCGGCACCGATGACCGAAAAGCAGATTTCCGACAAAGCGCTGCAATTGAACCCCGGCGCCACCGTGCAAAAGACCAAGATGGAGAAGAAAGAAGGTAAGGAAGTCTGGGAAGTCTTGATCAAGAGCAAAGACGGCAAGGAAGTCACCCTGTATTTCAACGCCGAGACCGGCGCCCAGGTCGATAAGCACGGTAAAGAGATCAAGAGCTAAGCGCGAAACTCGGCATTTTTGACAATTACCGGAGAGCGCCATCAACGTCTTCTTACTCGCAGAACTTATTTCCCCTTTAATCATAGGGAACAGTTATCGTGCACCCAGTTTGGCGACGCTGATGGCGTAATCCAGTCAAGTATTCCTATCGATATACAATCAATTGAGAGTTATCGTGAAGATAAACAAATCACTGATCATCGCCGCATTAGCCGCTATCTTGGCCAGCGATACAAGCTTCGCCACGGCCCGCCCGCTCAGCGAGAGGCAGATCACCGAACGAGCCCTGCGAGGCCATCCAGGCAGCACCGTGGAATCGGCCAAACTGGTCAACACCCGCCACGGCAAGAAAGCGTGGGAAGTCGCGATCCAGGACCAGAGCGGTAAAGCGACCACGGTTTACTTCGACCCTACCACCGGCACGCGCCTGCGCGTTCATAGCAAAACCCTCCCGAGTCAGGCGAATGAACATAAGGTACCGGCCGCTAAGGCCGCACTGCCCAACACCTTGGAACCTGCTATCGAAGCGCCGAAGACCCATTGATTCTTGCTTGATCGCTTATCTGGAGGTTCGGCAATGGCAAACGTGCTTCGCCTCGTCAGCACTCTTGCCATACTGGTAATCCTTACTGGTTGTGCGCTGGGTAAGAACGCCTCGTTGCTGCACGATCAGGCCGTTGATCGAAGCCATCACTCCTGTATCGACGTGACACAGTACGGCGCGGTCGGCAATGGCGTGGCAGATGACACCGACGCCATACAAA
Source organism: Gammaproteobacteria bacterium (assembly GCA_046347515.1). Taxonomy (GTDB): domain Bacteria; phylum Pseudomonadota; class Gammaproteobacteria; order Competibacterales; family Competibacteraceae; genus JAXMFZ01. Next base: position 14,253 of record JAXMFZ010000019.1, on the reverse strand, counting down.
AAGCCGTGGCCGCCGCTGCCAAGCTTTCTCCACCGCTGCGGGGGCATGTCTGCGTGCCGGGTGGCACATACATGGTAAGAGCGTATGTTCCAGACCGTACCCTCTGTCCCAGCCCGCTCAACGAGAGCACGGAAAAGATATGTGGAATTGCACTCCCCAGTGAAACTCAACTGTCCATGACCCCGCACACGAGGATCGTTATATTTCCCACAAAATCAGGTTCTTATAGTGCTATCCCGATATGGAATCAGCACGATGTCGTGGTTACCGGTGGCACAATCGTGGGTGAACGAGACCAGCACCTCACGGGTTGTCCATCGCAAGGCAAGTGCGCGCCAGGCGAATGGGGTTTTGGGGTCGATGTCCGCAGTTCCCAGCATGTCAACATCAAGAATGTTACCGCGACCAAGTTTTGGGGAGACGGGTTCTATCTGGGCAGAGCCTCGGTGGTCAATAGCAATAATCAGGACATTCGCATCGTGGATTCAGCGGCAACCTACAATCGCCGTGACGGACTCTCGCTGATCAATTGCATCGACTGTCGGATCGAACACAACCTATTCTCCGACAATCGGGGTACGGCGCCGGGGGCGGGAATCGACCTGGAACCCAATCTAGGCGATACAGTGCGCAACACGATCATCGAGGGGAATCGGGTCGTCAATAATGCTGCCGGGATACAAATCGTCCAAGCCGATGCAAACTCGGTCAAAGGAAACACCATTGAATGGAATGAATCCGATGATGTGAAGATTGTTGGTGCAGCCAGCCAAGCCAATCTCAATATCAGTCTGCATAACCGTTACCCTTTAAAGGGAACGGGCACATTCTGAAATAGGGGAACCCCGCTTTGCATCGCCGCGTGTCCGAATCATGAACGTGGACGCTTGCGGAACAAAACCGACATCCAAGGAACCACCCGTTCCGACAGCCAGGCGAGCCGATACTCGGGGCGCAGCAGTTCGCGCCCACCCAGCGCGATGGCGGCAAGCGCGAGCGGCAATAGATAGTAGATCATGCGATAAGCCAATAACGCCGCCAACGCCTCCGGCCCGGTTATCGACGCGGGCAGCAGCAACAGCACCAGCGAATCGAATACACCTAAACCGCCCGGCACATGGCTGATCAAGCCGGCGGTTTGCGCCACCATGTAGACACTGATGCCATAGCTGATGGTGAAACCGGCAGGATGCGGCAGCAAAGCATACAGCGTGAGGCCGGCCAGCAACCAATCCAGCGCGCCGATGGCGACCTGACTCAAGGCTAAGCCGGGCTTGACCGGATCCAGCACCCAGTTGCGGAATTTCAGCGGATTCAGATGGACGGTGATCATGCATAGGTACAGGATTGGCAGCGCGATCATGATGGCGCCCGCGGTGCGCGGTCCAAGATACTTGAACTGCAGCACTTCGGGCAAAGGCGGCGGTGCGGCCAATAGGATGGCGCCGCCGATGGCGAGAATGCCGAGCCAGTAGGTGAAAGTACTGAAGATCACGATTTTGGCAACTTCGATCGCGGAAAACCCCCAAGCCGAGTACAGCCGATAACGCACCGAACCCGAGATCAGCACCGACATGCCGATGGTGTTGCTGAAGGCGTAACTGACCGCGGCGGCAAACCCGGTCTTACGCCATGGCAGTGAACGGCGCAAATAATGAATGGCGAGCGTATCGTAGCCGGTGAGCGCCAAAAAGCTCATTGCAGTCAATATCATGGCCACGGCAACGCGGCTGTTGGGAATGGCGGAGAACGCGTGCGCGATATCCTGGTAACGATAGGCGCCAAGCATACGATGCAGCGCCCACAACGCCGCGCAAAACAGCGCCAAACCAATGACTGGTCCCAGCGCGCGTAACAGTTTTTCCCGCATGGCGCTAAGCCGTTTCAGCAATGAAACGAGAGAGGTTCGTTGGCATACGATTTTTTCCGATTCGATTCCGGTTACTGGGCGAGCGAACGATTATAATGCGCCGCTTGTGACAAAATCTTTCTTTCAGACTCCGTTCGTTCCATGATACCGCCCGCTGTCTTGCCGATATCAGCCCTATTGTTAGGCGCTGCGATTTTATTCACCGGTCATGGCTTGCAGAATGTGCTGATCCCGGTACGCGCCAGCCTGGAACATTTTGCCACCAGCGCCATTGGCGCCATTGCCTCGGCGTACTCGGTAGGTTTCGTCGGCGGTTGCTATGCGATTCCCCATATGGTCAAACGCGTCGGTCATATCCGCGCGTTCGCCGTACTCGCTGCCAGCGCGGCCTCGGTCGCGTTCGCCATGGCGTTGCTGGTCAATCCCTGGCTGTGGGTCGTACTGCGCGCGACCGCGGGGTTTTGCCTGGCCGGCTTATTCATGGTGATCGAAAGCTGGCTCAACGAAAAATCCAATAACGCCAATCGCGGCCAGATTTTTTCGCTGTACATGATCGTCAACTTATGCTCGGTCATGACTGGTCAATTGCTGCTCGCCTCCCACAATCCCGCCGATTTCGTGCTGTTCTCCATCGCCGGCATCGCCATCGCCATGGCCCTGGTGCCGGTCAACCTCACCTCGACGGCCGCGCCCACGCCGATTCGCCAAGTTCGGCTCAGGCTCGGACGTTTATACCGGATGTCGCCGGTAGGAATCGTCGGTTGCTTTTTCATCGGCGTGGCGAACGGCGCCTTCGGCGGGCTCGGCCCGGTGTACGCCCAGCGCCTCGGCCTTTCGGTCGGCGGGGTCGCGTTATTCATGAGCGCGGGCGTGGTCGGCGGCGCGATCGCGCAATTTCCCATCGGCAAGTTGTCCGACCGCACCGATCGGCGCCTGGTCATCATCGGCGTATGCGTCGCGGCGGCAGCCATCGAGCTAGGCTTGGCCGCAACCGGCGGCTTGGCTAGCCTGGCGACCGTCAGGCCGCTGCCACCCAGCACCATCATCGCCGTGGTCGGTTTGTTGGGTTGCACCATCTACACCATGTATGCCCTGTGCGTCGCCCATACCAACGATTTCATCGCCACCCAGGATTTCGTGGAAGCCAGCAGTGGACTATTGATGACTTATGGGCTGGGCGCCATCTGCGGCCCGTTGCTGGCGGCATATTTGATGCAGCACCTCGGGCCCGGAGGATTGTTCGTATTCACCGCCGCCATCCATGTGCTGTTCGCCTTGTTCACGATTTACCGGATACGCCGCCGCAAACCTGTACCGCCCGCGGCACGTCCGGAATTCGTGCAAACCGAAACCACGCAAATCACACCGGCCAGCGTCATTCTGGACCCGCGCGCCGCTGATTCTCCACCGTCAACCTGATTTATTGCCACCCGGCAGGCTTTGCCGCCTTGCTATTTGACGAGTGTCACCGGTACATCGCTCAGGTGGATGACTTTGGATGCCACCGACCCCAGCACTAGATTGCCTACCGTGCCCATGCCGCGTGTACCCATGATGATGTGGTCGATATCATGCTCACGCGCATACTGGACAATGGCCTCCGCGGGTATTCCCACGCCGGTATGCAAATGATAGGGAATCTTGCCCTCATCCAGCGCGCCGCACGCCGATTGCGTTTGCTTCGCGCTCTGCTCGTGGTGGTAATCGGCGATGGTTTGCTTGGGCAAGAAAGCCGCTACATCACCCGGCAGCGAGGGTTGAATATTGATGAGGTGGATATCCGCCAAGCCTTGGGCGCGCACCTGCCGGATCACATACTGAACTGCCCGCTCCGCGCTGGGGGAACCATCGACCGGGATTAGTATCTTCTGCATGGTTTCGCCTCTTTAAGATTAAGATTGCGTCGTTAGCTTAACCGGCTCATCCGCACGCTGGGCGCAAACCGACCCTACTCATCGGCTTGCGTCGCGGCATCGCCACCCGCGCTAGGTTCGCCATGCCTTTCTTGGACACGGCGCGCCAGCCAATGGCCGACAAGCACCACGAACAACGCACCGAGAATCGGCGCCACGGTATGCAGAAGCGGCATATGGTGTTCGATCCAGTCGGCGATGACCGGGTCGGTCAAGCCGATTTCCGCCGCGACCCAACCGAGCAACGCCCCGCCTAACGTGACGATGACAGGAAAGCGCTGGAGCAACCACAGGATGAGCGTACTGCCGAACACCACCAACGGGATGCTAATGGTCAGTCCGAGCACGATGAGCAACAGGCTGTCCTTCGCCACGCCGACGATACCAAGCACGTTGTCCAGGCTCATTACCGCATCGGCAATCGCAATGGTTTGCACTGCTCCCCACAAATGGGTCTTGGCCTTGACATCGGGCCCGTCCTGTTCGGATTCGGGCACCAACAACTTGATCGCGATCCAGAACAACGCGAGGCTGCCCAAAATCTTGAGCAAGGGAATCTTCAGCAAGGTGCTGACCACTACCGTGAAGAGGATGCGCAGCACCACCGCGGCGCCGGCGCCCAGGATGATGCCCCAGCGCTGTTGCCGCGGCGGCAAGGAACGGCAAGCCAGCGCGATCACCACCGCATTGTCGCCGCTCAGCAAAATGTTGATCCAGATGATTTGCAGCAGGGCTACCCAGAATTGGGGATCTTGCAGTGTTCCTATCACGCTATTGCTCTCGGTGCTGGTGCTATAGTCAGGGCAGCAAGGTCGAACCCATCAAATAACGATCCATTTCGCGTGCCGCGCCGCGCCCCTCGTTGATTCCCCACACCACCAACGACTGACCGCGCCGACAATCGCCGGCGGCGAATACTTTGAGGTTGCTGGTCTGGAACTGGCCGTAACCGGCCTTGACGTTGCTGCGCTCGTCGAGCGCGAGGCGCAGTTGCTTGGCGAGTTGGGGTTCCGGTCCCACAAAACCCATTGCGAGCAGGACGAGGTCGGCCTTGAATACCTGTTCGCTGCCGGGAATCTCGCGCATTTGGAAACGGCCCTGGGCATCCTTGAGCCATTCCACTCGCACCGTGCGCACGCCGCTCACCCGGCCTTCGCCATCGTCGATGAATTCCTTGGACAGTACGCAGTATTCGCGCGGATCGTGACCAAAAGTGGCTTTGACTTCGGCATGACCGTAATCGACGCGCAGAATCTTCGGCCACAGAGGCCAGGGATTGTCGGGCGCGCGTTCCTCCGGCGGTTGCGGCAACAGTTCAAAGTTCACCAGGCTGCGGCAACCGTGGCGCATTGAGGTGCCGATGCAATCCGTGCCGGTGTCGCCGCCGCCGATCACGATGACGTCTTTGTCCTTGGCCGAGATGTAACGCCCATCGGCAAACCGGGAATCGAGCAGGCTCTTGGTGTTCTTGAGCAGGAATTCCATCGCGAAATGAACGCCCGCGAGATAGCGGCCTGGGATAGGCAAATCACGCGGCTGCGTCGCACCGCAAGCGAGCAGCAACACATCATGCTCGGCAAGCAACGCTTGGGCGTCGATAGTGACGCCGACGTGGGCATTGGTAACAAACTCGACGCCTTCGGCGCGCAATAAATCGAGGCGGCGCTCAACCGTCTGCTTGTCGAGCTTCATATTGGGAATACCGTACATCAGCAAGCCGCCGATGCGATCGTCGCGTTCGTACACCGTCACCGTATGGCCGGCTTTATTCAACTGTGCCGCCGCCGCCAAGCCTGCGGGGCCCGAGCCGACGATGGCGACGCGCTTGCCGGTGCGCTGCCGCGGCGGCTCCGGCTTAACCCAACCCTCGGCGAAGCCACGGTCTATGATCGCATTTTCGATGTTCTTGATGGTCACCGCCGGGTCGGTAATTCCCAGTACACAGGCGCCTTCGCAAGGCGCCGGGCAAACGCGGCCGGTAAACTCCGGAAAATTATTGGTCTTATGCAGGCGATCGAGCGCATCATGCCAGCGCCCTTGATAGACCAGATCGTTCCACTCCGGAATCAGATTATCGACGGGACAACCATTTTCGGACTGACAGAACGGAACACCGCAATCCATACAGCGCGCACCCTGGGTACGCAGTTGCTCCTCCGGCACCGCCACCAAAAATTCATTGAAATCCTGGATACGCTCGGTCGCCGACCGATAAGGAACGGGCGTTCGTGCGAATTCCATGAAGCCAGTAGGCTTACCCATGCTGTCTCCTCATAGCGAGTGCCTGATCGTTGTATCTGTTGCCAAAACCCTGAAACGACGATTGGCTTCGCGGGTAAGCCTGGTCGGGGCGGCTCTTGTCGGGATTAAGTCCGGCTATCATATCAAAACTCGGCACTTTGCAACCCGTTGTGACAACCGCGCGTAACAAGCCATACTCTTGATTTCGCGATGACTCGCCACCGCCTGCAAGGTACGCTCAAACCATGAATCAACGATTCGCTCCCTTGGCCTATGTGCGGGTCGCGGACGGCACGCTGGTGTCGGCGTTTCTGAACAGCACCGATGCGCTCGGCGGCTCGCACCAAGCCCTCGGCCCAGAAGTCAGCGTCGCTGCCGGCATCATCGAAGCGGGCGCGGGATCGAAGATCCACATCATGCCGTTCGTGACTCAAATCACCTGGGTGAACGCGGGCAATCTTAAAGTCCGCATGAAAGATGCGGGCAGCCCAGCTCCTTACACCATCGAGCTCGGCCCCCAGCAGGCGTGTATCACCCAGCCCGGTACGTTTCTGCAATTGCTCAACCCTGGCGCTGAACCTTGTCATACGCTGTATGTCGTAAGCCCTTCCTATGTGGTCGAGGTCGCCGCCGACGGTCGCGTGATCTACGACGATGCGATGATGGTCGACAGCGATTGGGAAAACCTCGGGGCCGCCGGCTGGCAACTTGGTTTATTGGGCGATCTGGCCGCGCTGGCCAAGCGGCGCGAGCAGGCCTTGCAGCGGTTGGCTGGGCGCAAAGTCGAAGAAGGCAGCAAGCGCGGCGGGCCTTGATCAATTGTTACAGTTTGTGCGCATTCTTAGCGGTTGGCTTTGTGGTAGAGTAAACTCGCGAATGATTGTCGAATCCCATTGAAAGCGGCTAACGATCATCGCTGCAATCCAAGAGCTCCATAGCCTCATTTCATCTGTACATTGTCGTTAACTCACAGCGACATCACGTCATAACAAGCTTAGAGAGGAATCTACATGGACCCACTAAAAACAATATCGTCTATCGATGCCAAGAATAAGGCGTTCTCGCTGTTGGAGGAATTCAAAGCATTCGCCTTCAAAGGCAACGTCATCGACCTCGCCGTCGGTGTCATCATCGGCGCCGCCTTCAGCAAAATCGTTGAGTCATTGGTTAAAAATTTGATCATGCCGCTGATCGGCGCGATCACTGGCGGCAGCGATCCGGCCAAGGGCTTGGAGGGTTTGTGGGCGCCGACGCTCAACGGCAGTACGATCCGATTTGGCGCTTTCATGGGCGATATCGTCAACTTCCTGATCGTTGCCGTAGCGCTGTTCATCTTCATTGTCAAATTGATAGGCTGGGTCATGAAATCCAACAAAGAAGCGGCTGTCGCCGCGCCGCCGCCACCGCCCACCAAGGATCAGGAATTACTCATGGAAATCCGCGATGTATTGAAGCAGCAAAAGCGCTAATAAAGTCCGGTTGCCAAGCGGCTTTTGTTGCATTTTTGTTGATCGGCGGCGACTGATATCACCGTTTCGCCATCATCGGTCGCCGCTCGCAATCCATCCTGCCGCCGCTTTATTCCATCGCCGAGCCACGGTAAGCTATACGCGCTCTCGGCGAGCAGCGCCGCCCATCCTCGCATTGTCACGATCCCTAGCTTATGGATACTTCATTTTCGGCCATCGAAGAGGCCATCGCCGCCGTTGCCGCCGGCCAACTCATCGTGGTGGTAGATGATGAAGACCGCGAGAACGAGGGCGATCTCATCATGGCGGCGCAAAAAGCCACGCCCGACAAAATTGCGTTCATGATTCGCCACACCAGCGGCATCATCTGCGTGCCGCTTACCGAGGAACGGATCAAGGCGCTCGCTCTGCCACAGATGGTGCAGCACAATACCGAATCACACCGGACTGCGTTCACGGTTTCCGTCGATTATCGCTATGAGACGACCACCGGCGTATCCGCCGCCGATCGCGCCAAGACCATCCAAGCGCTGGTAGGCGACCATTCCAAACCCGAAGATTTTGCGCGCCCCGGCCATATTTTTCCGTTGCTCGCGAAAGACGGCGGCGTATTGCGCCGCGCCGGCCACACTGAAGCCGCCGTCGATCTCGCCAAGCTTGCCGGTTTGCAGCCTGCGGGCGTGCTTTGCGAACTGGTGAACGACGACGGCACGATGCAGCGGCTGCCAGAACTACAGGCGTTCGCTGCCGCGCACCGGCTGCCGATCATCTCCATCGCCGATTTGATCGCATACCGCCGTCGGAAGGAAAAACTCGTGGAGCGCCGTGATGAGCGCCTGCTGCAAACACGCTACGGTGAATTTTTGGCTTACCGCTATTTGTCGCTCCCGGATGGCACCGAGCACTTCGCGCTGGTCAAGGGACCCGTTGCCGATGGCGAGGTGGCGCTGGTGCGCGTCCACAGCGAACACCCCTTGGATGACCTGTTCGGCGGCGGTGACGGCTTTCTGCTAGACGCCGCGCTGCAGGCCCTCAGCCGCGAACCGCGCGGGGTGTTGATCTATCTCCGTGACCCCGCCAGCATCCAGCGCAGCTTTCATGATCGTCAGGATGAACCACGTTCGCAGGCCGATACCCCCGAACACAGCCGCGAATGGCGGGAAAACGGTATCGGATCGCAAATCCTCGCGGATTTGGGCGTGACCCGTATGCGCCTGCTCTCCAACAGCCATTGGCTATACCGGGGGCTGGAAGGCTACGGCCTCACCATTGTCGACACGGTGCCGCTAGCGCGCCATTGACCGCATCGCGCCCTCATCGACTCTCACCTCGCGTCACATCGAGCAACGCTGTTTTTTTTCTGGCCACCGGTAACGCTGCCAATGGCTGTGGGGCACCGATGCAATCGCCTTGCGCGCAATCGACACCGATTTCCGCCAGCGCGGCTAGGATTTCACGATTGGAAACGAACTCGGCGATGATTTGCCGACCCATCATGCGCCCGATATCGCTGATCGAGCGCACCAAGGCATAGTCCACCGCGTCGTTTAAAATGTCGCGGATGAACGCACCATCGATCTTGATGAAATCGACAGGCAGATTCTTGAGATACGCAAACGACGAGAAACCGCTGCCAAAATCATCCAGTGCAAAACGACAGCCCAGCGCTTTCAGCGCGCCGATAAACCCTTCGGCGAAAGCCAGATTGGCAATGGCCGCCGTCTCGGTGATTTCCCAGCAGATTTTATGCCCCGGTACGCCAGTCCGCTGTAACTCACCGATGACAAACTCCGGAAATTCTCGATGGCTGAGCGAATGTCCGGACAGATTGATGCTGCATAGATGAATGCAGTTCAGGCGCTCGCGGTCGGCGGCCAGCCACTCCAATACGCGGCTGACCACGAAGCGATCCAGCTTGACCGCCAATCCATAGCGCTCGGCGGCAGGCAGAAAAGCAGCGGGCGCAGCGATATTGCCGGATTCGTCTTCCAGACGTAGCAGTACCTCGAAATACACCCCGCCATAGTCGATCACGCCGCTGACGGGTGTGATCGGTTGCCAGTAAAAATGGAAACGGTTGTTCTCCAAAGCTTCGCTGATGCGCGTCACCCAGCGCATTTCGCGATGGCGACGCTGCAGGTCGCTGTCATTCAAGGAGTAGACGTGAATCCGGTTGCGTCCGGCTTCCTTGGCGGCGTAGCAGGCGGCGTCGGCGGCGGTCATGATGCTGGTGATGTCTTCACTGTGTTCGTTGACCGGCACCACGCCTATGCTCACCCCTAAGGTGAACAGCTTACCGCCCCATTGAAAGCGGAATTCCTCCACGGCGCCGCGCAAGGTGTGGGCAAGGCGCAGCGCATCCTGTAACGAGCAATGCTCCATCAGCACGCCAAATTCATCGCCGCCCAGGCGGGCCACGGTGTCGGTCTTCCGGATTTTGGTAATGAACAGACCGCCGAGCTGGCGTAATAATTCGTCGCCGGCGACATGGCCGCAGGTATCATTGATGACCTTGAACATGTCCAGATCGAGATAACATAAGGCATGCTCGGCCTGGTCGATCTGGGTCTCCTGCAAAGCGCGTTCGAGCCGCTGTTCGAATTCGCGCCGATTGAACAGGCCAGTCACGACGTCGTGGCTGGCCTGGTAGTGCAGTTCTTGCGAAAGATTATAGGTTTCGGTGATATCCTCGCCAGCGATCAAAATCGATTTCTGATCATGCTCCGCGAAATCCACGACGCGGGCGGTTTCGCGCACCCACATTCCACTGCCATCCTTGCGCCGCATGCAAGCTTCCCAGCGATGCAACTCGCGCGGCCGCGACAAGCAGCGTTTCAGCTGCCGGCTCAGCTTATCGGCCTCCTCTTCCACATGCAGCCCAGCCAATGGCATGCCGACCAAGTCAGCAACCGAATAACCCAACTGCTGGGCGGCAAAATGATTGGCCGAGCGCAATACACCTTGCTCATCCAAAGTAAAGAACATCGATGGATGATTGTCGTAGAGTAGCCGATAGCGCAGTTCGCCTAGCCGCAATTCTTCCTTGGCTTTCTGCAGCTGACGCACGGCATGGTTGAGATGCTCGATCAGCATTGCGCTGGCGATCTTGGTTGACGCCATCGAGGCGATCGTGGCCAGCATCTCCATATGTTCTTGGGTATAGAAGTTCGGCGCTGGGTACTCCGAATCGATGACCCCGATCACTTTGCCATCGTGCACGATGGGCACCGCCATTTCCGACAAGCGCCGATCGTCCACCCTAAGGTAGCGCATATCCGCATGCGTATCGGCAATGATCTCGCCGATGCCGGTGAGCGCAACGGTTCCCACCACGCCTTTGCCGACGGTAATCATGGCGGGGTTCGGCCTCGGTTGCCCGCTTGGATTCCGGGGGCCATGCGCAAGCCTTTGCACCAAAGTGTTGCCAGTTTCATCCAGCAAATAGATCGTGCAATCCTCGAAACCGAGCCTTGCGATTGCACTCTTGGCGACCAGCCATAAAATGTCGCTTATTGAGGTCTGCTGGAGCAATGCGAGCGCCAACTCGTGGATAATTTGCAGATAGCGTGTCTTCTGCTTCAGCGCGCGATGGACTTGGTTGACTTCGAAAAGATCATCGACTTCGGCGCTCCGAGGCGGCAACGACATGAGGCTGAAGGCTTGCGATTCGTTATTGATCACGAGCGGGTAGTCCGTAATGAACAGGATGTTTTGCCCGAACTGGTACTACAACCGGTTTTCAAACGTAGCCGACACTGCTGGCGAATGCTGAATGAAAAATGGCGATTCATGCCTTTAAACTTCTCTTGATGATACTGGAAATGCCCGTGAATATCCTGATAACCGCGTAAATGGCTGGTGCATTGCATGGCTCCGCCATCCACGGACACGAAGAAGAGCAATACCTCAAGAACGCCTGAGTCCTCATAAAGACCACTACCATACACACCCCGCGCCCCATGACCTCGAGCAACCACGCGCAACCCGCAGCGACCCTGATGTTGATTCGCGACTCCGCTGACGGCGTCGAAGTCTTCATGATCACACGCCATCATCGTATCGATGCCTTCACCGGCGCCTTGGTATTCCCTGGCGGCAAAGTGGATATGGCTGATCGTGCAACGCCTATCATCGACTATTGTCGCGGCGGCGCTGAGTCGAGTTTCGATTTGCCATTTCGAGTGGCCGCCATCCGCGAGGCATTCGAGGAAGCCGGTTTATTGTTCGCTTATCCGCAAGCCGGCGCAGATTTGCTGACCCACGACCAAGTATTGGCGCTAAGCCGCTATCGTCAAGGGCTGCGCGATCATTCCATCGGTGTGGCGCAATTTTGCCGTGAAGCTAAATTGCAGCTAGCCACCGACCGCTTGTATCGGTTCGCGCACTGGATCACCCCTGTTACCCAGCCGAAACGCTTCGATACCCATTTCTATCTTGCTCTGGCTCCTGAACAGGCACCCAGTATTGATAACCAAGACACCGAAGTCCACAATGCGCTCTGGATTTCCCCCCTCAAGGCAATAGCGGAAGCGGAGCAGGGTCTGCGTGTACTGGTATTTCCCACTCGCATGAACCTCCTCAAATTGGCTCGTTCCACTACTGCGGCGGATGCCATCGCTACAGCCCGTAGCGAACCTGTCGTCACAGTTCAGCCTGAGATTACCCCCCATCCCGACGGTACGGTCATGACGATTCCCAGCATGGCGGGTTACGGCGCGAGCCGGCTGCTGGTCAGCCGCGACGCTAGAACCGTCACCATGTTGTCTTGAGACCCGACGCATTTCCTAGCCAGACCCATCGTTCATCTTGGGTTCAGGTAGAGCTCGGTATGATGTTTTCATGTCATCAATCTCAAGGAGAATCCCATGATCGGAGTCCGTCACGCCCTGGTTGCCGCTCTACTGGGCGCGTTTGCCACTCAGATTGACATGGCCGCGGCAAGCCCTGCCAGCGGGCAAGCAAGGGTGGCCGTATACCAGCCTCAAGATGCCGATTCCCGCGCTTTGCATACGGTCGGTAACCGCTACGAGGATTGGCATAATGACGATTACGATGATGATGATGGCGACGACAGTTACCATCCGCGCTGGCACGATCGCTATGATTATCGTCCGTTCCAACACCGTCGCTTTTTTTGTCGCCCGCTCTACAGGCATGCCGATTTGCGCTATGGCCATAACCATGGAGTCCGGGCATTACTGTGCCACAACCGCCATGGCTATAGCTTCGTAGTGCCCGCCAATCGTTTCTGGCTTTACGATTAAGTGCTGTACCCCTCCTAGTACACTCCTCCTAGGGGTGACGCATTGGGCCGCAGAAATAGTCTAGTTTTCGGTTAATGGATCGACTGGGCGGGCTAGTCCTTCTGCGTGCCCCTTTTTCCCCCTCAATGGTTTGGTGCTGCTTTGTTGTCAATGCCGGGCTAAGCACTCATCCGAAATTTCTTTTTTAAACAATCGATTAGCTAGTCCTATTGCGAATCCCCCTCGGCCATCTACACAAGATCGGCCAAGCACGTTGGGCTAGTGTAAAAAGCTGTAGACATTCTCAGCAAATGTTGTAAACTGACTACAGTGTTTCAAATATGATAAAAGGTAATTTTACCCTTGGCTTCAAAAAATGAACATGGTCTAATAGCGCGATCGACGATGGAACCGAGGGTGATCGCAATGAATAAACAAGGCCTGACCTTAGTAAATAGTGCTACTCGTGTATTAGCACTTCTGGGGATGCTTTTATTTTCTCTACTTTGCATGAATGCAGCCTCCGCCTGCACCATAGCGAACTGGACCGGCGGGAATAGCGGCTTGACCGATGCCAACGCGAAACAGCCTACGGCGGGCAAACGCTACGCGGGCAAATGCGGCTTGGAAGTACCCGTTGACGCAACGGCGCGTTATGTTGCGGATGGCAATCCCACCAACGAAACCCGTCAAATCTCTCGTTTTTATGTGTTCTTGAATAATCTCACCATTGCCAATGGCTCAAAAGTCACGGTCTATCGATTGCTCAACGCCGGCAACACCAGCGTATTGGATGCTGAGATTCGTGGTGTAAGCGGTCAAAAGCAACTGTTCCTCGTTTCCGGCGCCGTGACCTCCACGGGTACGACCCTGGCCAATGGCTGGCACGCTATCGAACTTGACCGTAACGGCGCGGTGACGACGCTCAAAGTGGATGGCACCGCCAAGCCCGGCATTGCGGCGGGTGGCGTTACGGGTGGAATCGAGACTGCACGCCTGGGTGCGATCGCTAAAACCGGCGCCGCCCCAAGTGGACTCATCTACTTTGATGCCTATGTTGCCAATCGAACGACTGCGCCTGGCCTATTGTTGGCAGGCGACGCCAATAATGATGGAAACGTCAATAGTGGCGATAATATTGGCGTGCTCAATGAATTTCTTGGCGGTGTCATTGCAAGCGGAACCCCAGACTGTAACGCTGACGGCAATGTTAATAGTGGCGATATCGTCTGCATCATCAATAAGATATTGGGCCCCTAACCGTTTATTAGGTAATGAGTTTTATTCAATACATGAGGCTATACCATATGATGCGTTTGCACTCTAGGCTTAGGCTGTTGCTGAGCATGACCATGCTGCTGGCTCTTTTTGGCGTATGGTCTGCTGCTGCACAGGCGCAATCCATAGTGTTGGGAACGGTGAACAATGCGACTGCCGGTAGCACTGTACAGGTGCCACTGAGCTTTACCAATAATGGCACCGTGGCGAGCGCTGACTTTGAAGTAACGTTCAATACT
>JAXMFZ010000018.1:0-69156 GCA_046347515.1 Gammaproteobacteria bacterium | reverse complement strand
AGGCGAGCAAGTGGAGCTACTCGCGATCCGCCCGGACCAGCACTTCACCGAACCGCCGCCGCGTTACAGCGAAGCGAGCCTGGTGAAGACACTGGAAGAATACGGCATCGGTCGGCCCTCGACTTACGCCGCCATCATCGCCACGCTGATCAGCCGCGAATACGTGACGCTGGACAAACGCCGCTTCCAGCCGACCGATGTCGGGCGTATCGTCAATCGGTTTCTCACCGAGCATTTCCCGCAATACGTGGATTTCGAGTTTACCGCGCGCTTGGAGGACGAACTCGACGCCGTTTCACGCGGCGAGGAGCAATGGGTGCCGTTGATGGGTTCATTCTGGCAGCCGTTCAAGCGCTTGGTCGATGAAAAAACCGAAAATGTGTCACGGCAAGCGGTACTGCCTGGGCGGGAATTGGGCGTCGATCCGGTTTCGGGGCGCAGTGTAAGCGTGCGCATGGCGCGGTTCGGGCCGGTGGCGCAGATCGGCACCAAGGATGATCCCGACAAGCCGCGCTTCGCCAGTTTGCGCGCCGACCAACGCATCGACACCCTGACCTTGGAAGATGCGCTGGCGCTATTCAAGCTGCCGCGCGAACTTGGCAAGACCGGGGCCGGCGAAGACATCTCCACCAACATCGGCCGCTTTGGCCCGTACGTGCGCTACGGCAAAAATTTCGTTTCATTGAAGGGCGATGACAGCCCTTATACCATCACTCATGAGCGCGCCTTGGCGCTCATCCAGGAACACCAAACCGCCGCCGCCAACAAGGTGATCCGTGAATTCGCCGATGCCGGCATCCGCATTCTAAGGGGCCGGTTTGGACCCTATATCACCGATGGCACCAAGAACGCACGCATTCCCAAGGGGCGTGACCCCGAGAGTTTAGCCCGTGAAGAATGCGTGCGCCTGTTGGCCGAGGCGCCCGCCAAAAAAGCGACGCCCGTCAAGAAATCGGCGGCGCCGCGTGCCGTCAAGAGCGCGCCGCGCAAAGCGCCGACACGGCGCGCCGTGCGCAAGCAATCTGCGTGAGCCATGACGCCATCGTGGCTACTGATGCTGCACGCGGCCCGTATTTTAAAAGCAGGGGGCGTGGTCGCATACCCTACCGAAGCGGTGTTTGGACTGGGCTGTGATCCGCGCGATGAAGCCGCATTGCAGCGTATTCTCGCCATCAAGCAACGGTCTTGGCGCAAGGGCATGATTTTGATCGGGGCGGATTTCGGGCAATTGGAGCCGTGGCTCGCGCCGTTGAGCGCCGAGCAACGCGCGCGTATAGAACCGACCTGGCCGGGCCCGGTCACTTGGCTGATGCCGGCGCGCGCCGACGTGCCGCGCTGGTTGCGCGGCGCGCATCCGGTGCTGGCGGTGCGGGTGACCGCTCATGCGCCGGCGGCGGCTTTGTGCCGTGCGGCTGGGTTTCCCCTGGTCTCGACCAGCGCCAATATCAGCCGCCGTCCGCCGGCGCGGAGCGCGCTGGCGGTGCGCCGGCAACTCGGCAAACTGATCGATGCGATTGCGCCGGGGGCGGTGGGTGGCGCGGCGCGCCCCAGCGAGATTCGCGATCTCGCCAGCGGGCGTGTCATGAGGGTGGGCTAGACGAAATACTCCCGGTAACATTTTCGGCCAAAGCCATAAATCGGGAATAAACCCTCGCTCTTGTCGGTATAGACGGGTACAGGCAATCCCGCCTCACCGCAAGGAACCTCGAATGAGTACCCATAACCCCGCTGGCTCCGGCCACAATCCCGCACGCCGCCACGCATTGCGCTGTCTCTCCGCTTGGACCAGCGCCGCTGTCGTCTGGACGATCGCCGGCGGTGTGCCACGCGCGCTCGGCGCGACGAACGGCGGCGCCCTCGCCGCAGCTGCGAAGAATGCGCTGACCTTCGTGCAGATCAGCGATACGCATATCGGCTTTCACAAGGAAGCCAATCCCGACGTCGTCGACAGCCTGCGCCGCGCGATCACCGACATCAATGCGCTGCCCCGAACACCGGCTTTCGTAGTGCACACCGGCGATGTGAGCCATCTGTCGAAACCCGAGGAATTTGGTCAGGCGCGCGAGCTGCTACAAGAAATCCATGTCGATCGCGTGCACACGGTCCCGGGCGAACACGATACGATCGATGACGGCGTGAACGGCTATCTCAAGTTTTTCGATCACGACGGCAATGGCAAGTCTTGGTACAGCTTCGATCAGGGCGGCGTGCATTTCATCGGTTTGAACAACGTGCTCAACTTCATGAAGGGCACGTTGGCGGCGCTCGGCGACGAACAAATCGCCTGGCTGAAAAGCGATCTCGCGCGCGTCTCCCACTCAACGCCGGTTGTGGTGCTCGCGCATATTCCGCTGTGGACGATTTGGGAACCCTGGGGCTGGGGCACGGCCGATTCCACGCAAGCGCTGGCGCTGTTACGTCCGTTCGGATCGGTCACCGTGCTGAACGGACATATCCATCAAGTGCTACAGAAGGTCGAAGGCCATATTGCGCTACACACCGCCATGTCGCGTGCTTACCCGCTGCCCACGCCCGGACAGCAGGGCGTCGGCGAGCCCGGCCCGGTCACAGTGCCGGCCGGCGAACTTGGCAAGCTGCTCGGCACGCGCCAGCTCAGCGTTGTGTCCGGGCGGCACGAACTTGCGCTCATCGACCGGCCGCTTGAGGCCGCGTGATCGCCGATTTCACACGGACGGTTTGGAAAACTCAGGATATGCCGCGGCATCAAGCGCGTAAGTGCTTGATGCGGTGTAAGCTGGGCAAGGACGCCCGCGGTTTGCAGATTTCTCATACCCACAGGACAGAACCATGAGCTACGCTTTCTCTCGCAACAATACCCACCCGCTCCGCGGGGGCGCCGTGCTCGCGTTGGTCTTCTGCGCAGCGTTAGGGATGCCTGCGCTTTGCGCGGCGGCTCCATCCGCGCTGACCGTCGATATCAAGAAGTTCGCCTTTGCGCCGAAGGAAATCACGGTTATACCCGGCACCAAGATCACCTGGGTCAACCACGACGAAGCACCCCATACCGTGACCAGCAACGACAAGAATTTTGCCTCGAAAGGTTTGGATACCGACGACAAGTTCGAGCATACTTTTGCCAACGAAGGCGACTTCAGCTACCTCTGCACCGTGCATCCGTTCATGACCGGCGTCGTGCATGTGCGCAAGCAATAGTTCGGACTTGAATCATGCTCTTGGATCGATTGCGTTCGAAGTGGCGAGAATCGGGAGGCCGATACGGTGCAGGAGATCCTGAAATCGCGGGTCGGAGCGGAGTGAATCGAAAACCGGTCGCAGGAGGATGGAAGGATTGAATCGCGCTTGCTGGGCCTTGTTCAGCCAGATCATCGCCCGGTCGTTGTCGCCGAGTCCGACATAGATCAACGCAATGTTCGCGTCGGTCGCAGCGTTTTGACCCTGCCGACTCTCCAGGTCTTTGACTATCGTCATGGCTTCTTCCTTCCGCCCTGAAACGGCATAGGCATTGGCGAGGTTGGATTCGAACGTCGTATTTCCTCCGGAAAGCTCGATGGCTTTCCGGAATTCCGCGATGGCTTCGGCGTCCTTATGTTGCTGCTCCAGAGCTTGACCCAGTTGATAATGGGCGACGGCGAAGTGCGGATCCAGTTCGATGGTCTTCTGGCTTTGCTGCACGGATTCGTCATAGAAGTGAGCGATGCACAATGCATCCGCCAGGTCGGCGCTGATAATCAGGGAGAGGGGATCCAGGCTCTCGGCTTTTTTCAATTCGGCAATGCCCTCCCCAGTCCGTCCCGTCACCATCAGGTGCCAGGCGTACCAGTGATGAGCCGTCGCATAGCCGGGATTGAGCGCGCGCGCGCGTTGATATTCCTTCTCCGCCGATGCCCAACTCCAATCGTAGAGATCTTGGATGAACGCCAGCGAGGTGTGGGCCTCGCTCAGGTTATCGTCCAGGGCCAGCGCCTTGGTTGCGGCCGCCTTGGCTCTAGGAAAAGCCTCCTGTGGCGACAAGATCCCGTATTCCCAGTCTCCCAATAGCGCGTAGGAATCGGCCAGGCCGCTATAGGCCCTGGCGAAGTCCGGGTCGGTGTCGATTGCACGGTCGAAATAATCGATCGCTTTCTTTAAATCCTCTCCGGTTCGCTTGTTCCAGAAGTACCGTCCCTTGAGGTAGTCCTCATAGGCTTCTGGGTCCACTGTCTTCGATTTTGTCAGTGCAGCCTCTTCCAGTGGATTTAGAGTGACCTGGATCTGCTCGGCGATTGCGCGGGCTACCCTGTTCTGTAGCGCGAGTGTGTCCTGCAGCTCTCCTTCATAGCTCTGCGCCCAGAGGTGTTTTTCATTAGGCGTTTGGATCAACTGGGCCGTGATCCGTATGCGTTCGCCGGAACGCAGCACCGTTCCTTCCACCACCGCTTCCACGTTCAACTCGCGAGCGATCTCGGATAAGGGCTTGCGAATGCGTTTATACGCCATCGCCGAGGTGCGGGAGATCACCCGCAAAGCGCTGATTTGCCCCAAGTCTGTGATCAACGCGTCGGTCATCCCATCGGCGAAGTAATCCTGCGACGCATCGCCCGAGAGATTCTCCAAGGGCAACACCGCCAGCGAACGAATCTTGGGTGAGGAGTGGCTCTGGGAGTAGAGAAGCCAGGCGAGCGAAGCCGCGCACACCAAGGCCAAACCGAAGGCGAAACCTGTCCAGACACGAGGCCAGTGCGGTCGCTTCGCTGACCCGACGGCGTCAGCCGCTTCGCCACCATGGGAATCGGGAGGCGGAACGAAACCCTCGGTTGCGGATTCTAGTTGGCTGTCAGCGGCAGCATCAATGGAGATGACATCGGCTAGGAAGCGATAGCCGCGACGGGTAACGGTCTCAACGAAGCGTGGATTCTCCGCCGAATCGCCTAGCGCTTCGCGAATCTTGTTGATGGCTTTGTTAATGCCGTGATCGAAGTCAACGATCGTCTGGTTCCACAGTTGCTTGCGCAACGCCTCACGGGTTACCAGTTCGCCGGGCTTCTCCAGCAACATCGCCAGGACTTGAAACGGCTGCTCTTGCAACCTGACGCGCAGGCCGCGCTTGGTCAGTGTGCCGGCTCGAAGATCGACCTCGAAGACACCAAACCGTAACTGCCTAGACGGATTATTGACTTGTTGCATGGCAGACGACCGTTGGCTGAATGCAGAAGCATATCGCTGCCCCTGATCGGCCTCACCTGCGTGATTCAGATAATCCTACCCCAAGGCTAGCCCCGCGGCCAGTGCGGAGGATAAGTTCCTAAAGCTTATTGATCCTATTTTATTTTTTGGAGGATCGACGTTCCAGCGAAAAGGGATTGCCCATCCATGGCGGCGCGTCCGTACTTGAGCACACTACGGCGTAGTGCGATCAGCGCTCGTTCAGGAGCCTCCCATGAAAAATCCGGGCTACCATGCCCATTTTGAGCAGATCATGCTTCCCTGCCTCGACGCGGCGCATAACCTGGCCCGCCGACTGGTTCGCGACCCGTCGATTGCCGAGGACGTCGTGCAAGACGCCTATGAACGCGCCTGCAAGTACTTTGCATCGTTCCGCGGCGAGTCTGGCCGGGCGTGGCTGCTGCGGATCGTTCGCAACGCCGCCTACTCGGCGCTCAAGGCCGAGCGGCGCGGAACGGAGGTCGCGCTCAGCGGCGAAACGCTTGCGGACGATGAAAACGGCGTCGGTCTGGAGGTGCCCGATCCGAGCCCTGGCCCGGAAGCGGCGCTGGAGCAGTGGCAGGCGCTCGCGGCGCTGGACGAGGCGCTCAACGCGCTTCCCATCGCGTGGCGCGAATGCCTCATCTTGCGCGAAGTGGAGGCGCTCTCCTATAAGGAGATGGCGCGGATCATGGACGTTCCAATTGGAACCGTCATGTCGCGCCTGGCGCGCGCACGGCAAGCGCTCCAGCGTGAAGTGTTCGGTGAGAACCGCAGAGCATGGTAAAATTTTCGGTAGCGTGTGTGCTACATATCAGGGCGTAGACAGCGCTATATCCATCGGCTTTTCTGGAGAATGACATCATGCCACTGGACCGCCGGCATTTTCTAAGCTTAGCCGTAACAGGTGCGACAGCAGGTTTCGTAGCAGCTTCTGAAATCGCAAAAGCCAATCCGCTAACCAAGATAAAGGCAGTGGCATTCGACGGCTTTGTCGTTTTTGATCCGCGTCCTATCGGCGTGTTAGCCGAAGAGTTATTCCCTGGAAAGGGAGCAGACGTTATGGCGGTTTGGCGAACTCGGCAGTTCGAATATACTTGGCTGCGCACCTTGACCCAGAGCTATGTGGATTTCTGGCAAGTGACCATGGATGCGCTCGCTTTTGGCTGTGCAATACATAACCTGGAACTCACACCCACGAAGCGTGATCGGTTAATGAGCGCCTATCTGCAACTCAAAGCGTGGCCCGATGTTTTGCCAACATTGCAGGTCTTGAAGGATGCGGGAATACGCATGGCGTTTCTGACTAATTTCACCGCCGCAATGCTGGATGCCAACATTCGCAGTGCCGGTCTTGGGGGTTTCTTCGAGGGTCACTTGAGCACCGACAAGGTCAGTGCATTCAAGCCTGACCCGCGCAGCTATGAAATGGGAGTGAGTCATTTCAAATTGCCGCGCGAGGCCATCGCTTTTACGGCTTTCGCAGGCTGGGATGCGGCGGGTGCGAAGCGGTTTGGCTATCCGGTTGTCTGGTGCAATCGCTTGAATCAACCCGTGGAGGAGTTGGGTGTAGTGGCCGACCACGTCGCATCCACCACCGTAGATTTGCCAACCCTTGTCATCGGCCGCTACTAGCTCTTGAGGCAGCAAAGCGTCGGCATTCAAAGCGCATATTTTCCAAAACCTTATGTACACGCACTTACGAATCGCTCGTCCGGTCAGCGATCTAAAGCGATCGGTCACCATATATTGTAAGGGCCTTGGCCTTCAAGAGATTGGCCGTTTCGAGGATCACCAGGGATTCGACGGCGTCATGATCGGGAATCCCGGATTGAGCTACCACTTTGAATTCACTTACTGCCGCGCCCATCCCATCAGGCCGGCGCCTACACCGGAGGATCTGATCGTCATCTACCTGCCCGAGCCGAGCGAATGGCAGAAAGTCTGCTCGCGCATGCTGGAAGCGGGTTTCGGCGAGGAAAGGCCATTCAATCCGTACTGGCAGCAGCGCGGGCGCATGTTTAAGGACCATGACGGCTATCGCATTGTGGTTGAGCAAGCCGCTTGGAGGATTGATGGCGACTCGTAGCGCCGCCAGGGCGGTATCCGCCGCACAATCTGCGCATTCGGTTGCCGCGCACATTCGACTCGCGCGGCCTGATGAAGTCGGGAAACTCCAGAGGATTGAGGCCAAAGCCGCGGAGCGATTCAGGGGCCTGGGTCTGATCGATCATGTTCTGGGTGAAGTCACAGCGGCTGCGGACTTGCTGAGCGCGATCGCGCAGCGACAAGCATGGGTTGTTGTTCTTCAGAACGATGTTCCCGTGG
The DNA here is from genome assembly GCA_046347515.1 of Gammaproteobacteria bacterium. Taxonomy (GTDB): domain Bacteria; phylum Pseudomonadota; class Gammaproteobacteria; order Competibacterales; family Competibacteraceae; genus JAXMFZ01. The sequence goes on along the minus strand of JAXMFZ010000018.1, from coordinate 61,665 downwards.
GCTATGCCGCCGCCAGTCTTCAAGACGAATTTGGATATCTTCAAGAGATGGATGTGCTCCCGGACTACGGCCGTCTTGGCTTCGGCGCGCAACTTGTCGAGCGCGTCTGCCAATGGGTTCGCGCAGCGGGCTTCGAGAGTCTGATGCTGACCACTTTCAGGGATGTGCCGTGGAACGGCCCTTTCTACCAAAAGCTTGGGTTCGAGCATGTGCCCGACCGGATTGGACGGCTGCGATGACGCAGTATCTACTTGCACGAGTGCGCTGACATGCACTCTGCCCTGGGACGGTCGCAGCTTCTACCGAAAACGGTTGCGGTCGCGGGAGGTGTCTTGACACACGACTCGGAACACCACACGGCAAGCGCGTTTGCAAGCGTTCGATGAGATAGTGAGTCGATCCTCGACGCGAACTGAGGGCCGCCGTTTTGTCGATTCGCAGAAAACCGATGGATGGTAATATGACGGTAGTCGCGACGGCTCAGAGGAAATAAGGGAAATCATGCGTACCTGCGGCCACGTTGCCTGCCCGCCCAAATCCTATGCTTGATGATTGACGCGGAAAAGTTTGCACGATGAACGAACTCGACATCCCGGCGGTGCGCGCCTATCTCACGGGCTTGCAAGACCTCATCTGCCAAGCCCTGGAGCAGGAAGACGGCGGCGCGCGTTTTCGCGAAGACGCCTGGGAGCGCCCAACTGACGGGCCCGGCATCAAAGGTGATGGGCGCACGCGGGTGCTGGCGGAAGGGAGGGTATTCGAGCAAGCCGGCATCAGCTTCGCCCATGTACGCGGCGAACGCCTGCCGCCCGCCGCCAGCGCCAATCGTCCGGAACTCGCCGGGCGCGGGTTCCAGGCGCTGGGTGTGTCGCTGGTCATCCATCCGCTGAATCCCTATGTGCCGACTTCGCATGCGAATGTACGGTTGTTCGTTGCCGAGCGTGCCGGAGCGGAACCGGTATGGTGGTTTGGCGGTGGTTTCGATCTGACCCCTTTTTATCCCTTCGACGAAGACTGCTTGCACTGGCATCGTACCGCCAAAGCCGCCTGCGATCCGTTCGGCGATGACGTTTATGCGCGCTACAAGCGCTGGTGCGATGAATACTTCTATCTCAAGCATCGGCAAGAAACGCGTGGCATCGGCGGCTTGTTCTACGACGATTTGAACGAAGGCGGATTCGCGCGTTGTTTCGCATTCATGAGAAGCGTCGGCGACCATTACTTGAGCGCTTACCTGCCGATCGTGCAAAAGCGCCGTACGCTGGCCTACGGCGAACGCGAGCGCGAGTTTCAGCTATATCGGCGCGGGCGTTACGTGGAGTTCAACCTGGTATTTGACCGCGGCACGCTGTTTGGTTTGCAATCCGGCGGGCGCACCGAATCGATCCTGATGTCCTTGCCGCCGCGCGTAGCCTGGCGTTATAACTGGCAGCCCGAACCGGGCAGTGCCGAGGCCAAGCTCTATGACTATCTCAAACCGCGTGCATGGCTGGGATAATATTAAGCAGTGCGATCAGCGCGGCGGGGCGCCCCGGCAGATGGCGCGCTCGGTGGTTGTGTTGGGCTTGGTTCTCGCACTCGGCGCATGCGCCCTCAACCCACCACAACCACCGCCGGCCGATACACCCGCCGCGCGCTGCCTGGCGCTTTACGGCAAACTCGATCGCGCAATCGCCGAGGCCGGTGGCGGCGGGCCGTCTCGGCCGGCTCCTGTCCATGGCTTTCCTTATCTGCGTGTGGATCGGTTTCTGGCGAGCTATCGGGATCAGGACCTCTCTGGCGCGGCGCTGAATGCCTGGTTGCAGAGGCTCGCGGACGCCGATCTGCAAGCGCGGCGCATTGAACTGCAAGCCCTGCCCGCCCAGGCCAGAGCCGAAATCGCCGGCCGCTATACCGACCATCCCATGTCCGCGTTACAAAGCTGTACCGATACCTTGCGCGCGCATGACCTCGCCAATCCCGCGCGTTTGGCCCTGCTCAGGGAGCGCGCCGCAATGCCCTCGGAATACCGCGTCGCGCGGCAGATCATCGGGCTTTATCCGTTGACCGCGATTCCGATCAGCGTCGGCGTGCGCCGCTATCAAGCGGAGGTGAAGGCGACTTTCGCCGAGTCTATGCAAGCCTTGCCCGTACACGGGCAGTTGCAGCGCTTCGCGCCGCCGGAACCAATCCCGGCGCGTCTACCCATTGTCACCGAAGACGCGCTAGGCGTGCCTGCGCCGACGGCGGCACAGCTCGAAGTCCTCTATGCCGCCCATGCGCCGGTATGGGAAGTCGATGTGGGCGGTGCGTACGATATGCCCGGCGAACCTCGATGGAATGGTGCGACGCCGACCGTCGATGCTTCCCAGCCGGCGGTGTATCGTTACCCTTCTTATACGCGCTGGCAGGGCCGGGCGCTGCTCCAGCTCAATTACGTGATTTGGTTCGCCGAGCGCCCGCTGACCGGTGCGTTCGACATCCTCGGCGGCGCGCTGGATGGTGTGGTGTGGCGCGTGACCCTGGCTGAGGATGGCCGTGTATTGACTTACGACACCGTCCATCCCTGCGGTTGTTATCATATGTTTTTCCCTAGCCCGGCGCTTACCCTGCGGCCCGCTGCCCTGGAACTGGCGGAACCGCCGTTAGTGCCGCAATCCGCCCCTGTTCTCGCGACCAACCAACGCCTGATCATCCGCATCGCTTCGGCCAGCCATTATGTGCAGCGCGTTTACGCCGATCCGGCAAGCGGCGCAGCGTATCGCTGGCGTGACTACGACGAACTGTACGCCGCGCCGGATCCTGCCGCGCAAGGCTATCGTCAGCTATTCGGCGCCGATGGCTTGGTTGCCGGGAGTGAACGGCGCGAGCGCTGGTTGCTGTGGCCGATGGGCATTCCGTCGGCGGGAGCGATGCGCGAACGAGGGCGCCAGGCAACGGCTTTTGTCGGGCGGCGCCATTTCGACGATGCCGATTTGCTGGACGCCTTATTTCAGCCCGCCAAACCCGTCCGCTGAACGATTTTGCCACGAACGCTTTCGATGAAATTTTACAAATATTTGATTTTATTTGCAATAAAATGGCAAAGTAAAGGATTGCTCAAAGCGCGGTGGCATCGTGCGCATCGCCGTAATTTTTCTCGATGAGTCTTTGATACGGCAGATCAGCCGGGGGTGGCGCATGGCACTCTTGCACGGCGTGGCGCTGGGCGTTTGTCTAGGGTTGGTTGGCGCGAATGCATCTTGGGCGCAGCAAACAAGCGTGGAAACACCGGATACGCTGCGCCAGCGCGCGGTTGCCGAGGCGCGCGCCGGGCGGCTCGCGGAGGCGCTCGCGCTGTTCGCCCAACTGCGGCAAAGCGTGCCCGCCGACCGCGCGGTGTTGTATGACTACGCGGTGGTGCTGACCTGGGCTGGGCGCAATGCCGAAGCGCTTGAATTGTTAGCGCGGATGGCGCCGCGCGCCGCGCCGGATTACGTGCTGGAGGCGCTTGCCAAGGCGGCGCGCGATGCGCATCGCTATGACCAGGCGATCACGCTGTATCGGCTGCTGCTCGAACGCCGGCCCGATCACCCACAGGCCAGGCTGGGCCTGGCGTTGGCGCTAACCGATGGCGGGCAGTTTCCGGAAGCCAAGCGCCGCTTCGATGAACTGCTCAAGGAAACGCCCTACGACATCGGCAGGTTGCTAGGGTACGCGTATTATTGGCAGCGTAACCGCAATTTTGCTCGGGCGCTCGCCTTGTTCGAGCAAGTGCTGCGTGTCGATCCCGGCAATCGCGAAGCACTGAGCGGAAAAGCGTTAGCAAAGGCGCGCCAGCCAGCGCCGCCGCCGCCGTCGCCCGCGCAGATCGCCGCGCAAGCCGAGCAAAAGCCTTGCTGGAGTTGCGCGCGCGCGCGGTAAGCAGCGCGGAACGGACGATTCGAGCAGGCATTGCGGCTGTTCGAACGGTCGCGCGCGCGCGCCCGCCGATCCGGCGGTCGTCTATGATTACGCGGTGGCATTGACTTGGGCGGGGCGGCTGGCTGACGCTTTGCGCTTGCTGCCTCGCATCGACCGGCGCGCCGCGCCGCTCTATGTACTGGAGGCGCTGGCCAAAGCCGCGCGCGATAGCCACGCTTATGACCAGGCATTGGCCCTGTACCGCGCTATCCTCAAGCGCCAGCCCGATCATCCACAAGCGCGCCTGGGGCTGGCCCTGACCCTCACCGACAGCGATCGAAAATCCGAGGCGCAGGCGCAATGGCAAGCGCTCATCGGCCATCAGCCCAAAGACAGCGCCGCATTGCTGGGGTTTGCCTATTTTTGGCGGCGCAACGGGGAATATGCCCAGGAGGCGCTCATGTACGAGCGCATCCTCGCGTTCGATCCCACCAATCGCGACGCCTTGCGCGGCCGGGTGCTGGCGCTGAGCGCGCTGGGCGCGGCGCATCTGGCGCTGGCTTATGCCGAGCCGCGCCGAGAGTTGTTCAGCGCGGCGGAGTTACGCAAGCTCTACAGCGACCGCGCCGCGATCCAGGCGCGCTGGGCGGGATTGCCACAGGCGGACCCGGCGCGTTCCACAGCCATGGGTGATCAGGCAATTGCCTGGATGGAACAAGCGCTGGGTCGGCCCTGGAGCGAGCTGAATCTCGATGACGCCGCCGACCGCCGGCTGGCTTTCGATCAGTTGGTGGCTTTGCATAGCCGCAAGCGCATGGCGGATGTCATCAAGCTTTATGATCGATTGGTGGCGGCCAAGCTGGCCATTCCCGCCTATGCCCTGGGCGTGGTCGCGAGCGCTTTTCTCACCGAACGCCAACCCGAACGCGCGCGCGACGTGTATCGACAAATGCTGGCCTTGGAGCCGAAGAGTTTCGAAGCGCGCATGGGGCTGTTCTATGCGTTGACTGAAACCGAAGACTACCAGAGCGCATTCGCGGTGATCGACCAACTCGCCAAGGAGCAGCCGGCATGGCGCGGTGGTAGCGGCGGCGTGCCGCGCAAATCCAACCCAGACAAGCTGACGGTGGATGCCACCGCCCTGATGGCGCGCGCTTACGCCGATGACCTCAGCCATGCCCAGCGCGGGCTAGAAGCGATGGTGGAGGCCGCGCCCGGCAATGCTGGCTTGCGCGCCAATCTGGCGGCGGTTTATCGTTGGCGCGGCTGGCTGAAACAGGCCGAGAACCAGTATCGGCGCGCATTACGTTTGGAACCGGATGACCTCGCCGCCCGCATCGGCCAAGCCAGTACGGCGCTGGACCGCGACGACGATGATTTCGTGGCCGCAGAAGTCGGCGCACTGCTGCGATCCCATGGCGATAACCCGCAAGTGCAAAAGCTGGCGCAAGCCTGGGAACTGCGCAATCGCCCCGAACTGCGCATTGAAACCAGCGTCGGGCGGTCATCGGGCGATACCCAGGGCAGCGCCGACCTCGGTTACGACAATTACCTGTACTCCAGCCGGTCGGGGCATGTCCGCGGCTTTGCCCATGATCATTATGCCAGCGCTAAGTTCACGGAGGGGTTTGGCGTCGATCATCGGCTGGGGGTGGGGCTGGAGTACGCGCGCCCCGGTCTGCGGCTCGGCGCCGAGCTGAACCAGGGTTTGCGCGATAACGACGAACTGGGTTGGAGCTTGAAAGGTCTGGGCTGGCTTGGGGATCATTGGCGGATGGATGGCGTCGTCGAGCATAACAGCGTCGATGCGCCGCTGCGTGCCATCCGCGCCGGTATTCACGCGGATCACCTGGGCTTGGGGGTGGGTTATCGCTGGCACGAATCGCAGGATGCGGCCCTCAGTGCCCAATATTACGACTTCAGCGATGGCAATGTACGCAAATCCGTGGCTGCCGCGTTCGCGCGGCGGCTGCTCGCTACGCCGAGTTACAAGATGGGCGGCCGGCTAGGTATTTACGCCTCCGAGAACAGCCGCGTCGGCGCGCCGTATTTCAATCCAAGCCGTGATTTTTCCTGGGAGATCGGCATCAGCAACGATTGGCGTATCTGGCGTCGTTATGAGCGCAGTTTCAGCCAGCGGTTGACGCTGGGCGCGGGCGGTTATTGGCAGGAGGGCCATGGTGACGACTTGGTATGGAGTATGCAATATGAGCACGATTGGCAATTATCAGAGCGTTTTTCCGTGCAGTATGGGATCGATTACGGCCGCCGTGTCTACGACGGCAATTCAGAGTATGAAAGCGAACTGCACGCGCAGATCAATCTGCGGTTTTGATTCATGCGCGGCGTGATGTTCGTCGGTTTGTGGTTATGCCTGGGCGCGGCGTGGGCCGCCTCCGGGCAGAGCTTCATCGTGCTCAATTATCACGGCGTCAAAACCGATATCCGCGGCGACCTCGATAGCGACCAGTTCGCCGTTTCCATCGACACCTTGGTGCAGCATTTTTCCTGGCTGCGTGAAAACGAATACCGCGTGGTCGGCATCGATGACCTGCTTGCGGCGCGCGCGGGCGTCAAAGCGCTTCCGCCGAAAGCCGTCGTGCTCACTTTCGACGATGGCGAGGTGAGTTTCTACACCCATGTTTACCCTTTGCTTCGGTTGTTTCATTACCCCGCGCTCGCCGCTATCCACGGGATTTGGTTGGATGCGCCGGTAACCGCCAGCGTGCCGTACGGTAATACCAAGCTGCCGCGTTCCGCATTCTTGACCTGGGAGCAATTGCGTGAGATGAAATCCTCCGGCCTGGTCGAGGTTGCCTCGCACAGTTACGCCATGCAAAGCGGGGTACGTGCCAATCCGCAGGGCAACGAACTGCCTGCCAGCACGACGCGGGTGTACTTGGCGGAGCAACGGCGCTACGAAACCGAACCCGAGTATCGCACGCGCGTGCGGCGCGATCTCAAGACCAACTCCGACCTCATCGCTCGCCAACTCGGCGCGCCGCCGCGGGTGATGATTTGGCCTTACGGGGTATATAACCAAAGCCTGCTGGAGATCGCCCGCGACTTGGGTATGCCGATTACCATGAACCTGGTCGAGGGTACCGCCAGCACCGAGGATTTGGCGGCGATACCGCGCTTCATCATCACCGCCAACTTGGCGCTGGCTGGATTCGTGGATTTGCTCAGCGAGCCGAGGCGGCGCCAACCGCTGCGCGCAGTGCAGGTCGATCTCGATTACGTCTATGATGCCAGCGCCGAGCAGCGCGAACGCAATCTGGGCCGCTTGCTTGATCGAATCAAGGAGATGCGGATCAATACGGTGTTCCTGCAAGCGTTCGCCGACCCCGATGGAGACGGTAATGCCGACAGCCTGTATTTTCCGAATCGGCGCTTGCCGATGCGCGCCGACCTATTTGGGCGCGCGGCGTGGCAACTGAAGACGCGTGCCGGCGTCAATGTCTACGCCTGGTTGCCGGTGCTGGCGTTCGATATTGCCGCGCTCGCCGATGCGCGGGTGCAAGGCGTGGGTGCCGGCGCGTCACCGGGTCGCGCCGCTTATCGGCGTTTGTCGCCGTTCGTGCCGCAAGCGCGCGCCGCGATCCGCGACATCTATGAGGATTTGGCGATCCACGCGAGTTTCGATGGCTTGCTGTTTCACGACGACGCCCTGCTCACCGACTTCGAGGATAGCCAGCCGGCCGCTCTGGCGGTTTACCAATCACAGTGGGGTTTACCGGCCTCCGTCACCGAAATTCGCGCGAATCCAGAGTTTGCCGAGCGCTGGGCACGGCTCAAGACACGCTGGCTGATCGATTTTACCCATGAACTCAGGGCCGTGGTGGCGCGTCAGCGCCCGCAGATCAAAACGGCGCGCAATCTTTACGCTCGGGTCGCGCTGGAACCGCGTAGTGAGGCTTGGTTTGCGCAAAACCTCGCGGATTTCAGCGCCCATTATGACGTCGTTGCGTTGATGGCGATGCCTTACATGGAAGGCGCCCGCCGGCCGCTCGAATGGCTGGACACCTTGTTTGATGCCGTCGAGCGTACGCCGGGGGCGCTGGACAATACGTTGTTCGAGTTGCAGAGCGTCGATTGGCGCAAACGCCAGGCGCTACCGGTTGCCGACCTGGTTCGGCAAATCGATCGTTTGCTTCATCGCGGCGCCCGCCATGTCGGTTATTACCCGGACGATTTCATCCATGACCAGCCGCAGATGACAGAGGTAAAACCTGTGCTATCGATTGCGGATTATCCCTATCGCTAGGTACGGATGTCATGGGATTTTTCGCGGCATGGATACAGGCCCTGTTCGACTTTGCGTTTTATTATCCTTTGTATATGTCTTATGTCTGGATGATCGGTGGATTGATCTATTATGTCCGCCGAGAGCAAAAAGATAAGAACTATTACGAACAACCCGCTCTGAGCCGTTATCCGCCCGTTACCATCGTAGTACCTTGCCATAACGAGGGTGACAATCTGTACGAAACCATCGGTTGGCTAGTGAGGCAGAATTATCCCGATTTCAAGATCATCGCCATCAACGATGGTAGCCGTGACAATACCAAAGAGATTCTGGATGGGCTGGAGGCCAAGCATCCTCAGCTCACGGTCATCCATTTCGCCAAGAATCAGGGCAAGGCCATGGGCTTGCGCATGGCGGCCCTGTTTTCTCCGCATGAGTACTTGATCTGCATCGATGGCGACGCTTTGCTGGATGTCAACGCCGTCGCCTGGATGGTGCGCCATTTCATCAGCGGTCCACGGGTCGGCGCGGTGACCGGCAATCCGCGCATCCGCAATCGCTCGACCCTGCTCGGCAAAATTCAAGTGGGTGAATTTACCTCGATCATCGGCCTCATCAAGCGCGCGCAGCGGAGTTACGGCAAGATTTTCACGGTGTCCGGCGTCATCGTCGGCTTTCGCAAAGCGGCATTGCACAGCGTCGGTTATTGGAGCACCGACATGGTGACCGAAGACATCGACATCAGTACGGAAATTGCAGCTCCGTCACTGGGACATTCGCTACGAGCCGAACGCCTTGTGCTGGATTCTCATGCCGGAAACCCTGAAAGGCCTGTGGCGGCAACGCCTGCGCTGGGCGCAGGGCGGTTGCGAGGTGATGCTGCGCTATGCGTTCAGCGTGTTCACCCAGTGGCGGCATCATCGTATGTGGCTGCTGGCGATAGAGCTGGCGGTCAGCGTGTTCTGGGCTTACGTGATGGCGTTGATCGTCATGCTGTGGCTGGCCGGCTGGGTGGCGCCTTTGCCCGATTATCTCGTCATCAATAATTTTTTTTCAGGCTGGAACGGTGTAGTGCTCGGCCTGACTTGTCTGGTGCAGTTCGCCATCAGCTTGCTCATCGACAGCCGCTATGAGCCCGCGATCTCGAAGCACTATTACTGGATGATCTGGTACCCGATGGTGTATTGGTTCATCAGTGCCACCACCACCGTGGTGGCGCTGCCCAAGGCATTATTCAAACGGCGCGGCAAGCGCGCGGTCTGGGTGAGCCCGGATCGCGGCTTGCGGCCCGAGCAGTCCTCACCATGACGCCCGCGTAGTCACGGCTGTGCACAAGAGTGACGCTTTTGCGACCTGGAACAACCCAGAGGATTCTCAAGATATTGTAAAACAATAAAATTATAATTGGTATCATTATTGCTAAAAACCATTCCGCCAACGGATCATGGCTGCATTGACTGAATGGACGGGTTGCAATGATGAATGGAATAAACGACACGGATACGTTGATCATCGAGAGAGCCGATTTGCAGAGCCGCTCGCAACGCATCGGGTATATGATCGCCACTTTGGTGTTTTGGGGATTTTGGCTGAACCTATGGACGCCATTCGTATCGACGACCCTGGCTTGGGCGGTGAACACTAATCTTACTCAACAAAGTGAACCCGCGATGCCGCCATTATTCTTGCCAATGCTGGGGCATTTGCTGGTGGTCGCGGCGATTGCCGCGGTTTTCGGGCTGTGGGTAGCGTATAATTTTCTGCGCTTTCGCGGCAAGGAGCGGCGCAAAGCGACACAGCAGTTGAGCCTGGAGCAGGCGGCTGAATTTTTCAAAGTGGAATCCACCAAACTCAATCATTGGCAAAATAGCGATGTGTTGACTATCCACCATGACCAAGATGGCAATGTCGTGGCTGTCGCCGAGGGCGACGGTCAACACGCTCGTTGAGCCTATGGAGGCCAAGCGATGCGGTGCGCGGGATGGTTGTGGCTGGCAATCGCCGGCGTTGCGTTGGCGGCCGACAAGCTTGTCGTCGGTAACTTCTCGGCGGGCGATCTCAAGGGTTGGGATCGGAAATCCTTCAAGGGCGAAACCGTTTATACCATCGCCCAAAGCGATGGCCGCACCGCGCTCCGCGCCGAGAGTCACGCCGCCGCGTCGGGGCGTTATCGCGAGATCAAGGTCGATCTGCGGCAAACCCCATTCATCCATTGGTCGTGGCGCGTCGATAATGTGCTGAACGGCGTCGATGAGCGCAGCAAAGCGGGCGATGATTACCCGGCGCGTGTCTATGTGGTGGTGTCTGGCGGCGCCTTGTTCTGGAAGACCCGTTCGCTGGTATACGTGTGGTCCAGTGGGCAGCCGGTCGGCAGCAACTGGGAAAACGCCTACACCGGCAATGCGCGTCAGATCGCCGTGCGCTCGGGTACCCGTGACCTGGGCCGCTGGCTGACCGAAAAACGCAACATCAGGGATGATTTCACACGCCTGTTTGGCGACACGATCGACCACATCGACGCGGTTGCGGTGATGACTGACACCGACAATAGCGGTCAAGCCGCCGTCGCCTGGTACGGAGATATCGTTTTCACCTCGGATTGAGCGGTATGACCGTGCGGCTAAGCCTGGCCCAGACCGCCGCGCTGTTGCGGCCGGGGATGACGGTCTATGTCGCCGGCGCGGCCGCTGAACCCGGTGCTCTGCTGGATGAATGGGCGCACCACGGCGACTGCGCCGCGGGCGTCACCTTCGTCGGGGTTTTCTTGCCCGGTGTGAATCGCCGCGATCTCAGTACGCTCGGCGCCGATGCGCGCGTGCGCACGTTCTTCGTGACCCCCGAACTGCGCGCCGCATTCGCCGCCGGCAGGGCGCATTTTCTACCACTGCATTACAGCGCGATCTACGAATACCTGCAAAGTCGCGCCGCCATTGGCCTCGCGGTATTCCAGGTATCGCCGCCAGATCGGCATGGTGATTGCTCCTTGGGAATGGCGGTCGATTTCACCCCGGCGGTGCTGAAAACGAACGCCAAACGCCTCGCCGTCGTCAATAGCGCCATGCCGGCCTCGCGCGGCGGGCCGCGCTTGCGGCTCAGTGATTTCGATTATGTAGTCGCCGTCGATGAGCCGCTGATCGGATATACAGGGGGACCCGTCGGCGCCGAGCTGACGATGCTGGGCCGCCAGATCGTGTCCTTGATCGAAGATGGCGATGTCATCCAATTCGGTCTCGGCAAAGTACAATCGGCGCTGCTCGATGCGTTGCGTGATCACCGCGATCTGGCGGTGCATACGGGCATGATCGCCGATCCCTTGTTGCCGTTGCTCGACCAGGGCACTGTGACGCGGGGCGTGGTCACCGGTATTGCGTTGGGCAGCCGTGCGCTTTATGAGCGCGCGGCGCGCGATCCGGGCATCCGTTTCCGCCCAGTCGGCTATACCCACGCCGGCGCTACGTTGCGGCGGATCCAGCGCCTGGTGACGGTGAACTCGATCTTGGAGGTCGATCTGTTCGGCCAGGCCAATGCCGAGATGTTGCGCGGCCGGCAGATATCGGGCCACGGTGGCCTGGTGGACTTCCTGCGTGGAGGCAGACTCGCGGCCGGAGGAAAATCGATCCTGGCACTGGTGGCGAGCGCTCAGGATGGCGCGCTTTCGCGCATCGTGCCGCATCTGGAGCCGAGCACGGTCACGACCACACTGCGCGCTGACGCCGATTGGATCGTGACCGAATATGGCGTTGCCGACTTGCGGTATGCCACCTTGGATGAACGCGCGGAGCGCTTGATCGCGATCGCCGCGCCGCGATTTCGCAGTGCGCTTGCCGACGCCTGGACAGTCATGCGGCGCGGTTTGTGAAACCATCGTGGGCGGTCGATGCCAGGCCACGACCGAGCGTGGTAAACCCCTACACAGGCGCGGCAACAGGGTCAAATTGGACCGTTTTTGATTGGCATCTGAATTGCAATAACCTTTGTCAGAGTACAAATTCGGAGTCTGCGCTGAACCGCAAATCCGATATCAACGCAAACGACAATAGGCTAATCGGTAAATAGAGAAGCGCCACCATGAACACGATCAGCGAAGCCGCCATGATGACCGCGCCAGCGCCACACCAGAGCAAGTGGGTGAGCATCGCGTGCGCGATGTCTCTCGTCGCCGGAACGGTCGCTTTTTTCGCTCCTGACAGCTCCGTGTGGTCCGTGCTGTGGTTCGCCCTGTCCTGGTATACCGGCAAGAAAAGCGCCCATCAGGAAGAAAGCGATTTGAACCTGTGGCTGCATTTCCTTGGCGGCGCGGGATTCTGGACCAGCTTGCTGATGTGCGTCTACGGCTGAAGCCAAGAAAGCGTATCTTCCACCAAAAATCGTCACGAATCGCTGCAGTCGGTCAGTGACTTGCCGAGCAAGCCCAGCGTCCTCCGACTGAGCGCTTCGCAGCCCGCCGCGGTCACGAGCACGGTATGGCCCAGGGTCATGGCGAGGCCTTTGCTGCTATCCATGACGATCATGTGCAGGAAAAACACCATATTCGGCTGAGCGATCACGGGATTGCCGTGATAGAGCATCGGCCAATCCATCCAACTTGGCGGGTACACGGCGCCTAGGCTATAGCCGCAGGCATTCAGCCGCGCCTCACGATAACCCGCTGCATCCATGACCTGGGCATGGGCGTCGAATACCGCGCCTATGGCCTGGCCCGGTTTGAGCGCCGCCTGGCAAGCGTGCAGCGCGTCCACACAGGCGCGATGCATGGCGCGATGCTCGGTTGTCGGCGCGCCGATCACGATGGTGCGCATCAAGCAGGCATGATAATGGTGGTAGACGCCGGCAAATTCCAGGGTCAACTGGTCGTTGGCGGCGAGCCGACGCCGGCCGCTGAAATAGCGGCACAGCAGCGCATCGGCGCCGGAACCGATGATGAACGCGTTGCCCGGGTAATCGCCGCCGCCTCGAAATACGGCACCCTGCATGGCGGCCAGTATATCGCCCTCGAATGCTCCCGGTTCGGCCAGACGCATGGCTTCGTCCAAAGCTGCGTCGGCAAGTTCCGCGGCGCGTCGGATATAGCTCAATTCCGTCGGGCTTTTCACCAGACGCAATTGGCTCACCAGGTCGGAGGCGTCCTGCAAGGCGCAGAACCCATGGAGCGCTGTCTCCAGTCGCCGCCAGTTGAAGGCCGTCAGGCCATGGGTGTCGAGTTCGACGCCGAGAACCGCGCCCTGGCAGCCATGCTCGGCGAGGAGCGCGCGCAAGTCCAGCGCCGGATTCTTACCGGCTTCATCCACCCACACGCGAATGTCCTGGATGACCGACGTGTGACGCGCCTGGCGCAGGTCGGGCGCGCGTGTGAGGAGCGTCATGCCGCTAGTGGCGTCGAGGTAAAGGCATTGAAAAAAACAATAGCCGAAAGTGTCGTAACCGGTGAGGTAATACAGACTTTCCTGACGAAACAGCAGCAATCCGCGCAGGCCGCGCCGGACCATCTCGCTACAAGTCGCGGCGCGGCGCGCTTGAAATTCTTCGGCGGTAAAATGGATTGCCATGGGTAGCTTCCCCGTGAGAGCGGTGGGACGATGAGATAGACGCTGGCAAGCGCACCCGGCACTCAAACACGGCTCGGATAAAGAGGCGCCAAACTCGGTTCTCGCACCGAAGTCTTGGGTGCGCTCGCGACCAGACCCTTGCGCACCGCGTTCCCGAGCGCTGCCCCCTGCCAGCGCGTGCTGCTCTGCGCGTATAGCGCGCGGTCCAGCGCGAGCACCTCGTCTCTGCCTTCATCGATCCGCGCCGCCAGTGCGCCAAGGCTGGTCGGCGGATGTTGCGGCCAAGCCGCGGCGGCCCAATCGAGTAGGGCTTTGGCGGCGCGCGGGCCATCGTTGGTGCGGCAGGCATTTTGCACCGCTTGGATAAGCGCCGCCTGAGCGGGTATTGCGGCTTTACGCACCACGGAGCGGGCGGGGGGGCGCGCGCGCAGGTCGCGCCGCCAGGCAAACAAAGTGAGCAACCACAGCAACAGGAGCCCCAGGCTGAGCCAGCGCCAGATGCCGGCATCGGCGCTGGATGACGGTGCGGCGGCCAAGGCATCGGGTGGAACGACGGCGGCAGCCTGTTCGCCGCTGCTCTGGGCCGTGGAGGCCGTGCCAGGTGCCGCCGGCTGAATACCGCTGGCCGCCGCCACGGTGACAGTGCGGGCGGGCAGGATCGCGATTTGCTCCTGGTCGTGCTCGGTATCCCACCACGCCAGTTTGACTTCCGGCAGAACCAGTTCCCCCGGTGCGGTCGGTACGATAGCGACGCGCTGTTCATGGTGTCCAATCAGCCATTGCCCGTCCTGGGTGGTCTCGCTGGTCGGCTGGTCGGGATAGAGATGGGCCTGTCCGGTCGCTGCCAGATTGAACGGCGGCAACTGTCCGGCGTCGAGGCCCTTGGCGGTGAGCGTCAGAATGCGGGTAACCGGCTCTCCCACCCGAAACTGCGGCGACGCGGGAGCCCAAGCCTCGGCAAGCGTGAGCGCGGCGCTGGGCAGCCAGTGGCTACCGCTGAACTGCTTGGGGCGCGGACGCACTTTGAGGGTGATCGGCTGGCTGCTGGTCTGGATGCGCTGGCCGCGAGTCACGAGACGCTGGCGGTCATCAGGATTCTGATCATTCTGTGCAGTGCGGCCGCGAAAGGCGATAGCAGGCAACAAGAGATCGCCGCTTTTTTGCGGGAATAAGGCATAGTTTCGCTCTACCACGCGGTAGCGGTGGCCGTTGCGTTCCGCGACATATTGCACGTCTTCCCCCAGGCGTTTGCTGAGGATATCGGCGGAGGGCTCCAAGTAACCCAACACCCCCTCACGCAGTGGAATAGCGTAGAACAACCGTTCCCGGTAGCGCACCTCGGCTTGCACATAAGGGTTCAACGGTTCGGCCTGGGTTTCGATGAAAACCTCGTCATCGGGTTTTGCATTGGCCGCGGTTTGCGCCAATACCGTCAGTTTGAGCGGCGGCGTGCTGAGTTTGGAGCCGATGTGCAGCGCGGGAATTTGCAGATCGCCGTTACGCTTGGGCTCGAGTTCCAAAGTCCATAGGGTTTTGCTGCGATTGCGGCCATCGACCAATTCGATGCGCATCGTGCGGTTGCTGCCGAGGATGTGAAAATCGCCGGTGAGTTGCCCGACATCGGGGCTGTCACCGCCGACCTGGCCGGTCGCTTCGATGGTCAGCAGCACGGATTCACCCTCGAACACCGAGGAGCGATCCAAGTAGGCGCTGACACCCTGCGCTTGCGCTGCCGATAAGGAGGCGAGCAGCGCCAACCCCACCAGAAGCCAACGATACGCATGGAGGATGGCATTCATCGCTTCACCAACCATCCGCCGTCGGCAGTGCTTTGTCGGCACGCCGGCGGTATTGAAACAGGAACTTGCGGTGCAGCAAGCCGCCCGGATCATCGGGTATACGGCGCAACCATTGCTCGAGCACTTGCCGTTCTTCTTCGGTAATCTGCTCATCATCCTCGGCCGAGCGCTGGCGTGAATCGGACGGGTTTTGATTCTTCTCGGTCTTGAGATCGTCGCTGTTATTGGCGGTCGGTTTGTCGGAATTACCCGGCTGGCTGTTATCGCCCGGATCGTTTTTGGGATCGCCCTTGCCCTCGCCCTTGGGGTCGGGCGCGGCATTGCCGCTGTCCGGTTGGTATTCGCTGTTGCGCGTACCGCTCGATTGGTCGCCGCTGCTGTTGTCGCCGCCCTGTTCCGGTTGCTTTTCGCCCTCGGGGGAGGGGGATTGTTTTTCACTCTGGCGGCGCCGTTGTTGTTGTTCTTCCAGCAGCTTGGCGACGAGATTACGGTTGGCGCGCGCGTCTTCCAAGCCAGGATCGGCGGCTAGCGCCGCATCGTAAGCGCTCAGCGCGTCTTGAAAACGCTTCAGGCGCGCCAGCGCGTTGCCTTGGTTGTAATAACCTTCGGCGCCGGGCAGGCGAGAGAAGGCTTGCGCGGCCTCGGCGAAATCGCCGCTGCGGTAAGCGGCGGTGCCGCGTTGCCAGGGGTCGTCGGCCACGGTGAGCGCCCGCCGCGCATTGCCTTCGTGCAGCCAGTAGTCGGCTTGTTGGTCGCGGCGTGACCATAAATCATCCCAGCCCCATGCCACGGCGGGCGATGGCGGCAGCGCAAAACATAGTGCAAGCAGCATCAGCCAGCCACGCCGGAAGGCAAATGCGGCCACTGGCAATAACAGCACCACCAGCCACGGTCCTTCCTCACGCCAGCGTTCGGCGTTTTGATCGGTGCGTTGGGTTTCCGTGTCCCAGCCCGAATCGGGTGGCGCGAGCACGGTTCGCAAGTCCTGGTCATCAGTGCTAATGGTTGCGTAGTAGCCACCCCCCGCGTGCGCCAGCGCAGCGAGCGCGGCGGTATCCAGCCGCGCGATCACGATGTTGCCGCTGGCGTCCTTGAGGAGCTGCCCCTCATCCAAGGGAATCGCCGCACCCGCTGGCGTACCGACGCCGAGTACATTGAGTCGCAAGCCCTGCGCGCGCAACGCCTGGGCGGTTGCGGGCGCGTCCAGGTCAGTGCTGTCGGTCACCAGCAGGATTTCACCGTGTCGGAAGCCCGCCTGCCCGAGGAGTTCAGCGGCTTTGCGCAGGCCGAGCGTGATTCTGCCGCCCTGCACCGGCATCACCGCCGGCTCCAACACGGGTAGCAGCGCGGCGATGGTGGCGGTATCCCGCGTCAGAGGCGCGACCACGAAGGCATCGCCCGCAAACACCACCATACCGGTCTGGCCCTCGCTGCTGCGCGCCAGGATGTCGTTGATTTTGAAGCGAGCACGCATCAAGCGCGAGGGTTTGAAGTCATCCGCCAGCATCGAGCGCGACAAGTCGAGCACGATGATGCGCGCCGCTAGCGCTTGAAAGAGAGGATGCGGGCGCTGCAGCCAGACCGGGCCAGCCAGCGCGATGACGGCGATCAGCCAGGCCAGGCCGAGCAACCAGAGCTTGAGTTTGCTGTTGCCTGTATTGCGTACGACCAGCAAATAGGCCAGTAATTGCGGATCGCAGGCATTACGCCAGGCGCTGTCGGCACCACGCTGGGCGTACAGCAGCCAGAGCAAGCCGGCCAGCGGCGCCAGGGCGAGTAGCCACACTGGTCGAAGAAAGTGGAACTGCAGCAGGCTAGCCAGCATGGCTTGCGGCCTCCCAGTGACCGCGGCGCAGGCGCGGGCGCAAAGCCGCCAAAGCGAGAGCAGCGCTGAGGGCGAGCGCCGCCGCCAGCGGCCAGGGGTACAGCTCACGTACTGGGCGGTAGGTCTGATCGACAACCGCACTGGGCTCCAACTGGTCGAGTAGTCGATAAATGTCTTCCAGGCTGGCGGCGTCGCGCGCCCGAAAATAACGGCCGCTGCTGGCGTCGGCAATGGCCTTGAGGGTTTTTTCATCGATCTGGGCGGGCGGATTGAAATGGGTGAGATCGCCTAAACCCAAGTTGCCCAGCCGGAACGGGTCGGGAGAGGCTTGGGTCTCCGCGCCCACGCCGATCGTGTAAATCTTGAGATTGGCGTGGACCGCGAGATCGGTAGCGCGCAAAGGGTCGATCTCGCCGGCGTTGTTGGCGCCATCGGTGAGCAAGATCAGGACGCGGTCGGTAGCCGGCTGGTCGCGCATCCGTTTTACTGCCAGGCCAATGGCGTCGCCGATGGCCGTTTCCTTGCCGGCCAGCCCGATCTCGGCTTCGTTCAGCAGCGTGCGGACAGTGGCGCGGTCGAAGGTCAGCGGCGCCTGAAGATAGGCCTGGCTGCCGAACAGAATGAGGCCGATGCGATCACCCTGGCGGCGCTCGATGAATTCGCCGGCGATGGCCTGCACCGCTTGCAGACGAGTGACGGAATTGCCACCAGTCACCATATCCTCGGCGCGCATGCTCCCGGAAATATCGACCGCCAACATGAGGTCACGCCCACTCAGCGGCAGGCTCAGGGGCTCACCGATCCACTGTGGGCGGCTCGCGGCCAGCACCAGCAGCACCCAAACCAGGGTCGCGACCAACAACCGCGGCCTGTTACTTTGGCCGGGTTCGGGTTGAGCGGAAAAAGCTTGGAAAAAAGGAACCCTCAGCGCGGTCTCCGGGTAGCGCGGCGCGCGCGGACTCAGCCACAGCGCGAGCAGCGGTAGCGGCAGTGCGGCAAGTAAATAGATCCAAGCCAATTGCAGCATGGCGATCAGCAGTTGCGTTGCAACCAGGCGCGCGCGAGCGCGTACACCCTGGAGGCGTCGAATTCGGCGGCTCGCGCATAAGGGGCGCTGGCGAGCGCGCGACCCGGACCCTCGGCGAATCCGCCGTTGCCGCCGGTACGGTCGAGAAATTGCAACCACTCGCTGTCGTTCAAGCCGGCGACGCTGGATCGCGCGAAGCGCGCGAGCGCGGCGCGCCGCAGCAGCATGGACAATTGCGCCGCAAACTCGGCTTGCGTACCACCGTTTTGCAGGGCGCGGTACAACTCGGTCAGTGCTTGCAATATCGAACGCCGTCGCCGCCAGCGCCGGTAGTGCCGGAACAGCCGATAACCCAACAGCGCGAGCGTGCTTCCAAGCAACACGCCCAACAGCCACCAGCCCGGCGCGAGCGGCCAGAATGGCGGCGCCGGAGCGGCATGAATATCGCGCAGTGCGGCCAAGGGATCGGCGTTAGCGCTCATTGCCGGCTAGCAAATCGACAGAAGGCTGGGCGAGGCCGCGGCGCAGCGTTTCCATGCCATCTTCATGGGTGGCGAACGCGATGAGCGGTACGGTGCGCTTGCGCATCAGTTCACGGACCTGGCGCTGGCGTTCACGGAAGTAGGCATGGTAATGCTCGCGTTGACCCTGGCTACGGGTATCGATCAGACGCATGGCGCGGCCATCGGTGATGCCATAATGACCAGGCGGAGGCGGGTTGAGTTCCAAGGCGTCGAGGATTTGGCAGGCCACGATATCGTTGTGTTGGCGCAAACGCGCCAGATGGCGCTCAACGGCGGCGTCGAGGAGATAAAAATCGCTCAGAATGAATACCAGGCTGCCGGGCCGCACCACGCGCCGCAGGCGCTCCAATGCTTCACTCAGCGCGACGCCCTCGGTCGTGATGTTGGAGCGATCGAGGGCACTCCAGCTAACCAGATGGCGGATGAGGGTGAGCGCGCCACCGCGTCCGCCCGCTGGTGAAAGGTC
The DNA here is from genome assembly GCA_046347515.1 of Gammaproteobacteria bacterium. GTDB lineage: Bacteria > Pseudomonadota > Gammaproteobacteria > Competibacterales > Competibacteraceae > JAXMFZ01. The sequence continues at coordinate 42,368 of JAXMFZ010000018.1, read as the reverse complement.
ATGGTGGTTGCGGCCGCCGAACAGAAATGCGCCGATGCGGTCGCCCTTGTGGATCGCCGCCCAGCCGATCAGGGCCGCGAGGCGCGCGGCAAACACGGATTTGAGCGCCACCCGGGTGCCGAAAAACATGCTGGGGTTGAAATCCACCATCACGATGATGGGGCGTTCGCGCTCTTCCTGGAACACTTTGGTATGGGGGCGGCCGGTACGCGCGGTGACCCGCCAGTCCATGTGGCGGATGTCATCGCCCGGCTGGTAATTGCGCGATTCGGCGAAATCCACGCCGCGTCCGCGCAAGCGCGAAGGCCGGAGATTGGCGATGGCGCTGGCTGCGCGGCGCTGGCTGTCGAGGTCGATATTACGCGCGCTACTCTGGAGTTGAATCAACTCTTGGGCGCTGGCGCGGATGCCGTCGCTCATGGACTAGAGCTACTCAAGGAACGGGGACGCGTTGCAATAATTCACGGATGAAACGGTCGGTGTCGGCGCCGTCGGCTTCCGCCTCGAACGACAGCAAAACCCGGTGGCGCAATACATCGAACGCTACCGCGTGGATATCGGCCGGCGACACGTAATCCTTGCCCTGCAGCCAGGCGTGGGCGCGCGCGCAGCGATCGAGCGCAATGGTGGCGCGCGGGCTGGCGCCAAAACTCACCCAGCGTGTCAGGTCTTCACCGTATGGTGCAGGGTCGCGGGTGGCAAGCACCAACTGCACGACATACTCTTCGAGTTGCGGTGCCAGGTAGAGATCGAGCACTTCGCGCTGCGCCGCAAAGACTTGCGCTTGGCTGATCCGCGCTTCGGTGTGCGCGGTGTGATCGATGGCGGCGCGCGCCTGGGCGCGGGCGAGCGCCAGAATTTGCCGTTCCGCGCTGGCCGCCGGATAGCCGATGCGGGTGTACATCAAGAAACGGTCGAGTTGCGCTTCCGGCAACGGAAAAGTTCCTTCCTGTTCGATGGGATTCTGGGTTGCCATCACCAGAAACAGAGGGGACAAAGGATAGGTGGTGCGGCCGATGGTGACTTGGCGTTCGCCCATCGCCTCCAGCAGCGCGGATTGAACCTTGGCAGGCGCGCGGTTGATTTCGTCGGCAAGGATCAAGTTGTGAAAAATAGGCCCATGCTGAAACTCGAAGCTGCCGGTTTGCGGGCGGAAGATCTCGGTGCCGGTGAGATCGGCGGGCAGTAGGTCGGGAGTGAACTGAATGCGGTGGAAATCCCCTTCGATACGCGAGGCGATTTCTTTGATGGCGGTGGTTTTGGCCAGGCCCGGCGCACCTTCGACCAACAAGTGACCATCGGCGAGGAGCGCGATCAATAGCCTATCCACCAGCGCCGGTTGTCCGATGATGCGCTCTTGTACGCGGTTGCGCAGGCCGATGAAGGCTTGGCGATTGACGCTGTCGAATGTGCCGGCTTGCGCGGTGTTGGCGTAATCGTTCATCAAATAATGATTCTCAGTGCAATGGGCAGAGTCACCAAGGCGGCGGTTGACGTGCAAATTCGATGGAACAGACCGGCGACATAGCCGAACCTTGAGCCGCGCCGGCAGGCGCTTATTATAGATGAGAATCGCCGGAATCAAGGCATTGCTGAACTTGTCGCGACAACGCTTTTTTGTTATCATCCGCCTCCTTAATGCGGGGTGGAGCAGTCTGGTAGCTCGTCGGGCTCATAACCCGAAGGTCGTAGGTTCAAATCCTGCCCCCGCTACCAATGAAAAGCCCCATAGCGGGCTTTTTTTACGCGTGTGAAGTTAAAGAATGGAAGGATAGGGAACCGCCCTACCGGCGGTTGCGTGATTACGGGGGTGGGCCATAGGCCCACTTTTCGTTTGCGGTGGGCAAATAATATGCGTCAAGGCGCTGTCGAATTGCGCAAATTGCTCGGACCGGTGATCGAGGCGATGGGCTACGAGTGCGTAGGAATCGAGTTGCATCCCCGTCCCGGCAATGCGTTGCTGCGCGTTTATATCGACAAGGCCGGGGGTGTCAATCTGGATGATTGTCAGCAAGTGAGCTATCAAATCAGCGGCGTGCTGGATGTGGAAGACCCGATCCGCGGCCGTTACACCTTGGAGGTATCGTCGCCCGGTTTGGATCGGCCTTTGCTGGAGGCGAAACATTACGCGCAATTCGCGGGCAGTCAAGTGCGTATCCACTGCACGGAACCGTTCCAGGGCAAACGCAAGATTACCGGCTGGCTACGCGGTTTGGCAGGCGAGGATGTTGTAATCGAATGCGATGGCGCAGAGCTACGGGTGCCGCTGGCGCAGATTCAGAAAGCCCGGCTGGTGCCCGAGTATTAGCTCGCTCGGTAAAGGCTAGGAGCAGTTAGACAATGAGTAAAGAAATTCTGTTGGTGGCGGATGCAGTCTCGAATGAGAAGGGCGTCGCCAAGGAAGTCATTTTCGAGGCGATCGAGGCGGCGCTCGCGTCAGCCGCCAAAAAGCGTTATGAGCAAGACGTCGATGTACGCGTCGCCATTGATCGCAAGAACGGCGATTACGCGACATTCCGTCGCTGGCAAATCGTTGGAGAAGGCGAGGTCGAACTGCCCGAGCGCCAGATGGCGCTGGCAGATGCGCGCGTGCGGCGCGCCACGGCGCAGGTCGGCGAATTCATCGAAGAGCAGTTGGAAAACGCCGATTTTGGCCGCATCGCCGCGCAGACCGCCAAGCAAGTCATCGTGCAGAAAGTGCGGGAAGCCGAACGCGCCCAAGTGGTTGCCGCTTATCGCCATCGCAAGGGCGAAATCGTCAGCGGCATCGTGCGGCGCAATGATCGCGGCAACATCTTCCTCGATCTCGGCGGCGGCGTGGAAGCTCTGATTGGCAAAGACGATATGATTCCGCGCGAATCGGTACGCACCGGCGACCGCTTGCGCGGCTACCTGCAGGATGTGCGTACCGAGCCGCGTGGGCCGCAGTTGTTCGTCAGCCGGGTTGCACCTGAGTTTTTGATCGCGCTGTTTCAGATGGAAGTACCGGAGGTCGGCCAAGGCTTGATCGAAATCAAAGGGGCGGCGCGAGACCCCGGAGTGCGCGCCAAAATAGCGGTAAAAAGCAATGACATGCGTATCGATCCGGTGGGCGCTTGCGTGGGCATGCGCGGTTCGCGCGTGCAGAGCGTTTCCAACGAACTTGCCGGCGAGCGCATCGATATCGTGCTCTGGGACGATAATCCTGCGCAATACGTCATCAACGCGATGGCGCCGGCGGAAGTGATGTCGATCGTGGTCGATGAAGACTCCCACGGCATGGACATCGCCGTCGCCGAAGATAAGCTATCGCAAGCGATCGGGCGCAGTGGGCAAAATGTGAGGCTGGCGAGTGAGCTCACGGGTTGGGAATTGAATGTCATGACCGAGGCCCAGGCGCAGGAGAAAAGCGGACGGGAAGTCGATACATTGCGCGAAACGTTCGTCGATCAACTCGGCGTGGATGAAGAAGTCGCCGAAATCCTGGTGCGTGAAGGTTTCGCCAACCTCGATCAAGTCGCGTATGTGCCGGTGCATGAGATGATGGAAATCCCCGAGTTCGATGCCGAATTGGTGGAAGAACTGCGCACCCGAGCGCGCGATGCGTTACTCACGCGCGCCATCGCCGACGAAGAGGAGGTCGGCGATGCGGAGCCGGCCGAGGATCTCCTCGGAATGGAGGGTATGGACGAATCATTGGCGTTCAAATTGGCTAGCCGTGGCGTAGTCACGATGGAGGATTTGGCGGAATTATCGGTGGATGATTTGACGGAAATGACGGGTGTGGATGATAAGCGTGCTGCACAGTTGATCATGACGGCGCGCGCTCCCTGGTTTGCCGAGGGCCAGGGCTAAGCGAGAGAGGTCGAAGCGATGTCGGATGTGACAGTAAGACAATTTGCCGATGTGGTCGGCATTCCTGTGGATCGGTTATTGGTGCAATTGGGTGAGGCAGGCATCGAAATCGATGATGCCGATACCACGATTACGGACAAGCAGAAAGTGGATTTGCTGGCGCACCTGCGCAAAAGCCATGGTAAGGGACCGTTGACCATCGCTGAACCCAAGAAGATCACGCTCAAGCGTAAAACCCACAGCGAAATCAAACTGACGGCGCCGATGGGCGCGGTGAAGACCGTGAGCGTAGAGGTGCGCAAGAAGCGCACGTTCGTGAAACGCCATGTAACGCCCGAGGAGGAAAGCACGGCGCCGCCCGCGCGCCCGTGCCGGATTGGCGGCGCCGGAAATCCAGCCTGTGCCGGAACCGGCACAGCCCGTTGTGGCCGAAGCGCGGCAGGAAGAGGTCGTCCAGCGCAATGGCGAGGAAGCGCCACAGGCGTTGGTGGACATCGTCAATCAGGAGCCGCGGGAGCGCGTCGAGACGACGGCGCAAGCGGAGGATCAGGTTGTGGAGGAAGCGAAACAACTCGAGGAAAAAGCGCGAGAAGAAACGCGTGCCACCAGTACGACTCAACTCGAAGCCAAGCCGAGCCTCGAAGAAGAGCAGACCCAACGCCTGGCTGTTCCCGTGCAAAGTAGGGAAGTGCGCCCACCCTCCGAGACCCGACCCCAGCAGGGCCTCCGCCAGGGGGCGCCGCCCGCCCGTCCGGGGAGCGCGCGTCCGGAAGCGGCTAGAGGGAGGCCGGCGACAGTCCCGGCACGCCCCAAACCCGATGCGGGCAAAGCGAAGCCCGCCGAGGCTCAGCGGCCCAAGCCGGAATTGGTCAAGGTTGTCAAGAAACGCCCCGAGGATGCCGCCGAGGCGAAAAGCCGCAAGCAGCGTGAGGAAGCGGAAGGGGCGCGCATCAACAAGCGCGATTGGAGCAGCCTCACCGAGGATTCCGAACGCACCTACCGCCGCGCGAAACGGGGCGGCAAGCTCAAGGTGGTTGAGCCGCTGGCGCCAAACATGGGTTCACTAAACCGACCGCACCGATCGTCCATCAAGTCATGTTGCCCGAGGCGGTCACGGTCGCCGAATTGGCGCAAAAAATGTCGGTCAAAGGCGCGGAGGTGATCAAGACGCTGATGAAGCTGGGTTCGATGGTGACCATCAACCAAGTATTGGATCGCGAGACCGCGGCCATCGTCGTTGAGGAGATGGGCCATACCTACAAGCTGGTCAACGAAAATGCCTTGGAAGAGGAGTTGGCTGCAGCAACCACCGAAGACTCGGAGCAGGCCAACCCGCGCGCACCGGTCGTGACCATCATGGGCCACGTCGATCACGGTAAGACGTCGTTGCTTGATTACATTCGCCGCACCCGGGTGGCGGCGGGCGAGGCGGGCGGCATCACCCAGCATATCGGCGCCTATCACGTCGAGACCGCCAAGGGAGCGATCACCTTTCTCGATACGCCGGGGCATGCGGCATTCACCGCGATGCGCGCGCGTGGCGCCAAGGTGACCGACATCGTGGTATTGGTGGTGGCGGCGGATGATGGCGTCATGCCGCAGACCGTGGAGGCAATTCAACACGCGCGCGCCGCTGAAGTCCCCATCGTCGTGGCGGTCAACAAGATCGATAAAGCGGACGCCGATATCGACCGGATCAAGAGCGAACTCGCCAATCAGGGCGTGCTGTCCGAGGAATGGGGCGGCGAAGCTCTGTTTGCGTATGTGTCCGCCAAGACCGGTCAGGGAGTGGACGATTTGTTGGACCAAATCCTGGTGCAGGCGGAAGTGCTGGAACTCAAAGCCGTGGTCGATATGCCGGCCAAGGGCGCGGTCATTGAATCACGCCTTGATAAAGGTCGCGGCCCGGTCGCCACGATCCTGGTACAGAACGGCACTTTGCATAGAGGCGATATCCTGTTGAGCGGCCTCGAATACGGACGGGTACGCGCGATGTTGGATGAAAATGGTCAGATGATCGACGCCGCTGGGCCTTCCACCCCGGTCGAGGTGCTCGGGCTTTCGGGCATTCCCAATGCCGGTGACGAGGTGGTGGTGGTGAGCGACGAGCGCAAGGCGCGCGAGGTCGCGCTGTTCCGCCAGGGCAAATTCCGCGAGGTAAAGCTCGCCAAGCAGCAGAAAGCCACGCTGGAGAATGTGTTCGATCGCCTGGAGGAAGGCCAAGGCCATGTCCTCAACATCGTCCTCAAAGCCGATGTGCAGGGTTCCGTCGAAGCGCTGTCGGAAGCGCTCACCAAGTTGTCTTCGGATGATATGCAGGTCAAGATCATCGCCAGCGGCGTGGGTGGGATCACTGAATCCGACGCCAACCTCGCGATTGCCTCCGAGGCCATCATCATCGGCTTCAATGTGCGCGCCGATTCCACTGCCAAGCGCCTGATCGAGGAGGAGGGCTTGGATCTTCACTATTACAGTGTGATCTATGAGGTCATCGACGAGGTCAAGCGCGCCCTCGCCGGCATGTTGGCGCCCGAATTCAAGGAGCAAATCATCGGCCTGGCGCAAGTGCGGCAGGTGTTCCGTTCGCCCAAGTTTGGCGCGATTGCCGGCTGCATGGTGGTCGACGGGGTGGTCAAGCGCAGCAACCCGATCCGCGTGCTGCGCAACAATGTGGTGATTTACGAAGGCAATCTGGAATCCCTACGGCGCTTCAAGGACGATGTCAACGAAGTGCGCGCAGGCACCGAATGCGGCATTGGCGTACGCAATTACAACGATGTCCGCGAGGGCGATCAAATCGAGGTATTCGAACGCGTCCAGGTGGTCCGTACTCCTTGAAAGAATTCAACTCGTGGTCGATGAATGGGCGGGCTTAGAGGGTAATCCATCACGATGGCGCAAGAATTTCCACGTACGCGCCGTATCGGCGAGCAGATGCGGCGCGATTTGGCCGAACTGATCCGCAGTGAGATCGACGATCCGCGGATGGCAATGGTTTCCATCACCAGCATCGAGGTGAGCCGCGACCTCGCCCACGCCAAGATCTACGTGACCTATCTTGGCGAGCCGGGCGCACGCACCGATATCATCGCCGGCCTCAATCACGCGGCGACGGCGCTGCGCCGTGAACTAGCGGGGCGTATGCGGCTTCGCACCATGCCCCGCCTCGCGTTCAGCTATGACGAAGTGGTCGAGCGCGGCGCGCGCTTATCCGCCCTGATCGACCGGGCCGTCGCCGATGACGCCGCGCGCCATCAAGAGCCGGATCAGGACTGAGGCGGGCGGCATGATGAATGGAAAGAGTGCGGTGATGGCTGGGGCACGAGAACGCCGCGCGGTGGGCGGAGTGTTACTGTTGGATAAGCCGGTGGGTTTGTCTTCCAACGCCGCCCTCCAGAGTGTTCGGATGCTTTACCGCGCGCGCAAAGCGGGCCATGCGGGTAGCCTTGATCCGCTGGCAAGTGGCATGTTGCCGATTGGTTTCGGCGACGCGACCAAGTTTTGCGGATTTCTGCTCGACGCCGATAAAACGTATCGCTTTCGCTGTCGGTTGGGTATCACCACGACCACCGGCGATGCCGAGGGCGAAGTGCTGAGCCGTACGCCGGTCGTGCGTTGCGAGCGTACCGCGATCGACGCGGTGTTGAGCCATTTCATTGGCGTGATCGAGCAGACGCCGCCCATGTATTCCGCGCTCAAGCACCACGGCCGGCCGCTGTATCGGCTCGCCCGTCAGGGTATCGAGATAGAACGACTGCCGCGGCGGGTAACGATACACGAGTTGGTGCTGCTCGGTGTTGACAGCGACGAATTGGAATTGCAGGCGCGTTGTTCCAAAGGAACTTACATCCGCGTGCTGGCGCAAGATATCGGCCAGGCGTTGGGTTGTGGAGCTCATGTCAGCGCTTTGCGCCGGTTGAGCGTGGCGCCCTTCGAGGCCCAGGCCATGGTAACGCTGGATGCGTTACGCGACATCGCCACTGATGGCCTGGAAGCGCTTGATGCCCGGTTGCTGCCGATTGATGCGGGGCTCGTGGCCTGGCCCCGGATAACCGTGGATGGCGACCAGGCGCGGCGCTTGCAAAGCGGCTTGACGGTTTTGGCGCCCACCGCGGCCCATGGAGAAGTGCGCTTGTATGCGCAAGACCAAGGCTTTTTTGGCATCGGCGCAATCGATGGCGATGGCCGGCTGGCGCCGCGCCGTATGATGAGCCAGTCTTGATGGTTCATCGAACGTTGCTTGTTGTGCGCCGCAATGAAGGATACAATTAAATACTTTTGAGAAATGAAACAGAACGTTGGAGTTATATCATGCCCCTAAGCGTGGAGCAAAAATCACAAGTCGTCAGGGATTTTCAGCGCGCCCCTGGCGATACCGGTTCGCCGGAAGTGCAAATTGCCTTGCTAACCAATCGTATCAATGGCTTGCAAGGCCATTTCGAAGCGCATAAGAAGGACCATCATTCCCGCCAAGGGTTGTTGAAAATGGTCAACCAACGGCGGCAATTGCTGGATTATTTGAAAAGCAAGAATGCGCAGCGCTATCAAGAGCTCGTCAGCCGTCTCGGTCTGCGACGTTAAGTGATTTTAGGAAGGTTTCGTGACCCCAGTTAGAAAAGAATTTCGCTACGGTAATCATAATGTTGTTCTGGAAACGGGTGAAATAGCCCGGCAGGCGACCGCAGCGGTGATGGTCAATATGGCCGACACCGTGGTGCTGGTGACCGTGGTTGTCGTCAAGCAGGCGGTGGAAGGCCAAGACTTTTTTCCGCTCACCGTACATTACCAGGAGCGCACTTACGCGGCGGGGCGCATACCGGGCGGTTATTTCCGCCGGGAGGGCCGGCCAACCGAAAAGGAAACCCTCACCTCGCGCCTGATCGACCGCCCGCTGCGCCCGTTGTTCCCTGATGCTTTCACCAATGAAGTCCAGATCATCGCTACGGTTTTGTCGCTGAACCCCGATGTCGATGCCGACATCCCTTCGATGCTCGGCGCATCCGCCGCGATTGCATTGGCCGGGTTGCCGGTTAGCGGTTTGATCGGCGCCGCTCGCGTCGGTTATCGCGATGGCCGCTATTTATTGAATCCCGCGCTGAGCGAGCTCGAACATTCCGCGCTTGACCTCGTGGTTGCCGGTACTGAAAACGCCGTGCTGATGGTCGAATCGGAAGCCAAGGAATTGTCGGAAGATGTCATGCTCGGGGCGGTAGTCTTCGGCCATGCCGAGATGCAGACGGCGATTAAGGCGATCCGCGAGTTGGCGGCCGAGGCCGAGGCCAGGCCTTGGGATTGGCGAGCGCCCGCTGGTAATGATGCGCTCGATGTCGCGGTAAAGGAATGCGCCGAGGCCGTATTGACGAATGCTTTTCAGATCGCTGAGAAGCAGGCGCGCCAGCAGGCGGTGGCGGAGGCATGGGCGATTGCCGCCGCTAAATTGGTCAACCAGGAGCCGCACCATTGGGCTGAGCAAAAAGTGCGCGATGCTTTCTCTAATCTCGAGAAGCGCATCGTGCGAGATCGCATTCTAGCTGGCTCGGCGCGCATCGACGGCCGTGACACCGAGAGCGTACGGCCTATTACCGTGCGGGTCGGGGTATTGCCCCGTACGCATGGATCGGCGCTGTTCACGCGCGGTGAGACCCAGGCGCTAGTGGTGGCGACGCTCGGCACCAACAAAGATGCGCAGATCGTGGACGCGATCGAAGGCGAATACCGCGACAATTTCATGCTGCACTATAATTTCCCGCCCTACAGCGTCGGTGAAACGGGCGCGGTTGGCAGTCCCCGGCGGCGCGAGATCGGCCATGGGCGGTTGGCGAAGCGCGGCGTCCAGGCCGTCATGCCTTCCTTCGAGCAGTTTTCTTATGTGATGCGCGTCGTGTCCGAGATCACGGAATCCAACGGCTCGAGTTCCATGGCTTCGGTGTGTGGGGCAAGCTTGGCGTTGATGGATGCCGGTGTGCCCATCAAAGCGCCGGTTGCGGGCATTGCCATGGGACTGATCAAAGAGGGTGATCGTTTCGCCGTGCTGTCGGACATCATCGGCGACGAGGATCACCTCGGCGACATGGATTTCAAGGTCGCTGGCACCGCTCAAGGCGTCACCGCTTTGCAAATGGACATCAAGATCGACGGTATCACCCGCGAAATCATGGAAGTGGCGCTCAGGCAAGCGCGCGCCGGACGACTCCACATCCTCGGCAAAATGAATGCCGTGCTCGACAAGCCGCGAGTCAGCCTGTCGTCTTATGCGCCGCGCATCCTCACGCTGCGCATTGATCCGGAAAAGATACGCGACGTGATCGGCAAAGGCGGAGTCATGATCCGCGCCATCACGGAAGAAACCGGCACGACCATTGACATCCAGGACGACGGTACGATCAAAATCGCCGCTGTCGATCTCGCCGCCGCCGAGAAAGCCAAGCGCAAGATCGAGGAGATCACAGCCGATGTTGAAGTAGGCCAAGTTTATCAAGGAAAAGTCAACAGAATCATGGACTTTGGTGCGTTTGTCAACATTCTGCCCGGGCGTGACGGGATGGTGCATATTTCGCAGATCTCGGATGAGCGCGTGCAGAGTGTGAGCGATAAACTCACGGTTGGCGATGTGATCAAGGTCAAAGTGCTGGAGATCGACAAACAAGGGCGCATCCGCCTCAGCATGAAGGGGCTGGACTAAGCGTCGATCGCCATTGCACCGGGCGCTGGATTCGGTTAAGTTGATTGCCGTTTTGCAGCCGGTGTTTTGCCCCCCGGAGAGGTGTCCGAGTGGTTGAAGGAGCACGCCTGGAAAGCGTGTATACGGCTTATACCCGTATCGCGGGTTCGAATCCCGCCCTCTCCGCCAATGGCGCACTGGCCGATTTGATAGTCAATTCCGTTTCATGGTGGCCTCTATCGGCTCCCCGCGACGACAAGCTGTGAACCCCGCCAGGCCCGGAAGGGAGCAACGGCAGCAGTGGCATCGGGCGCCGGGGTTTGGCTGGTAGAGGCCGCCGCCATCTGTATCGTATAGAACGACTACGATCCGTTCGATCTAGCGCACATGAGCTATCAGGTCTTGGCCCGCAAGTGGCGGCCTCATCGTTTCAGCGAACTGGTCGGCCAGGAACACGTCGTGCGCCCGCTCGTCAATGCCCTCAATCAGGACCGCTTGCACCACGCGTTTCTGTTTACCGGCACGCGCGGCGTGGGCAAGACTACCATCGCCCGCATCCTCGCCAAATCCCTCAACTGCGAACGTGGCGTGAGCGCCGAACCTTGCGGGGTGTGTTCGGCCTGCCAGGATGTCGATGCTGGTCGGTTCGTGGATTTGATCGAGGTCGACGCGGCTTCCCGCACCAAGGTCGAGGATACCCGCGAGTTGCTGGAGAACGTGCAATACGCGCCAAGCCGCGGGCGCTATAAAGTGTACCTCATCGACGAAGTCCACATGCTCTCCAATCACAGCTTCAACGCATTGCTGAAAACGCTGGAAGAGCCGCCGCCGCACATCAAATTCCTGCTTGCCACCACCGATCCACAGCGGCTGCCGATCACCGTTCTGTCGCGCTGCCTGCAATTCAGCCTCAAGCGCTTGCCGGCGCGGTTGATCGCTGACCATCTGGCGGTGATTCTGCGCCAAGAAGGCATCAGCTACGAAGCCGCCGCGCTTGGCCTGATCGCGCGTGCCGGCGAAGGCAGCATGCGCGACGCGCTGAGCTTGCTGGATCAGGCCATCGCCTTCGGCGGTGGCAGCGTGGGCTTGGCTGCGGTCAGCGCCATGCTCGGCACCATCGATCAGCGCCGCGTCATCGGTATTCTGGACGCCCTGGCGCAGCACGATGCCCGCGCGGTTTTGCAGGCGGTGGAAGAACTCGACCGCGATGCTCCTGATTATTTGGGGGTGTTGGCTGAGTTGTTATCGTGGCTGCAGCGCATCGCGCTGGCCCAAGTGTTGCCCGAGGCGATAGCCGATGACAGCGCCGACCCGGAGGCGGTTCGACGCCTGGCGGCGGCGCTGAGTGCCGAAGAGGTGCAGTTGTTTTATCAGATCGCCCTGATCGGGCGGCGTGATCTGCCGTTGGCGCCCGAACCGCGCGCGGGATTCGAGATGGTGTTGTTGCGGATGCTGTGTTTTTTGCCGGCCATGCACGAAAGCGGGGTAAGCGTGGCGGACGCTCCGCCGCCCGGCGGTTTGCCGCGACCTGCCAGAGAAGTCGCACCCGCCCCGGTTGCCATGGCGGGTACGGCGGAATCCAAGCCGGGTCCGATCAGCGCCGTGCAGGATGCCGACTGGAATACGCTGTTGGCGCGGTTCAAGCTCATTGGTATGGCGCAGCAACTCGCGCGCCATTGTGAACTCAAAAGCTTCGACGGCGCGACCCTGTATTTATTGCTCGACCCGGTACACGTCAAACTGCGCACCGAGCAGACCGAACAGCGTTTGAAAGCGGCGCTGGATGCTTACTACGGCAAGCCGATCCGTTTGCGCATCGACACCGGCACAACGGAACTTGCGACCCCTGCACGCGCTCAAGATCAACAGCGCGCCGAGCGGCGGCAGGCGGCGGTGGAACTCATCGAGCAAGACCCCAAGATACGGGTATTGCAAGAGACTTTTGGCGCGCGCATCCATCCCGATTCCATCGCACCGACGGATTGAGCGGTTGATTGGATCCCATGACTGGCGGAAACAGAAGGCGGATAACACCATGAAAGGCGGTCTCGGCAATATACTGAAACAGGCTCAGCAAATGCAGGAAAATCTGCAAAAAGCCCAGGAAGAACTTGCGACCCTGGAAGTGCTGGGCGAAGCCGGTGGCGGATTGGTCAAAATCACGATGACCGGTCGTCACGAAGTACGGCGCGTCACCATAGACCAGAGCTTGCTCGGTGACGACAAGGACATGCTGGAAGATTTGGTGGCGGCGGCTATCAATGACGCGGCGCGTAAAGTCGAACGTACCACCCAGGAGAAGTTCTCCGGGTTCGCCACGGGCCTGAATCTGCCGGGCGGATTCAAGCTGCCGTTTTGATCGCGGACCATGGCTGTTTTCTCGCCGCTACTCGGCCAGTTGATCGAGAGCCTGCGCTGTCTGCCCGGGGTCGGGCCGAAATCGGCACAGCGCATGGCGTTTTATTTGCTTGAGCGGGATCGCGATGGTGCGCGGCGCCTGGTGGAGGCGATGCAGGCTGCGCTGGATGGCGTCGGGCGTTGCCGTTGGTGCCGTACCCTGAGCGAAACCGAAATCTGCAGCCTCTGCTCGAATGCCGGCCGTGATCGTGCGCTCCTGTGTATCGTCGAGACACCGGCGGATGTGCTCGCCATCGAACAAGCGACTGGCTTCAAGGGTTTGTATTTCGTGCTGATGGGGCATTTGTCGCCCCTGGATGGCGTAGGCCCCGGCGAACTCGGCTTGGAGCAACTGGAAGCGCGCCTGGGCGGCGGCGAAGTCGAGGAGGTCATCATTGCCACCAATCCCACTGTGGAAGGCGAGGCCACCGCCCATTACATCGCCGGACTGGCGCGCGAGCGCAGCATCCGCGCCACGCGTATCGCCCATGGCGTGCCGCTGGGCGGCGAGCTGGAATACATCGACAGCGGAACGCTGTCCCATTCCTTTAGTGGCCGCCGCGAATTCTGATCCGCTCAAGAGGCTTGACCACTATGACTGACACTATATTCGCTAAGATCATCGCCCGGCAAATCCCCGCCGATATCGTATACGAAGACGACCAGGTGCTGGCGTTCAAGGATATCCAGCCGCAGGCGCCCATCCATATCCTCATCGTACCCAAGCGCGCCATCGCCACGATCAACGACTTGCAAGCCGAGGATGCCGAACTGGTGGGCAGAATGTTCCTGGCCGCCAAGCACATCGCCGCCGACTTAGGGATAGCCGAGAACGGTTATCGCACGGTCATGAATTGCAATGAAGCTGGCGGCCAGCTCGTATTTCATTTGCATTTGCACTTATTGGCAGGACGCCTCATGGGCTGGCCGCCCGGTTAGTACGGCGTGGATCGCGCCGCTTTGATATCACATTACACGGATTATTCACGATGGCAGACGTCAAAAAAGTAGTGCTGGCTTACTCCGGAGGTTTGGATACCTCGGTTATCCTCAAGTGGCTACAGGAAAATTATCGTTGCGAAGTGGTCACCTTCACCGCCGACATCGGCCAGGGGGAAGAACTGGAGCGGGCGCGCGAAAAGGCCCAGGCGCTCGGCGTGAAAGAGATTTTCATCGACGATTTGCGCGAGGAGTTCGCGCGCGATTTCGTTTATCCGATGTTCCGCGCCAACGCCATCTACGAGGGCGAATACCTGCTCGGCACTTCGATTGCCCGGCCGCTGATCGCCAAGCGCCAGATCGAGATCGCCAACCAGACCGGCGCTGACGCTATCGCCCACGGTGCCACCGGCAAGGGCAACGACCAGGTGCGCTTCGAGTTGGGCGCTTATGCGTTGCGCCCCGACATCAAAGTGATCGCGCCCTGGCGCGAGTGGAATTTCCGCTCGCGCGAAGACTTGCTCGCCTATGCGCAACGCCATGCGATTCCGGTCGAGCGCAAGCACGGCGACCGCGACCCTTATTCGATGGACGCCAATCTGCTGCATATTTCCTACGAAGGCAATGCCCTCGAAGACCCGTGGCAGGAGCCGGAGGAAGAAATGTGGCTGTGGAGCGTGGCCCCGGAACACGCGCCCGATCAGCCGACCTATGTCGAACTCGAATACCGCCAGGGCGATATCGTCGCGGTCGATGGCAAAGCCATGAGCCCGGCGCAGGTCATCGCGCGCTTGAACGAACTCGGCGGCGCCAACGGCGTCGGCAGGTTGGACTTGGTCGAGATCCGCTACGTGGGCATGAAATCGCGCGGTTGCTACGAAACGCCGGGCGGCTCCATCATGCTGAAAGCGCACCGGGCCATCGAATCCATCACCCTGGATCGTGAAGTCGCGCATCTCAAAGATGAGTTGATGCCACGCTACGCCAGCCTGATTTACTATGGCTACTGGTGGAGCCCGGAACGCAAACTATTGCAGACCCTGATCGACGCTTCGCAGGCTACCGTGAACGGCACCGTGCGGGTCAAGCTGTACAAGGGCAATGTCATGGTCGCCGGGCGCAAATCCAACAATAGCCTATTCGACTCAAAAGTCGTGACCTTCGGCGACGACCAGGGCGCTTATGATCAGCGCGACGCCGAGGGCTTCATCAAACTGAACGCGCTCAGAATGCGGATCGCCGCACTCAAAGGGCGCTGATCCTCATTCCACTCTAGGAGACTGAATCATGCGAATGTTACACACCATGCTGCGGGTTGGCGATTTGGATAAATCGCTGGATTTCTACACTAATATCATGGGTATGCAGCTACTGCGCCGTAACGACTACCCGGAAGGCAAATTCACCCTGGCTTTCGTCGGCTATGGCCCCGAGTCCGCCAATACCGTGCTGGAGCTGACCTACAACTGGGGCAAGGGCACCAGCGATTACGTCAAGGGTGACGCCTACGGCCACATCGCCATCGAAGTGGATGATGTCTACAAGGCGTGCGATGCGATCCGCGCGAAAGGCGGCAAAGTCGTGCGCGAACCGGGGCCGATGAAAGCCGGTACTACGATCCTGGCGTTCGTCGAAGACCCGGACGGTTACCGGGTGGAGCTTCTGGGCGCCAAGACCTGAGAACGGCTTCATGCGGCTCCTGTAGGGCGGAAAAGCGTAGCGCCTTCTGCCACTTGGAAAACTTGCGGCAGAATTCGGCCTGTGGCCTTTTCCGCCCTACCGCGCTTGTTTATCCACTTAACGCTCGTGATGTCCATTTTTTACCCCGCGCTGCGCGCTTTGCTGTTCCAACTCCCCCCGGAGACCGCACACAGAGCAGCGCTGGGATCATTACGCATGCTTTGCCGAACGTTGCCATCCCGGCTGTTGTTCGGCGCTATTCCTCGTGTGCCGCGGCGCGTCATGGGGATCGATTTCCCGAATCCGGTTGGTCTGGCGGCCGGACTGGACAAGAATGGCGATTTCCTGCAGGCCCTTGCTTGCCTGGGATTCGGCTTTGTCGAAATCGGCACGGTCACACCGCGCGCCCAGCCGGGCAATCCGCTGCCCCGGCTGTTCCGATTGCCGCAGGCGCACGCCATGATCAATCGCATGGGCTTCAATAACAACGGTTTGGAGTATTTGCTCGGTAAAGTGCAACGCGCCGATTTTTCAGGAATCCTCGGCATCAACATCGGCAAGAACCGCGATACCGGCATGGATCGGGCGGTCGATGATTACCTCTTGGGCTTACGGGCGGTTTACCGGCATGCCGATTATGTAGCCGTCAACATCTCCTCGCCGAATACGCCGGGGTTGCGCGACCTGCAATTCGGGGCGGCTTTGGAGCAGTTGTTGGCGGCTCTCAAGGCGGCCCAGGCGCAACTCGCACGCCAACATGGCCGTTATGTTCCGCTGGCGATCAAAGTCTCGCCCGACCTCGATGACGGCGAGATCGACCAGATAGCGGCAGCGCTGCTGCGGCACGGCATGGATGCGTTGATCGCCACCAATACCACCGCGTCGCGGCAGGGGGTCGAGGGCCTGCCCCACGCCGCCGAAGCGGGCGGGTTGAGCGGTGCGCCGCTGTGCGATCAAGCGACGCGCGTGGTAGGCCAGTTCCACGCGCGGCTCGGTGCGCAGATACCGATCATCGCGGCCGGCGGTATCATGAGCGGTGCCGACGCCTGCGCCAAGATCGCAGCTGGCGCGAGCCTGGTGCAGCTTTACACCGGCCTGGTCTATCGCGGGCCGGCGTTGATCCGCGAAGTGGCCGAAGCCCTTGCTCGACGAGACCCGCAAGCATGACAAACCTGGATTGGTATTTCGATTTCGTTTCCCCGTTCTCCTATTTGCAACGGGAGCAATTCCAGCGGCTGCCGGCTGGTGTTCAGGTCAATTACGTACCGGTGCTATTCGGCGCGCTGCTCGGCCACTGGGGCCAGAAAGGCCCGGCGGAGATCGCCTCGAAACGCCCGTTCACCTACCGCCATACGCTATGGCTCGCGAGGCGGCATGGGATTCCGATGCGCTTTCCACCGGCGCATCCGTTCAACCCGTTGAAAGCGCTGCGTCTTGCCATCGCTCTTGACTGCGATCCGGCAGCGATTCGCGCCATTTTTCGGTTCATCTGGCGCGACGGGCGCGCCATCGACTCCGCCCAGGACTGGGCCGACTTGAGCGCCGCCGTCGGGTTGGCCGACGCCGATGCGTGGATCGCCGCGCCGCAGGTAAAAGACGCTCTGCGCGGCAATACCGAGGCCGCCATCGCGCGTGGTGTGTTCGGGGTGCCGACTTTCGCGGCGGATGATCAGCTGTTTTGGGGATTCGACGCCACCGATATGCTGCTCGACTATCTGCGCGATCCCGCAGCGTTCCGTGACCCCGAGATGCTGCGCATCGCCGAACTCCCTGTAGGCATACGCAGACAATGACCACAACCCGACCCGCGCACATCACGGCTGCGGAATTTCTGGCGCTGACCGCCGAGCACTTACCGTTCGCGGCGCAGTTCGACGTGCAGATCGAGAAACTGGAAGCGGGCGCGGTGACGCTGCGCTGTCCTTATCGCAACAGTTTCGTGCGTCCGGGCGGCACCATTGCCGGGCCGGTGCAGATGGCGCTCGCCGATCTCACTATGTATGCCGTGGTGCTGAGCCTGATCGGGCGCGTCGAACTCGCCGTCACCACCAACCTCAATTGCAATTTCCTGCGCCGCCCCGGCCCGGCGGACTTGATCGCCCAAGGCCGCATCCTCAAGCTCGGCAAACGGCTGGCGGTGGGTGAAGTGACGCTGTATTCAGAAGGCGAAGTGGAGCCGGTGGCGCATGTGACCTGCACCTACTCGATTCCGCCGCGCCGTTGATTAGCGGGTGCGGCGGTAGAGCAGAGTGTAGATGCCCAGGAACAACCCGATCATCAGCAGCGATACCAAGGTCGAGGCCGTTCCCAGCGCGAACAGGGTAGGGCGCACGCGCTGGGTCATGGAGGCATTGATATCGAGCGGCAGGGTATTGTGCTCGCCGGCCAGCAGGGTCGTGCGGGCAAATTCATCGTAAGACAGGGTGAAGCCGAACAGGCCGGCGGCGACGATGCCGGGGGTGATCAGCGGCAAGGTCACTTCCTTGAATACCGTCCATTCGCTCGCCCCCATGTCGCGCGCCGCTTCTTCCAGCCTGCCGTCGAAACGATTGAACACCGCCATCATCACCAAAAACCCGAACGGCAGCGTCCACACGACATGCACGCCGAGGCCGGTCGACCACCAGGCCGGCGGAATGCCAATTTGCTTCAGCAAAGTAGCAAGCCCCAAGCTCAATAAAATCCCGGGCACCATGATGCCGGTCATGACCGTGTAGAACAGCAGCCCCGAACCGAAAAACGGTTTGCGAAACGCCATCGCCAGCATGGTCGAAAACAGCGCGGTGATGACCATTACCACGACCGCAAGAATCAACGAGCGCAGCAGCGCGCCGCGCAAATCGCCGACCGTGGAAGGCTCCAAGAGTTTTTGCCACCAATACAGGCTCACCCCTTGCATCGGAAAACTCGTCCCACCCTTGGGGCCTTGGAACGACAGGATGAACATCGCGAACATCGGGCCGTAAATGAACAGCAGAAACAACCCGTAGTAGCCGCCGAACAGCGCCTTGATCCAGCGCTTGCGGGTGCGTTGAATGGCGCGCGCCATCGCTCACAACTCCTTGCGGATGTTGACCAGACGCAAAATGATGATAACCCCGATCATCATCGCGACCATCAGCATCAGCGCATTGACCGCGGCGAATGGGTAATTCGCCACCGCGTAGTAATTGAGGATTACCGTACCGACGGTCGAGGCCTTGCCGCCGTACACCACTACCGCCGTGGCGAATTCACCCATCAGCATCACGAAGATGAAAATCATGCCGATGGCGACGCCGGGCAGCGACAAGGGGGCGATGATCTCGCGGAAAATCTGGAATGGGGTTGCGCCCATGTCCTCGGCGGCTTCCAGAATGGCTTTATCGATCTTGGCGAGCGAGAAGAAAATCGGCCCGACGCAAAGCACCACATACAATTGCACCAGCGCCATCGTATAACCAAATTCAGAATATAATAGAAAACTGACCGGCTCGTTGACGATACCCAAGGATAACAATAAATTGTTCAGCAGTCCGCGCCGGCCCAGCATGGGCAGCCACGCCACAGCGCGGATCAGATAACTGGTCCAGAATGGCACCATGCAGATCAGAAACAGCGTCATTTGCCACTTGAATGACTTGACCTGCATGGCGAGAAAATATGCGATGGGATACCCGACCAGTAGGCACAGAATCATTACCTCCAGGGTGAAGCGCAGCGTCGAACCGAGGCTACGCATGAACACGCTGGGGGTAAGGAACCCCATTGTCGACGGATCGAAAAAGCCCTCGCTGATGAAATAATCGCGGTAATAATCGAGCGTGAATGCCGGCTCCATGCCGTGGCCGGTGGAGCGCCAGAAACTGAACACGATGATGCTGGCGAGCGGCACCACCAGGAACAGCAGCAGCCAGATGACGCTGGGGGCGACCAGCCAGCCCGCCGGAAACCGCCTCGCGGCGCGCCGGTTTTAACGCGGCACTAACCTCGACGGTGCGGATTCGGCGCCGATCAATCCCGGATGGGGTGCGATCCTCGCCCGCCCAACAATTCGCCCGGCTACGCTACCCCCCTTTGGCAAAAAGGGGGTAGGGGGGATTTCCCGCGACTGGCGGGAGAATGGAGGAGTGGAGGCTACAGGGTCAGAAACTCGGTCCAACGCTTCACCAGGTAGTCGTTTTCGTCCATCAAGGAATTCCACACGGCGATATTCTTGAACCGATCCCAATACGAGCCGCCATCGCGTGTTTCGCCCTCCGGCACGATGATGGTGCCGAACGGATCGGGCAGTTCCTTGGCGGCAGGCTTGCCCATGTACCAGTAGTCCCATTCCGCGGGTTCGAGGTGTTTTTGCACGTTGTCGGGCACCGACATGTAATAGCCTTGGCGGGCGACGAACGCTCCCGCCCAGCCATTCAGCCACCAGTTGATGTAATCGTAGGCGGCGTCGAGTTGTTTGCCCTGGACTTTGGCGGAAATGGCCAAGCCACCGTGCCAGCCGCGCATGCCTTCCTTGGGAAAGGCATAGACACAAGGCACGCCTTCTGCCTTGATCGCGGTGACCGCCGGCGACCACATGCTCTCCAACACCACCTCGCCGCTCACCATGAGATTCACCGATTGCCCGAAGGATTCCCAGAAGGCGCGGAAATGGCCTTCTTTCTTTCTCTTGATCAGAAAATCGACCAGGACGTCGATCTCCTCCTTGGTCATATTGCCCTTGTCCTTGAATTTGGCTACACCCATCGCTTCCAGCGCCATGGCGGCGTCCATGGTGCCGATTTGAGGTACGTTCAGAAGCGCGACCTTGCCCTTGAAATCCGGGCTGAACAATTCCGCCCAGGATTCGATCTTGCGCCCGGTTTCCTTCGGGTTATAGCCGATGGAATCGGCGTTGTGCCAAGCCGGCACCATCGAGATATAACGAGACGGCCCCTGCGTGCGTTCGCCTTTTTCGTTCAGCCACAGATGGCGAAACGGCGCATCGCCCTGGCCTTCCTTGGATTCTGGCGTGAGCTTGCCGGTCTTGCACAAATTGGTGACTTTGTCCCAGTCCTTGATGCGCTGGGTGTCGATGGGCTGCCAGACCTTGGCCGGAATCATCACGTCCAGGTCGTTGAAATAGCCCTCGGCGATCTCGTATTGATCGTTTTGGTTGAGCATTTTGCCGAACATCGCCCCGTAGCCGAGCGCCTGGCCGCTGACCGTGATCCCCAAATCCTTCGAGGCTTGCGCCTGGATTTCATTGATCACGCTCACACCGAGGCCGACGGTGCGCAGCCCTTGCTGGCCCTTAGCGATATAGGGAAAGCCCAGGGCGCTGGCGGCGGCTGCACTCGCAGCCGTGCCCAGGAAGCGGCGGCGGGTCAGGCCAGTATTGCGTTGGTTGGATGGGCGTTTGTGGTTTGTCATGACTACCTCCTCCCGTTGGGTCTGGCAATGCGAATAACAATATCCCGAAACGCGCGCGATGGGAAATCCCGCGCGCTGGGGCCAGCAAAGAAATTTCAGCCAGCGTGACAAAAGTCACAGTACCCGCCGGGGATACGGGCTTATAGTTAAAAAATAGCCACAGCGAGAGATACCTCGATGAAACCGTCGCCCAATCACGCGTTACGCGGCGCAACCGCAGTCCTCGCTGGTTGGCTCTTGTTCTCCCCCGCTCCGGTTTACGCCCAAGCTGGCGCCGAGAATACCGCTGCAACCAAAGCCTATGTAGCCGACGATTTCTGGGCCGGGTTCGACGGCAAAGCCGCCGTCGCGGCTCCCGCCAGCGCTTTGGAAGTTCACCTGACTGCGGTGGGCACGCCCAGATTCATGAAAGCGCGCGCTGCTCTCTACGCTGCCAGGCGAGATAAATCCTTAGCGCCGGCGGAACAGACTAAAACCACGGTGCGAGCTTTTCTGCACGCTTATCGCGCGCAACTCAAGCTCGATGACCCCGGCCGCGAACTCAAGTGGCAACGCCAAGAGGCCGATGCCTTGGGCCGAACCTACGTCCGTTTCTCGCAGCAGTATCAACGGCATTCCAGTCTGGCCCGCGGAACTGATCGTACACCTCGACCCGCAGGGCGATGTGGACGTGCTCAATGGCAGCTTCGTACCCACGCCAAGCGACGTACTGGCCATGCCAGTCGTCGCCGATGCCGACGCCGTGACCACGGCGCGCCGCCACGTAGGCGCGAGCGCCACCGCCAAAACCCAATCAGTGCTGATCTTCTACGGTCCGGGCGACCAGCCGACGCGGCTTGCGTGGAAGGTCGAAGTGGAGAAATCCCTGGTCGAGCGCTGGCTAGTCATCGTCGATGCGCTGGATGGGAGCGTGATCACGGCGTCCAATCAAGTCGCCCATGAAAACGTGCAAGGCCCCGGCATCGATACCCTCGGTGTTACGCGGCCTCTCAATGTTTGGCATCACTCAGTGCCCAATAATGGCCATTACGACATGGTTGACACCAGCAAATCCATGTTTGACCCC
The DNA here is from genome assembly GCA_046347515.1 of Gammaproteobacteria bacterium. Classification (GTDB taxonomy): domain Bacteria; phylum Pseudomonadota; class Gammaproteobacteria; order Competibacterales; family Competibacteraceae; genus JAXMFZ01. The sequence goes on along the minus strand of JAXMFZ010000018.1, from coordinate 20,397 downwards.
ACCTCCGATCCGCTGCAGCCCAGCACGAAGCGTGGCGTAATTTTCGTGTTCGACCTGTTCAATCAACCGCCAGCGCCTAGCCTTTCCAGTCGTTTTATTACGTCCAATAACCCCAATGGTGGCTGGTTACCGGACGGCGTCGCCGCCGCTTTCAATCTATCCAAGTCTTACGACTATTACTTGCAGCGCCACGGCCGTGACTCCTTCGATAATCAAAAAAGCAACCTCATCGCTTTCGTACGTTTGAAAGATGACAATGCTACTTCAGGCGACGGCCAATTGATCTTCGGCAGCGTTCGGCCTTACGCCGCCTCCCTGGACGTGGTCGGCCACGAATTCACCCATGGTGTGACCCAAACAACGGCCGGTTTGCTCGGCCAGCTACAACCCGGCGCCCTGAACGAAGCTTTTTCCGACATTTTTGGCGAGATGGTCGAGGTATTCACCACTGGAGCGACGGACTGGCTCGCGGGCTCGCAGATCGACATCCACCGCAGCTTGAACAATCCCGGCTCGATCAGCGTTTCTTATCCGGACTGCAATGTCATCAACCGGCCTTACCCGGCGCGGATGAGCGAATTCGTCGTCACCGAATGTGACGATGGCGGCGAGCACCTCAACTCCACGATCATCAGCCATGCTTATTATCTGCTGGCGCAAGGGCTGAATGGCGCACTCGGCCTGAGCGATGCCGAGCGCATTTTCTATCGCGCGCTCACGACCTATCTGACCTCCAATTCCCAATTCTTGGATAGTCGGTTCGCGGCTATTCAGGCCGCCAAAGATTTATTTGGCGCAGATTCCATGCAGGTCGGCAAAGTCGCCGAAGCTTTCGATAGCGTCGAAATCTGCCCCACCAACGACAACTGCATCAGTAAAGTCTGGTACGACCCCAGCCAGAATGGGCAAGGGCTGCAAATCCTGCAGCAGGGTAATACTCTTTCCGGCGCATGGTTCCTCTACGATAGCAACGGCGCGGGAATGTGGGTCACGTTCGCCGGGGCGCCGCTGGTGAACCAGACCGCGACCGTCGATTTACTGCGCTTCACCGGTCCGGCACTGGGCGCACCGTGGAATAACGCGCTGGTGCAATCGGCAAGCGTCGGCTCCGGGACATTGAATTTCACCACCGCGGCGCAGGCGAGTTTTGATTACACTCTGCTGGGGGCGAGCGGGCACTTGGATCTCGCCTCTTTCGATGCCGCCGCCATCGATCCGTTCAGCGGCGTATGGTTCGACCAAGGCCGCAACGGCCAAGGGCTACAGCTCGTGCACAACGGTGATCGGCTCTCCGGCGCGTGGTACCTCTATGACCAGAGCGGCGCCGGCATGTGGCTGAGCTTCGTCGGCAACTTGGCGACCGATAACACGATGACAGCGCCATTGCTGCGCTTCACCGGGCCGCCCTTGGGTACACCGTGGAACAGCGCGCTGGTGCAAAACAGCGTGGCCGGCAAGGTGAGTTTGCGGTTCGCGTCGGCGAGCGCGGCAACCTTAAACGCGACAGTCAGCGCCGTACCGGTTTCGTTGAATCTGATACCATTTGGGCGCTAGTCGATTCTGTCCTCTACGCTGTCGCCCTCTTCAAACCGCTCTGATCGACTGCTACGCTGCTGACAACCCCCCATCCGAGGCGCCAGCATGAGCGTATTGATCCGACACGGACGCATCGTCACCGCGAGCGATGACTACCAGGCCGATGTTTTCATCCACAACTCGACGGTTACCCTGATCGGCAGGAATCTCGACATTGCCGCCGACCATGTCATCGACGCCACCGGTAACTGGTGATTCCGGGCGGGATCGACCCGCACACCCATCTGCAAATGCCGTTCGGTGGCACCGAAACATCCGATACCTTCGAGACCGGCACGCGCGCGGCGGCGTTCGGCGGCACTACCTGTGTCGTCGATTTCGCCATCCAGTCCCGCGGAACATCGACCATCGAAGCGCCTCGACGCCTGGCACCAGAAAGCCTCTGGCACCACCGCCATCGATTATAGTTTTCATATGATCATCACCGACCTCCCTGCCGCGCGCCTGCCGGAGATGCGCCGACTCGCCGACGAAGGGGTGACGAGCTATAAGCTGTTCATGGCCTACCCCGGTGCATTGCTGTCGGATGATGGCACGATTTTCCGCGCCCTGCGCAAGGCTGGTGAAGACGGCACACTGGTGTGCATGCACGCCGAGAACGGCGTCGTCATCGATGAATTGGTCAAGATCGCGCTGGCCGAGGGCCACATCGAACCTAAGTATCATGCCCTGACCCGACCGACACGGCTGGAAGCGGAAGGTACGCATCGTGCGCTCGCCATCGCCGAAGTCGCGCGCGCGCCGGTTTATATCGTCCATCTCAGCAGCTATGACGCCCTTCAAGAAGTGCGTTTGGCGCAGGCGCGCGGGGTGATGGCCCATGCCGAAACCTGCCCGCAATACTTGCTGCTCGACATCGACGCTTACGATGAGCCAGGGTTCGACGGTGCCAAATACGTGCTGACGCCCCGCTGCGCGAGAAATGGAACCAAGACGAGCTCTGGAGCGGTCTGCGCTCCCACGCGCTGCATGTGATTTCCACCGATCACTGTCCGTTTTGCCTGCGCGAACAAAAGGAATTGGGGCGGCGCGATTTCAGCAAAATCCCGAACGGTGGCCCTGGCGTCGAGAACCGTATGAGCCTGATCTACCACTACGGTGTGGGCGCCGGGCGCATCACCCTGAATCGGTTCGTGGAGCTCACCTCGACGGCGCCCGCCAAGATATTCGGCCTATTCCCCAAGAAAGGCACGATCGCGGTGGGCAGCGACGCCGACATTGTCATCTTCGATCCCAGGCGCGAGGAGATTATCAGCCAGCGCAATTCCCGTACCCATCACATGAACATCGACTACAGCGCCTACGAAGGCTTCAAGGTGAAGGGCTACACCGAAACCGTGTTGGTGCGCGGCAAAATCATCATCGACCGGGGTGAATACCTGGGCCGAGCGGGCGATGGACAATTCATCAAGCGCGGGCCTTATGGCGGTGTTTATTCGGCCTCACGCCTTGAGGTTTGAGCGCGATCAGGTGGTTTTTTCGGTACGTACCGCTCTCAGCAGCCAGAATAGGATGCAAAAAATCGTGGTGAGAATCACCAGCCCGACCACCGCCACCAGCCGTTTGCCGAACTCCACGCCCAGGCTGTAATGCTCGTCGAGCAAGTACACGCAGAGAATCTGCACGGCTTGCAACGCGGCGCCGCCGCAGAGCAGGATGGCGGTAAACGTGGAGCCCAGCAATGAGCTGAGCACCATAGCCTCGATGCCGTGCTGTTGTGCGATATGGATACGGTAGGCGTGATAGTGATAAAGGCAGAAACCGATGATGCCAGTGATGAGCGCCACCCAGAAAATCACATTGCTGAAGCTGATGTCGTTGAGGACGATATTGAACAGTAGTTCAAACGGCTGATAAAAATATAAAAATAATAGAATAATGATGAAGACGAGGAAGCCAACCAGGGTCCAGAACCACTGCCATCCAGTCATTGCCACACCTACGGTTAGGTTATTTTAGTTTGCCTTAATAGGAGCGCCATTGCTATCGAACCCACTACGCTTTACAGAAAAAAGCCCGTAAGAATAACCGCCTGAAAGTAGTTAGACGTATTTTCTCGGCATCTTAAAAATCTGGTTGACGGTTGTTTGGATTCCCTGGCGAATCACTTCAGCTGCAAGAAAAGGGTAATTCTGTTTGAGAAACAAGAAGGTTATATCTCCGCGAGAAAACATTACTATTATGTCGCAGCGATCTTGCACCAAGCCGTCATCATCGTTGAGCTTTAAAACCTTAATGGTTTTTTCAACCCTTGATTTTATATCTTCAACCAGCCCGCTGCCTGGCTTTACAAGACAGCTAGGAAAATCAAGCACGAACCAACCTGGTTGTACAGCGAATGGATCAACAATATCCGTATTGTCGCCCTTATACGAGTTCATCTTTTGTAGAGCGAGCCGGAAATTCCCCCACTCATACGCTTGGTTGGGATACTGTGACTTTGGCAGAAAGTGGTCAATGGTCCAGCCGTATGAAGAGGGAATATAAATACAACTATATGCACAGATGCGGCCGTATGCTTCATAAAGCTCTCGCGATGCCCATTTCCAATGCTGAGGCAGCTTGAAGTTTTTTGATATTGACGGCATATTCTCCGCCAGAAATTTAAGCAGCCAGGCTGGCGCACATGAGCATTGAAGCCACCGGCTCTGCTGAGGTATTACCGAAATCATACATAAACTCCATAGCCCTCGGCGAATGTGATCCAGCGCGGCCAGAATCTATCATCTGGCACAAGGTACCGCATAAGCTTCTCAGTTACTTCAGTTATCTGGTCTTTTGTTATAGCTTTATCACTGCTCTGAAGCGCCTTGGCCGTCTCGATTGCAGCTTCAGCTTCTGGCGAACGTGCATGTCTTAGTCCAAAGACTGGTGAGGTGAGCCACGAACACGCATCTCCGAAACGTATATATTCCATAGTCTTAAGCGTGACCTCACCCGAAGGCGCCATGTCCAAGTGAAAGAGCTTATCTGTCGCAGCGTTGAATACGGTTTCCGAAGAAGCCATTACCAGCGGTGAGTGCGTTGCGACCAGGTATTGTGTTTGTAGAGCCGGCGCGAGTACCTCGCCCACCTCCATGAGCGCGGGTAATAGTGCACGTTGCCATAGGGGGTGAAGGTGAGCTTCGATTTCATCCACCAGCACGACCATGCGTCGCTGTGGATTAGTCTGAACCATTTCAGCAGCGATAACATGTTCATGCCATGCCCAAACAATTAGATAGGCTAACGTCACGATGCGGCGGACACCAGCCGACGCATAGATGATGGGTGTTGCGCCATAAGGATGCACCAAAGTTGGAATATCGCGTGGGTCTTCTGGTACGCGCACTGGCATCCCCGGTTCAAGCTGCCCCAGGTCAGGAGGTGACAGCTTTTTCAAGACTTTCCGAAATGTCTCAAACTGTCCCCCTGATGGATTGCTTTGCCAGCGAGTCCAATCGCGAATCAAACCTTCAATACGTCCTGGAAGACCATCCCACACTTCTCGCCTTGAAAAAACTGCTTTAGTCAGTCGGCTTATATCCTGCAACGACAGTGCTGCGCGCGCCGGGTCCCATACAGCGAACGAACCATCGACTCGCGCATAGACAGTCAATCCAGGCATCGTTGGGCGTTTCTTCAACTGGGGCCACGAAAGCGTTTTCCAATCGAATACGATAGTTTGTGGCTGCGCTTTGGAGTGCTCCCCTTCAATGGCAAAGGTGATCTCAATACGAAAGTTGCGTTGGGCTGGGCTCGGATAGAAAGGTCGTTCAGCCCACATGCCAGTCAAAGCCCACCACGCGGCCTCAAGAAGGAATGATTTTCCAAGGCCGTTATCGCCAGTGATGAGGCTCAGCCGATTAGCGGGTTCCAGCACAAACAAATTCGCGGGTCCAAGACCGCGCGTTTCCAGGTAAATGAGTGCTCCACCTTGTTCGGGTTTTGCGTCTGGTGCCGCAGGGATAAAAGGGTGAAGATCGCGCCACTCAAATTTTGTCGGCTGGAAGGCTTTGTTCAGCGCAAGCTTGGAAGATGACCCTACATCGAAAAGCGCTTCCTGTTCTTCCGGTGTGATCGAATATTCTGAAGTAAAACGCGCCACGACAGTATCACTACTTGTATCTTCAGGCCACTCTAAGTCTCTGAAGAGCCATACCGCTAGATCAAACACAGGGATTTTCCGCTTCTGCGGAAGCTTGTCCTTGAGTACATCAACATAGTTTGGCATCCAACCCCAGATACGAGAGTTCCGTTCGTGAAGGAAGGCTGCCCTGAATGTCCGCGTATTAATAGATTGTAGGCCCTTCGCTGCGTAATCCGGCCGTACCCACTTTTTCTCTGCACCGGAAGATTTGAAGGGCTGGAAGAACCAATCGGAACCAGGATCTATTCGATGATGCTCACGCAGAAACTTATCTGTCTCTGCATCGAGAGGGAACACAATTTCCCGACCTACTGGCAACCCGGCTTTCTTACAAGCAAGAAAGGTAATACCATGAAATGAGTGTACATTTACTAGCGCATCAATGGAACGAGCAACTTGCGCGGCCGTAAAGTACATCGTTTACAGTGTCCGTAACTGATTCACTGAATACAGACAGAATTCACGTTTTAAATCGATACCAATAGCTGGATAACCCTTTGAAACGGCGACACGAGTAGTAGTGCCGCTTCCGAGGAATGGATCGAGCACGACTCCACCAGACGGGCAACCGATTTGTAAGCACCGTGTAACGAGTTCATCTGGATACGGAGCGGTATCGAGACCGTTACCCGTCTTTGGCCGTGCCGCAATCGTCCACATATCCTCTTCCACTTTTTGATCAATCAAGGGCTGTTTGTCGAAGTGGTATTGCCGGCTCTTCACAAACATGAAGACATATTCATAGCTACGGCTGGGACGATCTTTAGCTGCTTCAGGCAAGCAGTTCTCGCGATGCCAGATAATCGGGCTGCGCAACACCCAACCGCGCGCCGCCATCTCAATAGCAACGCGCCACGGAATACCGATGATCGATTTGCGCTGAAGCCCGATTCCAAGGCCGCCACTTTTGTCTACCGCTCGCAAGCCAAAACGCCGTTTCTTGCTCTTGCGGTCGGTGCCCTGCGATTCACCCTTGCCTGAGTAGTAAGTGTCGCCAAGGTTTAAGAACAAAACACCATCAGGCCGCAGCACGCGCTTGACAGCATCCATCACACCAGCGATGGAACGCACATATTCCTCAACTGTTTCCTCAAGCCCTATTTGCCCATCGACTCCATAGTCGCGAAGCCAGTAATATGGAGGAGATGTAATGACGCAGTTGACGTAGGATTCTAGTAGTCGGGCGAGAACCTGATCCGACGAGCCTTGATAGATACTCCATTTGGTACCGGACAATGATTTGCCGTGCCATTCGGTTTGCTGTATATCAGCAACATCGGCAAACAATAGTCCCTGAATGGTTGATGTAGTGGTATCAGCAGTATTGGACATTTTTACATTATCTCATGTAGTGCCGGCTGTTCTACAGATCAATTTATCGACAAAAAGTTGTAGAAGTGACATTTTGCAAGTCCACGTGCATCACCCCGCCTTCGGGATCGCAACGATCAGCAGGATCGCATAGAGGACCATGAAGATCACATCTTTAAGCACGGATAGCGCCCGGTTTTCCACATCGTGTGCGGCCGCCAAGGCGATGATCTCCAGCAACGCAGCGATCAGGGCCAGAAAGAAAAACGGCCAAATCGTTTCCGACCAAGAGCCGGATTGCGGAATGCCCTGCACCGCTCGCCAGATCAGCAATAGCAAGGGCAGCAGCAGTAAATACACTTGTGCCGCCAGAAAGCGGTAGCGAGTCAGCTTGCGGTCGACGAGCCAGAACGCGAAGAAAAACAGCGCCACATGCGCGACATCCCAGAAAAACGCGCGGTAAGATTCCGCCGCCGCCGAACGCGACAGGTTCACGAAGCCGAGCAGCAGCAGGAGCAGGAGCGCATCACAGTAGAGCCATTCGCGCGCGTTTGCTTTGGCGCTTTTGGGATTCCAGCCGCGCGTGGCTTTGTCGAACAGCAAGACCAACCCAACCGCAAAACTCGCCGGATAAATCAGGCGTAGCATCAGTTCGTACTGTTGCGCGGGCGGCAGATAGAGCCAGCCCATGAGCAGAATGGCGATTGCTAATAACGCCAGTCCGAGCACGCGCATGCCGATGGGCGCTGCGACTGGCGCGGTTTGCGCCTCCACCGCGCGCGCTGTGGTGGGTTTAGGCAGGCGAGTCACCAACAAGATCAAGAAAGCGAGCAGGCCGATACCCGCCAGGATCGCCAGGATCACTAGGAACGCCGCGGCTTTCGGGTCATTTCGCCATCCCGCGCCCAAGCCCTCTGCCGGCGTGCCGGTGACGCGTTCTACCAACTGCACGATGACGATGACCAGCAAGCCGATCAATAGCCCCGCCGCCAGCGCGATTTCATACCAGCGGGCGCTGACGGCGGGTGTTTTCGATGGCGGACCCACGGCTATTCCGCGCCTGAACGAGGCGCGACCAAGCGCGCTACGAACGGGATACCGTCAACCGTGCCTTCGATCCGCGTCGTCGCGCCGGCTTCGGGTGCTGGCCGGGCTCCGCTGGGCGAGCGCGCCGGTCGCCCTGGACTAGCGCCGATGAGCTTGTCCAATTTCCGGCGATTTCCCTCCAGCAGCGCGTCGAAAGCGCTCGCCAATTCTCCCGGACGATCCGCCGCCATGCTCATCTCGCTTGCGAGTCGGCGTTCCACCAGCGCTGAAAGGCCGGATAGCCGCGCTGGTCGTCGCGGTCGACGCCAGTGCTCAGATAATCGAGCGCCGCTTGCGCCGGCATGACATCGCCATACTTGGCGTCGATGTCGAACAAATTGGCCTCATGTGGCCCTTGCGCGCGGTCGCCCACGCCGTCGCTCACCACCACGGTGTGATAGCCGTACTGCATGGAATCGATGGCCGAGGCGCGGATGCAGCCGCTGGTGGTGCAGCCGGTCATGACGATCGTATCGACCCCCAGCCCCTTCAGATAACCGTCCAACTCAGTGCCGAAAAACGCGCTGGCGAATTTTTTCTCGGCGATGTATTCGTCGAAACGCGGGCGGATGCGGCGGTCGATTTCGACCTGCCGGGAGCCCTTTTGCAGGATCGCCAATGACGGGACCTTTTTGACGAATAATCCGCCGTCGCGTAGATCCGGTTCATAGGCGATGGTGGTGTAGGCAATCGGAAGGCGGGCATGGCGGAACGCATCCAGCAGCCGCTGGGTGACCTCCAACTCGGGCGTGAAATCGCCGCCCAAGGGCGACTTGGGGTCGGTGAAGCCGTTGATGAAATCCACGATCAGCAACGCGGGCCGCGCCCCGAATCCCGAACGCCCGGCAAACCCTTTCTGTTGATACTCGGCAAGCGTTTTTCCGCGCCAATCGTTCATGGGTAGTCTCTCGGTCGGGATGATAGCTCTGTATCTAGCCGATCCGTGTGCAAATGACAAGCATCATGCGCTTGATTTCGCGCGCCGGGGCTTCTATCTATACACAATACGGATAATGTTATCCGACCCCGCTGAACCCGGAGATCCGCCATGACTGATGAGCCCAAACCCCGTTCCACCCTCGGCCCAGGCTATCGTCCACGGCCCTTGTTGCCCGCATCGGCGGACGCGGGCGGGGGCGCTCCAGCGGCGCAGCCGGGCCATAGCGGGCCGCGCCTGCAACCGCGCGCGCCCGGCGGCAAGGAAATCCTGTGCGCGTTCGGCGTCGATGTCGACGCCGTCGCCGGCTGGCTCGGCTCCTACGGCGGTGAGGATTCACCCTGCGATATCTCGCGCGGCTTGTTCGCCGGCGAGATCGGCACGCCGCGCCTGGTCAAGCTGTTCGACCGTTTCGGCATCAAGACGACGTGGTTCATTCCCGGCCATTCCATCGAAACCTTTCCACGCCAGACCGAGATGGTGGTAGCGGCGGGCCACGAGATCGGCATGCACGGCTACTCGCACGAGAACCCCATCGCCATGACCCCGGTCCAGGAAGAAGCGGTGATGGACAAGTGCATAGAGCTGATCCAACGGGTTTCCGGGCGCCGCCCGACCGGCTACGTCGCGCCCTGGTGGGAATTCAGCGCGGTCACCAACGAGTTGCTGCTGAAAAAAGGCATCAAATACGATCACAGCCTGATGAACGATGATTTCCACCCGTTCTATGTGCGCGTCGGCGATTCCTGGACCAAGATCGATTATTCGAAAAATCCACGCGACTGGATGAAGCCGCTGGTGCGCGGCCATTACACCGATCTGATCGATATTCCAGGGAGTTGGTATCTGGACGATTTGCCGCCGATGATGTTCATCAAGTCCGCGCCCAATAGCCACGGCTTCATGAAGCCGAGCGACATCGAGGAATTGTGGCGCAACCAGTTCGATTGGGTGTACCGCGAATACGATTACGCGGTGTTCACCCTGACCATACACCCGGATGTGTCGGGCCGTCCGCAGGTGCTGTTGATGCTGGAGCGCATCTTCGCGCACATCGTCAAACATCCCGGGGTGCGCTTTTGCACGTTCGACGAAATCGCCGACGATTTCCGCCGTCGCTGCCCGCGCGAGCAATGGGTCGAAGCGCAGGCGTAAATCTCAGCGACGGCTGTACCCAGCCGTTCGGGTCTAGCGAGGACGAGGCGGGGGAGTTCACCCGCCCGGACTGGGCAGCTTTATCCCTTGCATGGCCTTCTTCCACTCAGCGGTCGATTTATGCATGGACTCCCGAATCATCTCACTGGTCTTCACCGCTGACAGGAGTTGCTCATAGAGTTCGTTTTGGCGTCTTCCCTTGGTTTCTACGGTACTCCGCAAGCCAGGCTTTTTGACGGATTTTGCGGTCTCGTCGACGGCGCGTTGGTAGGCTTTCCGCCAGGCTTCATTGCTCTCGTCAGCCTGTTTTTGCATCACAAACTGCGCGGCCACCGTCACCGGGTCATCATCTATGCCAAGCACCGTGCGCTGGAGAACTTGTTCGACGACGGACTCGGCGATGTAAGCGTCGGTTTCCTCGTGATGAATCAGGCTGGGCAGATCGCGCCAATCCTGAATAGCGTGCGTCGCCTCGTGAACGACGTCGCGGTGCGGGCCACTTGATTGCTGGCATTATGCTCGTACATCACGATGCGTTCCGAGGTCGTGTTGTACACGGCGGCGGCGTCAAGCTGGGCCCTGGAGAGGCCGCCAACCCTGGCTTCGAATACCGGAATGCGACCTGTGGAGATCAGATCACGGATGAGGAGGTAGTCGAAGGGCGCATAAGTGATCCCCGTGCCCGGACTCTTGAACAGGATGCGGCTGACCACGTCTTGGCTTAACGCTTTCAGATACGGCATGAGGTCGGCTTCCGTGACCATGGGCACCAGATTGAGGTTATCCGCTTCCTTGGCTTTGGTGACCATGCGCCGAATCCGAGCCAGCCCAGTTGGTGTGAATCGACTATCCGCTAGGATCTCAACCAAGGCTTGTCCCTGCTTTTCAGTGATTCTTCCCTTGAATACCGGGCCTAAGATGAAATCGACGTCATCAGATCCAAGTTTATGTTGGAGATTCTCTTTTGTCCGCTTTTTCCAGCGATCGGCAATGGCCTTGTCCAGAGCCGCGGCCCTATCGTACAGCTCGCCCATGGTTTTCTCCCGAAGTGACGAAAATGAAATGAAGTGGGCGGGTTGGTTTCGTCGCAGCCACATCAAGTGGACTACTGTAATGATCGAGCGCACCGCGCTGAAGTAAATGCTAACTCGCTATACAGGTAGTTTTTACTTGAAGGGGGAAGGCAAGTAGGGGCGACTGGCGGGTCGCCCTTACCTCATGACGCCGACTTGATCTACCCGCCCGCACCCGGCGCGCGGGGCGGCAAGCGGCGCGGATGCCAGCCCTGACGGAATCCACGCACGGCCTGGTGCAGCAGATAAAATAGAATTACCAGGATCACCAGAAGAATGATGGCGAGCAGTTTTTCACCGAATGCGCCATCGAAAATCGGCCCGCGGTTTATCATCTGCTCGCTCAGCATCACGATGCCTTGCAAAGTCGCGCCGGCGGTAAAAATCACCGAAGTCATGATGGCGATCTGCAAAGTGTCGAATACCAAAGCCTGTACCTGGAGTTCGGTGACGCCGCCTACGATGTGGCGCCGAAACGCCTGGCCATGGGCGAGCGCGTAACCCAGCACCCCCACCAGCGATGTAAACCAGAATAGGATATTGGAGAACCGGATCTTCGGGACATTGGCGACCAAATAGCGTTCAAACGGCTGATAGAAGTATAAAAAAATCAATAAAATGGCAATACCGATCAGAATGATCCAAAAGCGCGGACGGGTCCATGGGCTAGTGTCATTTGCCATATCGCTGAACTCTGAATATGATGCGGGCATTTCTAGAATTAATAACAGAATCGGCACACCCATGTCTAATGCGTGCCTATCATGAGCTGCCGACTTGGTATCGACGTCGGCGGTACATTCACGGATCTGCTGCTTTGCGATGACAGCACCGGCAAACTGCATTGGGTCAAAACCCTGTCCACGCCGCAGGATCCATCGCAGGCTATTGTGACCGGGTTGCAACGCTTATTGCCGCAATCCGGCGTCGCGCCGGCTGCGATCGCGCGTGTGCTGTACAGCACCACCGTGCCCGCCAATCTCATTCTTGAACAAAAAGGCGCTAAGGTTGGTCTGCTCACCACCGAACATTTCGAGCAGGTGCTGCACCTTGCGCGCTCCCATACGCCCGCGCCGCTGGCAGGCTGGATGGCGATGCGCAGAGCGCGGGCGTTGGCTGACCTCGAGCATACGCTCGGCATCACCGAACGCATGGATGCGCAGGGCGAGGTTCGGCAAACGCTGGATGAAACCCAAGCGCGCGGCGCCGTCCAGCAACTGCTCGCCGCCGGGGTTGAATCCATCGCCGTATCCTTGCTGCATTCCTGCGCCAATCCCGCGCATGAGCGCCGGCTGCGGGAACTGGCCGAGGAGGCCGGCGCCAAGACGGCCGTCCCGGTTTCCTTGGCGTCTGATCTGTCGCCGCGTAGCCGCGAATATGAACGCACTCTGGCGGCGGCGATGAACGCTTACCTGTGTCCCGCCATGCGCCGCTACCTTGGTCCTCTCGAGGAGAAGCTGAGCGACATGCGGCTCCGCCCACGCATCCAGGTGCTGCGCTCCGATGGCGGTTCGATGAGCGCCAGTCGGGCGGCGCAAGCACCGGTTCACGCGCTATTGTCCAGCGCCGCCGCCGGGGTCGCGGGCGCGGCCGTTTACGCGCGTTTGGCGGGTTACCCGAATGCGCTCGGTTGCGATATGGGCGGCACGACGACCGCCGTTTCCCTGATTCGCGATGGCAAGACGGTGCCGTTACCGGCCACTCGAATCGGCGCTTATACCATTGAACTGCCTGCGGTGGAGGCGTACTGCGTGGCCGCGGGCGGCGGCTCCATCGCCGAGGTAACAGCCGGCGGCGTTTTGCAGGTCGGGCCGCGCAACGTGGGCGCGCTGCCGGGGCCGGCCTGCTTCGGGCGCGGCGGGGTGGAGCCCACCGTGACCGACGCCAACCTGGTGCTAGGGCGACTGCCGGCCCGCTTGCTGGGCGGCGAGATGGAACTGGATGCGCAAGCAGCGGAAGCCGCCATTGCCAGGATCGGCCAGGCGCTCGGCATGGATGTGTATCAAGCAGCGCACGGCATCCTCGCCGGCGTCCACCAAACTCTGCAGCGCGTGTTGCGCCTAGCGGCCGTGCAGCAGGGGCTGGACCCGCGCGCTTACGCACTGCTGGCCGGTGGCGGCGCGGGCCCTCTGCATGCGAACGCCGTGGCTTTATTGGTCGGCTGCTATCCGGTGATCGTGCCGCCCGCGGCGGAGATGCTGTCCGCGATGGGATTGCTGCATGCGGATCTGCAAAATGAATTCGAGCAGGCTTACGCGCACACACTCGCCGATACCGATCCGGGTCAAGTCACGGAAATCCTGACACGCTTGGGGTGTGAGGCCGACGCTTGGCTGGCCGCCGCGGGCATCACCGAGGCCGATCGCCAGATTCGCTTCGAGGCTGATCTCCGCTACCACCACCAGGGCGATGAACTGGCGCTGCCGATCGCGCCGGAGGCTTTGGCTTATGGCGGTTTGCTGGACTTGCGCGCGGCATTCGACGACGCTCACCAGCGACGCAACGGCTTCAAGCGGGATGCATCGGTGGAGATCATAAATCTGCGCGCGCTCGGTATTGGCCGGATGCGCAAGCCCGAAGCGCCGAAACAGCCAAAAGCTGGCAGCGACCCCAGCCGCGCCATGATCGAGCAGAGCCGGGCCTACTTCGACGGCGGCTTCGTCGCCGCCAATATCTATGACCGCGCTCTCTTAGCCGCCGGCAACCGCGTTAGCGGGCCGGCCATCGTCGTGCAGAAGGGGGCAACGACGGTCATTCATCCGCGCCACGTCGCTGAGGTGGATGAGTACCTCAATATCCTCATCACGCCGGACGGTTTCAGGACCCACCAAGGCATTGCGGCACGGCCATGAACCCATCCTTGACCCTGGACGATTTGCTGAAAGCCAATCAAGAACAGTTCGACAAGATCTTCGCTGTTCAACAACAGGCGCTGGGGTCGCTCGATTTGCGGCAGCGGCCGCCGCCGGCAGCGCCCGCCACGCCAACCCCGCTGCCGCCGAACACGGAGCAGGCGCCGCCCCGGCCAGCGGCGCGCACCCCACCGTCAGTGCCGCAAACGGCTGGCGTCGTCGACGCGCTCACCCTGGATTTGATCGATCACGCGCTCAGGCGCGCGTGCCAGGAGATGCATACCGTGTCGACGCGCTCCGCGTCATCGCTGCTCATCCGCGAACAACATGCCGCGGCGCCGCTGCTTGCCGACGCCCAAGGGCGCATGATCGCAGGCCACTGCGCTGCGTCGGTCGCGGCGCTGTTGCGCGCGTGCCGTTTGGAGCTCGACCCTGGCGATGTCATTTTGCAGAGCGATCCCTACGCCGGCGGTGGCGCGCTGGGTCAAGCCAATGACTGGCTGGTGCTGGTGCCGGTCTTCGCCGGGGCCGAGCGGATCGGTTTCAGCGCGATGACGGGGCGCCTGCTGGATGTAGGTGGCATAGCGCCGGCTGGCATGGCAACTACCGCTACGTCCATATTCGCCGAAGGGTTGTGCATTCCACCGGTCAAGCTCTACGCGGGTGGTGTGCTCAATCAGGCGGCGCTGGATCTCATTTTGCGCAATACCCGCACGCCGGAGAGGAATCACACCGATCTGCTGGCGCTCGTCGCTGGTTGCCGTGTCGGCGAGCGTTATGTCATCGATCTCTGCGCGCGCTTCGGGGTAGCGCTTTACCGGGAGGCGTGCGCCGCGCTGTTGGAGCGCACGCGGCGCGCCGTGCACGACATCATCGTCGCGCATTTGCCCGAAGAGCCGCAGTGGTTCGAAGACAGCGTAGACAGCGACGGCCGCGGCAACGGCCCATTCCCACTCAAGCTCACCCTATGGCGCGAAGGCGAGCATGGATATTTCGACTGGACCGGCACCGCCCCGCAAGCGCCGGGGCCGATCAATTGTTATCTCCACGAAGACTTGGCCAAGCTGTGCATCGGCGCTTACTTGATCATGGCGTTCGCCCCCGAAACCCCGTTCAACGCCGGCTTCTACGACCTGATCCACGTTACCCTGCCGCCAGCATCGCTGTTGCAACCGCGGTTTCCGGCCGCGCTCGGCGGCGGCTCCGCCGTGTTGACGCGCCAGTTTGATGTGCTCGGCGGCGCGCTGGCTAAGACCGCATCGGCGTTTACCAGCGCCGCTGGCTACGGCGCCAGCCCGCATTTCCTGTATACCGGTGTCGATCGCCACGGCCGTCCGTTCCAACTGCTGGAAATCCTTCACGGCGGCCTGCCGGGGCGGGCGATTGGCGATGGGCTGGACGGCCATTCTTGGTGGCCGCTCCTGGAGAATATCCCGACCGAAACCCTGGAGCGCGATTATCCCATCATCGTCGAGCGCCAGGGTGTGATCGCCGACAGCGGCGGCGCTGGGCGCCACCGGGGCGGCAATGGCATCGAAAAAGTGTACTGTCTACTGGCGCCGGGCGAAGTCTCCATCCACGATGATCGCGAGCGCTCCCGGCCTTGGGGCATACGCGGCGGCAAACCCGGCGCCCGTTCCGAAAAGTGGCTGCTGCGAGTGGATGGCAGCCGCGTCGCCTTGGCCTCCAAGGTCGAGCAGGTAACAGTGCAAAATGGGGACCGCATCATTTTTCGTAGCGCTAGCGGCGGCGGCTGGGGCGATCCGCTGGAGCGCGATCCGCGCCGGGTGCGCAACGACGTGGCGCGCAAGCTAGTTTCGTTGGCAGCGGCGCGCGCCGACTATGGAGTGGTGCTCGGCGGTTCGCCGCTCAAGGTCGATGGCGCCGCGACCGGCGAGTTGCGCGAGGATTTGAAGCGCAAACGCAAGGCGCTGCCGCTGTTCGATTTCGGTGAGCGGGTGGCAGATTGAAACGACGAGCAGGCAGGATGCGCTTTTACTTACCCGAAAAGCGCCGGAGCGATGGCAGTTCATAGCGCTGAATCCGAGTCGGATCGTTGCTTTCAGAGATCCAAAGCTCACGCTTGTCAGGCGAGAAAAACAAATGCCAATAGGGTTCTTCGACCTTTGCCTTGGGAACGAAGCGCCGGATCGTGCTTCCTGTTTTGTCAACGATGAACAAGCCGGACTTCCGCAGTAGAACGATGTATTGCCCGTTGAATGCCATCTCGTAGATCATTTCTGCAAAGGGCAGGGGGATAGTGTGGATTGGCTCTCCTTGCGGGTCAAAGAGACTGATCGCCGGGTTGAATCCGCTCGCTGCGGTGCGGCTGACGACGGCGATGGAGCCGTCCTGTGCTACGGCGGCGCTGTCGATATATCCAAGCCATTCGTGGTTGGGGCGCCGCTCAAGCAGGCGGATCAACTTACCATCGGTGTCGATGAGGCGCAATTTGTCATAGCCCACAACCCATCGTTCACGATTGGTAGGTTTGAAATACCATTTTTCGAGGAAAGCGTCCTCAGCGCGGGCAAATTTTTCGATCCCGATGCGATGCCCCTTAGAGTCGAAACCGAGGTAGCCTGGCACGTCGAGAGTAACGCCTTTTACGTGAATGCTGCCATCGCCGGCGACGGTAATGCCTGAGCCCAATGCAGTGCTGACATGGTCGATGGGCAAGGGCTGCGTGCGGTGTCGAAATTTTCCCTTTTGATCAAAAGTATGGACGATGCCGGTCTGTTTGGAAATAGCATAAAAGTAACCGCGCTGGTCCACTGCCAGGTCCACGACCTCATCGAGTATTTCGGCTTGTGGCGCGCGACCCAATACCCGATCCACGATCCCATCATCCGTCAAACGCAGCAGCAATTCCCCATTGTTTGCCCAGAGCCGGCCGTCGGGCGCCGCTTTAACGCCTCCTTGAAGCCCGACAATGCGTCCGTCGTTAAATCGGGGTGTCAGTTTGGCCTGTACAATACCATCGCCATTTAGCCGCCAGATGGACGGCGAGCCGTTGAAGTCATGGACGATGATATCGCCGCCGCTAGCGACGGCGATGTCGGAAGGGTAATTGGGCGGCTGACCGAACGCCTTTGCGAGATCCAACGAGCGTCGATAGTGCCCTTGCCGGTCAAACAATTGGATATTCTTGCGGATATTGTCCAGAATCGCCGTCTGCCCATCCTCGGTGACCGCGATAGCTTCGGGGCTAAACAGCATCGATTCCTGCTCGTAGTCTCGCTCTATCCGCCAGCGTAGCTTGCCGCCGGCATCAAAGGCGATCAGTTCATCTTGATCCGCCGTATTGGCGAACTGCCGCACGGCGAGCACGATGAATCCGCCATCGCCTGTACCAACAACGGTTTTCGCCGTGGGTATGGCTAGCGCTTCGAAAGCTACCTGGCGGCCCGATTCGACATCGAGCTTCCAAGCAGGGGAGGTGGCGTCAACGCCATAGTGGGGATAAATGATGAGCCATTGGTCATTTGTGAGCCAAGTTGCTATTGGGCGTTGATGTTCTTTGTGCTCGATCTTTTTGAGAGGCAGTTCACGGACCACTTGACCATCGGCTTGAACCAGTACGAAGGCATACGTCTCGTCACGTTCGGAACGGATAAACCCAATGCGGCCTTCGCCGTCGAAGTTGAAATCGCCGATGTCATGAATAGCTTGGGGTGCCGGGGTTCGGGCGTGTAGCCTAATCGCGCCGCGATATTGCAGTTGGATGGTGGAGTATTCGGGTTCGGCGTTGTCGATGAGCCGAGCATCGCCGTAGTCAGAGCGAGAAACTTCAATCACTTCCCATTCCATTGGCGTTGCAGGCTGATGTTTGACCTGAAAATTCACCCGGTGGCCGGCGGCTACATGCCACATGCTAAAGCGGCGGTATTCATTACAAGACAAAATCGCGCTGTGTTCCCAAAGATAGCTGCGTAGCCGCCACTCGGATTTTTCATCAACGCCTCCGTAATCTCGATGCAGATCGATCCCCCACACCGGATGTCCTTGCAAATCGATCAGCGTAAATTTTCCGCTTGGTGTGGTATAGCCTGGCTGATTGGGAGTCACCATCCAGTTGACGAGCGTCAGCGGGGTGCCACGAATGGGGCAGGCGCCGAGCTCACTCACATACTGACCCGCTGCGCCTAAATGCTCTTCTGGCTTGATATCGTTGAGCCGCTCTCCGGTTGAAAGGTGGTATACCCGCCACGTGTTGGGCCCTGTGAGATCAGGATCGGTAATGCGGATGACGAATCGATCATTGTCTTCATCGATGAACAGCCCGTCGGCATGAGGAATGGGTCCTGCGTGTAAAATTCGGCTGGCTTCGCGCTTGATAGCTTCATTGAGGCGAAGTGCGCCCCTGGGGTCGAAAATGACGAGATGGAAATAGTCATCGGAGCGGACTTCTTTGTTGATATCTTCCGGCGGTGGATAACCGCTCTCACCATGAAGATAGGCGTAACCGGCCACTACGCCATCGTTGCCGACGGCTGCATTCCACAGCGTGAAAGGATGTGTCGCCGACCAAATCAGTTTTCCGCGTCGAGTCAGGCGATATGTCCCCTGGCCTTGACCATAGATCAAACTGGGATCTACGGCCAAGGAGAATTCGCCGGATAGCGACTGGTAGGTTTTGGGATTGAAAGCGGGTGGCGGCAATTCCGAGGCCGAAATTCTCGACCCGTTCAGCAGGCCAGCCAAAACCAATAAGATAACGCCAATGCCATTACGCATCGTCTTCTTACCAAAGCACTTTCACGAGACCAGAGTCATGGATGTCGCCATCGCGCGAAAGAAGCGGCAACCCGATGCTGCGAGCGGCGGCGCAGATGAGCGCATCGAATGGGTCGTGATTGGGGCGCGCGACATCCGCCAGATAGATCTGCTCTGCGGTCAAAGCCAACGGCTGATAAGCAGGATTGCTGAAGAGATCGCTAAAAAACGCCTGTAACGGGCGTCCCAGGTCGATTCGTCCGATCTGCGTGAGAATACTCATCTCCCACATGACGACCACGGGTATATAAGTGAGCGCTAAACCTTGCTCACAAGCGTGGAAATGAGCTGCGGCCCGTTTCCCCAAGCGCTTATTGGCGGTGACATGGAATAGCAGCGGATGGGTATCAGTGACGGCAGCGGCATCAGGCATGTTTCAGTGTCGTCGCCGTGCCAGGCTGTTTCTCGCTGCTGCGTTGGTTGCCGCCCGTCTTGGCAAGAGGAGCATTCAACGCGTCAGAAAAAAAAGCCCTCACCGCTTGATCAGCAGACCTGAGATCCGGATCGGATTCAGCGATTTGAACGGTGCCTACGACCGATCGTATCGATGCGGATCGTCCCCGGTCGGCGGTTCGGGCCTCGCGAATCAGATGATCCAATAGTTCGCTGATGCTGCGGCAGCCCCGCGCAATCGCCTGCGCTCTGAGCCACAGGAGATTCTCGGGATTAAGGGTCACAGACAGCGCTTGCTTATTCATACGATAATAATACGATGATTAAGGCATACGGTCGAGCACGGCAGCTTGGTTTGGTAGCTCTCTCGATTTGAACAGCCAACCCTGAAGGGCTAAGCTACACCCCACGATAACAAAATCTCCGCTCTACGCCATGGAAACCATCATCACTTTAGTCATCTTGCTGATCGTCCTCGTCGCGATCCTGTACATCATCTCGATCTGGGTCTACAAGCGCTCGCCCACCAATATGGCGTTCGTGCGCACCGGTCTGATGGGTACCAAGGTCTGTTTGGGGCGGGGCGCGCTGGTGTTGCCGGTATTCCATGAGGTGACTTGGGTGTCGCTGGAGACCATCAAACTCATCGTGCGACGCGCGCGCGAGGACGCGATTCTGACCGCCGACAAGATTCGCATCGATGTGACGACCGAGCTTTACGCCCACGTCGGCCATAGCGAGGCGGACGTGCTCACCGCGAGCCGCAGCCTGGGCGAGAAAACCTTCGACGCCGACAAAGTCCGCAATCTCCTGGAGGCCAAAGTGGTCAGCGCGCTGCGCACTTATGCCGCCACCAAGACCCTCAGCGAATTGCACGAGAACCGCAATGGTTTCGCGCAAAACATCAAGGAAAACGTCGCCCAGAGCTTTCAGGCCAACGGCCTCAACCTGGAAGAAGTCACGATCGTGACGCTAGAGCAGACCAGCAAGGAATTCTTCAAAACCGACAACGTGTTCGACGCCGAAGGCTTGAAGATCATCACCGAGATCACCTCGGATGCGCGTAGAAAAGTCCATGAGACCGAGAAA
>JAXMFZ010000017.1:0-73746 GCA_046347515.1 Gammaproteobacteria bacterium | reverse complement strand
CAGTGGGGTTTGGAGGTCGAGGCGGTGTCGGTGTCATTTGGCGAGGTCGAGCACATGCTGACCCATGCCGGACCCGCCGTGCTGATGCTGGATGGCGAGTCGGGTGTCCGCGTAGTGCTCGTGCTCAAGGGCGGCTTTAGGGGAATTACCCTGATAAGGCCGGATCATAAGAATCAACGGGTGAGCCCCGGGGTGCTGAGCGCGGCCTTCACCCGCAACATCGCCGAGCCGGTGCGAGAACGCGTTTCCGCACTCCTGGATGGGGTGGGCATCCCGGAGTTTCGGCGCGCGTGCGCGCAAGCGTTCATCGTCAGCGAACAATTGGGCGCTTATCCGATCACTGGAGCATGGCTTTTGCGCATGCCGCCCTCGGCGAATTTCTGGCTACAACTCAAGCATGCGCGCATTCCACTACGGATGCTGGTGCTGCTCGGCGCCCATGCACTTCAGCAGGGGCTGCAAATTTTGGGGTGGTGGTTGATCGCGCGCGGTGCATTGGCCGGCCACTTCGATCGGGTATGGTTGTTGGCCTGGTGCCTGGTGCTGTTCACCAGCATTCCGTTCGATGTGCTGGTGACGTGGACTCAGAGCAGGCTGGCGGTTGCCATCGGGCGGTTATTCAAACAGCGCCTGCTGTTCGGGTCTTTGCATCTCAACAGCGAGGAGGTGCGCCACCAGGGCGTGGGCCAATTTTTGGGGCGGGTGCTGGAAGCGCAGACGCTGGAGACCTTGGCGCTGGGTGGAGGCTTCACGGCGCTGATCGCGGTCGTTGAACTCGCTGCGGCGGCGGCCATTCTGGCGTTGGGTGCGGGCGGCCTGCCGCATGCCTTGCTCCTCATCGTCTGGTTGGGGATCACCATCGCGCTCGGCTGGCGGTACGCGAACCGCAGTCAGGAATGGCGGCGTGCGCATCGTTACATGATCAACGCATTGATCGAACGCATGGTGGGTCATAGAACGCGTCTTGCGCAAGCCGATCCGCGTCATTTTCATGATGACGAGGATCAAACGCTGGCCCAGTACATTCAACTGTCGGACCAGATGGATGCATCGGCGATCCAGTTGAGTGCATTGGTCACTCGGGTATGGTCGGTGCTCGGTCTGGCCGGCATGGCGCATGCGCTATTCACAACCGCCGCCAATCCCACGTCCATCGCTATAAGCCTTGGCGGGATCATGCTGGCGGGGCGTGGCTTGACGAATCTGACCAATGGCATGCAAAGCGTGGTCGGGGTGCTCAACGCTTGGCGTCAGATCGCGCCGCTATTTCATGCCGCGACGCGCGCCAAACAGAGCAAGGGCACGGCGGCCTTAGTGGACGCACAGGCACCGGTTGGCGTGCCCGCTCAGCCGCTGTTGATTGCAAGAGAGTTGGTGTTTCGTTACCGTGACTATGGGCAGCCGGTGCTACGCGGCGTCGATTTACGCATTTTTAGCGGCGATCGCTTATTGCTCGAAGGCGCGTCTGGAGGCGGCAAATCGACGCTGGCGGCGCTGTTCACCGGATTGCGGACGCCGACCTCGGGGTTATTGTTACTGCATGGCCTGGACTGGCAGACTCTCGGCAGTGCGGATTGGCGGCAACGGGTAGTGGCCGCACCGCAGTTTCACGAAAATCATGTGTTGGCGGAAACCCTGGCTTTCAATCTCCTCATGGGCAGGCGCTGGCCCCCGACACGCGCCGATCTGGAGGAGGCCGAGCAGATTTGCCGAGAATTGGGGCTAGGTGATCTGCTCGAACGCATGCCGGCGGGATTGCAGCAAATGGTGGGTGAGAGCGGATGGCGGCTCTCGCACGGCGAACGCAGCCGCCTTTACATTGCGCGCACCTTATTGCAGCGCGCCGATTTGATCGTGCTAGACGAAAGCTTCGCGGCGCTGGATCCCGAAAATCTGCGGCTCGCGCTGCGCTGTGTTCTCAATCGGGCATCAACGTTGATGGTGATTGCACACCCATGATTTTACGCAATGTGCTGGACTTCTTGGTCCCTGTTTTATGGCTCCTGCTGGCGCTCGGTTGGCTTGCCTATCTATGGGTGGTCGGGCGGCGCAACGGAATCTTGGTCGCGTTGCGCCGCTTGTTTTCGCGGCGTTTATTGGCACCCCTGTTGATCCTGATCGCGGTCAGCGTAGCGAGCGCCAGCTTGGTGTTCATCAATCCCACCGAAGTCGGCGTCGTGGTGTCGTTGCTGGCGCCCAAGGGGATTCGCGAGCAGCCCTTGAAGTCGGGATTGCACCTGATCGTGCCGCTCGCCGAGCAAGTCGTGCGTTATCCCATCGTCTGGCAGTCCTACACCATGTCCGGGCGCGAGATGGAGGGCGATCAGTTGGGTGATGATGCGATCAAGGCGCGCACCGCCGACGGGCAGTTGGTCATCATCGATGTGACCTCGCTTTTCCATATCGATCCGGAACAGGTCATCACGCTGCATATTCGCTGGCAGAATCGCTATATCGAAGAGTATATCCGCCCGGCGCTACGGGCGGCGGTGCGGCGCGAAGCGGCGAAATATACCGTCGATGAGATCAATAGCCAGAAACGCCAGTTGTTCGAGCAAACGCTCAACGAAATGATCAAGGAGGCGGCGGCAGCGGCGGGCGGCGGGTTGGTGCCGGAGAATATCCTGTTGCGCAATATCACGTTCTCGAACGAGTATGCGCAATCGGTGGAGCAAAAACAGACCGCATTGCAGGGTGTGACCGAAGCGGCTTACCGGGCTAAGCAAACCGCCAACCTCGCCAATGGCGACGCGGAGAAAATCCGCATCAAGGCGCGCGCCGACGCGGATGCCCTGCTCATCCAGGCGGAGGCCGAGGCCACGGCGCGTATCGTGAGGGCGCGCGCCGACGCGGAATCCCTGAATCTCATCGGCGCGTCCCTGCAAAACCGTCCTGATCTGCTGACCTTCCGCTATATCGACAAGCTATCGCCGAATATCAAAGCGATGCTGCTGCCGAGCAATGCTCCCATGATACTGCCAATGCCTGAACTCAACGACGAGCCGCATCATCAGGCAAACATGGCAAAACAGGGCGAGGCCGCGGCCCCAGCGGTGCCTGTCGATCTCACGCCGGCGGTAATGGACAAGCCCACGCCGGTGAACGCCGCGCCGGCGGCGGTGGCTGGCCCGCACGCGCTGGATCAGCCGGCGCCGGTCGCCAGCCCCGCGCCTGTTCCGCAGCAATGAGCAAGTTACGCGCGGTCGGCTGAGGCAACGTTATGCCCATGCTGCATGACACGCTCGATTTTCTGATCAAAGCCGCGTGGGTGTTGCTCCCGCTCGGCTTGGCGCTCGGTTTTTGGTACGCGTTGCGCCGGCGTGGCCTGGGCGCGGCTTTGCGCCTCATCACTTCATATAAACTACTGACACCGCTTGGCTTATTGTTGATGTTGACGCTGCTAAAGCTGAGCCTGGTGTTCATTTTACCTGAGCAAGTAGGGGTCGTCGTGTCGCTGATCAGCGCGGGCGGCATCAGGCCGCAAGCGCTCGAATCCGGACTGCATTTCGTGGTGCCATTGGCCGAAACAGTGGTGCGTTATCCCATCTCTTGGCAGACCTATACGATGTCGAACACGCCCTTGGAGGGCGAACGCATCGGCAGCGACGCCATCGTGGTGCGCACTAAGGACAGTCAGGAAGTCAAGATCGACATCTCGATCATCTTCCATATCGATCCCGCGCGGGTGGTGCCACTGCACATCGACTGGCAAGATCGGTACGCCGAGGAACTGCTGCGCCCAGCGACGCGCAGCCTGGTGCGTAGCCAAGCCGCCCATTTCACCGTCGATGAGGTCAATAGCGTCAAACGCACCGAATTGGAGGCGCTGCTCGACGCTAAATTGAAAGAGATCGCCCGCGAGAACGGGCTTGTCGTCAAGGAAGTCCTGATCCGCAACATCGATTTTTCCGCCGATTATGCGCGTGCCGTCGAGACCAAGCAGGTCGCCTTGCAGGGTGAGACGCAAAAACAATACGAAGCACGCCAAATCGAAAAGCTCGCGCAAGGGCAGGCAAACAAAATCGGGATCATCTCCAAAGCCGAGGCGGAAGCGATCGCCATCAAGGCCGAAGCCCAGGCGCGTGCGCGCTTGATTCAAGCCCAAGCCGAAGCCGAGGCGCTCAAGCTGGTCAGCAGCGCGCTAGAGGGTAAACAGGCGCTACTGACTTATCGGTATATCGAAAAACTATCGCCGGGCGTGAAAGCGGTGGTATTGCCGCATGATATGCCGCTGATTTTTCCCGTCCCCGACCTCGTTCCGCCCGCCGGCGCACCCGCAACCGGCGCCGTCCGACCCTGAGGGTCGGGGCAGGCGCGCCGTCAGGCCGTCATAGCTCGGACGATTTCTTGTCCTTGATGCGCGCCCAGATTTCGTCGGCTTTGCTAATGTAGCTCGGCAAGCTGCTGGAAAAGGCTTTCATACCCTCGGCGCTGGCGGTCAAATACAGCTTGCCGTTGACGAGTTTGAAGTTTTCCGGATCGCTTGCGACTTTTTTGCCCTTGGCGGCGTTGAATGCACAAAAGCCGCCGTATTGGGGTGCGAATTTGTTCGGGTTCGCCAGAAACGTGACCCGATCATCCGCATTGGCGAAATAATAGGTGACGCCATTGTGGTTGGCGCTCAAGCTGGCGTCGCCGCGCATGGCCCGGCCTTGCTTGAAAAACGCGACTGGATCATAGCCGCTGATGGCCACGCCTTTCTCATCGATGTTGACGGTGTCTTCGGCCCAGGCAGCCCAGCCAAACGCCAGGGCCAGGGCCAGGAAAAACAATGCTTTTATCCCTTGGGACAGGGTGGGGACGGGGTTGATCATGACAGTGCCTCCATTGGATATAAATCCTGTGTTCACCAGATACACTCTATAATGCGCTACAAAACCATTATTGGATGCGCCAAGGGTTTTGCAAAGGGAATACTAGGCCTTTTCGGCGGTGAATATTGACTTGACTGGCCTCAATCAGCAAGAGTTCCCGCGCGCTGATCGAGTATTACGCGGTCAGTCGCAGCGTGGATGCAGTTCTGCCGCCAGCCGTTGGCGCCGCGAGTTCAGCTCTCAACCCTTTGGAGTACGGGATTTCCTGTTATGTCTATGGCCATAGCCGCCGGCGCGCTAGCCGGAATCAAAGTCATCGATTTGACCCGCGTATTGGGTGGCCCTTACTGTACGCAGATACTCGCCGATCATGGCGCGGCCGTCATCAAAGTCGAGCCGCCGCAGGGTGATGAAGTACGCGATTGGGGGCCGCCATTTCATGAAGGTGATGCTTCGTATTTCATCGGCATCAATCGCAACAAGCGCTCCATCGCATTGGATTTCGGCACGCCGCAAGGTTGTGAGGTGTTGTTACGACTGCTCGAGGATGCCGATGTACTGATCGACAATTTGAAACCCGGCACCTTGGAGCGTTGGGGTCTCGGCTACGAGGCTGTGCTCAAGGCGCGCTTTCCGCGCTTGATTCATTGCCGGATCAGCGGCTATGGCAGCGATGGACCGCTCGGCGGCTATCCCGGTTACGACGCCATCGTCCAAGCCATGGCGGGCTGGTTCAGCGTCAACGGCGCGCCGGAATCGGGCCCCACCCGCGTGGGCGTAGCGATGGTCGATATGGGCACCGGGCTTTATTCCGCCGTTGCGATACTGATGGCGCTTCTGGAGCGGAGCCGGTCGGGCCAGGGCCAGTTCATCGACATGACGCTCTACGACTGCGCCGTCTCGCTGATGCATCCCTTCGTGATCAATTACTTTTTGTCGGGGAAAGTGCCTGGCCTCACCGGCAACGCCCATCCCAATATCAGCCCCTACGACCGTTTCCGCACCAAGACCGGCGCGATCTTCATCGGCGCCGGCAATGATCGGGCCTTCCAGCGTTTGTGCGGCATCCTGGAGCGCCCGGAACTCGGCACGGATCCGCGCTTTCTGCACAATCAAGACCGGGTCGCCAACCGCGCAGCGTTGACCGCCGAATTGGAGGCCGCGTTAGCCGCTGTCGATGGTGCGGCGGTTTGCGAGCAGTTGCTGCAAGCCGGTGTACCGGCTGGGCCGGTGCTCGACGCCGCCCAAGTGATGCGCCATCCCCATACGCTGCATCGGCAGATGGCGGTCGAACTGGATGATTATCGCACCGGTATCCCGATCGTTTTCACGCACTCCCGGCGAGGTGCGCGCCAAGCCTCCTGGGTGCTCGGCGTCGATGGCCGCGCCGTGCCAGTGAGCACGGATTCAGCGAAGCGGAAATCAGCGCGCTTGCCAGGCAGGGCGTGTTGGTGGAGAGGCGGCGTTCACGACGGGGTGCGCGGCGCAGCGCGCGGTCGTGTGATCTGCCAAAAAACCTGGATAACCATGAAGGGGTAAGCTACCGTCGTGCGCTTTGCTCGTTTTCTTCATGCTGGTTGTGGGGCCGCTTTGTTTGGCTCGCAGTTCATGCCGGGGGCTTGGTATGCGGCTTTGTCAAAACCGGCCTGGACGCCGCCCAATGGTTTGTTTGGGCCGGCCTGGACGATTCTTTATATCGGTATCGCCATCGCGGGTTGGCTGATCTGGCGGAATACCGGCGGGCGCTTGAGTCTGCCCTTGCTGGTGTGGGGGGCGCAATTGGTGCTGAATGGCTTGTGGTCATATCTATTTTTTGGCCTCGAGAGGCCCGCCGTGGCGCTGATCGACAGCATCGCGATGCTGATAGCCATCGTGCTGTTCATCATTCTCGCCTGGCCTGTGAGCCATATAGCCGCGCTTTTATTCGTACCGTACGCTTTGTGGGTAGGATTTGCCACCGCGCTCAATTTTGCGATCTGGCGCGTGAATACGGCGGCGATGTAACTTAAAGCCGGTGGATCATCGACCCTCGCACGGGCAATGGAGAACGCGAGCGGCAGTGGTTGGGCGAGCAGTAGAAACTCCTATCGCAAAATAGTCACTTTCATTGATAATATATTATTAAATCTGTATTGTTCTTCGTTTTCAAACTCTATATCGGCGGGGGAAGCATGGCAAAAGTCAATCTGGAAAAGCTATCGGTCGCGGAATTGCGCGAATTGGCTAAAGATGTGGAACGAGAACTCGCGAAAAGACAGCGAGTCGAGGTTAAGAAAACCTTGTCGCAAATGAAGGAACTCGCGGCGGGCATCGGGATGTCCGTCGAAGAAGTGATTCGCCATAGCGGTAGTAAAGGCCAAGCAAAATACCAGAATCCCGCGCAGCCGGAGCAGACCTGGACTGGGCGAGGCAAGCGTCCGGGCTGGATGGCTCAGCTATTGCAACAGGGCAAAGAATTGGAGGACCTGGAAATAAAAAGCGACGGCTAAACCGGCAAGGCGTTGCGCTATAAAGACGATCTCTAGCGAGGTTTGAGCAAGGCGGAAACATGCTATTGCGGCATAGGGAAAGCCATATCCCATCCTTAATCCTATCTCTTTATCGCGTGGATTGAGCGCTGTTTTGCCTTGATTTCATCAGATGGGCGTTTTGCAATTCGAGGGGGTAGGGGCGATCACGCTTTATCAGGATGACGATATGGTCGCGATCAACAAGCCCGAAGGCATTGCGACGATCCCCGGCTACGCCAAAGAGCCCAGTTTGCTGGACATCTTGGCGGCCCATTATCCGCATAAACTCTTTGTCGTACACCGCCTGGACAAGGATGTGAGCGGCGTGATGTTGTTCGCCAAGAACGCCGGCGCACACCGCTATTTGAACGATCAGTTCAGCGCGCGAACCGTATCGAAAACGTATGTAGCGGTCGTGCATGGCCGCTGTGAACGAGACGGCGGCGTGATCGACAAGCCTTTGCGTCCATTCAGTTCCGGGCGAATGGGCATCGATGAGCGCCGAGGCAAACCCAGTTTGACGCGGTTCCAGGTGATCGAGCGCTTGCCGCTGCATAGCGTGCTGGCGGTATGGCCCGAGACCGGCCGGCGTCATCAGATTCGCGTGCATTGCTACAGCATCGGCCATCCCATCGCGGGCGATGCGCGTTATGGCGACAAAGCGTTGCAAGCGCGCTATCCGCGCCTCATGCTGCACGCGCGTTCCTTGGTGGTGCGTAGCCCCACGGGTGCGGAGATTGCCTTGCAGGCGCCCTTGCCGCCTTCATTCGAACGGGTACTGGCAACGTTGCGCGATGCCGCGCTGGCTGTGCAGTCGAGCTAGAGATAGCGCCTGCGCAGTTGGATTTTCACCGAGTCCAGCAGTACCGCCGCCAGCACCAGCGCGCCACGGATGACCTGCACATAATGCGGCGCCATGCCCATCACGTTGATGGCAGTGTCGATGGCGCTCAGCAACAGAACGCCCGCGAACACACCGCTCAAGCGCCCCGTCCCACCCTGCAGGCTAACGCCACCGATCACCACCGCCGCGAAGGCTTCGAACAGCATGCCTAAGCCCAGGTTGGCGGTGGCGCCGTTGGTGCGCGCGGCGAGCAGCCAACCCGCGAAAGCGGCGAGGATCCCGGCGATGATGAACAGCCAGATCAGGATGCGGTTCACTGGAATGCCGGCGCGAAACGGCGCGCTCGGATTGCCACCGATGAGGTAAACGTAACGCCCGAACGGCGTACGGGTCAGCACAAAGTGGAATAAAAAATAAATCGCGATCAGGAAAATCACCAGTAAAGGTAGGCCCAGGATCTCGATGCTGGCGATCTTACGGAATGGATCGGGTAAGCCGTATACCGAGCGGCCCTCGGACAAGATGAGGCTCACGCCGCGCACGCCGATATAGGTGGCGAGCGTGACGATGAAAGCGCTGAGCTTGAGTCTTACCGTGAGAAACCCATTGCAGAAGCCCACCAAGGCGCCGACCGCCAACGCCAGCGGCAAGGTAAGAAAAGCATTCATCTCCAGTCCCCAGCCGGCGCCGCTCTTGGCGACCAGGATGGCGGACAGCATGGCGGCCAGGGCCATCGTCGATTCCACCGACAAATCTAGGTGGCCGGCGATGATGACCAGCGACAAGCTGACCGCTAGGATGCCGACGAACGTGGCTTGCCGCAGAATATTGACAAAAATCCCAGGCTGGAAGAATTGATCAATGGTGAGCGAAAAAATCGCCAATGCGATCAACAGAATGAACCAGACCAAATGGTCCAACAGAAAAATGGCGGCGGTGCGGCGGTTGATGGAGCGGTCCCTCTGCCGAGGTTGACGACGCCCTCCCTGTTGGCGCGGGGAAGGCGCCGAGCAATGGCTATTTCACCGTTGCGACTGGATCGGTAGGCGCTTTCAGGTTGCCCCAATACTGGGTTTTGTCGACGGTGTTCTTGGTGATCGCAGCCCCGGGGATCTTCAGATTCCAGCCCCATTGTTCCCGGCTGAGCGTGGAAGGCAAGCCCAGCACGTCATAGGTGCCGGCTTTGAGTTCCTGCTTGTTGACGACTTTGTCGGCGAACATGGCGAGTCCATACACCTGCGCGTACAGAGGCTGTTCGACCTCGACTTGTTCCCAACCCTTGCGGATCAAGTCCAGCCCCACGGGTGCGCCGTTGGAACTGACCAACATTACTTCACCCGGCTTCTTGCCCTTGGCTTCCAGCACCGCCACTACCGGCACTGCGAGATGGGCGGCGTGGACAAAAATGAGATCGATGTCGGGGTTGACCAGCAGTTGATCCTCGGCGATGTTGCCGGCGTTGGAGGCTTCCCACTGCATCGCCGGCTTGCTGACGATCTGCACATCGGTAAACGCTTTCATGTCGGTCTCGAAGCCTTGCTGGATGTCGAGGGTATAAGAGTCTCCTGGATCGCCCAATATTTGCAGCACTTTGCCCTTGACCGCGCCATGCCGTTCCTTGAGCAGACGCGCGATCTCCTTGGCGGCGATCTGGCCGATCTCCACGGTGCCGGCGACCGAAGTGAGGTCGGTCATGGTGCTCTTGATCTGGCGGTCGAAGATCATCACCGGAATGCCGGCGGCGCGCGCTTTCTCGATGCCCGGCGTCACCGAGTCGAAATCCACAGCGGCCAGGATGATGGCCTTGGGTTTCAGCAGAATGGTGTCGTCGAGCTGGTTGAGTTGCACATCGGAACGGTTCTGGCCGTCCAGCGTTTTCACCTCGTAGCCGATGGACTTGAACGTGCCCTCGATGGATTTCACCGATTCGGTTTGGAATTCATCGAGCAGGGTTGGCACCAGATACACGATGGTGCCCTTGCTCTGGGCGAACGCCATCGTGGGTAGCGCGGCGATCAACAGCAAAGCGGCGCTAGCCACCCACCCACGGAGTTGTCTGAGAATGATGGGCACGATGTGTTTCTCCTCTTGTTGAATTTGTTGGTGAAAAATCGTCATGCGCGGCGCAAAGCCAGATCGCCGGTGATCATCGCCACGACCTCTTCGGGGCTGGTGGCGGCTGCCGATAGGCTGCCGGTAATCCGACCATTGCGTAGCACGACCACACGGTCGGCGACCTGGAATGCGTGTAACAGATTATGGGTAATCACGATCAGCGCGCAACCGCGCTGCTTGACGCGCTCGATCAATTCGAGGCCGCGGCGGGTTTGCTCGACGCCGAGCGCGGCGAACGGCTCGTCGAGCAGCACCAGCCGTCCGCCCCAGTGCACGAAGCGGCATAGTTCGATGGCTTGGCGCTGACCGCCGGACAAATGCTCGACATTGGTACGCAAATGGGGAATCTTGGCGCCGATGTCGGCCAGCGCTTGCGCGGTTTCGGCCTCCATTTCGCGTTCCTGCAATACCTTGACGCCGAGTACGCGGCGGCAGCGCTCGCGACCCATGAAAAAGTTGGCGACGACATCGACGTTCAGGCATAGCGACAAATCTTGGTACACGGTCTCGATGCCGAGTGCTTTGGCGTCGACCGGTCTTTGTAGCTGGATGGGCCGGCCGTCGAAGAATAGCTGGCCGGCATCGGGGGTGAGACTGCCGGAGATGATCTTGACCAGCGTCGATTTGCCAGCGCCGTTGTCGCCCAGCAATGCCACGACCTCGCCGGTATCGACGGTAAAACTGACCTCATCCAGTGCGGTAATCGTACCGAAGCGCTTGCCGATGCCGGCGATTTCGAGTAGCGCTGGCATGGAAGGATCAGAACAGAAACGCGGTCATCCGCTGCCGATAGCGGTTGATGAGTTCCGGATCGTCGATGATCTTGAATGCTGCCACCAGACTCTTGCGCCCGAGGTCGTCCTCGAACTTGCGGTCGCGTTTCATGACCTCGAAGAACTGGTCGAGGCCAGCTTCATAGTCGCCCGCGACCAGCCTGCGTACGCCGAGCAGATACCGCGCTTGCAGGTCATCGGGGGCGCTGGCGACTTGCCGAGCCAGGCTCGCGGTATCCGGCGCATCGGCGGCGGCGCTGGCGAATTCCAGGCGGGCGGCGAGGGTTTTGGCGGCGTCGCCCTCGCGGATGTTGGCCGGCAGATCGTCCAGTATTTGCTGGACTTGTTTGATCGAACCCGCACGCAGCAAGGCATCGGCCAGATCGACTTTGAGTTCAGCGTTGTCGGGTTCGGCATCCACTGCTTGCTGCAAGAGCTGCGCGGCGCGCGCGGGATTGCCGCTGGCCAGCGTCGCCGCCGCCTGATCGCGCAGGTTATCCTTGGGCTTGCCGGCGTGGCGATCGATGAGCTGGCGGATCACGCCTTCGGGCTGGGCGCCGACGAATTCATCGACGAGCTTGCCATCCTTGAAGATCTTGACGTTCGGGATGCTGCGGATGCCGAACTGCATCGCCAGCATCTGTTCATCGTCGGTGTTGATCTTGGCGACCGTAAACTTGCCGGCATATTCGTCGGCGAGTTTGTCGAGAACCGGCGACAGCATCCGGCACGGGCCGCACCAAGGCGCCCAGAAATCGACGAATACGGGCGTTTGGAACGAGGCGTTGAGGATCCGCGCTTCGAAATTTTCAGCGGTGACATCATATACGAATTGCGAGTTGGCCATGTCGTGTCCGTGGGTTATAACTGATACGCCATCATAATGGGGGCGTTGGTGGAATCGTCAAGCAATGCGTCGCAGTATCGGGAGTTGGTTCTGGGGGTGTCAAGTCGCGCGCCATGAATAAACACGACCGCAGTTTTCGAACCAAACAAGCCCAGGCGCTGTGGCTGTTTCGCCGCCATCGCAACCTCAATCTACTGGCCACGCCAGGCAAGCATGAATTCGTCATCGTCCTCGATCACCTCAAGGCCGGTTATAACATCGGCAAGATCTTCCGCAGCGCGGATGCCTTCGGCGCGCGCGAAATCCACCTGATCGGCGTTGATTTCTTCGACCCGGCGCCGGCGATGGGCTCGTTCAAAGCAGTGCCCGCCAAGTTCCACAAGATCTTCGCCAGCACTTATGAGGATTTGCTGGCGCGCGGCTATACCCTGTTCATGCTCGATCCGAGCAACGGCGATCTGCTCATGCGCGCGGCACTGCCCGCGAAGAGCGCGTTCATTTTCGGCCATGAACAGTTCGGTTTCAGCTTCACCAAGGCTGAATTCCCAGCCCTGCAAAGCCTCGCCATACCCCAGTTCGGGCAGGTGCAAAGCTTGAACGTGAGCGTGGCGGCATCGATCGTGATGTACGAATACATCCGCCAGCATGGGGTATAATGAAATGACTGTGACGCCGTGCGCCATTTCTCTATCCATTTGGAACGTTTCGTGAAACTACCCCAATCCGTCGATGACACCCTGCAATTGCTAGCGGCCGGCGATTATGTCGGCGACCGCAGCCTCGCCACCGCTGTTTTCCTCGCGCTCAAACTCAACCGGCCGCTGTTTCTGGAGGGCGAGGCCGGGGTCGGCAAGACCGAAATCGCCAAAGTGTTGGCCCGCACCCTGCAACGCGATCTGTTGCGCCTGCAATGCTACGAAGGGTTGGACATCGCCAATGCGGTTTATGAATGGAATTATCCGCGCCAGATGATCGCCATCCGCATGGCCGAAGCCGAGGGCAAGACCTCGCGCGACCAGTTGGGCGCCGGCATTTACGCCGCGGAATACCTGATCGAACGCCCGCTCCTGCAAGCGCTGAAGCCGCACGCCGGCGGCGCGCCGGTGCTGCTCATCGACGAGCTGGATCGCACCGACGAACCGTTCGAGGCTTATCTCCTGGAGGTGCTGTCGGATTACCAAATCACCATTCCCGAGATCGGCACGATCAAAGCCCACGAGCCGCCCATCGTCGTCATCACCTCCAACCGCACCCGCGAAATCCACGACGCGCTGAAGCGCCGCTGTTTCTACTACTGGGTCGATTATCCCAGCGCCGAGCGCGAACTGGAAATCCTGCGCGTCAAAGCGCCCGGCGCCGACGCCGAACTGAGCCGCCAGGTGGTGGCGTTCGTGCACAAGCTGCGCGAGATGGATTTGTTCAAGCTGCCGGGCGTAGCCGAGACCATCGACTGGACCCACGCACTGATGCAGCTCGACGTGCTGAGCCTGAGCCCGGAAGTGATCAGCAATACCCTCGGCGCGCTCCTCAAATACCAAGACGATATCGCCAAGATCCAGGGCTCGGAGGCGGCGCGCATCCTCGGCCAGATCCAGCAGGAACTGGCAGCCGCGCGGAAATGAGTTCCTCTAGCGCCGCGGCGGGCGGCAAGCTCGCCGCCAACATCGTCCATTTCGCGCGGGTGTTGCGCGCCGCCGGTATGCCGGTAGGGCCGGGCAAGGTGCTGGATGCTATTGCCGCTTTGCGCGCGGTCGGCATCACCAACCGCGCGGATTTTTACTGGACTTTGCACGCGGTATTCGTCAACCGCCGTGACCAGCGCGAATTGTTCGACCAGGCGTTCCACGTATTCTGGCGCAATCCGCGTTTGCTCGAACGCATGTTGGCGCTGGTATTGCCAGAAATGAAAGCGCCCATCCCCGAGGACGAAGCACCGGAGATGATGCGCAGGCTCGCCGAGGCCTTGCATCCGGGCCAGGGCCAGGGCGAGGAGCCGCAGCAAGAGACCGAAATCGAGATCGACGCCACGCTCACCTGGTCGAGCCGAGAATTGTTGCAGAACAAAGACTTCGAGAAGATGTCTCGGGAAGAATTGGCGCAGGCCAAGCAGCTTCTAAAGCATCTCAGCCTCGGTCTGGAAGCGGTGCCGACGCGGCGTTTTCGCGTCAGCCAAAGGGGCGAGCGCGTGGATTTGCGCGCTACGCTCCGCAACGGTCTGCGCAGCGGCGGCGACAGTATTCCACTGGTGCGCAAGCTGCGCCGCCGCCGCCATCCGCCGCTGGTGCTGCTCTGCGACATCTCTGGTTCGATGAGCCGCTACTCGCGCATGTTGCTGCATTTCGCCCACGCCGTCACCAATGACCGCGACCGTGTTTACACGTTTGTGTTCGGCACACGGCTCACCAATGTCACCCGCCAGTTGCGCTACAAGGATGTCGATGAAGCGCTGGAAAAGGTCGCGGAAGCCGTGGAGGACTGGTCCGGCGGCACCACCATCGGCCGTTGCCTGCATGATTTCAACCGCTACTGGTCGCGGCGCGTGCTGGCGCAAGGCGCGGTGGTGTTGTTCATCTCCGATGGCCTCGATCGCGAGGGCGCGGATCGCCTCGCCGACGAAATGGAGCGCCTGCACAAGTCCTGCCGCCGCCTCATTTGGCTGAATCCCTTGTTGCGTTACGAAGGGTTTCAGCCGCGCGCGCAGGGCGCGCGCGCCATTCTGCCGCACGTCGATGAACTGCGCTCAGCCCATAATCTCAACAGTCTCAGCGAACTGGGTGCGGCCTTGAATCGGTCTGGTCCGCGCCGTGAAGAAGGAGTCAGCCAATGGCTACAAATGCTGCATTGAATGCCGACGATATCCTGCAAACCGCCGTCGCGTGGCGCGAGCAGGGCAGGCAGGTGGCGCTCGCCACCGTGGTCAACACCTGGGGGTCGTCGCCGCGCCCGGTCGGCCAGCCACCTCGCCGTCAATGACGCCAGTGACTTCGTCGGCTCGGTGTCGGGCGGCATCGAGGGCGCGGTGATTCAGGAGGCGCTGAAGACCATGCAAGATGGCGCGCCGCGCCTGCTGGATTTCGGCGTGAGCAACGAAATGGCCTGGGAAGTGGGCCTCGCGTGCGGGGGCAAGGTCCAGGTCTACGTCGAGCGCGTCGAATGAAACGCGAACTGTTCCGGCAATTGTTGGCTGACCGCGCCGCCAAGCGTTCGGTCGCGCTCGTCACCCTGCTCGAATCCGGCGCGCAATGGTTGGTGTATCCGCACACCGTTGCCGGCGATCTGCCAGTGGATCTCGCCGACGCCGCGCGGCGCTTGCTGCGCGAGGATCGCAGCGCGGTGGCCGAAAGCGCCGCGGGCAAAGCCTTCGTGGAAGTGTTCAATACCCCGCTCAGGCTGATCATCGTCGGCGCGGTGCACATCGCCCAAGCGTTGGTGCCGATGGCGCGCAGTGCGGGCTATCAGGTGATCGTCATCGACCCGCGCCGCGCCTGGACTTCGGAAACCCGCTTTCCCGACGTCGAGATTACCGATGAATGGCCGGACGACGCCATGCGCAGGCTCGCGCCCGACCGCCGCACGGCGGTGGTGACGCTCACCCACGACCCCAAGCTCGATGACCCGGCGCTGCATGTGGCGCTGCGTTCGCAAGCGTTTTACGTCGGTTCATTGGGCAGCCGCAAGACCCACGCCGGGCGGGTTGCCCGCCTCAAGGAAGCCGGCTTCACGGACGCCGAGATCGCGCGCATCCACGCGCCCATCGGCCTCGACATCGGCGCCGAGTCGCCCGCCGAGATCGCGCTCGCCATCCTCGCGCAGGTGGTGCAGGTTTTGCACGCGGAGCCGGCATGAAATTCGGCCCCATCCCCGTCAGCGAAGCCACTGGCGCCATTCTCGCACATAGCGTCAAGATGGGCGGGCAGCGCTTCAAGAAAGGCCGTGTGTTGAGTGACGCCGATGTCGAGGTGTTACACGCGGCGGGATCCAGCGAAGTCATCGCCGCTCGCCTCGACGCCGACGACATCGGCGAGGATCAGGCCGCCGAGCGCTTGGCGCGCGCGCTGTGCGGTGACGGGCTCGAAGCGAGCGCGCCGTTCACCGGACGCTGCAATTTGTTCGCGTTGCATTCGGGGTTGTTGCTCATCGACCGCGAGCGCCTGGATCGCATCAACCTCGTCGATGAAGCGCTCACGGTGGCGACGCTTGAGCCTTTCGCGGTCGTGGGGCGCAAGGAGATGGTGGCGACCATCAAGATCATCCCGTTCGCCGTCAAGCGTGCCGCCCTCGAAACCTGCGAAGCGATCGCCCGCGCGCACGGCGTCGCCATCCGGGTGGCCGAATTCAGCCGCAAGCACGTGGGCGTGATCCAGACTCGGCTGGTGGGGCTGAAAGAGAGCATCCTCGACAAGACCACCGAAGTGCTGCGCGCCCGCCTCGAGGCGCTCGACGCCCACCTGCTACGCGAGCTGCGCTGCGACCACGAGCAACACGCGGTGGCGGCGGCGATTCGGCAATTGCTGGAAGCCGGCGCGGAACTCGTCATGATCGTCGGCGCCTCGGCGATCGTCGATCGCCGCGATGTACTCCCCGCCGCCATCGCGGATTCCGGCGGCGAAGTCCTGCACTATGGCATGCCGGTGGACCCCGGCCAGCTATTGCTGCTCGGGCGCAGCGGCGGCGTGCCGGTGCTCGGCCTGCCGGGCTGCGCGCGCTCGCCCAAGTTCAACGGCTTCGACATGGTGCTGCAACGGCTGCTGGCGGGGATCGAGGTCGGTCGCCAGGACATCATGCGGATGGGCGTAGGAGGGCTGTTGAAGGAAATCGCCAGCCGTCCGACGCCGCGCGCCGGCGGCGAAGGAAATGCAGAAAAAGTCACCGCGCGCGCGCCGCGGGTCGCCGCCTTGGTATTGGCCGGCGGCCAGTCGCGGCGCATGGGGCCGGCCAATAAGCTGTTGGTCGAGATCGACGGCGCGCCGATGGTGGCGAGGACCGTGCACAACCTGCTGGCGGCGCAAGTGGAATCGGTGACGGTGGTCACCGGCCATCAGCGTGAGCGTGTCGAAGCAGCGCTCGCGCCTTATCGGGAGCGCGTTGCGTTCGTCCATAACCCCGCCTATGCCGAAGGCATCAGCACCTCGTTGCGCGCTGGGCTTGCAGCCTTGCCGGACGCCATCGACGCAGTGTTGGTATGCCTGGGCGATATGCCGCGCGTACTGCCGCAGCAGATCAACCGCCTGATCGCGGCCTTCGACCCAGTGGAGGGGCGCGCGATCTGCGTGCCGACCAGCGCCGGCAAACGCGGCAACCCGGTGCTGTGGGCCCGGCGCTTTTTCGCCGAGATGCGCGAAATCGCGGGCGATGCCGGCGCCAAGCACCTGCTCGGCGAACACGCTGACCTGGTGTGTGAAGTCGAGATGAACGATGCAGGCGTTCTCCTCGACATCGATTCACCGTTGGCGCTGGCGCAAGCGTTGAATCAATAGCCTATTTTCCCGACCGAAACCCATCCACGCATGAGCATATTGCTACCGATCCATTCCGCGGACACGCCCCTGTTGAGCGACCAGCGCCACTGGCGAGTCGCTGTGCTGCTGTTGTTGATACTGGCAACCCTGGTGGCAGTCGTGGATGTCGTCCATTTACCGCTCGACGATCACGAAGTGTTCGTGGCCGAGAGCGCCCAGGAAATGCATGACCGCGGCGACTGGATCGTGCCCTATTTCAATGGCCAACCGCGCCTCAATAAACCGCCGCTCAATTACTGGTTGGCGGCGGCGGCGGCCTGGCTCACGGGTGATCTTGCGCATATCCAGGGCTGGCACGCACGGGCGCCGTCGGTGCTCGGCGGCCTCGGCATGGTGTTGCTCACGCTTTACATCGGCGTGCGCTTGTACGACCGCCAAACGGCGTGGTTGGCCGGGCTGATCATGGCCTCCTCGGCGGGATTCCTGATGTACACCCACAATGCCCGTCCGGAAATGCTTTATAGCTTTTTCTGCACGGCGGGGATCGCTGCGTTCATCAATGCCTGGCAGGCCGATGACCAGAGCCGCCGCCAGCGCTGGTCGGCATGGTCGATGTGGCTGGCGTTCGCGCTGGCTACCATGACCAAAGGGCCACAGTTGCCGCTCATGTTGCTTGCCGCGATGGTGATTTTTCTGCGCACCCAGCGCCTGTTGTGGGCCCGGATTGCGCGCATCCTGCGACCACTGTCTGGGTTTGCCATCATCGCGGTGTTATGCGTGCCCTGGTGGTGGGCGTTGCATCTTCGCTTGGGCGGGGCGGGGCTGCGTGGTTCGCAACTGTCCGGCTCCGAACTTCGGCCGATTTGGCCGCCGACGCTTTATTATCTCTATCGCCCACTCCAGCAGATCCTGCCGTGGTTGGTGTTGTTGCCTGGCGCGGTGTTGGCGCCGTGGCGCAAGCCGGGCGTGACCCCTGCGCGGTTGTTGGGACTTCTGATCATCGTGCCGGCGCTGATTCTGTGCCTTGGGCGCTTGCGTTGGTTTTACTTGCTGCCGGCGCTGGCGCCGATGTGCTTGTTGCTGGCGGCCAGCGCCGTGTCTTTATTTCGAGCCAGCGGAGATCCCGCGCCGTGGTGGCGAAAATGGATTCTGCCAGTGCATTGGGGGTTACTGGTTGCGGGCGCACTCTGGTTGCTTACCCAACCGGATGCGGGCGTGGGCCGCGTGCTCCTCGCGTTGGTCGTCATCACCGGAATTTTCGTGCCGACGATGATGGCAGCCGATTTGCGCGCGCGCCAGCCGCTCATCGACGTGGTCGCGATGGGACTCATGTTCGCCGGTGCCGCCATCGCGCTGGCGCCATCGCCCGCCGTATGGGGGGATAGGGAAGCGCCGCAGAAGATGACGCAAGCCGTGCTTGCCCAGGTGCCTGCGAACGCCAGGCTTGCGGTTCTGAAAGCGACGCCGAACACGGTGATCTACTATGCACAGCGTCGCATCGTTCGCTATACCGAAATGGATGAAGTCGTGAAAGCGCTCGAACAAGCGCCTGACCGGCAGTTATACCTGATGGTCAAGGTTGAGGATTTCCCGATGCTGCGCGCACGCCTGGGGGTTGCCCCGGAGGTGTTGTTTACCTCGACGATGGACGAGGGATTGCAATTGGTAAAGCTGGTGCGGCCATGATGCTTGACACTCCAGGGTTGCGCCGTTAGCTTGCAGGATAGCCC
Source organism: Gammaproteobacteria bacterium (assembly GCA_046347515.1). Lineage (GTDB taxonomy): Bacteria > Pseudomonadota > Gammaproteobacteria > Competibacterales > Competibacteraceae > JAXMFZ01. The sequence continues at coordinate 54,654 of JAXMFZ010000017.1, read as the reverse complement.
GCAGCGCTTGGCTTGCGGACATTTTGGCCAACCCTGGGTTGCGAGTCCCGTTGATAGAGAGATCGGAGGCGGCAATGCTGTGGAGACAAGGTAGGCGGAGTGAGAATATCGAGGACGAACGCGGTAGCGGGGGCCGTTTCGGCGGCATGGGCGGTGTGCCCGGCGGCGTCAAGCTCGGCGGCGGCGCCACGGTGATATTGCTGCTTTTGGGGCTTTTGCTCGGTAAGGATCCGGGTCAGCTCATCAGTATGATCGGTGGTGGCGGCGCCCCGACCAGTCTACCAGACGCCACCCGTGAGCCGGGCGCTCAGCCTACCGACGAGGAAGCCGATATGATGTCGGTGGTACTGGCCGACACCGAGGATACCTGGGGCGCGCTGTTCGCCGCTGCCGGCAAGCGCTATCAAGAACCCAAGCTGGTGTTGTACACCGACCTCACGCAGACCGGCTGCGGCACGGGGCAGGCGGCGGCGGGGCCTTTTTATTGCCCGGCTGACCAGAAAGTCTATATCGATCTTGGTTTTTTCCGCGAATTGACGCAGCGTTTCGGCGCTCCTGGTGATTTTGCCCGGGCCTATGTGCTGGCGCATGAAGTGGGGCACCATGTCCAGAATCTGCTTGGCACCGAGCAGCAGGTGCGCGAACTGCGTTCACGCTTGAGCGAAGCCCAGGCCAACGCGCTGTCGGTGCTGGTCGAGTTGCAGGCCGATTGTTATGCGGGCGTATGGGCCAATCACGCGCAAAAAGCACGGCAAATCCTGGAAAAGGGCGATATCGAAGAGGGTTTGAATGCCGCCGCCGCGGTCGGCGATGACCGCCTGCAGAAGATGTCCGGGCGCGGCGTACAGCCCGAATCCTTCACCCATGGCACGTCCGAGCAGCGCATGCAGTGGTTTCGCACCGGCTTGAGCACAGGCAACGTGCAGGCTTGCGATACTTTCAAGCAACTCAGCAAGCGCTGATGAGAGAGGGGGGCAACGCCCATGTACGCGCAAATGGTGAAGACGGGCGTCGATCAACTGCAAACGCTGGAAGAAATGTCGGAGCCGGAACGCGCTTTTCAAGCACGGCTCGACGGCGAGGTCAGGATCGAAGCCAAGGATTGGATGCCGGAAGCGTACCGCCAGACCTTGATCCGGCAGATATCCCAGCATGCGCACTCGGAGATCGTCGGCATGCTGCCGGAGGGCAATTGGATCACCCGCGCGCCTACCTTGAAGCGCAAGGCCATTCTGCTCGCCAAGGTCCAGGACGAAGGCGGGCATGGCCTTTACTTGTACAGTGCGGCGGAAACGCTTGGCGTCTCCCGCGCCCAACTGATCGACCAATTGCATAGCGGCAAAGCCAAGTATTCCAGCATCTTCAACTATCCCACTTTGACTTGGGCGGACGTCGGCGCGATCGGCTGGTTGGTCGATGGCGCCGCCATCATGAATCAGATTCCCCTGCAACGCTGTTCCTACGGCCCCTATGCGCGCGCCATGGTGCGGATCTGCAAGGAGGAAAGCTTTCACCAACGCCAGGGTTACGACCTCATGCTCGCGCTCGCGCGCGGCAGCAGCGAGCAGAAAGCCATGGCGCAAGACGCCTTGAACCGCTGGTGGTGGCCGAGCCTGATGATGTTCGGCCCGCCGGATGAAGCGTCGGTACACAGCGCGCAGTCGATGCGCTGGAAAATCAAGATCAACAGTAACGACGAACTGCGCCAGCGCTTCGTCGATCAAACCGTGCCGCAAGCGGAATTTCTCGGCCTTGCCATACCCGACCCCGACCTCCAATGGAACGAGGCGCGTGGCCATTACGATCATGGCTTCATCGACTGGGACGAGTTCTATCGCGTGGTCCGGGGCCAGGGCCCTTGTAATCGCGAACGTTTGTGCGCCCGCCTCAAAGCCCATGCCGACGGACAATGGGTGCGGGAAGCGGCTGCCGCGCACGCCGAGAAAAAAGCCGCGCGTTCTCACCCTGGCCCTTCGCCACGGGGAGAGGAAAGGCCAAAGGAGCCGCGGCATGCGTGACTGGCCGCTGTGGGAGGTGTTCATCCGCAGCCAGCACGGATTGGCGCACAAGCATGTCGGCAGCCTGCACGCCGCCGACGCCGAGATGGCGATGCAGAACGCGCGCGACGCTTATACGCGGCGTAACGAGGGTGTAAGCATCTGGGTAGTAAAATCGTCCGATGTTGTCGCTAGCTCGCCCGGTGACAAAGAAGCGTTGTTCGAGCCTGCCAACAGCAAGGTCTATCGGCACCCCACTTTTTATGATATCCCGGACGAAATCGGGCCTATGTAGTCGGCAACCTGTGTTGCCTGCTGGGGACATAGCAATCGACTGTTTTATCAATCAAAGCTGAAATCGCTCGGATAACTGTCCCCAGATCCCCACAGTTTTTTCCAGTTTGCTGCCGTCTGTTTTAGACGAATTTAAATAAATTAATGAAAAATAATAAATAAATGATATTGGCACGCAATCTGAAGAAGCTATGCTGCGGAGCGTTTGCTTCGCTTATTGACGACAGTCATGAGGAGAATAGTATGAAATCATTGTTTGCCATCGTTGCTTTGGCAGCTCTATTCAGCGCGCCGGCATTTGCAGCCGGTCAATGCGATGCGGATATCAAGGCGATCGACGAAGCCCTCGCCAAAAACCCGCAACTGTCCACTACCGATGCGGATGCACTCGCCAAGCTGCGAGCGGAAGCCGAGAAGAAACTCGCTGCCGGCAAAGACGCCGAGTGCGTCGCGGCTGCGGCGCAAGCCAAAAAGCTGTTAGGTATTTGATTGTAACCTAATACAGACTGGCGCAGCCGGAGCGCTCCGGCTGCTTTGGTCTCATCCGCGCCGCGCCGAGGCCGATGCGCGGGCGGCAAAACCCGTGACTTCCGCACGGTCATGGTAAAGTTGTTTGAACGCCAGACGAAAGTCCCCCGCCTCCCAGCAACCCTCTCTGATCATCGACTGACAGCGCCGTACTTCCTCGTAGCGCTTCTTCATCGGTAGTTTGAGATTGAAGATGCAATAACGGCAATCGTCGCGCCTGAGCCAGTCGCTGACCAGTTTGGCGATGCGGCTCGGCTGTTCGACGATATCACACACCATCCAATCAACGGGCCGCGGCGGGCGATAGCGGAATCCATCGGTGCGGATGTGCTCGACCAGCCCCGATTCCAGCAACTCTGGTAGCAAAGCACCATTGTCAACCGCCGTTACCCGCAGATGGTGCTGCGCCAGCAGCCAGGTCCAACCACCGGGCGCGGCGCCGAGGTCTACCGCGCGCATCCCGGGCCGCAGGCAGCGGTTGCGCTCGGCAGGGCCGAAGAAAGTGTGGAATGCTTCTTCGAGCTTGAGCGCAGCTCGGCTCGGCGCGGCGCGCGCCAGTTTCAGGCGGGGAATACCCATCAGCCAGGGCGCGGCCAGGGCCGGATCGGACAGCGCCGGGTAGACCGCTGTCGAGGCTTGGAAAAACAAATGCAGGCGTGGCAGGCTGGGATCATTCAGCGCCAACAGCCCTTGGGTTTCCAAGGCATTGCGCAGCGGTGTCGCGAATTTGCGGCAGAACGTGGAAAGTTCTTTGGCGGCGTTGGTATCGGCGGTTTCTAGCCATACATCGGAAAAGCGAGCGGCCAAGAGTTTGACCGCCGCCAGCAACGGCGTCAGGCGGTCGTGCGCCGGTAGCTCGCTCAGCAGTCCGCTGGAAACCCAGAAGCTGGCGGGCGAAAATCAAGGTATGGAAATCGAGCTTCTGCCAGAGGGTTAGGGAGGCTTCGGTACTGTCCAGCGATGCCACCACGAAGCCTGAACCCGCGATTGCTTGCAGGTAATCGATCCTGCCGGTACGCAACCGCGCGCGCGCTTCGCTCTGGATTTCCGCCGCGCATTCGGCTTCAAAGCCCGCGCGGCAATACAGAATCAGGTGGCGCATGTGTTGATTATTCGGGCTACGTCTGGCGGAGGAGGGTCTGAGCTTGGATAATCCACAGGCGGATCGATCTGTCAAGGCGCATAAACGGATCGCGCTGCGCTATAACACCGGCCAACCTAAAATGACATGATGACATCACCGCCTCGAGTCCCCCCGCAACCCACTGGCCTCATTACCGAGGCATCGCCTCGGCAATTTTTCGATGCGCTGCCCGAGGCCGTCGATGTAGTGATCATCGGCGCCGGCGTCATCGGCGTTTGCACGGCGTTTTTTCTCGCCGAACAGGGTGTCAAAGTGCTGATCTGCGAAAAAGGCCAGGTCGCCGGTGAACAATCCAGTCGTAACTGGGGTTGGGTGCGCCAGCAAGGCCGGGATGCCGACGAATTGCCGATCATGATGGAGTCGCTGCGTATCTGGCGCGGCTTGGCCGAGCGTACCGGTGAAGACTTGGGCTTCACGCGCGCGGGCGTGCTCTACCTCGCGGAAAATGAAGCCAAAATGGCCGACTATGCCCAATGGCTGGAGATCGCGAAACAGCATCAGCTCGACACCCGCCTGCTGGGTCGCGCGGAAGTGGAGGCGCTGGTTCAATGCCGACCCGGGCAATGGCTAGGCGGGCTGTTCACGGCGAGCGATGGCAGAGCCGAACCGTGGCAGGCGGTGCCGGGGCTGGCGCGCGCGGCTCACCGGCTGGGGGTGAAGATCATCGAGAATTGCGCGGTGCGCGCGCTCGACGTCGCCGGCGGGCAAGTCGCCGGGGTGATCACCGAGCACGGCAGGGTGCGAGCCGAACGGGTGGTGTTGGCAGGCGGCGCCTGGTCGTCCCTGTTCGCTCGCAGCCTGGGGCTGGAATTGCCGCAGCTCAGCGTGCGCGCCACCGTCGTGCGCACTGGCGCGGCGCCCCTGGTGTTCAACGGCAACGCCGCGGATGGCAAGCTCGCCTTCCGCCGCCGCCAGGATGGCGGGTATACGCTCGCCCTGAGCGACTATCACGAACACTACATTGGTCCCCAGACACTGCGGTTCGCGCGCCTGTTTTGGCCGAGTTTGCGCGCGTCGTGGCGGCATCTGCGTGTGCGGTTCGCAGCGCCCGCTGGGTTGCCCGGCGCGTGGCGTACGTCAATAGGGTCCGCCGATCAGGTGAGTCCATTCGAGACGTTGCGCGTGTTGAACCCGGATCCGGCACCCGGCGTTGCCGCCAGAATCAAAGCCCGCCTCGGTGAGCGCCTGCCCGCGCTGCGCGGTGTCGAGATCACCGACGCCTGGGCGGGCATGATCGATACGATGCCGGATGCGGTGCCGGTCATCGACGCCGCACCGCGGCCCAGCGGACTTTTTATTGGCACCGGTTTCAGCGGTCACGGATTCGGCATCGGCCCGGGCGCCGGACGCGTACTGGCTGCGCTCGTGCAAGGGCGGCCACCCGGCCATCGGCTACAGCGTTTTCGCTTTGCGCGCTTTGCCGACGGGTCGGTCATCCGCGTCGGCCCCTCGCTATGAGCGCCATCTCCAACGGGGCCACGCCCGCTCCGGGCGATGTTCCGCAGACCGCAGGCAGCCTATGAACGTATTATTGAATCCAGCGTTGACAATGCGTTATTCGATCTTCTCGGTGCAGGATCATTATCCCGGTCAAGGCCGCGAGGTGGCCGAGTTTTATCAGCAAGTCGGCGCCGAGGCCAAACTCGCGGAGGCATTGGGCTACGATGGATTTTTCGTCGCCGAACATCATTTTCATGAATACGGCGTATCGCCAGACCCCGCGGTACTGCTGGCCGCGCTTGCCGCGATCACCACCCGTATCAAGCTCGGCAGCGCCATCGCCGTACTGCCGTTTCATCATCCGCTGGCGCTGGCCGAGCGTTACGCGATGGTGGATGTGCTGTCGGGCGGACGCTTGGTGCTCGGTGTGGGTTCCGGTTATTTGGCGCATGAATTCGCCGGATTCGCCATCGACCCCGCCGAGAAGCGCGCCCGCTTCGATGAGAATCTCGCCATCGTGAAACGCGCGCTCATGGGCGAACGCATCACCTTCACCGGCCAGTTCAACTGCATCGACGGCGTCGCCATCAACGTCCTGCCGATCCAAAAACCGTTGCCGCCCATCTACGTCGCGGCGTTGCGCGCCGAGTCCGCTTATCACATAGGTAAACAAGGCTATCCCATCCTCGCGGTGCCGTATGCGGCGGTCGCCGGCTTCAGCGATATCGGCGTGCTGGTGAGCGATTACCAGCGAGGTTTTCATGAGTCCGGCATGGCTGGTCGTGGCGACGCGATCATCATGCTCCATACCCATGTGGCGCCGACCGACGCCGAGGCGCGGCGGCGCGCCGCCGCCGCTTTCGACCGCTACGTCGCCAGCCGATTGTACGCGCGCCGCCAGACCTACGACGACATCCTAGCGAGCGGTCTGGGTTTGTTCGGTTCGGTGGCGACTGTGATCGACAAAATGCTGGGGCTTTACGAGGTTGGCGTGCGCCATGTGATGATGCTGCACAACTTTGGCCTGCTGGCGCCGGAACTGGTCGAGCACTCGATGAGACTCGTCGCCGAAGAGGTCATGCCGCGCGTCGAAGCCGAGATCAACGCGCGCTATCTGCCGCAAGGCATCGCCAACACCATTGCCTCGACCGCCTGACGGGATGGGATGAATTGATTTTCCATACCGGCTCGGTTGCAGACGCGCTGATCTTAGTTTTGTTCAGACGGATGGTGGTGCTGGCGCTGATCGTCGCGCCCGCGCTGGTCCATGCCCAATCGCCGCGCCTGATCGTGCAAACCGGCCATTCGGGTTCGGTGGATCAGATCACGGTCTCGCCGGACGGGCGTTTGGCGCTCTCGGCCAGCAGCGACCAAACCGCCAAGCTCTGGGATATCGCCACGGGCCGGGAAATCCAGACCTTCGCCCATCCCAACGTCGTGACCGGGGTGGCGTTTGCGCAAGCCGGCCGCCAGGCGCTGACCGCCAGCGCCAACGCGCTTTACCTCTGGGATCTCGAAAGCGGTGCGCAAGTGCGGGAAATCACGATAGGCAAGGAAGTGACGGCGCTGGCTCTGGCGCCGGGTGGGCGCATGGCGATCATCGGCAGCGCCTGGAATTACAACGATGCCAACACCGTGCAGTTGTGGGACATCGAAACCGGCAATCTCATACGCACCTTGGCCGGGCATACTACGACCGTCAGTACGGTCGCGTTCTCCGATGATGGTCGTTACGCGTTGTCCGGCAGCCAGGATAAAACCCTGAAACTGTGGGAGGTGGCGACCGGCATGGAGATCAGAACACTGCGTGGGCACCAGGACTGGGTAGCGGCGGCGGCGTTTTCAGCCGATGGTCGTTACATCGTGTCCGGTGGCCATGACAACACCGTGCGCCTTTGGGAAGTGGACACCGGCAAAGAGGTGTGGGTGTTCAGAGGGCAAACGGAATGGGTGACGGCGGTCGCGTTTTCGCCGGACAGCCGCTACGCGCTGGCTGGCGGCGAAGACAAGATCATCCGGCTCATTGAAGTAGCGAGCGGCACCGAGCGCGCCGCGTTCGTCGGTCATCAAGGGCTGGTCGAATCGCTGGCGGTCGTGCCTGACGGCCGTTACCTGCTGTCCGGCAGTTCGGGAGGCGGCATGATTTTGTGGAATTTTTCCACCCGTGAACGTATCCGTGTGCTGTTGGGGCAGACGTTTCCCGCGCACTCGGTCGCATTCACACCGGATGGCCGCGAACTGCTGATCGAGGGTGGCGATGGTATGATTCAGCGTTGGGACCTGACCAGCGGTGTGCTGACCCGTACACCGCTGGCGGTTGCCGGTGAAGTATCGGTATTCACTTTTTCCGCCGACCGCCGTTACGCGCTCGGCGCCGGCTTCGATCACCCATTGCAGCTTTGGGATCTGGCGACGGGTAAGGAAATCCGCACTTTCGCGGAGCGCTCCAGTGATGCCACCGCCATTGCGTTGTCAGCCGATGGCCGTTATGCGTTATCCGCGAGTTTCAAGGAAACCTCCACCGCGTTCGAGGGCGGACTACGCCTTTGGGATGTCATCGATGGCCAGGAAGTCCGGTCATTCAGCAAATTGACGCAGGGAGTATCGGGCCTGATCGATAGCGTGGCGTTTTCGCCCGATGGCCGTTACGCTTTGTCCGGTGGGCGCGATCGCCTGCTGCGGCTGTGGCTAGTGGCGACCGGCAAGGAACAGAGGCGCTTCGCCGGGCATGGCGGTTGGATTTCCGCGCTGGCGTTTTCGCCGGACGGGCGCTATGCCTTGTCGGGCGGATTGGATCAGAAAGTGATGGTGTGGGATGTCGCCAGCGGCGCGCGCGTGCGCAGCTTCGATGATCATGGCGCGGCCGTCACTAGCGTGGCGTTTTCACCGGATGGGCGTTATGCCCTGGCCGGCGGCGGCGCCAGCGTGCACCTGTGGGACATCGCCAGCGGCGCGCGCGTGCGCGATTTCGCCGGTCATGCCAGCGATGTGTTGTCGCTGGCATTCGCGCCCGATGGCCGTTACCTGGCGTCCAGCGGCGCCGACGGCGTGATCAAGCTATGGTCGGTTCCGGCTGGGGCCGACTACGGTCATCGCGGCTCAGGGGGGCGGCGGCCCGCCGCCATCGGCAATGCATTGTGTTCGTTGGTCGGGTTTGCGGACGGATCCTGGGCCGCGTTCGACCCGCAAGGGCGATTCGACACCGACAATCTGCAGGAAGTATCCGGGCTGCACTGGCTCATGGCGGATGACCCGCTGACGCCGCTGCCGCTGGAAATCTTTCTACGCGATTACTTCGAGCCGCGTTTGTTGCCGCGCGCGTGCTGGCGGGCGAGACTTCTGCCGGTGCGCGCCCTGCAGGATCTCAACCGGAAGTTCAGGCTGCTCGTGGCGATACACGACGTCGAAACCGTGCCCGGCGATCCGCATACGGTGCGAGTCACCGTCCAAGCGGTCGGCCCCCGCCCGTCGATTTCGGCGTGATGGCAAAGACATCCTGGTCGAGGCGAGCGCTCATGACTTGCATCTGTTCCGCGACGGGCGCTGGTCGGGGTCTGGCCGGAGAACGGCGCCGCCATCGCCGTCGATCCGGTTACGGCTATCGGGCGATGCACACGTTTCAGGTCGGCCTGCCCCATGACCTCGCGCCGCGCGCGGTCGAGTTCAGCGCCTACGCAGTCAACGGCGATGGCTTGAAAGCGCGGTGGCGCAACAGACTTTACGCCGCCTGCGGCCATGGCGGCGCGGCGCCGGGCTTGGTAGAGCTATGGCGTCAACCTGAGCGATGCCCTCCGCTCAACAGCAAGCTGCCGCAATCCGCCGTGAATGACGCGCGCTTGCTGGGTTCGGCGTTGCAGAAGCGCTTGCGCGCGACGACCGAATTCACCGAAGTGGTGGGTGTCGAATTGCTGGCGCTGGACGCCGGCATAGAGGCGTCCAGCCTTTACCGCGACCAAGGACAATTTGCGCACCGTGCTGAGCCTGCTCGCCGGGCAAGCCGTTCCTGAAGAGCAAAAACGCGATTCCCGAGGCTGCGTCGCTGAGTCCGGCGACACCTGATGACTGCCTGTTCCTGCTGCTCTCGACGTATGGCTATACGAGTCCCGGCGGCGGGTTTCAGTTTGTTCCGCCAGGCGCATTGCCCGATCTTGCCAGCACCGATCTGGCGGCGTGGCTGCGCCCCATCGATGCCGGGCAATCGTGCTGGTCGTCAACGCTTACAATGGCTATATGCCGGCGCAGCCCGTCAGTGCGTTCGGCCCCATGGCCAGCCGTGACCTGGGGTTGTTGGCCTATGGCCAAGGCGTACGCATCCTCGCCGCTTTGCAGCCCGATAGCCTGGCTCTCGAAACGGCTGGGCTGCGCTACGGCTTGCTCGCCGGCGCGCTAGCAGTGGATGGTTTGCAACATGGGTACGCGCCGCGCGATCCGGTGCGCGGCGGCATCACGGCGCGCAACTGGCTGTACTATTGGCCTGCGGCGCTCCCGAGCTGTATCAGGAAATCGTGGGCGGCCAGCGTGGCGTGTACATCAACGGCCATGCGCCAGCCGAGGATATCGGTAAAACCGCGCCCGCGTTGCAACCCCCACGCTATTCGATTTCTGGTCGAGCGTGCGCGACTCGGTCATTGCCCGACCGGACTGACGCGTGCCCGCGCCGGGCTGGCGGCGCCCGTTCAAGAACGCTTTCAGAAACCGGGCCGTATGCGAGCCGCCGCGACTGCGCGCCAACTGCTCCGGTGGACCGGCCGCGACGACCCGGCCACCGTCCGCCCCGCCTTCCGGGCCGAGGTCGATGATCCAGTCGGCTTCGGCGATGACATCCAGATTGTGCTCGATCACGATGATCGAATTGCCGGCGGCGACCAGGCGGTGCAACACGCGGATCAGCTTTTCGACATCGGCCATGTGCAGGCCGACCGTTTGTTCGTCGAGAATATAAAGCGTATGCTGGATCTTGGCTGGGCGCGCAGTGCTGCGCGCCGCCGGTAACGCTGGCCTGGCTTTGGCCAGTTCGGTGACCAGTTTGATGCGCTGCGCCTCGCCGCCCGACAACGCCGGGCTGCGCTGGCCGAGGGTCAAATAGCCGAGGCCGACGTCTTGCAACAGACGCAGCGCATGGTGGATGGCGGGATGGGCCGTGAACAGCGGTACGGCCTCGTCCACGCTGAGCGCTAATACTTCGGCAATGGTCATGCCGCGATAACTCACCGCCAGCGTCTCCGGATTGAAACGGGCGCCGGCGCAGGCGTCGCACGGGGTTTCCACGTCGGGCAGGAAGCTCATCTCGATACGCTTCACGCCCTGGCCTTCACATCGCCGCGCAGCGCCCACCGCCAATATTGAACGAGAAGCGGCTGGAGGTGTAGCCGCGCATGCGCGCCTCGGTAGTGTCGGCGAACAAGCGGCGGATGTTGTCCCAAAAACTCCACATACGTCGCCGGGCACGAGCGCGGCGTCTTGCCGATCGGCGTCTGATCCACTTCCAGTACCCGGCCGATCGACCGCCAGCTGCCGAGCGCGCGGCAGCCCTGCCACTCGCCGCCGGCATTGTGTTCTTCGCGCTGGCGCGCCAGCGCCGAGCGTAGATTATCGTGCAGCACGTTGCGCACCAGGGTGGATTTGCCCGAGCCCGATACACCCGTGACGCACACGAGCCGGCCAAGCGGAAGCTCGACGTCCAGATCTTGTAAATTGTGCAGGCGCGCGCCGTGAATGACCAGGGATTCCAGGGGCGTCTCATCCGCGCGCACGCGGTCCGGCAGCGGATGGGGTAGGGATGGGCCATGAAGCGTCCGGTCAGCGAAGCCGGATTCGCGAGCAACGCGGGCAAATCGCCGGCGGCCACGATTTCGCCGCCTTGGGAGCCGGCGCCCGGGCCGAGATCGACCACGAAATCGGCACTCCGGATCGTGTCCTCGTCGTGTTCGACCACCACCACGGTATTGCCTTTATCCTTGAGCTTTACCAGGGTATCGAGCAGCATCAGATTGTCGCGCGGGTGCAGGCCGATGGTCGGCTCGTCGAGGATATAGCATACGCCGCGCAGATTGGAGCCGAGCTGCGCGGCGAGCCGGATGCGCTGCGCCTCGCCGCCGGAGAGCGTGGGCGCGGCGCGGTCCAGGGTCAGATAGCCGAGGCCGACTTGCTCGAGAAAGGCCAAGCGCCCGCGAATCTCAGCGAGAATGTCACGGGCGATGGCGGCTTCGCGTCCGCGCAGTTTCAGTTGGCGAAACCGCTGGTCGGCGTCGCCTACCGGCAAAGCGGTATAAGCGCTGATCGATTGGTCTTGGAAACGCACCGCCAGCGCCTCGGGACGCAGGCGCCTGCCCGCGCAGGCCGGGCAGGGGCGGGTTTCACCTTCCCACCAGGCGTTCCACCAGATTTCCTCGCCGGATTGCTCGGCATCGAAGCCGGCGAGCGCCAGGCCGGTGCCGTAGCAGCGCGGGCACCAGCCGTGCTTGGAATTGTACGAAAACAGGCGGGGGTCGAGTTCCGGGAAGCTGCGCGCGCAACTCGGGCAGGCGCGCTTGGTCGAATACAGCGTATCCTCGCCGGTGCCGGCGGGCGTGATCATCACCGCGCCCTTGCCAGCCTCCAACGCGCGCGCGAGTAGCGTGCTCAGTTCGGTTTCTCGAGCGGGGCCGGCCTTGAGTTCGCCGAGCGGTAGTTCGATGCTGTGCTCCTTGAAGCGATCCAGACGCGGCCAGGCCGCTGTGGGAACGAGCTGGCCATCCACGCGCAAGTGTTGGAAGCCCTTGCCCGCCGCCCATTTGGCGAGGTCTGTGTAATAGCCTTTGCGCGCCACCACCAGCGGCGCGAGAACCTGGATCGGCTGGTTGCGGTAGCGGCGCTGGATGTGGGCGAGGATGGCGGCGGGGCTCTGCGGCTCGATGGCGATGGCGCAATCCGGGCAATATTGCACGCCGAGCTTGACGAACAACAGGCGCAGAAAATGGTAGACCTCGGTGAGGGTGGCGACCGTACTCTTGCGCCCGCCGCGGCTGGTGCGCTGTTCGATGGCGATGGTCGGCGGAATGCCGAAGATCGCGTCCACGTCGGGTCGCGCGGCGGGTTGCACGAACTGACGCGCGTAGGCGTTCAGTGATTCCAGATAGCGCCGCTGGCCCTCGGCGAACAGGATGTCGAACGCCAGCGTGCTTTTGCCCGAGCCGCTCACGCCGGTGATCACGGTAAAACAATCGCGCGGAATCTGGATGTCGATGTCCTTGAGATTATGCTCGCGCGCGCGGTGGACGCTGATGGCGTGCGGGGGTGGCGCCGCTTTGCCCAGGCCGTTCTTGGTATAAGAGCGGGCAGCCTCTTTTATCGATGCCGGGGCCAAGGCGGTTTTCCGCCAGCGCTCGAGGGTTTCGGCATACTCGCGTAACGCCTTGCCGGTATGGCTGTGCGGGTGCCGGGCCACCGCTTCCGGGGTTCCCGCGCAGATCACCTGGCCGCCACCGTCGCCGCCGTCTGGGCCGAGGTCGATGATCCAATCGGCGGCGCGGATGACGTCGAGATTATGTTCGATGACTACCAGCGCATGGCCCTCGGCGAGCAATCGGCGGAACGCGCCGAGGAGTTTGGCGATGTCGTCGAAGTGCAGGCCGGTGGTCGGCTCGTCGAACAGGAACAGCGTGTGCCCAGAGCTGGATTTGGCGGTTTTGGCGCTCCGCGACTTCGCTAGAAAACCCGCCATCTTGAGGCGCTGCGCCTCGCCGCCGGACAAGGTCGGCACCGGCTGGCCGAGTTTGAGATAGCCCAGGCCCACGGCTTCCAGCGGCGCCAGCGCTTGTTTGACTTCGGGGTGACGGGCGAATAAAGCCAGTGCTTCGCTCACCGTCAGCTCCAGTACATCGGCGATGGACAAGCCCCGATGGCCGCCGGCGGGCGCTAGTTTCACCTCCAGCACTTCCGGACGGTAGCGGCAGCCATCGCAGTCGGGGCAGCGCAGGTAAACATCGCTCAGGAACTGCATTTCGACGTGTTCAAAACCATTGCCGCCACAAGTCGGACAGCGCCCGTTGCCGGTGTTGAAGCTGAAGGTGGCGGCGTTGTAACCGCGCTCGCGCGCGGTCGGGGAGGCGGCGAACAGCTTGCGGATGGCGTCGAACGCGCCGACATAGCTCGCGGGATTCGAGCGCGTGGTCTTGCCGATCGGCGACTGATCGACCATGATCACGTCGCTTAGGTGCTGATGGCCTTTGATCTCGCGATGCGCGCCGGCGTTTTCCTCGGGTTTGCCCAACCGTTTGCGCAGCGCGTTGTAGAGCACGTCCTGGACCAGGGTGGATTTGCCGGAGCCGGACACGCCGGTGACGCATACCAAGCGTCCGAGCGGAACGGCCACGTCGATATTCTTTAGGTTGTTGGCGCTGGCGCCCAACACTTCGAGAACATGGGGCTTGGCGGCGGGGGGCGGCAAATGGCGGTCGCTGGCGGTTTTGGCGCCGGCCAAATACTGGCCGGTGAGCGATGCGCGGTTCGCCAGCAACTGCGCGGGTTTACCGTCGAACACGATGGCGCCGCCGCGTTCGCCGGGGCCAGGGCCTAGGTCGATGATGCGGTCGGCGGCGAACATCACCTGCGGATCGTGCTCCACCACCAGCAGCGTATTGCCGGCGTCGCGCAGCCGCCGCAACACATCGATGATGCGGCCCATGTCGCGCGGGTGCAGGCCGATGGAGGGCTCATCGAGCACGAACAAGGTGTTGACCAGCGCCGTGCCGAGCGCGGTGGTGAGGTTGATGCGCTGCACCTCGCCGCCGGAGAGGGTGCGCGATTGGCGATCGAGGGTGAGATAACCGAGGCCCACATCCACCAGATAACCGAGGCGCGCGCGGATGCCGGCCAGCAGCAACTCGGCCGCTTCGTCCAGCGGCGCCGGTAATGGTAGGTGCTGGAAAAACGCCAGGCAGCGCCCGATGGGCAGCAGCATCACATCATGGATATTGAGTCCCGGCGCGGCGCCGTGTGCGTCGGTGCCCATTCCTAGCCGCCACAGCAGGGCGTCGGGCTTGAGGCGCGCGCCCTGGCAGGCCGGGCAGGGGTTGTAAGCCCGGTACTTGGAGAGCAGCACGCGGATGTGCATCTTATAGCTCTTGCCCTCCAGCCAGTCGAAGAAGCGCCGCACGCCGTACCACAGACCATCCTCCCAACGCCCCTCGCCGTCGATCACCCAGCGCCGGTGCTCGGCGTCCAGGTCGCGCCAAGGCACGTCGGTCGGCACGTTGCGACGGCTCGCGAAGCGCATCAGGTCGTCTTGGCATTCGCGGTTGCTCGCGGTTTGCCAGGGTTTGACCGCGCCGCCCGCCAGGGTCTTGCCGTCATCGGGGATCACCAATCCGTAATCGATGCCGATGGTGCGGCCAAAGCCACGGCAGGTTTCGCAAGCGCCCAGCGGCGAGTTGAACGAAAATAGGCTGGGCAGCGGCTCGCGGTAGGCGATGTCGCAATCGGCGCAATGCAGTTCGCTGGAAAAACGCCAGGGCCGTCCCGGTTTGCGTTCGGCGTCGAGCGGATACGCGCTGACCCGCCCGCGTCCGACCTTGAGCGCGGCTTCCAGCGCCTCGACCAGGCGCGCGCGTTGATCGGGCGCGATGCGCAGGCGATCCTGGATCACCTCTAGCGCGTCGTCGCGCTCCTCGTGAAGGCGGGTATAGCCCTGCTGGGCGAGCAGGGTTTTCACTTCCGCGCTGGAAAAGTTGGCGGGAATCCGCACCGGAAACGTCATCAACACAGGTGCATCCGGCTCGGCATGGGTGAACAGGAAATCGGCGATGGACTGTGGCGTATCACGCTGAACTTTGCGACCACAGCCGCGGCAATACAAATCCGCGGCACGCGCGAACAGAAGTTTCAGATGGTCGTTCAACTCGGTCATGGTGCCGACCGTCGATCGCGACGTACGCACCGGGTTGGTCTGGTCGATGGCGATGGCAGGCGGGATGCCGGCGATGCGCGCGACCTTCGGCTTGTCCATGCGTTCCAAGAACTGGCGCGCATAGGGCGAGAACGTCTCGACGTAGCGGCGCTGGCCCTCGGCGTATACCGTGTCGAACGCCAGCGAGGATTTGCCCGAACCGCTGACGCCGGTCACCACGATGAATTCGTTGAGCGGCAGTTTCAGGCTGATATTCTTGAGGTTATTCTGGCAAGCGCCGTCGATCAGGATGTAATCGCTAGACATTCGGGGTATACGGATAGCCGGACGGAGGAAACCCCGAAACATAGGGCATGGGCGCGGCGCTGGCAACCGCCGCCATTGCCGTTTAAGCTATGGCGCGCACCAAAGCACTGTGACGATAACCATACCCACCCAGGAGCATCCGATCATGATCGATTTATACTTCGCCAACACCGGCAACGGCTTGCGCGCCGCCGTCGCGCTGGAAGAATGCGGCTTGGAATGTAAGCGCCACAAGATCGACCTCACCAAGGGTGAGCAGAGAAATGCCGAATTCCTGAAAATCAACCCGTTTGGCGCGATCCCCGCCATCGTCGATCACGACGGTCCGGGCGGTAAGCCGATCACGGTGTTTCAATCGGGTGCGATTCTGCTCTATGCCGCCGAGAAAACCGGCAAGTTTCTGCCGAAAGACGCGGTGGGTCGCGCCGAGACCACCCCCTGGCTGATGGCGGCGTTGACCGATGTCGCGCCCGCCAGCGGCGCGATTTTCCAGGCCACGATGGTCATGCCCGACAAGACCCCCGCCAACCAGGCGCACTTCGAGAAGCGTTTTCTCAACTTCTTACGCCCGTTCAACGACCGTCTGGCCGAGCGCCAATACGTGATGGGTGATTTGTCGGTAGTGGACTTGGCGCTGTACCCGGCGGTCGCCATGCGCCGCGCGCTGCCCGAGCAGGACGGCGGCTTCGCCCATCTATTGCGCTGGGCGGATCGCCTCGCGGCGCGGCCTGCGGTGGCGCGCGGCATGGCGTTTTGAAACAAATATTGATGCGCTTAGGCTGGGTGGCGGCGCTGGCGTTGCTGAGCGCGGCTTGTGGCAACAACGCGCCACCCGCCACCACCCAAACCCCTGTGCCGACCACCGTCCGCATCGGCTGGGCCGGCAGCCCCGACAGCCTGAATCCCGGTGTGGCGCGCCTCGCCGAGGCGCAGACCTTGTTCACGCTGGTCTACGATACCCTCTACAGCCTGCAACTGGACGGCAAGATTCATCCGGCGCTGGCCGAGCGCGCGACCCGTACGGAAGACGGCAAGGTCTGGACCTATCAGATCAAGCGCGGTGTCAAGTTCCATGACGGCCAGCCGCTCAGCGCCCGCGACGTGGCGTTCTCGTTCGATTTCTACCAGCGCCACCCCGAGTTCCCGTATCTGCATGGTTATACCCGGGGCTTCGAGCGTATCGAGGCGCCGAGCGATGACCGGGTGGTGCTGTCGCTCGCCGCCGCGGTTCCCAACCTGGAAAGCCGGCTCGCCTATCTTTACGTGCTGCCGGAACATCTTTGGAAATCCTACGCGCAGGGCGAGGACGCGGGTGAATTTGGCAACGCCGCGCTGATCGGCAGCGGGCCGTTCAGGCTTGTCGAGTATCAGCCCAACCAGTTTATCCGCCTGGCCGCCAACCGCGATCACCCATGGCTAGCGCCCAAGATCGGCGAAGCGATCTTCCAGACCTTCGCCAATCCCGATGCTCTGGTACAGGCGCTGCGCACCGGACAGGTCGACATGATCACCGAACTGCCTAATACCGCCGTGGCGAGCTTGGGCAAGCAAGCGCAGATCCAAGTGATCAGCGGCACGCCGCTGGCGCCCGGCGTGACCGATATCTTGATCAATCAGATAACGCCGGAGCGCTGCCCGCCGAACGGGCGCTGCACCGGCCATCCGGCGTTGCGCGACCGGGTCGTGCGCCGCGCGCTGGCTCATGCGGTCGATAAACGCAAGCTCATCGACGTTGCGCTGCTCGGCTTGGGCGTCCCCGGCCTGACCCTGGTTCCGCAAGGTCTGGGCGATTGGTACAACGGCGCTCTAGCCGATTATCCCTACGATCCCGCCGCCGCCAACCGCCTGCTCGACGAGGCCGGCTATCGCGACCACGATGGTGACGGCGTGCGCGAAATGCCAGACGGCGGCCGCCCGTTGAGCTTCCGGCTCTATTGGGCGAGCGACAGCACGATTTATCCGCGCATGGCCGAACTCCTGAGCGCGATGTGGCGGGCGATTGGCGTCAAAACTGAATTACAGACGCTCGACCCCGACGCGCTGAGCAACGCCTGCTGTCCGGGTTTCGATTACGATTTGATCGTGTGGGGCTGGGGTTCCGACCCTGACCCGGACCTGGTGCTCGGGGCGATGGCGAGCACCCAGATCGCCAGCGGCGGCAACGAAACCGGCTATGCCAACCCGGCGTATGATGCGCTGTACGCGCGCCAGGCCACCGAGCTCGATCCCGGCGCGCGCCGCGCGCTGGTGTGGGAGATGCAGCGCATCGTCCTGGAAGACGTCGTCTATATCGTGCCGTTCTACGAGCAGGACGTACAAGCGTATCGAACCGACCGCTTCCAGGGCTGGCCGCGCAATGCCGCGCGGGTGGCGTTGGAGCACGCCAGCTCGCTCGCCGCCATCGAACCGGTGCGTTGACCGCCGATGCCGGCACGGCTGCTGATCGCCAAGGTCGGATGGGCGGTTTTCACGCTGGCGTTCGTGCTCGTCCTCAACTTTTTTTTGTTCCGTGCCTTGCCCGGCGACCCGGCGCGCGCCGGTCTGCGCGATGCGCGCCTGAGCCTGGAGGTACAACAAGCGCTGCGCGTTCGCTTTGGCTTGGATAAGCCACTCGTCAACTGCATCGAAACCCTGCGGCCACTGCGCCTGGGCGGCTGCGCAGTCAATCCGCTGGATACGCAGTTGCTGCGTTATGCCATCAATCTGGCGCGTGGCGACCTGGGCGTGAGTTACCACAGCCGGCGGCCGGTGGCGGAAATCCTCGCCGAGCGCCTGGGGAACACCTTGCTGCTGCTCGGCGCGGGTTCGGTGCTGGCGATCCTGCTCGGTATCGCCCTCGGCGTGGTCGCCGCTTGGCGCGCCGGTTCCGGGCTCGATAGCGTATTGCTCGGCGCGAGCCTGATCGGCTGGAGTTTGCCGACGTTTTGGCTGGGAATTCTGTTGTTATTCTGGGGTAGCGCCCAGTGGGGCTTGCCGCTGGCCGGTAAATCCACTCCGGGCGCGAGCTTCGCGAATCAGTGGGACACTGCGCTGGATATCGGCCGCCATCTGCTGCTGCCGACGCTCACTTTCGCCATCGTGACCGTGGCCGAGTATTTGCTGATCACGCGCAGTGCCTTGCTCGGCGTGCTGAACGAAAATTTCATCCTGATCGCCAAAGCCAAGGGCTTGAGCACTTACCACATCCTCAAGGATCACGCGCTGCGCGCCGCGGCCCTGCCGCTGGTGAGTCTGATCGCGCTCAACTTGGGGTTTACGGTGGCGGGCGCGATCCAGATCGAAACCGTGTTCTCCTGGCCTGGGCTGGGTCAGGCCATGGTGGAGGCCGTCGCCCAGCGGGATTATCCGTTGTTGCAAGGTGCATTTCTGCTGCTCTCGGCGTGCGTGATCGGCGCCAATCTGTTGGCGGAACTGCTGTATATGACGCTCGATCCACGCCTTGCGGATGGCGCCGGTTCGGCATGAACACCGCGCTTGCACGTACGATTCAACGGCAGCCGTTGGTGGCGTGGGGCCTCGCCATGCTCGGACTGGCGCTCGCGCTCGCGCTGTTCGCCCCGTGGCTCGCGCCGCTCCCTCCGGCTGCGCCCGGCGCCGTTATTTTCGCCGCGCCCAGCGCCGACCATTGGCTCGGCACCGACGACGCGGGCGCCGATGTGCTCGCCAATCTCCTGCACGGGGCGCGCGTGTCGCTTGCGGTGGGCTTCGGCGCGGCGCTCATCGCGGTGCTGTTCGGCGGTGTGGTTGGCATGACGGCGGGCTATGTCGGCGGCCGCTGGGAAGCGGTGCTGATGCGTTTGACCGACGTGATGCTGGTGATCCCCGATCTGCCGCTCGCCATCGTGCTGGTGGCGCTCATCCAACCGGGTGTCATGAATCTCATCATGGCGATTGCGATCGTCGGTTGGACCAGCAGCGCGCGGGTCATCCACGCCCAGACGCTCGCGCTCAAGCGCCGCGCTTTCCTCTTGCGCGCCCGCGCCAGCGGACTGAGCGGCCCGCGCGTGTTGTTTCACCATCTGTTGCCCTTGCTGCTGCCGCTCTTCGTGGTGAAAGGCGTGGTCGCGGTGTCGCTCGCAATCCTCAATGAGAGCGCGCTCAGTTTTCTCGGCCTGGGCGATCCGACCGCGCCGAGTTGGGGGCAGATGCTGAATTTCGCGTTCAGCCGTGGTGCGCTGAGCGCGGGCGCCTGGTGGGCGCTGGTGCCGCCGGGATTCGCCATCGCCTGGGTGGTGCTGGGCGCGGCTGTGCTCGGTCATGGTTTGGAACGGCGCTTGAATCCGCGCCTGGAACACCATCCGCTGCGGCGCTCGCCGCCGCTGCCGGCGCCAGCGAATACCAGGGTGGAAGACACGCCGGCCCTGCTTGCAGTGCGCAACCTCGCCATCGAATACCACATGCCTGTGGCCAAGCGTATTCTGGAGGGCGTGAATCTCACGCTCCAGCCTGGCCGGATTCTCGGCGTGGTGGGCGCGAGCGGCAGCGGCAAAAGCACTTTGCTGCTCGGCATATTGCGGCTCTTGCCCGCCGAGGCGCGGATCGTGGCCGGGTCGGTATGGTTAAAGGGGCGCGAGTGGCTGAGCATGGCGGAATCCGAATGCAAGGCATGGCGCTGGCGCGAAATCGCGTACCTTCCGCAGGGCGCGCAGAATGGTTTCAATCCGGTGCGCACGGTTGGCGATCAGATCGTTGAAGCCGTGCGCCGCGCGCAACCGACCCTTGGCGCGGCGGCTTGCCTGCACCGTATCGAAGAACTGCTCGCGTTGGTCGGACTGGAGCCGGCGTTGCAGTACCGTTATCCGCACCAACTCTCCGGCGGCATGCGCCAGCGCGCCATGCTCGCCATGGCCTTGGCCTGTGAACCGCGGCTCTTGCTGGCCGACGAACCGACCACCGCGCTCGATATGATCAGCCAGGCACACATTCTGGCCCTGCTCAAGAATATCAGCCGGCGTTCGGGGCTGGCGATGATCATCGTCACCCACGACTTGGCTGTGGTAGATGAACTTTGCGATGCGGCGGTCGTGCTGGAAGACGGCAGCATCATGGAGCCCCGCGATGCCCGCTGAGCCGCTGCTCGACATACACGATCTCCGCAAGCGCTTTGCCGCGCCCGGCGCGGGCTGGCGGGGCCGAGGCGAGGTATCCGCCCTGGATGGCGTGAGCTTCACGCTGGGCGTCGGTGAGGCGCTGGGGCTGGTCGGCGAATCGGGCAGCGGCAAATCCACCCTGGCGCTCGCGCTGGCTGGACTTGAACAGCTTGATTCCGGCACGCTGCGATTTGCCGGCGAGGATATCACGCGGATGCGCCGTGGCAAGGCGTTACGCCGGCAGATCCAGCTGATTTTTCAAGATCCTTACCAGGCATTCCACCCTTTGCATCGCATCGGCGCCCAGATCGCCGAACCATTGCAAGTCCACGGCATTGGCCGTGATCGCCGCGAGCGCTGGGTGCTGGCGCAGGCGGCGCTGGAGGAGGTCGGGTTGCGCCCGGCCGGCGCATTCGATGAGCGCTATCCGCACGAGCTTTCCGGCGGCCAGTTGCAACGCGCGGCGATTGCCGCCGCGCTGGTGTTGCAGCCGCGATTGCTGATCGCCGATGAGCCGGTCGCCATGCTCGACGCCGCGAGCCGCCAAGACGTGCTCGGGGTGTTGAATGCGTTGCGCGTCCGGCACGGCGTTGCGTTGTTGTTGATCAGCCACGATATCGCGATGACCGCGTGGGTCGTCGACCGTCTGGCGGTCATGCGCCACGGCCGGATCGTCGAGATCGGGCCCGTCGACGCCATCGTGCACCGGCCGGCGCAGGCGTATACCCAGGCGCTGCTGGCGGCTGTGCCTGGCGCTCGCTGGCGCCAGGAGGTTGCTGCTACCCTCGCGCGCATCGTTGCTATCGCCTAGACTTATCGTGATACCTGGAGAAATGATGATCGGTATGCCTGCGTGGAGACTGTCTGACGCGGAACTCTCCGCCTATCGCGAGGACGGCCTGGTTGCACCCGTATTGCGCCTGCCCGCCGAGTTATTAGGGCAGATGCGCGGGGCGCTCGAGCGCCTGCTCGCCGCCAATCCCGAACTCGCCCCGGAAGGGCTGGTCTGTCCGCATATCCCAAACGGCAAGCCGGGCGGCGCTGAAGCCGCCGCCGAGTGGTTCGGCTTTTGCTCGAACCCCGCCATCCTCGACTTGGTCGAGCAAGTGCTGGGGCCGGACATCATCCTGTGGGGTAGCCAGGTGTTCTGCAAGCCGGCCCGCGTCGGACGCGCCGTGCCTTGGCACCAAGACGGCAAATACTGGCCGATGCGTCCGCTCGCCACCTGCTCGGTATGGATCGCGCTCGACGCCGCCACGCCGGAAAACGGCTGCCTGCGTTATATCCCCGGCTCGCACCGCGCCGGGAGTCTCTATGAACACCGCCAGGTGCGGCAGAAAAACGTAGTGCTGGCCCAGGAAGTGATCGGTTCTTTGTTCGATGGATCCCAGGCGCGCGACGATGTGCTGGAGGCCGGCCAGTTTTCACTGCACGATGTGTTTCTGATCCACGGTTCGGACGCCAACCGCTCGCACCAACGCCGCGCCGGATTCGTGATCCGCTACATGCCCGCCTCCTCGGTGTTCGAGCGCGATCTGCCCGGCTTGGCGAGCGGTTCCCAACAGCCGTTGGTCGCATTCGATTTCACCCGCCGTCCGATCTGGCTGCTGCGCGGGCGCGACACCAGTGGGCGTAATGACTTCGCCGTCGGCCACGACGAGGTGTACCGTCTGGTGCCGCGCGCCTCCGACGAGGAATACGGCTAGACCACCGGCGCCGCGGGTTTATTTCGGCTGCGGGAACTGGTAATAGTTGTCATTGAGGAATTGCAGCACGTCTTCCATTTCCGCCGCCGTCCAGTCGAGGTTGAGTACGCCCTTCCAGCGAGCGATCTGGTGGCGGACATCGTCCAAGGTGCGGGTGATTTTCTTGTCGCGCAGATGGACGATGTCGGCGTGGCAGCTCGTGCAATGGTTTTCGTAGAGCTGGCGTCCGCGTTCGATGTCCGCCGCCCAACTTTGGCCTGCGACCAGCATCAAAACGGCGGCGATGGAGGATGAAATCGTTCGCATGTCGGTCTCCTGAGCCCAGTTTTCGCTATCATTGTAAACGATCAAAAAACACTCGACATTGACCGATATCAAGCATGCGGAGATTGCACGATGGCGCAGTTCGCGAACAAGACTCTGGCGGATTGGCGGGCGCTCGCCGCCAAGGAACTGGAAGGGCGTATCTTGGATGATCTGACTTGGCAAACGCCCGAGGGCATCGCCATCAAGCCCTTGTACACCGCCGAGGATGCGGCGCAAGCCGGTCGGGCGGAGGGCTTCCCGGGATTTCCGCCGTTCGTGCGCGGGCCGCGCGCCACCATGTACGCCGTGCGTCCCTGGACGGTGCGCCAGTACGCCGGATTTTCGACGGCCGAGGAGTCGAATGCGTTTTATCGGCGCAACCTCGCCGCTGGTCAGACCGGCCTGTCGATTGCGTTCGATCTCGCCACCCATCGCGGCTATGACTCCGACCATCCGCGCGTGGTCGGCGACGTCGGCAAGGCGGGTGTGGCGATCGATTCGGTCGAGGACATGAAAATTCTGTTCGATGGCATCCCGCTCGACAGGATGTCGGTATCGATGACCATGAACGGCGCGGTGTTACCGGTGATGGCGATGTACCTCGTCGCCGCCGAGGAACAGGGCGTGGCCGAGGCGAAGCTGGCGGGCACCTTGCAGAATGACATCCTCAAGGAATTCATGGTGCGGAACACTTACATCTATCCGCCCGGCCCGTCGATGCGCATCGTCGCCGACATCATCGCCTATACCGCGCGGCGCATGCCGAAATTCAATTCGATCTCGATCTCCGGCTACCATATGCAAGAAGCCGGCGCGACCGCCGTGCAGGAACTCGCGTTCACGCTGGCCGACGGTATCGAGTACGTGCGCGCCGCGCTCGCCGCCGGCCTTGAGGTCGATGATTTCGCGCCGCGCTTGAGTTTTTTCTTCGGCATCGGCATGAATTTCTTCATGGAAATCGCCAAACTCCGCGCCGCGCGCGGATTGTGGGCCGATCTCATGCAGGAATTGTTCGAGCCCAAGGATGCTCGTTCATTGATGCTGCGCACCCATTGCCAGACCTCGGGGGTCAGCCTCACCAGCCAGGACCCCTACAACAACATCGTGCGCACCGCCCTGGAAGCGCTCGCCGCCGTGCTCGGCGGCACCCAGTCTCTGCACACCAATTCCTTCGACGAGGCGCTCGCGCTTCCCACCGACTTCTCGGCCCGCATCGCCCGTAACACCCAGTTGATCCTGCAGGAGGAAACCGGCATTACCAAGGTCATCGATCCGCTCGCGGGTTCGTATTACCTGGAGAGCCTCACCCAGGAGTTGATGCGCGCGGCCAGACAGCTCATCGCCGAGGTCGAGGCCATGGGCGGCATGACCAAGGCGGTGGAAGCGGGAACGCCCAAACTGATGATCGAGGAGGCGGCGGCGCTCAGGCAGGCGCGCATCGACCGTGGCGAGGAAGTGATCGTCGGCGTCAACCGTTATCAACCCACCGAGCCGACGGCGGTGGACGTCCTCGATATCGACAACAGCGCGGTGCGCGAAGCGCAGGTCGCGCGCCTCCAACGGCTGCGCGCGAGCCGCGACCCCGCTGGTTGTCAAGCGGCTTTGCAAGCCCTGCAAGCCGGCGCGGAAGGCAACGCCAATCTGCTCGAACTCGCGGTGAACGCGGCGCGCGCGCGCGCCACCGTGGGCGAGATTTCCGCTGCCCTGGAGCAGGTGTTCAGCCGCCATCGCGCGGCGATCCGCTCGATCAGCGGCGTCTATGGCGCGGCGTTCGCGGGCGACGAGGGTTTTGCCCGTATCCAGCGGGAGGTCGAGGCATTCGCCGAGGAGGAAGGCCGCCGCCCGCGCATTCTGATCGCCAAACTCGGCCAGGATGGCCACGACCGCGGCGCGCGCATCATCGCCACCGCGTTCGCCGACATGGGGTTCGATGTCGATATCGGGCCGCTGTTCCAGACCCCCGAAGAAGCCGCGCGCCAGGCCGTCGAGAACGATGTGCATGTGATCGGCGTTTCGACCCAGGCGGCCGGCCACAAGACCCTGGTGCCGGCGCTGATCGAGGCGCTGAAGCTGGAGGATGCGGGCGATATCCTGGTGATCTGCGGCGGGGTGATTCCACCGCAGGACTACGCGCCGCTGAAAGCCGCCGGCGTCGCCTCGATCTTTGGGCCAGGCACCCATATCCCGGCGGCGGCGAGCGAGGTGCTGGACTTGATCCGGGCACGCCGGCAGATCACGAGTTGATGTAACCGTCTAGATGGGCGGGGGAGGGGGCGCCGCATGAGGAAGGGAAGACGCCGACTGTGCTAGGCCGTATCGTCGGGGGCATGATGGCGATGCTCGGGAGCGTTGAGTTCGCGTTCGATGGCTTTCGACATCATCGACAAACCCGTGCAGATGATGAAAAAGATGGCGGCGACGAAGAAATAACCCTCGGACTCGAGGCCCAGCCAATGCGGGTCGCGGGTGGCTTGCTGCACCGAACCCAATAAATCGAACAGTCCGAGAATGATGACGAGCGAAGTATCCTTGAACAGATCGATGGCGGTGTTGACGATGGACGGCACCGACATGCGCAGCGCCTGCGGCCAGACGATTAGATAGCGCGCCTGCCAAAACCCCAAGCCCAAGGCGTTCGCCGCCTGGAACTGCCCAGCGGGCACCGCTTGCAGACCGCCGCGGATGGCCTCGGCCATGTAAGCCGAGTTGAATAGCACCAGCGCGCCGGCGACGCCGACAAATTTATTCATCTCGAAACCGTGGGGCATCATCAGCGGCAAGACCACGATACCCATGAACAATACCGTGACCAGCGGCGCGGCGCGCCACAATTCGATGAAGCCCGTGGCGAGCAGGCGCACACTGGCGTCCTTGGAACGCCGCGCCTCGGCCAGCAGCAGGCCGAGTGGAACCGCCCCGAGCACGGTGACATAAGCGAGCACCACGTTCAGCATCAACCCGCCCCAGAGCCGGGTTTCGACGGCGGGCAGCCGGGGAAAGCCGCCGACGATGAGCGCCAGCGCGAGCACGGGATAGGCGAATACGAGCAGCAGCACGAACTGCTTGCGCCATGGGTTTTGGCGCAGAAAAGCGCCGATGATTAACCCGATGAGAGCGAGACCAGCGACATTCACCCGCCAGACTTGCGGCGCCGGATAATCGCCATACATGAGGTTGTGGAACCGAATGCGGATAAACACCCAGCACGCGCCGCCTTCCAGGCAAGCTTGGCGATTGTCGCCCGCCACCGTGCCGAGGCTAATCGCCCACTGATACAAGGCCGGCAGGAGTTTCGCGAACAACGCCAGCATCGCGAGCGTGATGAGGGCGTTGAGCGGACTGCCGAACAACGCTTTTGCCGTGGCGCGCAGGCGTAAGACGACGAGACTCGGTTGCGCGAACGTAGCCGCCATCACACCGATCCGCGCAGCGCAACCGTGCGGTTGTAGCGGTTCATCAACAGCGAAACCGCCAGGTTGATGATGATGAACACCACCATGATGATCAGCATCGCCTCGATGGCGTGCCCGGTCTGGTTGAGCGTGGTGCCGCCGACCACGGTCATGATTTCGGGGTAGGCGATCGCGATGCCCAGCGTCGAGCTCTTGGTGATGTTGAGGTATTGGCTGACCAGCGGCGGCACCACGATGCGCAGGGCTTGCGGCAGTTTGATCAGCCACAGGGTCTGGGCGTGATGCAGGCCGAGCGCGTAAGCGGCTTCTTCCTGGCCTTT
Source organism: Gammaproteobacteria bacterium (assembly GCA_046347515.1). GTDB lineage: Bacteria > Pseudomonadota > Gammaproteobacteria > Competibacterales > Competibacteraceae > JAXMFZ01. Next base: position 28,224 of record JAXMFZ010000017.1, on the reverse strand, counting down.
CGGCACCGCCAGCACCGCGCCGCGCACCATGTCGGCGATGAACGAAGAGGCATAGATCGCAAGCCCGATCCAGAGCGCGATCAGTTCCGGCACGATCTGCACGCCGCCTTTGAAATTGAAGCCGCGCAACTCCGGATAGGTGGCGCTCAGCGCCGCGCCGCTGGCGGTCCACAGCGCCAACGCGCCCGCTAGCAGGGCGGCCGCTGCGATCGCGCGGCGCCAACCGCCGGCCTTGCGCGGAACGAATGGCGTCGCGATCCCGATGAGCGCCAGCAGGACGGCGCCGAGGATGGCGATTTCGGAAGCCCAGGTCGCCGGTTCGGGCAAGGCCAGGCGCCATTTCGGCAAGAACAAGCCGCGCACATTGAGGAATACTCCCGGCAGCGGTTGATAGCTTTCCCTGGCGCTGGGGAGTTGGCTCAGGATTACCACGTACCAGAACAGCAATTGCAGCAACTGCGGGGTGTTTTTGATGAATTCGACGAAACCGAAAGCCGTGCGCCTGAGCAACGGATTGGGCGACAGCAAAAAGGTGCCGAACGCGACGCCCACCACGGTCGCGGTGACGATGGCGAGAGCGGACACGAGCAGCGTATTGAGGAGCGCGACGAAAGCCGCTCTCGCGTAAGTGTCGCGGGTGGAGAATTCGATCAGTGTGAAGGGAACGTCGAAACTCGCGGGCCGGCCCAGAAATTCAAAGCTGAGTGAGAGGCCGCGCTGCGCGAGATTCGCGCCGATGTTGTGGAAGATGACGGCGACCACCGCCGCCAAGCCCGCCAACACCACGGTTTGGCGAAAAGTGGGGTTGCGCCAAAGCTGCCGCACCATGCGATTTGCGATTCCCTACCGCGAATCCGGCGCGGCGAGCCGCGCCAGACCTTGGCGTCGCGGGAAAAGTGGGCGGATCAGCGGAATGGGTACGAGTACATCAGCCCGCCTTTCTTCCAGAGGTTGTTGACCCCGCGCGGCAGCTTGAGTCCTTTTTCACCGAAATGGCGTTCGTAGATCTCGCCGTAATTGCCCGAGGTCTTGATGGCGCGCAAGGCCCAGGCGTTGTCCAGGTTCAGCATCTTGCCGAGGTCGCCCTCGACGCCGAGGATTCTGCGGATTTCGGGGTTTTCCGACGTTTTCGCGAGTTCTTCGACATTGGCCTGGGTAATGCCGTCTTCCTCGGCGGTAACGAGCGCGGCCAGCACCCACTTCGCCACGTCCGCCCATTCCTCGTCGCCCTTGCGCACCAGCAGGCCGAGCGGTTCCTTGGAGATGACCTCGCCCAGCACTTCCCAGTCGTCGGGGCTTTTCATGGTCGAGCGCGCGCCGGCGAGGCTGCCGGTGTCGTCGGTGTAGCCATCGCAGCGCCCGGAATCGAGCGCCGCCGTCGCCTCGTCCAGACGCTCGAACAGCAGGGTGCCAATCTTGACGTTGTTCGCCCGGTTGTAGTCGGCGATGTTGAGCTCGAGGGTCGCGCCGGTGATCACGCAGATCGTTGCGCCGTCGAGGTCTTTCACGCCCTTGGCTTTGAGGCTTTTCTTCACCATGAAGCCTTGGCCGGCGTAGAAGTTTACTCCGACCAGGTTGAGCTTGAGCGAGGTGCCGCGCGTGAAGGTGAGGGTGGAGTCGCGGATCAAGACGTCGATTTCGCCGTTTTGCAGCGCCGTGAAGCGCACTTTCGCGGTGAGCGGCACATAGTTCACTTTTTCCGGATCGTTCAGCACCGCCGCGGCGATGGAGCGGCAGAAATCGACGTCCAGCCCGACCCATTTGCCCTTGTCATCCTTGACCGCGAACCCCGGTGCTCCGACATCGACACCGCAGTTCAGGGCGCCGCGTTGCTTGACTTGGGCCAGTGTTTGCGCGCCGCCGGCGGCGCGCAGACGACCCCGCAGGCCACGATGGCGAGCGCCGCCATTTTTCGTAGAGTTGTTTGCAGCATGATGTTACCCCTGTGCTCAGTTTTGTTGGAAAGCAATGCCTGTAGCGTAGATCATCCGCGCTCGGATTTCTCGTGCCCGAATCGCGTCAATGCGCTCGCAGCAAGGACCCATAAACCCCAAGGAAATCCTCGAAGGCGTCGGCGAAGCCGTCGTAATCCGCTTGTTCGAGCGGCAGGCACAGGGCGAGATAGCCGCGCCGTGCGACGTAATAACCCTTGCTCAGCATGTGCAGATGGAACAAGGTGCGCAACTCCATGGGCGTGGCGTCGGCGTCGCGCGGTTGGGTGATGGGGCGGTCGGTGAAATGCACCGCCATCAGCGAACCGACGCCCGACACCTGGGCGCAAGCGCCGCGCTCGCGGGCGATGCCGTTCAGGCGCGCGCGGAATTCGTCGGCATTGCGATTGAACGCGAGCGCGACTTCCGGCGTGAACACTTCACTCAAGCCGACATAGCCCGCGGTCATCGTCAATACGTTGTTGTTATAAGTGCCCGAATGCAGCAACGCGTCGGGACGGCGCGGGTCGAAGCGCGCCATGATCTCGGCGCGGCCCCCGAAGGCGCCGAAGCTCATGCCGCCGCCCACGTATTTGCCGAAGGTGGTCATGTCGGGGGTGATGCCGAGCGCTTTCTGCAAACCGCCGGGCGCTAGCCGCGAGGTCATGACCTCGTCGAAAATCAAGATGATGCCGTGGGCGCTGGCAGCGTCACGCAGCCCTTGTAAATACTCGGGTTTGGCGGGTATGCAGCCGGCCGCGCCCATCATCGGTTCGATGATGATGGCGGCGAGTTCCTTGGCGTGGCGTTCGATCAAGGCCAGCGTGCCGGGCAGATCGTTGAAATCCGCCAGCACCGTGGGAACGGGCAGGTTCATGGCGGTGTTGGCGCTGGCGAAGCTGAACACGCCGCCGTGATACGCGCCCTTGCACGCCATGATATGGCTGCGCCCGGTGATCGCGCGCGTCGCCGACAAGGCCATGACATTGGCCTCGGTGCCGGAGTTGCAGAAGCGAATCTGCTCGCAAGAAGGAAAGCGTTCGCGCACCAGCGCCGCGAGTTTGGCTTCATAGGCGTTCGGCCCGCCGAACAAGATGCCGTCGGCGAGCGCGCGCTGCACCGCGCCGGTAATCGCGGGGTGCGAATGCCCATAGAGGCCGGCGCTGTATTCGCCGAGAAAATCGGTATAACGATGGCCGTCGATGTCCCACAGCCGCGCGCCCTCGCCGCGCGCGATGGTGAGTGGAAACGGCGCATAGAACAGAATGCTGCGGGTGTTGCCGCCGGGCATGCATGCGCAGGCTTGCTGGTATTGCCGGTGGCTCTTGGGGTTGGCGTTCAGGTAATGCGCTTCGGCCTCGCGCAGGGCTTCGGCCAGAGTCAGATTCGCACGCGATACGTTCATAAGGCCTCCTTCTCGGCGTTCATACATTCTGAATGTATTGCCCATCATCCACTGAGATCGTGGTTCTTCGCAATGGGCCGATGGCAATGCGAACAGGTTTGCGCTTCTTAAACTACTGGCTCAAGAGTTAGCGCAAGCGCCCACCACCACTGCCAGAGCCAAATGGACGCTTGCGCAGAAACATGGGATCGCGCCAGCGCGACGGCAGTCGAGCGGATGATGGCCATGCCGCCTCGATGAACTCTATGTAGAACGGCGCGGTGCGGATGTGCGACAATTGCCGGCGTCGCAGCCCGTATCGGGCGGAAAGCGCGGCGTGTTTCCACACTACGGGCTCGTGTCATATCCGCGCATCAAGGCATTCCCTCGGCTAGATACTCGCGCATTTGCGAGTATAGCGGCGTCAGGCTGCCGATCTCGCACGAGCGCTCCGTGATTACATAGGTTGTATCAAAGTCCTCGTAGCTGCGCGCCCGCCACAGCCGTCCGTTGGTATCAATCACCAGTGAATGTCCTACCCCGCCGCGGAAGATCCGCGATCCATCCGTACCCGTGTAGATCGTGCAGGTCCAGGGCCGCTGCGGGGAATGCGCCGCCACAAAGGCTTCGATCTCGCGAGCGAATTGCTCGAAACGCTGAGCCCGCTCAGCTATCGGCGTTTTGAGGGTTTCCACAATTGCTCGTCGCAGCATGGCGTCGGCGGGTGAAAAGAGCACACCCGACCGCAGTGGCTCATTCTGAGTCACTTGTAAGGGAGCCATCTGCAAGACCTGTTCTTGGGGCTTTGCCATCAGCGATATCAATGTATGCCGCACGGATAAGCCTCCTCAAAGCTGCATGATCAGCCGGCAGGCCGGGTCTGAGCTTGACATGGCGCATGGATTTGCCGGTTCCTGCAAGCAAGCCATTGGGGTCGGCGAGTTCCGCGTCACGAAAGAACCCGACATTGACACGAGCCTTGAAAGCATGGATGTAAGCGAATGCTGCATACTCTTGATGAACGACAATTAAAAATGTAGGCGCATTGCATCGTAGTTGCATGACTCCCCATTGTCCAAATGAAATTGATCGAAGTCCACGCGGCTCGAAAACATTGAAATTCCGTAGCAGAGCACATGGTACTCAGGCCAGATCTCTCTCTATCGTGCGCCTGACCTGCTGCGGAGTTAAGCGATGACTACCGAAGGCCCGACACGCCACCCAAACAAAAGGTTTTACCGGAGGATGTCGCCATCATGGCGGGCAATTGCATTGACAGTACTGTTCGTTGTAAACATTCCGCTCGCTTGATTTTAGAGGAGGCGCAGCATGGACCGATTCACGGGCGGTTGCCTGTGCGGCAACGTCCGAATTGTGGCGTCGGGACTCCCATACCGGGTCGGCCTTTGTCACTGTCTCGACTGCCGCAAGCATCATGGGGCGCTCTTTCACGTGATCGGGCGAGTATAGGCAAACTACCCCCAGAGGAGGTGAACCCCCAGAGTTAACCCGCCAACGATTGCGAAGGTGGTTTTAGCGATGATGGTCAAACAGGTTATCCCGGCGCGTTCCGAACCTGAGTCCTGTCATGGCCCTTGAGGCCGTCTTCTTGATGAGGTGAACGTGCGCGGATGCCATCAGGGCCTGGAGGCTTGAGCCTCCAACGTAGGCCGAATATATGACTGCAATCCTGTCACGCCAACATCGAAAAAACTCCTTGCAACCTGGGGTGGGTCCATATATGACTGGACTCTACCAGTAGGTCGCGCGAACGGCGCGGGAGCACCGTCTAACGTTCCGGTTCAGGCGCGCGCCTTCATGCGCGTAGCGTGCAACCGGCTGTAAGACGGCAAGGCGGTTTTTCACGCCGGATCGGTTGGCTGATGGCGTGGCCAGAGAAAGTAAGCATTGAGCCCTATAAAAAGCGCTATTGATATCCACGGATTGACAAACGCAAGGATCGTCGCCAACGCGTATCCGGATGGTCCAATCAGGAATCTCCGCCCGATCACCTTTGCGCGATCTGGCGATATCGCTCCGTTGAGCAACTCGCGATGCTTGGAGGCGTAGTTCCACATCACAGTTACAAACACGCCAATGACCGTAAGCGTGCCGCTGTAGAAAGCCGCAGCCGTACTTTGGTTGAGACCCGAGTGAAGTGCTTCGGCGAGGACCGCGGTTGGAAACGGCAGGAACGCAATGAACATCAGGTGCAGTGTATTCAGTAGCAGTAGCTTCTGATCGGCACGATCGATCCAATCGAACATGGCGTGGTGGTTAATCCAAATCGCGCCGATTACCACGAAGCTGATTGCATATGCCAAATAGGAAGGCCACAATTGAAGGAGTCCAGTGCCGAGGTTGACAGTCGGCGGAACCTTGATTTCAAGGATAAGTAGAGTAATGGCGATGGCGAAGACGCCATCGCTAAACGCCTCAAGGCGATTGGTCTCCATGCTTTGCTCCTAGGCTAGTTTCATGGAATCGAATCTTGTCGCCTAACACCCAAACTCAGCCGCCGTCTTGTCGTAGCGAAGCGAAGGCAAAACGGCGGCTGGAGTGCCTTGTTGGGCCAAGTGTAAGTGGAGGTTAGTTGACCCACCTCAACTACCCTCCTGCCATGCCTTGCAATGCGACGGTGCCACATCTTCAAAGCCTTTCTGGCGGGTGATCCCCAGGTTGGTAGCCCCAACAGTCCGGCCTGTGGTTATCCCGTTGTTCATGGGTTTTTGGACAAGAGGCTCAGAATTGCCTTCATGGCAATAACCTCCTTCTCCGTGCACTCGACGGGCGTGCCCTCCAGTTAGGCATGACAAATACTGGATTTGCCCACCAAGCCAAGAAGTCATGTGATTGTTAAGGCCCAGCGCCCTGCCGCTTAGCCGCGCCGCCCTGAAAGAACGGGAAAGCCGTCGAGCGGAAACCAGCCTGCAAAATAGCCCCGATCTTGCTCGACGCGCAGCGGCGTCAGCTACAGCGGCTTGTTGGGCGGCTAAGGATGCCAGATTTCCGTTCACGCCCAGAGGAATTCGTCCAACACTCGTAAGAACTCGTCGGAATGCGCCCAGATGAGTGTGTGGTCAGCACCATCGACAATGACTAGCTGAGAACCAGCAATGTCAGCCTGAAGCATCTTAGCATGGTGGATCGGAACCGCCGTATCTTTCGATCCAGCAACAATGAGTGCCGGGCATCTGATCTCTCGTAGGCGGCTTCTGCTGTCGAACGCCATCGTCTCTCTCCAGGCAGATACCATCAACTTGGTATCCTGATTTGCCAGAAGGCCGATGAGCCAGGTGGCACGCTCCTTGTCGAGTTGCTTCATACCTTGTGAGATGACGAACTTCGCAAACTGCCTTGAACCGAGGATATGGAGAAGCAACGGCGCGAGATGGCCTTCAAGTCTCTCGTGAAAGGTCGCCATGTTGAAAGCATAGGTGCATGCGAGCACAAGGCGATCGCACCGTCGGGGGTAATCAAGAACCAGTTGTTGCGCAATTGCACCGCCCTGCGAGTAGCCGAGTACCGCCGTAGAGTCTATGCTGAGATGGTCGAGCAAGCGAGAAAGGTCAGATGCGAGTTGCGCCGCCGTATATGGCGGTGGAAATCCCCGACTCCGGCCGTGACCGCGCAGGTCGGGAACAATCAGGCGATGTCGAGTTGCAAGATGCTCGATGACAGGATTGAACATCTCGCCGGTGACCATTAATCCATGTACGAGCAGGAGGGGCGGCCCCGATCCGTGCTCAGCAAAATAGATGTGTTGTGAGGAACTCATTGTCCGTTTCCGCTTTCGGAAGATTGTGTTTGATTATCCGTTGTCGAGCTTTCATGTAGCGCAGGCATTTTGCCACCCAGTCAACGCTCAGAATTTCTCCTGCCCACGGACGCGGGTGGAATCAGGGAAATCGCGATACAGGGCAAAGTAAATATCTTGGACCTTTGAATTCACAGCATGATGAAGGCCTTCGATAGGTTCGGTACGGGAGGAGACAATATTGAATGCCGACTGCATCTGTGCAAGATCATTAAACTCAAGGGTAATGTGGAATTCGCGGAGTTGTGGTGGACTGAGGCCCAGCTTCGCCCGTGTAATCCTGTAGGTGCAGAGCAAAGAATCGCTCTTAAGACGCTCGAGATAACTCCGGACGCTCTCGACGAACTCCACATCGCGAACGCCGGGCTTAAGGTTGCACCAAATGTGGTAGATATCCATGTGACTTCACCTGCCTGCGGAGTGCCAGACACGCGTTGATGACGCCCAGCGTGCCGCTTCAGCCGCTGCGGCCCAACCGAAGCCGTTCAAGTTTATTCCAGACCTCCCGCGGGCCGCAGTCGGCCTGGAGGCGGGTTGTTTGGCCCCAATCGTGCAACCCGCACACGACTACGCATTAGACCTTTACGGCCCGGATGTATTGGATGGGGATGTTCGATGAGCGCGACGGATCTCTGATGGTTTCTGCACTGTCGACCCGAAATCCCGATCGGCCCAACACTTCCCGCAGCTGCTTTTCGGTCAGCACATTACGACCAAAGCCCTTCGGCGGCTTGACTCGATAGCCAACAATCCCTTGAGAGACGATCCGGACCAGGCTGCGGATGCGGTTTAAGCCCCTCAGGGCCTGCAGGTCGAGGTTCGCTATGATAAGAATGCCGCCAGGCCGTAGAATGCGGGACATCTCCGCGACAGTGAGCTCAGGCTCGGTGAAGTGGATGACCAGGCTTATGAAAGCTGTGTCAAACCCGCCGTCGGGCAAGGACGTATGCTCACAGTCCTCGGCTTGGAACGTCACGTTTGCCGCCTTCACCTGCTGTTTCGCGAGGTCGAGCATGCCCGGAGCAATATCCGTCGCTAACAGGGCGTTCGCCTTCTGGGCAAACACCTCCGTGTAAAAACCGGTCCCGCAGCCGAACTCTACCACGCTGTGCATATCTCCTTCGTGGGTCACTCGCTCCCGCACCATCGCCCGCGTGTTCCCTCCGATCTGCAAATCGACGACGCGGTCGTAGCTTTGCCCGACTTTTGACCAGAACTCAGCGTGTTCATTCGCCATTTCTCGTACTCCCATCACCCTTAACCCGGGATCTCATGTTGCGGGCTAACGCCCCGTTCACGAGCATACAAGCCAGTGCGCTCGCCCTCCGCCCAATCCACTGGATAAATGCGGCATGTGACCAATCGATGAAAAGAAGGATACGGTCAATTCTGCACTGTGGCGACTATGTCATGTTTCGCGGGGTTGATGTGGAATCATCGACGCGGGCTGCGCAGTCCCGTTCGTCGTGGATCGCGTGTTCCCAGAAGCGCCATTGCCAATCAGTCCCATATCAGGTGGCCAAACCCGCTTGTTGAATAACAGGATCGCGAGTTAAAACAGGGATGTTGCATGCAATTGCTTCGGTGACGACGAGACGATCAAAGATGTCTGGGATGATCGTATAGGCATGGCTTGCGATGACCGCTTCGGGCAATAAAGGCGATAAGGGGTAGTTGTCGCTGTCGGCCATAGCGCGAAGATGTCGGAGCAGGCGGTCGAGCGACACGCCCGGCAGGCAACCTTTTTGAGCCACCATCAAAGCCTCTGCAACTACAACGGTAGGAACGTGGATGCAGGCTTTTCCGGCTTCGGCGTCGGCAAAGATGTGCTGAGCCGCTCCGCCCAAGTGCTGCGGCCAATACAAATGCCATAGCAAGGTATGCATGTTCCCCCCTTTACCAAAGAGGGTTAGTACTACTGTGTTATAAAAAATACATCCCACTTACGGCGCGCGTGCCTGCTGGGGCTGCGCAAGCGGGCGGGGCCGTGAGCGAGCACTGCGCCGCTGGCAACAACAGGGACAGCGGGGTAGACGCGGGATCAGGGCGACGATCAGGGGGGTGCGCAGCGTGGCAATCGAGGTGCGGGTGTGGCGTTCGGGTCGGATCGGGGGCGCCGCGGGGTCGGAAACCCTCGGGTAGGGCAGACGCTGGGAGGGGCGGGCGTGTTCCAACTCCTGTGGGGGAAAAACGGCTGCGTTCGGCAACCAGGAAGGTATAGGCGGCGATAGTCAGGGTGGCATGGTGGTGAAACCCGCGCCACCCGCGGCCTTCGTATTGGTTGAGGCCGAGTACTTGTTTGAGTTCTTGGTAGTCGCGTTCGATGCGCCAGCGTAGCTTCACCGTGCGCACCAAGCGCTTGAGCGAGGTGCGTGGGAGCAGAGTCTGTCAACGATTTTGTGTAAATGCCTTCTGGGTCAACTCAACACCACCCGTCCTTCGAACTCAATGGCAAAGCGCGAGCGCAGTACCGTGTTCGTTCCCTCGCGCCAGCGCACGATCCGATAAGCGCTCGGGGGCAACCCAAGCGCTCCAGGCGCGCACCGTCACCGGTTGCGGGCCCTCATCCGACGCAGCCGTGTGGGCTTTCGGCCCCGACCCGACCCGGGTCGGCGCAGCGGCCCGCGGCCCGGCCCCCACACCGCGCCTGAGAGTTCTCTCTTTTCTTGCCCACCTGCCCGCAGTACTAGCGCGCCACCCCCACCGAGTACTTGCCCTTCTTCGGCCAGCCCGTGTCATCCACGACCTTGGAAGCCCTCGACTCTCCCGTGCCGGTCCAGCGCCTCCAGCCCCACCTCGCGGCTCACCGCCCGCACCGCCTCATCGTCCCACGGCGCGGCGGCCACGAAATGGTGCATCGACTGATGTTGTTGGCGCACCTTCCCCGGCGCGATCCGTGCCGCTACTCTGGCTCCACGCTCTTGCGCTCCCCCGGCAGCAGCAGCCCCGTACAGTATGCCCGCAACGGCTCGGCCCGATCCGCATGACCCACCGTCGCGGCCAGCCGCTCGGTAGACTCGTCGAAGCGTTGTTCGCTCGTCTCTTCTGCTTGCATGTGTACGGCCACTGGTCTATTCAATGATGATAAGTTTTGTATAATATTATATTTAATAACACAGTAGTACTAGAAGGCGTTGTTCCTTGCGGTTTTTCTTCGGCGGAAAACGATCTCTTTTCCAGCTTCGCGCAACGGGTTAATGACGCGCTCATCGGCGTCATAGCTTTTATCGGCCAAAATCATCGCATCCACCGCCCAGGCCGACACTCTGATGGTGTTTGAGCCAGGAAACGGCGCCTTGCGTTCCCCTCAGGCGGCATTCTGCGCGGGTTCTTCGGTGCGCATCTTGCCGATCCGGCGCTGCTCTCGCCAGTGGCGCCGGTAACGAGCCGGAGGTTCGGAAAAACGACGCTTGAACGCGCGATTGAATGCGGCTTCCGAGTCGTAGCCGACTTCGCCCGCGATTAGCAGCACGCTGCGGCTGGTGGTGCGTAACTGCTCGGCGGCGAGTTCCAGCCGCCAGTCGGTCAGATAGGCCATCGGGGCTTGGCCAAGATAGCGCGCGAAGCGTTCGGTCAGCACCGAGCGGGACAGGCCGACATCACGCGCCAATCCATCCGCTGTCCACGCGTGCTCAGGACGCTGATGCAGGCAGGCCAAGGCGCGGCCGACGGCAGGGTCGGCGGCGCCGGCGAGCCAACCCGTTCTACGCACCGGCAACTGCAGCACGTGGCGCCGTAGCATCTCGGTGAATAAGACTTCAGCCAGCCGCGCCGCGATCACGTCGCTGCCTGGGGCGGCCTCGGTGAGCTGCTGGACCGCATGACGCATCATGTTCTCCAGCAATTCGCCAGACGAATCGCTACGGATATGCACGCGCAGCACGCGCGGCAATCCCGCTAGCACGGGTTGAATCAGCCGAGCCTCGCAAGCCAGGTAAATCGCAGATCAGGCGGGTCTGCTCTCCATCGCCAGTACCCAGGCGTGACAACTTGACTTGCCCGGTCAGCAGCGCGCCGAGTTCCGCGAGATCCGCGTCGATATCGATGATCTCACTGCCCATGCCATTGCCCATATAGTGCGAGTCGCCGTGCGGGAGCATGACGATGTCGCCCGCCGTTAGCGGCGTCGTCTCTTCGCCCACCCGCACATAGCCGCGGCCATCAGCGATCAGATGAAACTCGATGATGTGGCTCGCGGGCGAGGCGACGAAATGGCTGAATCTCTTTGACGGTGGCGAGCGCACGCACCACGGCGCGGCGCATTGCGCGTTGAAGAACATCGCACCGCTCAGTTTCACTACCCGAAGCAGTTCGGAAAGGGCATCCATAGCGCGTAAAAGTGTAGGGGCGCGCCGGCCGAGAAATCAAGTCAACTGGCCGTGCGATCAAGTGCGCGCTGCGCGCTGGCGTGGCGAGCAAGAACGCCGGCCGCCAGGCAAAGCCGTTGTGCATCCATGCCCGGACAATGCCGACTCCGTTGACTTTATTGGAAGATTCGTATGAATACTGGTATCGATGAACAAAAGCTTTACGACCTGCTCGGGCGCGCAATCGTCGATTTCGGCGCGGTGTCGCTCGCGCCGTTGGTGCTGATCGGTGATCAGCTCGGGCTGTATCGCGCGCTCGCCGCGCGCGGCGCGATGACCTCCACCGAACTAGCCGCCGTTACGGGAACCCATGAGCGCTACGTGCGCGAGTGGCTCAACGCGCAAGCGGCTTCCGGCTACGTGAATTATCTCGTCGCCAGCGGCCGCTACGAACTCACGCCGGAACAGGCGTTGATGTTCGCCGACGAGGACAGCCCAGCTTTCATCATCGGCGCTTTTCAGACGACGCTGGCCGCCGGACGCATCGCCGACAAATTGGTCGAAGCCTTCCGCACCGGCAAAGGCATCGGCTGGCATGAACATGATCACGCGCTGTTCCACGGGGTCGAACGCTTTTTTCGCTCCGGTTATATCGGCAATCTGACGCAGACGCGATTCCGGCCATCGCTGGGATGGAGGCTAAGCTGCGCGCCGGGGCGAAAGTCGCTGACATCGGCTGCGGTTACGGTGCGTCGACGATTTTGATGGCACAGGCGTATCCAGCTTCGCGATTCATCGGCTTCGATTACCACGCCGCCTCCATTGATGCCGCCAATCAGCGCGCCCGCCAAGCGGGTGTGGCCGAGCGCTGCCACTTCGAAACCGCTAGCGCCAAGGACTTTCCAGGCCGCGACTATGACTTCGTCACGGTGTTCGGACGCCCTACACGACATGGGCGATCCAGTCGGCGCCGCGCGCCATGTGCGCTCGACGTTGGCGCCTGGGGGTATTTGGATGATCGTCGAGCCCTACGCCGGAGACCGTGTCGAAGAGAACCTGAATCCGATCGGTCGCGCCTATTACGCAGGCTCGACCCTGATTTGCACGCCATGTTCGTTGGCCCAGGAAGTAGGGCTTGCGCTTGGCGCGCAAGCAGGCGAAGCGCGCATGCGTACCGTGGTCACCAGCGCCGGCTTTACGTACTTTCACCGTGCGACGTACACGCCGTTCAACCTTGTCTATGAAGCACGCCCGTGAGGTTCGCGGTGGGCGATGCCTCTGATAGGTGGTTCTGTATCGGCTCTCCAAGCACAAGCGGCGGGCTAGCGATAAAACCACGGCACTGCCCACCGCGCCCGGTCGGCGCGGTGGCGCTTGACACACACGTTGCGGCCGCTGATACGGCGCGCAACAGAGGGGTCACAACCATCGCGCCGAATCGAAAGCTTGCCATCGAATGAGGATGACTATCATGTCAAACGTTACGCTTATCATAACGCGCAAACCCTTTCTGCCTTTTCAACACGGCAAACGCCAAGGCAGATGGGGCAAAATGCTGGTAATCGAGGGGCCTACCATCAGTGGGGCGGCTCTGGCCGATTCGGCGCTAGGGGCAGCCAAAGGCGCAGCGGTTAACATCAGCACCGCCGAGGGTGAGCGCGAACTGCGCCTGGATGCCGATGGTGCGGTCGGCCGCATATTGCACTTCGACAGCATGGAACGCCATGGCGGATACGTGCAACTCACTCCCAACGCGGATTCTAAATTGCAGAGCGCGCCCTTCTATCGTTTGAAGATGGAGATCAACGACCTCGTCCGCACCACCTTTGAGCAGAACGGCATAAAAGATCATAATGGTGGCCAGTGCTTGCGGGTGCATGAGCACAACACCAAGAAAGCCAACGGTGTGACTGCCGGCATCCTGGTTCATGAAGCGCCTCATGTCGGCTTTCTGACCGGCTGTATCGCGCCCGGAAAGAAACAAGGCAGCAGGTTTGGGGGGTCGTCGCGTAAAGCGATGCAGGATATCTTCCAGTTGATGGGAGGATTCAAGATCGGCAAAGCAGCGCGCTTGATCGTGCTGGATTGGTAAGCACGCGGATTGGCGTCATGCAAGCGCCGGCTATTGTCGATTCGGCCATGATCGCAACGCCGCGCCGCATACGCTGCCCTGAGGCCGGCCAAAATAAACGGCCGCGACATGGCTCGCGCTCCGCCTTGCTGCTTGTCTGCACTGAAGCAAAACAAGCCCAGTCGCGCCGCTTCATGGCGTCTATTGCGGTGGCGTGGGCACCGCCGATGAGTGATGATCGATGATCATCCAGTGCCCATCGTGTAGCCGGTACGTGAAACTAAACCGTGCCGGGATGGTGAGGGGCTTGCCTTCGCGCACATCCGAGAACGTGTAATAGCCGGTATTGAGGGCGATTTCGCCATAGACCCGCAGACGATGCTCACCGACTTCCACTTTGAGTTGCGGCCGGTTTGGCAGATTCTTGAAGTAATCGAGGATAGCGGCGGGATTATCGCGCAGCGTCGGCGACACCGTGCCCCAGAATACCGCCTCGGTGTCATAGAGAGCGACGACCCGGGCAGGATCGTGACTGTTCAATGCATCGACCCAGGCTTGGGTGGCGGCCATCACATCATCCTTGGTGTCGGCTGGTGCGGGCTGGGGTAGGGCGAGGGTAAGAGCTACGATGGTGAGGGCGAACAGCGGGCGCATAAGAATCTCCTTGGGGTGAGGTGGATATCGGTGCCACCTTCTCTACTTATAGCAGGCGGTGGCGCATTTTGCGTTCGTGGGCAACACATCCAGAGACAGCGGACGGGTTTGGCATAGCGCCAGGCTTGAGTCAATTCCATTACATTCCGGTCGATAGTGAACGCTATAATCCCTGCTGCTGGATTGCGTATTCACGCCCTGGTATGACGCTGAGACACAAGCGTACGTCGTGGATTGGTCAGCATACCGGCTGCGGTGCCGCCATACTGTCGCGCTGGTGCGTTGAATCCGTAACCGCGTAATGGAGACTGCGATGACGATGAGCCAAGAAATTCTCACCCCGGACGTGTTGGGCCGCCTGAACAGCCCGACCGATAAAGCCGTATGCCTGCCGAATGCAGCGTATACCAGCCAGGCGTTTCTGGAGGATGAATGCCGGGTGCTGTTCGCCAAGGAATGGGCGTTCGCCGGCGTCGGGGCGCAAATCCCAAAGCGCGGCGATCTCGCGCCGGTCAGCGTCGGCGGCCAGGAACTCTTGTTGGTGCGTAACAAGAGCGGTGAGGTCAAGGCGTTTTACAATGTCTGCCGCCATCGCGGCATGCGCCTGGCGAGCTGCGCGCAATCGGGACGCGCGGCGATCATGTGCCCGTATCACGCCTGGACGTATTCGTTGGATGGCGAACTCAGGAAAACCCCGCACTTCGGCGGCCATGACATCGACATCGCACCGGGATTCGACAAGCGGGAATATGGCCTGGTGCCGGTGCGCTGCGAATTGTGGCACGACTTGATTTTCGTGAATATCGAGGGCGCCGCGCCAGCGCTCGCCGAGTGTATGGCGCCGCTCGATAAACATTGGCGGCATTATGATTTCGGCTTGCTGCGCCACGGTGGCTCCTCGACTTTCGAGGTCAACACCAACTGGAAGCTCGCCATCGAAAATTATCTGGAAAGCTATCATTTGCCCTGGACCCACCCGACGCTGAACAGTTCATCGGCGCTGCAAGCGCACTACTGCATGGTCGAGCCGACCTTCATGGGGCAAGGCAGCTACCATTATGACTCGGCCTCGGTCGGGCACGGTGATCTGCCGATGTTCCCCAAGCTTTCCAAGAAAGCCAGGACGGTGGCGGAATATCCGTATCTGCTGCCCAATCTCATGCTCGGCATCCACCCCAGTTATTTCTTTGTGTTCGGCGTGCAGCCGCTGGCGCCAGACCGTACCCTGGAACTGTTCCATTTCTATTTCGTCGGCGACGAAGCCCTGCGCGCTGACCTGGCGCCGCAGCGCGACAAAGCCATCGATTTGTGGCTGAAGACCAATCGCGAGGACATCATCATGATCGAGGGCATGCAGCGTGGCCGCCATTCCCTGGGCTATCGGGATGGACGGTTTTCGCCTTACCATGAGGTGACGACCCACGAATTCCAGCGCCGCGTGGCGAACAAGCTGGCTGGTGCCATCGGCCGCGCGACGGCGGAAGTGGAGCGCGAGTCAGGATGAAGGAAGGACGCATGAGCGATCACGACGGACCGGTGATAGTCATCGGCAGCGGCTTGGCGGGCTATACCGCGATCCGCCAGTTGCGCGAGTTGCAAAAAGAGCGCCCTATCACCCTGGTGACGGCCGACGGTGGCGAGTTTTACTCCAAGCCCATGCTGTCCAACGCGCTGGCCAAACAGCAGACCCCCGATACGCTGGTGCAGAAAACCGCCGAAGCGCGCGCCGCGGAACTCAATATCCGCGTGTTGACGCGCTGCCGCGCCGGGCGCATCGATCCGGTAGCGCGCAA
This sequence comes from Gammaproteobacteria bacterium, assembly GCA_046347515.1. Taxonomy (GTDB): domain Bacteria; phylum Pseudomonadota; class Gammaproteobacteria; order Competibacterales; family Competibacteraceae; genus JAXMFZ01. The sequence continues at coordinate 12,267 of JAXMFZ010000017.1, read as the reverse complement.
AGTGTTTACCGATCAAGGCGTGCTCGCCTATCAGGCGTTGGTGCTGGCGACCGGCGCCCAACAGCGCGTGATCGCGCCTGCTGGGGCGAAGCCGGACTGGATCCACACGGTCAACAGCCTCGATGATTTCCGCGTCTGGCACCGGCGCTTACAGGGCGTGAGCCGGGTGCTCCTGATCGGCGCCGGTTTGATCGGCTGCGAATTCGCCGACGATTTGCTGAGCCACGGCGTCGCGGTGGTGCTGGTCGACCTCGCGCCCTGGCCGTTGCCGAGGCTACTGCCGCAACAACTGGGCGATGCGCTGGCCGGTGCGCTGCGCGCGCGCGGCGCGCATCTGCATCTCGGCTGCACCATCGCCACCTTGGAGCGGCGCGAGCAAGGCGATTATCTGGCCCGGCTGGGCGATGGCGCGACGGTTCACGCCGAGCTGGTGCTGTCGGCGACCGGCCTGGTTCCCAATGTGGCTTTGGCCAAAACCGCCGGCCTGCGTTGCGAGCAGGGCATCGTGGTCGATCGCCAACTGCGCAGTTCCGATCCGCATATTTACGCCATCGGCGATTGCGCGCAGACCAGCGCCGGGCCGCTGCCTTACATCATGCCGATCATGGCGCAGGGGCGCTGCCTCGCGCAGGTGCTGGCCGGCCAGGATACGCAACTTTCCATGAAAGCGATGCCGGTATTGGTGAAAACCACCAGCTTGCCGCTGGTGGTATGCCCGCCGCGAGCCGGAGCGCCTGGTGTGTGGACGGTGGAAGGGGAAGGGCGCGACTTGGCCGCGGTGTTTCACGGGCCGGATGGCGCGGCGCTGGGGTTCGCGGTCAGCGGCAAGGCGCTAGCGCAAAAGAATGCGTTGACGAAATTGATGCCGTCCTTGGTGGGCGATTGATTCCCCTTTTTGACACAGGAAGGGGTAGGGGGATTGCGTGGCGACCATTTACGTGACCGATCGCGCCGGCCGTGAACACGGCTTGGCGGCCAAAGAAGGCAAGAAAGTCATGGAGATCATTCGTGATGCGGGATTGCCCATCGAAGCGATTTGCGGCGGCTGTTGCGCTTGTTCGACTTGCCATGTCTATGTGGAGCCCGCCTGGCTTGCCAAACTCGCGCCGCAACAGGATGACGAGATCGATACCCTGGAACTTGCGTTCGATGTGCAGGACAATTCACGCTTGTCATGTCAGATTCCTTTTCGCGCCGAACTGGACGGGCTGCGGTTGACGCTCGCGCCAACTTGAGTGCCATTCGGCGCGCCGTGTTGTTACGCCTTCAGGAGAGCGGAGTGTTCGACCAAACCCAAACGATTGCCGGTTTCGACGATGAATTGGCCGCCGCCATTCAGGCCGAGGCGCGCCGCCAGGAAGACCATATCGAGCTGATCGCTTCGGAAAACTATGTCAGCCCGCGCGTGCTGGAAGCGCAGGGTTCGCCACTCACCAATAAATATGCCGAGGGTTATCCCGGCAAGCGCTATTACGGCGGCTGCGAGTTCGTCGATATCGCCGAGCGCCTCGCCATTGACCGCGCCAAACAGTTATTCGGCGCCGCTTATGCCAATGTCCAGCCGCATTCTGGTTCGCAGGCCAACGCCGCGGTCTACATGGCGCTCCTGGAGCCGCACGACACCATTCTCGGCATGAGCCTCGCCCATGGCGGCCATCTCACCCACGGCGCCAAGCCCAATTTCTCTGGGCGCTTTTATAACGCCGTGCAATACGGGGTGAATGCCGAGGGTTATATCGACTACGATACGGTCGAGGCCCTGGCCGTCGAGCACCAGCCCAAAATGATCATCGCCGGCTTCTCGGCGTATTCGCGGTTTCTCGATTTTCCGCGCTTTCGCGCGATTGCCGATCGGGTTGGGGCCTATCTGATGGTGGACATGGCCCACGTCGCCGGGCTGGTCGCGACCGGCCATTATCCCAGCCCCATTCCCTATGCCGACGCCGTCACCACTACCACCCACAAGACCCTGCGCGGACCGCGCGGCGGGCTGATCCTGGCGCGCGCCAACGCCGAACTGGAAAAGAAATTCAACGCCCTGGTATTTCCCGGTATCCAGGGCGGTCCGCTGATGCACATCATCGCCGCCAAGGCGGTGTCGTTCAAGGAAGCCCTGCAGCCTGAATTCAAGACCTACCAGGAGCAGGTAGTAAAAAACGCCCGCGCCATGGCGGCGACCGTGATCGGGCGCGGCTATGAGGTCGTCTCCGGCGGCACGGATAATCACTTGTTCTTGATGGATTTGATCGCGAAGAATATCACTGGTAAAGATGCCGACGCCGCGCTCGGGCGCGCCCATATCACGGTCAACAAGAACGCCGTGCCGAACGACCCGCAATCGCCATTCGTGACGTCGGGACTCAGGATAGGCACACCGGCCATCACCACCCGTGGTTTCAAGGAAGCCGAGGCGCGTCAGGTAGCCCACTGGATTTGCGATGTGCTCGATCACCTTCAAGACGATGCCGTGATCGAACGGGTAAAGCGCCAGGTGCAAGCGCTGTGCGCGCGCTTTCCGGTCTACGCCGTGGCTGCGCGCGGCGCTCCCGTCGGCGCTGGGAGTTGAGCGCGTGGTGATCAGCGTTTTCGATTTGTTCAAGATCGGCATCGGTCCGTCGAGTTCGCACACCGTCGGGCCGATGCGCGCCGCGCTCCAGTTTGCGCGCGCGCTGCGCGAGGCCGGGCTGCTTGCGCAAGTCACGGCAGTCAAGGTCGAACTGTACGGATCGCTGGGGGCGACCGGCAAGGGCCACGGCAGCGATAAAGCCATATTGCTAGGGTTATCCGGCGAAACCCCGGAACAGGTCGATCCGGAGGGCGTGCTTGGCAAGCTCCTACAGATCCGCACCAATGGCAAGATCCATCTCCTAGGAATGCACGAGATCGGTTTCGACGAGCGCGAGCACCTGATCCTGCATCGGCGCAAGGCTTTGCCTTACCATCCCAACGGTATGCGGTTCGAGGCGTATAACGCCGGCGCCGAGCGCTTGCTGGGGCGGATTTACTACTCGGTGGGGGGCGGCTTCGTGGTCAACGAAGAGGCCGCGCGCGGCGACAATCCGCTCAAGGAAGACCAGACGCCTTTACCCTTTCCGTTCAAGAGCGCCGCGGAATTGCTCGACCATTGCCAGGCCCAGCGTTTGCCTATCAGCCGCATCATGCTGGCGAACGAGAAAATCTGGCGCGCCGAGGCCGACGTGCAGGCCGGCATTCTGAAAATTTGGCGCGCCATGCAGGATTGCGTGCGCCGCGGTTGCGCCCAAGGCGGCATTCTGCCCGGTGGGATGAAAGTCAAACGCCGCGCCGCCGAGCTCTATCGCCAGTTATCCAGCCAGCCCGAAGCGGCGCTGCGCGACCCGCTCACCATCCTCGACTGGGTGAATCTCTACGCGCTCGCGGTCAACGAGGAAAACGCCGCCGGCGGGCGCGTGGTCACCGCTCCGACCAACGGCGCGGCGGGCATCATCCCGGCGGTGCTGCATTATTACGATCGCTTCGTGCCGGGCGCGAACGAAGATGGTGTCATTCGGTTCTTGCTGACCGCTGCCGCGATCGGCGTGTTGTACAAGGAAAACGCTTCGATCTCCGGGGCCGAGGTCGGCTGTCAGGGCGAGGTCGGTTCGGCGTGCTCGATGGCGGCGGGGGCGCTCGCCGAAGTGTTGGGGGGAACGCCGGAGCAGGTCGAAAACGCCGCCGAAATCGCGATGGAGCATAATCTCGGGCTCACCTGTGATCCAGTCGGCGGCCTGGTGCAGGTGCCGTGCATCGAACGCAACGCGATGGCCGCGATCAAGGCGATCAACGCCGCCCGCCTCGCGCTCAGGGGCGATGGCAAGCATTTCGTATCGCTAGATAACGTCATCAAGACCATGCGCGACACCGGCGCCGACATGAAGACCAAGTACAAGGAAACCGCGCGCGGCGGATTGGCGGTGAATGTGCTGGAAGTGCCGGTGAATGTGATCGAGTGTTAGTGGAATGCGCTAAATGAAAAAATACTCCATCTTCAGCCTCGTCCGTAATGCCTTCAGCCATCACCAGGATTGGCCGGAAGCCTGGCGCAGCCCGCCGCCCAAGCAGGGTTACGACGTCGTCATCGTCGGCGGCGGCGGGCATGGCCTCGCCACCGCCTATTATCTCGCCAAGGAACATGGCATCACCAATGTCGCGGGGTTGGAGAAAAGCTGGATAGGCGGCGGCAACACCGGGCGCAACACCACCATCATCCGCTCCAATTATCTATGGGACGAAGCGGCGCTGCTCTACGAGAAAGCGCTGAAGCTATGGGAGGGCCTGAGCCAGGAGCTCAATTACAACGTCATGTTCAGCCAGCGCGGCGTACTAAACCTCGCGCACAGCCAGCACGACCTGCGTGAAATCCAACGCCGTGTCTACGCCAATCGACTGAACGGCATCGACGCCGAAATTTTTACCACCCGCCAGGTCAAGGAACTGGTGCCGATCATCGACGCTTCTGCGGACGCGCGCTACCCGATTCTCGGCGCGTCGTTTCAGCGCCGTGGCGGCATCGCCCGGCATGATGCCGTGGCCTGGGGTTTCGCCCGCGCGGCCGATAGCCGTGGCGTGGACATCATCCAGAACTGCGAAGTCACCGGCATTCGCCGCGACGGCGGCAAAGTGATCGGGGTCGAGACCACCCAGGGCTTCATCAAAGCGCCCAAGATCGGCGTGGTAGCGGCTGGGCATTGCGGGGTGATCGCGGCGCTGGCGGGTTTGCGCCTGCCCATCGAAAGCCATCCGCTCCAGGCGTTGGTATCCGAGCCGTTGAAACCCATTCTACACACCGTAGTGATGTCGGGCGCGGTGCACGGCTATGTCAGCCAATCCGACAAGGGCGAGCTGGTGATCGGCGCGGGCATCGACCACTATAACGGCTACGGCCAGCGCGGCAGTTTCAGTGTCATCGAGCTGACGCTGGCGGCGATGGTGCAGCTGTTCCCGGTCTTCAGCCGGGTGCGGATGTTGAGGCAATGGGCCGGTATCGTCGATGTCGCGCCGGATGCCTGCCCTATCCTCTGCAAGACATCGATCAAAGGTCTTTATTTCAATTGCGGCTGGGGAACCGGGGGGTTCAAGGCGACGCCAGGTTCGGGGTGGGTGTTCGCCCATACCATCGCCAAAGACGAGCCGCATGAACTGAACGCGCCGTTCTCGCTGGAGCGATTTGCCAGTGGACGGCTCATCGACGAGCACGGCGCGGCGGCGGTGGCGCATTGAAAATAGCCTTTGCCCTTCTTCAATGCGGAGGAGGACAAGGGGGGTTGCAGAAGAAAAACTTAAATAAGGGATAACCACAACATGCTGTTGATCCACTGCCCGTGGTGCGGGCCGCGCGAAGAAACCGAATTCAGCTACGGCGGCGAAGCCCACATCGCGCGCCCGCCCGAACCCTATGCCTTATCCGACGAACAATGGGCCGACTACCTCTACTACCGCAGGAATCCTAAAGGCAAACACCGCGAACAATGGTGCCATGCCCATGGTTGCCGGCGCTGGTTCAACGTCGAACGCGACACCGTGAGCTACGCGATCAGCGCAGTTTACAAAATCGGCGAGACGCCGCCAGGGGATAGACGATGAGCGTCAACCTGCGATTGCCGAGCGGCGGGCGCATCGACCGGCGCCGGCCCTTGGAGTTCAGCTTCGACGGCGAATACTATCAAGGCTATGCCGGTGACACCTTGGCCTCGGCGCTGCTCGCCAACGGCGTGCGTCTGGTAGGGCGGAGTTTCAAGTATCACCGCCCGCGTGGCATCGTCGGCAGTGGCGCGGAGGAGCCGAACGCGCTGGTGCGGGTGGGCAGCGGCGCGCGCGCCACGCCCAATCTGCGCGCCACCCAGGTCGATCTCTATGAAGGGCTGGAGGCGTTCAGCCTGAACCGCTGGCCGAGCCTTGCGTTCGATGTGCGCGCGCTGAACGGCTTATTGGCTGGGCTTCTACCGGCGGGGTTTTATTACAAGACTTTCATGCGCCCGGCGTGGATGTGGAAGCATTACGAACACCATATTCGCAAAGCGGCGGGGTGGGGCGAAGTTCCCGTCGAGCCTGACCGTGATGTATACGAGCGCATGAACGCCCACTGCGACGTGCTGGTGGTCGGCGGTGGGCCTGCCGGGCTCGCGGCGGCGCTGGCGGCGGGCCGCTCCGGCTGCCGGGTGATCCTGGCCGACGAGCAGAACGAATTCGGCGGCAACTTGCTGGCGAACAGCGCGGCCATCGACCACGGTTCCGCGGGCGATTGGGTAACGCGCGCGCTGCGCGATCTGGCTGCGTTGTCCGACGTGAAGCTGTTGCCGCGCACCACGGTATTCGGCTATTACGACCATCAATTCCTCACCCTGCTCGAACGCCATGCCGACCATTTGCCGCCCGCGCTCGGCCAGAGTCCGCGCCAGCGTCTGTGGCGGGTGCGCGCCAAGCGGGTGATTCTCGCTACCGGTGCCACCGAGCGCCCGCTGGTGTTCGGCAACAACGACCGCCCCGGCGTCATGTTGGCGTCGGCAGTTTCGACTTACCTCCAACGCTACGCCGTGAAGACGGGCAGCCGGGCGGTAGTATTCACCAATAACGACAGCGCCTATCGCACCGCGCTCGATCTGCTGGCGGCGGGTGTGGCGGTCGCGGCGGTCGTGGATGTGCGCGCCAATCCGCAGGGGCCGCTTGCGCGCGAAGCGCGCGCGAAGGGCATCGACGTCCTTGGCGCGCATGCGGTGGTCGATGTGCAGGGCGGCAAGACTGTGGAAGGCGCGCGAATCATGGCGCTGAGTCCATCGGGCGGCAGCGCGCAAGGATTGATCCGCGGCGTCGGCTGCGATCTGATCGCCATGTCCGGCGGCTGGAATCCAAACGTTCATTTGTTCGCCCAATCCGGCGGTAAACTGCTGTGGAATGAAGCAAAGGCTTGTTTCATCCCGGTTCAGCCAGCGCAGCCGCAGCGTTCAGTAGGTGCTTGCGCCGGCAGCTTCCAGCTCGGCGAGTGCCTTGCCGAAGGCGCGAAAGCGGGGGCCGAGGCCGCGCTGGCGCTGGGTTTCGCGGGCGGCCAGGCGAGCATTCCGCGCGCCGCCGAGGAAACCGAGGAGCCGCTGCGCCCATGCTGGCTGGTGCCAAGTTGGAAGCCCCATGGCCCCAAGCAATTCGTCGATTTTCAAAACGACACTAGCGCGGCGGATGTTCAGCTTGCGGCGCGCGAAGGGTATCGCTCGGTCGAACATGTCAAGCGCTATACCGCGCTTGGCCTCGGCACTGACCAGGGCAAGCTCGGCAACATCAACGGCATGGCGATCCTAGCCCAGGCGCTGGGGCAGGACATTCCCGCGACCGGCACCACCACTTTCCGCCCGCCATATACGCCGGTGACGTTCGGCGTGGGCGCCGGGCGCGACGTCGGTGTGTTGTCCGACCCGCTGCGCAAGACCGCCCTCCATGCCTGGCACGAGGAATACGGCGCGCGCTTCGAGGATGTCGGCCAGTGGCAACGGCCCTGGTACTACCCGCAATCCGGCGAATCCATGCACGATGCGGTCAATCGCGAATGCCGCGCGGTGCGCACGCACATCGGCGTGCTGGATGCTTCCACCTTGGGCAAGATCGACATCCAGGGGCCGGACGCCGCCACGTTCCTCAATTGGGTTTATACCAACCGTTGGGATAATCTCAAGATCGGCAGTTGCCGCTACGGATTGATGCTCGGCGAAGACGGCATGGTGCTGGATGACGGCGTCACCACGCGGCTGGCCGAGCACCATTATTTGATGACCACCACCACCGGCGGGGCGGCGCGCGTACTCGCCTGGCTGGAGCGTTGGCTGCAAACCGAATGGCCGACGATGAGAGTGTATCTCACCTCGGTCACCGACCATTGGGCGACGCTCGCGGTCGCCGGCCCCGAGAGCCGCAAGGTGCTCGGCAAGCTGTGCACGGACATCGATTTCGCGCGCGCAGCGTTCCCGTTCATGACTTTTCGCGAAGGTACGGTGGCGGGCGTCAGTGCGCGCGTGATGCGCATCAGTTTTTCCGGCGAACTCGGGTATGAAATCAATGTTCCGGCCAATGCCGGCAGGTCGGTGTGGGAAGCGCTGATGGCGGCGGGCGCGGAATTTGGTATCACGCCCTATGGCACCGAGGCCATGCATGTGTTGCGGGCGGAAAAGGGCTATATCATCGTCGGCCAGGAAACCGACGGTTCGGTCACCCCGGTCGATCTCGGCTTGGACGGGATGCTCGGCAACAAGGAATTTCTCGGCAAGCGTTCGCTAAAGCGCGCCGACTGCGTACGCGAGGATCGCAAGCAACTGGTCGGCCTTCTTACCCTGGATCCCGAGCAGGTCTTGCCCGAAGGTGGGCAGATCGTCGAACAGCCCGAGGTGCGCGTGACCCCGGTTCCCATGATCGGCCATGTGACGTCGAGTTATCATAGCGCCACGCTCCAGCGTTCCATCGCGCTGGCGCTGGTCAAGGGTGGTCGCGGGCGCATGGGCGAAGTGGTGTACGTGCCGCTCGCCAACGGCGCCGTGGCTGGTGCCCATATCGTCAAACCGCTGTTCTACGATCCAGAGGGGGCGCGCTTGCATGGCTGATCTTCCCGTTCTGCAAAGCCCGCTGGCCTACTGCAAGCAACTGAGCCGCAGTTCTGCAACACCGGCGGACGCCAGCGTCAAGCTCGGCGAGCGCGCCCTGCTCGGCCAGGTCAATCTGCGCGGCGATCCCAGCGACGCCGGCTTGATCCAGTCATTGGCGTCGATTTTTGGCGTGGAATGGCCGGTGCAGCCCAACACCGCCAGCGAGGGCGGCGGTGGCGTCATTTGCTGGTTGGGGCCGGATGAATGGCTGATTCAGGTCGCCCAAGGCGAAGAGGGCGAGGTCATCGCTGAATTGCGCGCGGCGTTGGGTGGCCGCCATGCAGCGGTCGTCGATGTCAGCAGCGGCTTTGTGGTGATCACACTCGGCGGTCGGCGCGCGCGCGACGTGTTGGCCAAAGGCTGCAGCCTCGATCTTCACCTGAAAGCCTTCCGCCACGGCCAGTGCGCGCAGACGCTGCTGGCCAAAGCCGGCGTGCTGCTCAGGCCGTGCGCCGATGGTACGATGGAAATCACGGTGCGGCGCAGCTTCGCCGAATACCTCTGGATGTGGTTGGAGGATGCGGCCTGGGAGTATGGACTGGCGGTGCTTTGAGGCGTTGGATTCCATCGGCATATCGATTCGACTCGGCGTGTTATTCAAAGTCGTTTTTGAATATCTGGTCGGCTGTTCGGCCAGTGCCGAATATCACGTAACTCGCGCCGGAATCATGGCCGTTGGGATCGGCATAATAGGCACCGATGAGAAGATCGGCGCGGCCATCGCCGTTCACATCGCCCAAGCCGCTGACGGCGAAGCCTGAGTGGTCGCCGGTCGGTCCGGGGGGCACGGTCGCTTCGCCATTGATCTGAAAGCCGTTGGCGCCGTTGAGTGCGGACAGTTCCAGTACCCCGTCCGCGCCAAGATTGGTCCGCCCGAACACCACGTAACTCGCGCCCGAGGCATTTCCGTTGGGGTCCGCGCCGTAAGCGCCAATCAATAGGTCGGCGATTCCATCGCCGTTGACATCCCCGAGTCCGCTCAGGGCGCGACCTGCATAGTCACGCGCGGCTTCGCCGTTGATGCGGAAACCGTCGGCACCGTTGAGCGCGGAAACCTCCAGTATGCCAGTCGCGCCGAGGTGGGCGCGCCCAAACACGACATAGCTCGCGCCGGAGTTGGGGCCGTTGGGGCCGAGCAAATCGTCACCGATGATGAGATCAGCCAAGCCATCGCCGTTGACGTCCCCGAGCCCGCTCACGGCGCGACCCAGCGTGCCGCTCGCCGACTCGCCGTTGATCTGGAAGCCATTGCCGCCATTGAGCGCGGACAGCTCCAGCACGCCGCCCGCGCCGAGGCGGGTGCCGCCGAATACGACATAGCCGGCGCCGGTGGAGATGCCATTGGCGCCCGCGCCAATCGCACCGATGATGAGATCAGCCAAGCCATCGCCGTTGACATCCCCAAGGCCATCGACCGCGAAGCCCGCGTAGTCATTGGCTGCTTCGCCGTTGATCTGGAAGCCGTTGGCGCCATTGAGCGCGGATAGCTCCAGCACGCCGCCGGCACCGAGGTTGGAGCGCCCGAATACCACATAGGCCGCGCCCGAATCGCCGCCGTTGGGGTTGGCATCGCGAGCGCCGATGAGACGAGGTCACCGACGCGGTCGCCGTTCACATCGCCCAGTCCGCCGACGGCGAAGCCCGCCAGGTCGTAGGCGTGTTCGCCGTTGATCTGAAAGCCGTTGGCGCCATTGAGCGCCGATAGCTCCAACACGCCGCCGGCGCCGAGGCCAGGGCGCCTGAACACCACACAGCTCGCGCCCGAGCGGCCGCCGTTGGGGTTGGCGAATGGGGCGCCGATGATGAAGTCGGCAACGCCGTCGCCGTTCACGTCCCCCAGTCCGCCAAGGGCGAAGCCCGCCAGGTCATAGGCGTGTTCGCCGTTGATTTGAAAGCCGTTGGCGCCATTGAGCGCGGACAGTTCCAGCACGCCGCCGGCGCCGAGGCCAGGGCGTCCAAACACCACATAGCTCGCGCCCGAGGAACTGCCGTTGGGACTGGCGCCGGTGGCGCCGATGATGAGGTCGGCCAAGCCATCGCCGTTCACATCGCCCAGCCCGCTGACCGCGAAGCCCGCATAGTCGCCGGGAGCCAGGCCGCCCGGAATGCTCGGTTCGCCGTTGATCTGAAAGCCGTTGCCGCCATTGAGCGCGGACAATTCCAGCACCTGGCCGAGGGTCGGGCTAGTAGCGCTCGCCAGTCCGAGAAACAGCAAGCGACGGCCCAGCCGGGACTGGGGCAATGCCTGAGCGAGGGCTTGGCACAAGCGTTGCGGGCGGAATCGGGATGGATGGGACATGAACGGCCTCAGTGCTCGGCGCGCGGTGGATTTCGTTGGCGTGGACGCCTATTCAAAATCGTCTCGAAAAATGGCGGGAGGGGTATTACCGGGTACGCCGATCTGCGCGTATCTCAGACCCGCTGGGCCGGTGCGCGAAAATATCCCGCAGGTTTCGCCGTTCCAAATGTTGTAGACCGCGCTGAGTTTGCCGCTCGCGTTGAAGCCCAGCGTCGGCGGGAAGTTCAGCAGCCAGAAGCTGCTGTGATTCGGGTCGGGGCATTGCCAGTTGAACGGCGGAGGATCGGTGCGGGCGACGTCGTCGCTGGTTTCGATGACGGCCCGCTCCCATAGCGGGCTTGCGGCGCAACCGGAGGTGCAGCGCAAATAGCCTTGCACGCTGCGAAAGCCATAGCCAATCCACGGTGTCCCCTGCGAATCGAATACCACATTCACGCCGCCCGAGCCATGCTCGGCTGGCGCGCCGGTGTCAGCGCTGCGCCATTGTGCGGCGTTATTGCAATTGCCGTCGCACCAGCCGTAAAACAATCGCTCCGCCAATCCACTGCCGGGGCCGCCTTGGTAGAACGCGAGGCGCGGTCTGCCGGTCGGGTCCACGGCTAGGTCGAAGCTCGGAATATTCAGCCGATAAAGAGGGGTGTCCGTCCAATTGGCCGGATTGGAGCAGTTGCCGTTGCATTCGGTGTAATGGAGGGTGCCGTCGGTCGTATTGGCTTGGGTGGCGTAAGCGATCCGTGGCAGGCCCGCGCCGGTGAAGGCGAGCGCGAAATGGCTGGGCGCGGGGTCCAGCGTCGCAGAGTGGGTAAGCATGGGCGTTGCCTGCCAGCGGGCGGGGTCGGCGCAAGCGCCGTCGCAGGCAAGGTAGTAGGCCGTGCTCAAGCCGTCCACGATCAGGCGCGGGCGGTGTTGCGGGTCGAGCTTGAAATAGCCCGACGCGCGGCCCTGCAACAAGTCGCCACGCACATCCGTCGACGCCCAGTTGGATGCGCTGCTGGCGCAATCGGCGGGACAGCGCGCATACACGATGTCGAAGTTCAGGGTGCCGGTTTCGCGGTACCAGGCGGCATGGACGCTGCCGTCGGTGGCGATCTGCAAGCGAGGATTGCCGCCGCTGCTGCCGGCGTTTTGATCCAGCTCGATGAAGCGCCAATGGGTCTTCACAGTGCAGTCGGTGGGGCAAGCGCCATAGACGATGGCGAAACGTCCGCTTACGGGGCTGCCCACCGGCACGAATTCTCGATATAGCACATGCTGACTGTCGCCTGGGCCGACGGCGAGCACCGGCTCATAGGCATTGCCGCCGACGTCGTCATCGGGTTGTAGATAAAG
>JAXMFZ010000016.1:67500-75795 GCA_046347515.1 Gammaproteobacteria bacterium | reverse complement strand
GTTTCTGTGAGCAATTCTGCGCCGTCTTACCGGAGCACCCTTTCACTTACGGTGGCGCGGTGACACTGCGCCCCGGTGATTTGCCCAGTTCGCTGCCGAGCGAACTGGCTGACGCTTGCACGGCGCTGGTGGCAGCCACCGGCCTGCGTGGTCTGTGCGGCATCGATGTCATCGCGGCCGACGCGCGCTGGTGGCTGATCGACATCAACCCGCGCCCAGGCGCGACGTTTGCGTTACACGAGCGCACCGCCAGCCTGCTCAGGCTGCATATCGATGCGGTGCGCGGGCATTTACCCAAGGTGCGGGTATCGGTTCCAACCAGCCATCGCGGTCATGCTATCGTTTATGCTCCGCGCCGCATCGAGACCAGGGCCTGGCGCTGGCCGGCTTGGGTAAGCGATCGGCCGCGCCCCATGCTTGCGATCAACGCCGGCGAGCCGATTTGCACGGTGCATGCGCAGGCGGCGCAACCATGTGAAGTTTCGGCTACACTACGCGCTCGTCAAAATCATATCCTGAATCTGATCAACATGTGGTAATTCGTTGACTCCATTGATGCCTGACCTCAGCCTTAACACCTTAGCCGCACCCTTGGTGGACGCCCTGATCGCCGATGCCGCGCGCTTGCGCCTCGGCAGCGAACGCCTCGCCAACGGCGCGACCGTCATCGATGCCGGCATCCGCATGCCGGGTGGGCTGGAAGCCGGGCGGCGCATCGCCGAAATCTGCATGGCCGGGCTCGGTACGGCGCGGCTCACGGCCAATCGCGCCATTCCCGACTGGCCCTGGCAGGTGGAAGTGGCTACCAGCCAACCCGTGCTTGCCTGTCTGGCGAGCCAGTACGCTGGCTGGAGCCTGAGTTGCCAAGACCCGAAATTTCATGCACTCGGTTCCGGACCGGGACGCGCGTTGGCGGTACGCGAAGCGCTATTTCAGGAGCTTGGCTATCGCGACCGGGCGGAGCGCGCGTGCCTGGTGCTGGAAACAGACCGAGTGCCGCCGCTCGCGCTGGCCGAGAAAGTGTGCGCGGACTGCGGCATCGCGGGCGCGGCGCTCACCCTGGTCCTGACACCGACCGGCAGTCTTGCCGGCGTGGTGCAAATCGCCGCGCGCGTCGTCGAGGTTGCGCTGCACAAAGCGCATACGCTCGGCTTTCCGCTCGCCGATATCGTCGATGGGCTTGGCTGCACGCCGTTGCCGCCCCCGACCCGAAACGGCCTGACCGCCATGGGTCGCACCAACGACACCATCCTATTCGGGGGCCAAGTACATTTGTTCGTCAGCGGCACGGATGATCGCGCCGAGGCGCTCGCCCAGGGACTGCCGAGCAACGGTTCACGCGATTACGGCAAACCCTTCGCCCAAGTCTTTGCCGACTATCAGTATGATTTTTTCAAGATCGACCCGTTGCTGTTCAGCCCCGCTCAGATCGCCGTCACCGCCTTGGAGAGTGGTCGCACTTTCCACGCGGGGCAACTCGATGCGGCGTTGTTGCGGCGTTCATTCTCGGCTTAATGCCGGGCTTTATGGCACCACGCCGCATCGCCATCCTGAGCGACAGCGCCGGTTGGCACGAACGCCGCCTGCAGCGCGCACTGGCCAAACGCGGCGTTTCGTCTACGCTACTGTCCTTGCACGATTGCAGCATCGGCCACGGCCCACCACGCCACGGTGGGTTATGGTTGCCCGGATTTGCCGAGGCGTTGCCGGATGCGGTGCTGGTGCGGGCGATTCCGGGCGGCAGCTTCGAACAGGTGACGTTTCGTCTCGACATCCTGCACGCACTGCGCGAATGCGGGGTGCCGGTCTACAATGACGGGCGCGCCATCGAGCGCACCGTGGACAAAGCCATGACCAGCTTTCTGCTGTTGCGGGCGGGGGTCGCCACGCCGCCGGTGTGGGTGTGCGAGTCCACAGACGCCGCCAAGGCGATCATCGCGCGCGAGAGCGCGACAGGACGCAAACTGGTACTGAAGCCACTGTTCGGCGCGCGCGGCCAAGGTTTGCAGCTGATCGCGGAATGCAGCGCACTGCCGGAGCCTGCAGCGTACAATGGAATGTATTACTTACAATCGTTTATCGCCAATGCCGGGCCCGGCGGCCGCGACTGGCGCGTGTTGGTGATTGGCGGCAAAGCGGTGGCGGCGATGGAGCGCCATTCCCGCCATTGGATCACTAATCGCGCGCGCGGCGGCGAATGCCGGCCAACCGACCTCACCCCTGCGCTTGCGGCATTGGCGGAGGCCGCCACCTGCGCGGTGCGCGCGAGCTATGCCGGGGTGGATATCATCCGCGATCAAAACGGCGAGTTCCAGGTGCTTGAAGTCAATGGTATTCCTGCCTGGCGCGGCCTGCAATCGGTGTGTGAACTGGACATTGCCCAGACGCTGGCAGACGATTTACTGCGCTATGTGCATATCCGACGCCTAGAAGTCGCATCGTGATGATTCCAGCGCTGCGCTTCAATAATCCGGTCGCCGACGCGGTGTGGGGGGCATGCGTTACCGAATTGCAAGCGCTGAAACCCGGCAATGTCGGGTTACACGCTCCGGGCCACGGCATGGACGTGGCTGATTTCATCGCCAGCGCCCGCTGCACCGCCGAAGTGCTGGGCGCTCCGGGGCTCACGGTCGGCGAACGCATCTATCGCAGTATTACCGCCACCCAGGCAGCGGTAGGCTGCAACACCAACCTCGGCATCGTACTGCTGTGCGCCCCGCTTGCCCATAGCGCGCTATGGACAAGCCCTGCATCGCTACGTCAAAAACTGCATGCGGTGCTTGCCGGGCTTGACCAAACCGATGCCGAGCAGGCGTTCGCGGCAATCCGCCTCGCCAATCCAGCCGGCTTGGGTTCGAGCACAATGCATGATGTCCAGCAATCGCCGACCACGGGATTGCAACACGCCATGTGCGCGGCGGCGAATCGGGATCGCATTGCCTATCAATATGCCTTCGACTTTGACGACATCTTCGCAATCGGTCTGCCTGCGCTCGCGGCTTATATCAACCGGGGCTGGACAGCGGCATGGGCGGCGGTTGGGGTATATTTCACTTTTCTGTCAGGGTTTGCAGACACGCATATTCAGCGTAAACTTGGCGTCCAAATCGCGGAGCAAGTGCGCATGGAATCCGATCATTGGTTCAGAATATTGCGCGATAGCGCGCAGCCTGAACCACTGATCGAACCGCTGATGGCGTTCGATGCCAGCCTTAAACAACGGGGGATTAATCCGGGCACGAGCGCCGACTTGACGGTTGCGACGTTGTTGGCAGACTGTCTACAAGCGCTGGAGAATGGCGATTTCAATCACCTAGCTTTCTTCACTGGAAAAGCGGGTGATTTGCAAACGATGGACACCCGTGTCGGGTGACGTCCGTATGGCTTTAACCCAAACTCCGAGGAGGAGAATTTCAATGGCGAAAATCAATAATGTTCGTGTAGGCGAATCACTGGTAGGCGATGGCAACGAAATCGCTCATATCGATTTGATTCTGGGTCCGCGTGGCTCAGCGGCGGAAACCGCATTCTGCACCGGCTTGGTCAACAATAAAGACGGATTCACCAGCCTATTGGCGGTGATTTCGCCGAACGTACCGGCCAAGCCGAATACGATGATGTTCAACAAAGTGACCATGAAGGGCGCCAAACAGGCCGTGCAGATGTTCGGCCCGGCGCAGAAAGCCGTCGCCAAAGCCGTGATGGACTGCGTCGCCGACGGCACGATTCCACAGGATGAAGCCGACAATCTTTATATTTGCGTCGGCGTGTTCATCCATTGGGACGCCGCTGATGACGCCAAGATCGAACAGTACAATTATCAAGCCACCAAGGAAGCGCTCCAGCGTGCAATTGCCGGTCAACCGACCGTCCAGGAAGTCGTATCCAAGAGAAATACCGCCCACCCCTTCGCCAAAAACGTTTCTTAAATCTTATACTAACCTTTATCTTTATCTCCCGCGCGCCAGCTTGGCGCGTGGGAGAAGGTTTCTGTTATTCTCATCGCGGCCTCGATTTCAGAGTGCGCAACTTTACGATCGTGGAGCGCGCTAGCCACTAGGACCCCCGCATAACCCAACTGTGCGAGTCGAATTAAATCAGAACCATCTCGCACACCGCCTGCTGCATAATAACGCCGCCCCTCCCACCTAACCCTTGCTTGCAAGGCGTCATCGCCAGGGCCATGGCCTGTGCCTACGCGATCAAGCCGCATCAGGATCACGTCTTGGGGCCAGAGTTCTGGATTTATCAGCAATTCTGACGGACCGAGCAAACGCTCGTGCCTAAAATCCAAAGACAATATCGGATCGCGCTCCTTCCAGGCCTGCATCAATGCCACTAACGTATCCACTTGATGATGGCTCTCGCTGCCCAGCACGGGGCGACATCGCGGCGAATTAGACAAAGTAGCAAGCTCTTGAGCATGAGCAAATCCCGCATCCAGCCAAAATACGGCGTCGGGAAACGCGGCCAATAACTCATCCACGGCTGGCCTGTTGTTTCCAGTGTGCTCAATGGCATCAAGATCGGCGATATAAAAAATGGGAAATGGATAGAGCGTTCTATACGCTTCGATTACCCGGCCAGGAACCGGGCTAGGACACAGCGCACTGGTCATGGGCTGATAACGATCCCGCAGGCCACCCATAGCGCGTACCACGCGGCCTGCGCGCAAATCAAGAACGGGAATCGTCAGCACAAGATCACCTCCGCTGGCATTGCGACAAAACACTCCCACCCTGCTTTATAATGACTGTCGATGCTGTCATCGGCAACCGTATTGAATTCTCATGGAGTCAGTAGAGAAAATCCGCGCGCTGGGTGAATTGCGGATTCGTCAAGCGCTGATGCCTTTTGTTCGCCTGTTAGTGCAATTCCGCATCTCACCCAATCAGCTTTCGGTCGTCGGCGTATTGATGGCCGCTTGCGCAGCCGCTTTTCTTATCGCAGGCTACCCAATCGCCGCTGGAACCCTATATTTGTTCGGCAGCACTCTCGACATGCTCGACGGTGCGCTGGCGCGCCTCGACAATCGTGCGACTGCGTTCGGCGCGTTTCTCGATTCGACGCTGGATCGTGTATCAGAAGGCTTGATTTTCGCCGCTATTGCTTATCGGTATGCACTGAACGCCAATGGCTGGATGGTCGTTGGCGTTGTTCTAGCACTCTTGGGCAGTTTTCTTACCAGTTATACTCGAGCGCGTGCGGAAAGTTTGGGCGTCGCCTGTAAAGCGGGCTGGGCGACTCGTCCAGAGCGCGTCATCCTTGTGAGCACTGGTCTTATTCTCAATGTCATGGAAGGAGTTATTTGCCTTTTAGCGCTTCTCACTGCACTGACGTCATTACAAAGAATTTACTACGCCTATCGCCATCTACAATGAACGATGCTCCCTCTTAGCCACCTTGAATTCTAGGATCTTTCCCATGCCCCCACACCAACGTTTCGACGACAGAAAGCGCATCTTACTCGCCCAAGAATGCGCCAAGATTCTTGCCGAAGAGGGTATAAAAGACTACTTACTGGCTAAACGCAAAGCCGCAGCACGCCTGGGTCTATCGACTAAAACAGCGTTGCCCACGAATGCGGAAATTGAACAGGCACTTATCGAATATCAACGCCTATTCAAGTCCTCTCAGCAGCCATTGGAATTGCATAGCCTGCGAATGACCGCCCTTGAGGCTATGCGATTTCTGGAGCGCTTCCAGCCGCGTTTGGTTGGCCCCGTTCTAACGGGCACTGCGGCGCAGTATTCCGAGGTTAATCTTCATCTTTTTGCCGATACTACAGAAGAAATCATGATATTTCTCATGGATCGGTGCATTCGCTTTGAATCATCGCAGCGTCGCTTACGCGTAAGCAACGGCGAATACATCAATTTTCCAGTGATCGTCTTTAGCGCGGACGGCGTCACTGTTGATCTAACTATTTTCCCGCAACAGTTTAAACATGAATCGCCACGCAGCCCCGTTGATGGACGGCCCATGCAGCGTGCGAATTTTGTGGAAGTGCAAGAAATCGTTGCGCAACGAGAAAAGCAAAAAGAGGAACCAATTTCTAAACTGCCAGCCCCGCTATAATCCGAATTCAAGCCGAGAGTTTCGAGAGGAATAAAGCGCCTGGCGATGACCTACTTTCGCATGGAGGAGACTCCACACTATCATCGGCGCAGAGCCGTTTCACGACCGAGTTCGGAATGGGATCGGGTGGGGCCAACTCGCTATGGTCGCCAGGCAAGAGGTAAAGGGGATGGCGAAGGTGCCCACAGCATTGGGGTGTTATATGGTCAAGCCGCACGGTCAATTAGTACGGGTTAGCTCAACGCGTTGCCGCGCTTACACACCCCGCCTATCCACGTCCTGGTCTCGAACGGACCTTCAGGAGTCTCTAGGACTCGGGAGAGCTCATCTTGGGGAGGCTTCCCGCTTAGATGCGTTCAGCGGTTATCCCTTCCGTACATAGCTACCCGGCTGTGCTTCTGGCGAAACAACCGGTACACCAGCGGTACGTCCACGCCGGTCCTCTCGTACTAAGCGCAGACCCCCTCAACTCTCCAACGCCCACGGCAGATAGGGACCGAACTGTCTCACGACGTTCTAAACCCAGCTCGCGTACCACTTTAAATGGCGAACAGCCATACCCTTGGGACCGACTACAGCCCCAGGATGTGATGAGCCGACATCGAGGTGCCAAACACCGCCGTCGATATGAACTCTTGGGCGGTATCAGCCTGTTATCCCCGGAGTACCTTTTATCCGTTGAGCGATGGCCTTTCCATACAGCACCACCGGATCACTAACACCTACTTTCGTACCTGTTCGACGTGTGGGTCTCACAGTCAAGCGCCCTTTTGCCTTTACACTCAATGCGCGATTTCCGACCGCGCTGAGGGCACCTTCGCGCTCCTCCGTTACTCTTTGGGAGGAGACCGCCCCAGTCAAACTACCCACCATGCACGGTCCCTGCCCCCGTTCCAGGGGCGAGGTTAGAACCTCGAGCATTCCAGGGTGGTATTTCAAGGTCGGCTCCACCCGAACTGGCGTCGCGGCTTCAGCGCCTCCCACCTATCCTACACAAGAAGGCTCAAAGTCCAGTGCAAAGCTGTAGTAAAGGTTCACGGGGTCTTTCCGTCTTGCCGCGGGTACGCTGCATCTTCACAGCGATTTCAATTTCACGGAGTCTCGGGTGGAGACAGTGTGGCTATCGTTACGCCATTCGTGCAGGTCGGAACTTACCCGACAAGGAATTTCGCTACCTTAGGACCGTTATAGTTACGGCCGCCGTTTACCGGGGCTTCGATCAAGAGCTTCGCCTTGCGGCTGACCCCATCACTTAACCTTCCGGCACCGGGCAGGCGTCACACCCTATACGTCCACTTACGCGTTTGCAGAGTGCTGTGTTTTTAGTAAACAGTCGCAGCCACCTGATCACTGCGGCCCGCCTCGGCTCCGTCCGCGAGGGACTTCACCTACCACGGGCGCACCTTCTCCCGAAGTTACGGTGCTAATTTGCCGAGTTCCTTCACCCGAGTTCTCTCAAGCGCCTGAGGATACTCTCCTCGCCCACCTGTGTCGGTTTCGAGTACGGTCTCGTCGGATCTGACGCTTAGAGGCTTTTCTTGGAAGCGGGGCGTTGACCACTTCGGCTCCGAGGAGCCTCGTCATCGCGTCTCGGAATTGCATTGCCGGATTTGCCTGGCAACACTCCCTACACGCTTCAACCGGCACTTCCAACCGCCGGCTGGTCTAGCCTTCTCCGTCCCCCCTTCGCAATCCAACGAGGTACCGGAATGTTAACCGGTTTGCCATCGACTACGCCTTTCGGCCTCGCCTTAGGGGCCGACTCACCCTGCGCCGATGAACGTTGCGCAGGAAACCTTGGGCATTCGGCGAACGGGCTTTTCACCCGTTTGATCGTTACTCATGTCAGCATTCGCACTTCCGATATCTCCAGCACACCTTACGATGCACCTTCACAGACTTACGGAACGCTCCTCTACCGCGCACACTTGCGTGTGCACCCGCAGCTTCGGTCTACCGCTTGAGCCCCGTTACATCTTCCGCGCAGGCCGACTCGACCAGTGAGCTATTACGCTTTCTTTAAAGGATGGCTGCTTCTAAGCCAACCTCCTGGCTGTCTATGCCTTCCCACTTCGTTTGCCACTAAGCGGTAAGTTGGGGACCTTAGCTGGCGGTCTGGGTTGTTTCCCTCTTCACGACGGATGTTAGCACCCGCCGTGTGTCTCCCGTGATCACACGTCTTGGTATTCGGAGTTTGCCTCGGGTTGGTAAGCCGGG
>JAXMFZ010000016.1:0-62500 GCA_046347515.1 Gammaproteobacteria bacterium | reverse complement strand
CTTGATCGGCAAACCGAGCATGGCATCACGCACCGCGCCGCCGACTAGATAACAGACCATCATGTTTTGACTCTACAATCCCGTATTGTCCATTGCGACCAACAACAGACCGTATCATGCATCCGTGGATTTTCCGCGGCGCGTTCGCGCCGATCATAGCCCTCATTCTGTGCGGTTGCAGCGAGATCGCTTATTACGCCCAAGCCATGGATGGCCAAACCGATCTGCTCAACCGCCGCCGCCCGATCGCTACGTTGGTGACCGATCCGCACACGCCCGCGCAACTCCGCACGCAGCTCGATACGATCGTGGCGATGCGCAAGTTCGCCGTCCATGATCTGTTGCTGCCCGATAGCGCGAGTTATCGCAGTTACGCCGACCTGCATCGCCCCTATGTCGTCAAGAACGTATTCGTCGCACCCGAACTCTCACTGACCCCGCAACCGTGGTGTTTTCCCATCGCCGGCTGCGTCGGCTACCGCGGCTATTTCGACGACCGGGCGGCGGAGCAACTCGCCGAGCAATGGCGTCGCAAGGGTTACGATGTGTTCGTCGCGGCGATCCCGGCCTACTCGACTCTGGGATGGTTCGACGACCCGGTATTGAATACTTTTGTCGGCTGGCCTTCCGGGCTCATCGCCGAGTTGATTTTTCACGAACTGGCCCATCAACGCTTATATGTAACCGGCGATACCGTTTTCAACGAATCGTTCGCCACCTCCGTAGGCCGCCTGGGCGCGGAACGCTGGCTTGCCGACCGCCCCGCCGACCAGGCGGTCTACTTGCGTTATCGCCGTTACACCGAGGATTTCGCGAACCTGGTGATGCCGATCAGAGACAAGTTGGCGATACTGTACGCCTCGCCCCAACCGGATACGGTGAAACGCTCGGAAAAACAACGCCTGCTGGCCTCCCTTGATGGCCGTTATCAGGCTCTCAAAACCGGCGCTTGGCAAGGTTTCAGCGGCTACGACCGCTGGTTCGAGGGCGGTTTCAATAACGCCAAGTTCGCCGCCATGAATGCCTATACCCATTACCTGTCGGCATTCATCGCGCTGTTCCACGCCAACGGCGACGACTTCGCCGCGTTCTACCAGGCCACCGCCGCTCTCGCCGAACTGCCCCAGGCCGAACGCGACCGCCGCTTGCAAACTCTGTCGCCGAACGGCGCGAACTCCAGCTAACGCCGAACCATCTTGCGGTAGGCGCCGTAGCGCGCCCGCGCCGCCGAGCCGCTGAAACCCTGCGCCATGATGCCCTCCACCGATTTCGGAACGATATCGAGCGCCGCCAGTCCATCGGACTTGCAGACGTTATCCAATTGCAGCGAGCGGAAATTATCCATCGTGAACAATTGCCCAGGCAGACGCTCGAACAGGCGCGCCTGCACCTTCGCCAGGCCATCCGGCAGGCCAATTACCCAGCGTCGCCGCCCGATCAAACGCGCGCTGTATTGCGCCAACTCTTTGAGGGTATAGACCCGCGGGCCACACAGCTCATAGCGCTGGCCGGCGGTGGCGGGATTGCCGAGCGCGGCGGCGAAAGCGGCGACCACATCGCCCACGTATACGGGCGCGAAGCGTGCGCCGGCGCGCGCCAACGGCAAAATCCAGCTAAATTTCAGCAAGCCCGCGAAGCGATTGAATAAACTGTCGTCGGGGCCGAAAATCACCGACGGCCGGAAGCTCGTCACTTCAATCCCGAACGCCGCTCCGCGGTGGGCGGCGTCCTCGCCCAAGCCTTTGCTGCGCAAGTACAGGCTCACGCCGTTCTCGGCGTCGGCGTTGAGCGCGCTCATATGGAGATAACGCCGGACATGCGATTCCCGGCAAGCCTCTACTAATCGTTGCGGCAATTCGGCATGGACGGCGTTGAATTCCTGCTCAGCGCCGTTGAGGATGCCGATCAAATTGATCACCGCATCGCAGCCGCGCAGCTGGGCGGCGAGCGTTGCGGCGCCAAGGTCTTCCACCTGAATCAATTCCACCTTCGGCATCACCAATAAAAACCGATGCCGCGCGCGGTTGCGCGTCAATACCCTGAGCGCATAACCTTGGTTACAGAGATGGGTGACCAAATGCCCGCCCACGAAACCGGTGCCGCCCAAAACACAAACTTTCTGGATTTTCATCGCGTAAAATTAGCTGTCATCGAGTTGATTCTGGAGCCCATGGTATGACCGATATTCAAACCCTGCGCCGCATCCTCAAGGAAAACCACACCCTGGCGGTGGTAGGGCTGTCGGCGAACTGGTATCGGCCGAGTTTCTTTGCCGCCAAGTATATGCAGGAACACGGCTATCGGGTAATCCCCGTCAATCCCGCTTATACTGAAATCCTCGGCGAACGGTGCTATCCCGACCTGGAAGCGATCCCGGACAAGATCGACATCGTCGATTGCTTTCGTAAACCCGAGGAAATCCCGGCGCTCGCCCGCCAAGCGGTCAAGATCGGCGCACGCGTATTGTGGATGCAGCTCGGCATCGTCAACGACGAAGCCGCCGCCATCGCGCGCGCGGCGGGCCTTGATGTCGTCATGGACCGTTGCGTCAAGATCGAGCACGCGCGCCTCTTTGGCGGCCTCAACTGGGCCGGCGTCAACACCAAGGTGATCTCCGCGAAACGCCCGCGCTACCTGCCCTAGGAGCATTGATTCAGATGCCTGACCGCAAATTCGGATTCGAGACTCTGTGCCTGCATGCGGGCCATATTCCGGACGCCGTCACCAGCGCGCGCGCCGCGCCGATCTACCAGACCTCATCGTATGTGTTCGATAGCGCCGACCATGCCGCCAGCCTGTTCAACCTGCAAACCTTCGGCAATATCTACACCCGGCTCTCCAACCCCACCACCGCCATGTTCGAGGAGCGCATGGCCGCGCTGGAAGGCGGACGCGCCGCGCTCGCGGTGTCCTCCGGGCTGGCGGCGGAGATGGTAGCTCTCCTCACCCTGCTCGAACAGGGCGACGACCTGGTCGCGGCGCGTACGCTGTACGGCGGCACGTATTCGCAGTTCGACGTGACGTTTCGCAAATTCGGCATCAACACGATTTTCGTCGACGCCGACGACCCCAATAACTTCAGAAAAGCACTGACGCCCAAGACTAAAGCCATCTTCGCCGAAACCGTCGGCAATCCGGTCATCAACGTGCTCGACATCGAAGCCGTCGCCACGATTGCGCGCGAAGCCGGCATTCCGCTGGTGGTCGACAACACCATCCCCAGTCCGTATCTGTGCCGGCCCATCGAATGGGGCGCGGACATCGTGGTGCATTCCGCCACCAAATACATCGGCGGCCACGGCACCTCGATCGGCGGCGTGCTGGTGGAATCCGGCAAATTCCCCTGGGACAACGGCAAGTTTCCGGGCATGATCGAGCCATCCAAGGGCTACCACGGCGTGCGCTTCTACGAGACCTTCGGCGACTTCGGCTACACCATGAAAGCGCGCGTCGAAACCCTCCGCACCCTGGGACCGGCCTTGAGCCCTTTCAATGCGTTCTTGTTCCTGCAAGGTCTGGAGACTCTGCATGTGCGCATGGATCGCCATTGCCAGAACGCACTAGCAGTCGCGGAATATTTACAGAATCACCCGGCGGTGAACTGGGTGAATTATCCGCTGCTGGAAGGGAGCCGGTATTACGAGCTTGCGCGCAAGTATCTACCCAAGGGCGCAAGCTCGGTGCTGACGTTTGGCATCAAAGGCGGCATCCAAGCGGGCGTCCGATTCATCGAGAGCGTCCAATTCATGAGCCATCTCGCCAATATCGGCGATGCCAAGACCCTGGTCATCCATCCGGCTTCGACGACCCATCGCCAGATGAGCGAGGAGCAGCAACTCGCGGCCGGCGTGCCGCCCGACATGATCCGGCTGTCGGTGGGGCTGGAAACGCTGGATGATATTTTGTGGGATTTGGATCAGGCGTTGGCGCAGGCGCAAGGTAAATGAAAACATGACGACTTCCCCCACCGCCCTCGCCTACCGCTACCTTACCCGCGCGCCTAGCGTGCGCAGCGGTAACACCATCATCGAAAACACACGGATCGGCGTCCGCGATGTCATCGGAATGTTCCAAAACGGCGAAACCGTAGACACCATCACCACCCGCTGCTTTCCCCATATCATCCGCGCCCAGGTCTATGAATGCCTCGCCTATTATGAGGATCATCGCGGTGAAATCGACGTGCTCGTAGCCCGCCAGATGGCTGACGCCGAACCGTGAAATTCCTGTTTGATCAGGACGTGCCGGATGATATGGCGTTTGCCTTGACCGCCTTGGACCACGAGGTGTTGCGTTTGCGCGAGGCGCTCCCTGTCACCACCGCTGATGAAGAAGTCCTGCGATTTGCCAGTGCTCAGGAGCACGCGCTGATCACCTGCAACCGCGATGATTTTCTCGGTATAGCGCAGCATCTCCCCCACGCCAGACTGATCATCCTAATTCGGCGTCGCTCGCGCGCTCTGGAACGCGCTGCATTGGTTCGACTCCAGGACCGAGCGGGCGAAGCGAGCATCAGGGGCAACATCAATTTCGCTTAAAAGGACTCGCTTTTAATGCTTCATAATCGGTTAGTTACCGAAAACCAACTTGATGAGTGGGTGCGGGGCAATGCCCGAGATGCCCAAGGCATAATTGTTGAACTGATCTGGCGTTTGGTTGCAGCATCTTCTCCGAAACCTAAAGTGAGACGCTTCCCACTGCCTGACAGTGTCGGACAACCAGGACCGGATGGTGTGCTTGACACGGATTTCGACTTTGATCCGTTCGTGCCCGAAGGAAGGTCGTACTGGGAAATCGGCACTGGCTTGACGGCGGGCGACAAAGCAACGACAGATTACAACGATCTCACCGAAGCCACCCCTGAAGAAATTCGTCACGAATCAACCTTCGTTTTTGTCACCCCCTTGTCAGGAAGAAGAAATTGGCCGCACACCTGGAAGGAAGACAAACAAGCTAGATGGCTAGCGGATCGACGCCAGCGCAATGGCTGGAAAGACGTTCGTGTCATCGACGGCTCTGTCCTCATTGACTGGATGCAGCATTTCCCTGCGGTTGAACAATGGCTAGCGGCCGCTATGGGCCTCCCGGCCCAGCAAATGCAAACACCGGAGCAGAGGTGGGCTGAATTGCGGACTATTGGCGAACCACCGCCACTTACGCCTCATGTCTTTCTCTCAAATCGAGAAAAGGCTTGTGAAAAGCTGAAAGAGGTATTTTCTGGAAACATGCTTCAGCTAAAACTGGACACGCATTTTCCCGACCAAGTCGTGGATTTTGTTTCCGCTTATGTCGCGTCCATAGACGATGATGCAAGGCTCGATACAGTCGGTCGCTGCCTTGTCATTTCTGGTGCTGATGCTTGGAATGCAATAACCGCGCTACACGAGCGACATATTTTGATTGCCGACTTTGATCTTGAGGGGGTCAATTCTTCAGGAACCAGGCTGCTCGAAAAAGCTCGCAGGGCGGGTCACGCGGTTATCTTTCGAGGAACGCATGGTGGCATTCCACATCCGAATAGCGAATCCCTCCCAAGCCCAAGAAGCTACCAGATCAAAGAGGCCTTGGAGAAGGCTGGCTACAAGGAAGAGCGTGCACGCACCCTTGCGCAAAAGAGCGATGGGAATTTGAGTTCATTGCTTAGGTGTCTTCAAAACCTGTCTCTCATGCCAGAGTGGGCTGAAGGGACATATGCTGCAGAACTCGCGATTGCTGAACTACTCGGTTTATGGAACGAGAAATCCGAAGCGGATCGGTCGATTGTTGAGGATCTATCGGGAAACTCATTCGGGGAGTGGATCGGGAAGATACGTGAGGTCGCGCTTCGCCCGAACACTCCCCTAATTCAACGAGATGGTGTTTGGAAGGTCATTGCGCGCTATGAAGGATGGTATGCGTTAGGCTCAAGGCTATTCGACGAACACTTGACTCGGCTAAGGAAAGCGGCATCCGTTGTCCTGCGTGAGCTAGACCCGAAGTTTGAGTTGCCACTCGACGAACGCTATGCGGCAAACATCCGCGGTAAAGTTCTGGTCTATTCCCATGCACTGCGAAGGGGCCTTGCCGAAAGCTTAGCCCTCCTCGGCAGTCATCCCGATGCGTTGACATCGTGCTCGTTCCACAATGCTGAGATGACCGCTGTACTTGCTGTGCGGGAGATTCTGGCGGGTGCTGGTTGGGTATTGTGGGCAAGCCTGAACGACTTGTTGCCGTTGTTGGCTGAGGCTGCCCCGGGAGAATTTCTGGACGCCATTGAGAAGGCATTGAACAGTGATCCATGTCCTTTCGACATGGTGTTTTCACAAGAGGGCTCTGGCATCACGGGCGGCAACTACATGAGTGGGCTGCTTTGGGCGCTGGAAACCTTAGCCTGGGATGCAGAGTATCTCACCCGTGTGATCGTTACCCTCGGGGAACTTGCGGCGCGAGACCCTGGCGGGAGTTGGTCAAATCGCCCGGCGAGATCTCTTTCAACTATTTTGCTGCCCTGGCAACCTCAGACAGGTGCTTCAATTGCCAAGAGAAAAACTGCGGTTGCCATATTGCTTCATGAACTCCCGAATGTCGCTTGGAAACTCCTATTAAGTTTGCTGCCCCAATCACATCAGATTTCTATGGGTTCTCGCAAGCCGGAATGGCGGGAGATGATCGACGATGATTGGTCAAAAAGTGTAACGTATCGCGAATATTGGGAACAAATTGCCATCTACGCAGAATTGGCGATAAGCGCAGCGAAAAGCAGCCTCTCGAAGCTTGCCGATCTGATTGATCGCTTAGATGATCTGCCACCATCAGCACATGACCAGCTTCTAGCACACTTAGAGTCCGATGCAATCGTATCGATGCCGCAAACTGACAGGCTCCGCCTGTGGCCTGAGCTTGTCGATCTGGTTACAAAGCATAGGAAGTTTGCGGATGCCAAATGGGCGATGAAACCGGAGCAGGTAGACAAGATTGCGGCTGTCGCCGAAAGGCTTGCGCCGAATGCGCCTTTCTTCCGTCATCAACGGCTGTTTAGTGAGCGGGATTTTGATCTATACGAGGAAAAGGGCAACTATGAAAATCAGCGCAATGAATTAGAGGAGCGCCGACAAAGGGCTGTTCTTGAAGTCTTTACCAGTGGAGGTGTGCAAACGGTTCTCGAATTTGCCAAAGCCGCTGAGTCACCTTGGCGTGTGGGTACTGCGTTTGGAGTCGTTGCAGAGCATGATGCTGATCGAGCGGTTCTGCCCGAATTGTTGGGGACGGCAAACAAGTCGCTAGTACAGTTGGCAGGCGGGTTTGTCTGGGGAAGATTTCGCTCTAAGGGATGGCAATGGGTTGACGAAACCGACACCTCGCAATGGACTCCAGCACAGATAGGACAATTCTTGGCTTACCTGCCTTTTACGTCCGATACTTGGGAGCGCTCAGATCGACTTTTGGCCAGCAATGATGCTTTTTACTGGACTAAAACTGGCGCCAATCCTTATCAAGCTGAAAACAATCTTGAGATAGCCGTAGATCGCTTGGTCGAGCACGGTAGACCGCGTGCAGCTATTGAATGCCTTCACAAAATGCAGTACGACAAGAAACCGCTAGATACTCAGCGAGCGATTAAGGCGCTACTCGCAGCGGTTGACTCGGCAGAAGGCACTCACGCAATGAATGTGTACGAGACTGTTGAGATCATCAAAGCATTACAAGATGACCCAGGCACGAATCCCGATGATCTTTTTCGAGTGGAATGGGCATATCTACTGCTCCTTGATCGGCCCAACGATGCATATCCGAAGCTGCTAGAGCAGCGATTAGCGGATGACCCTAATTTCTTTTGTGAAGTCATTCGGATTGTGTTCCATTCCAAGAACGAGGAACGCGCACTTGGAGAGCCGGCTGAACAGCGCAAAAACATCGCTACAAACGCGTATCGATTACTCGACCGTTGGAGAACCCCTCCGGGTAGTCAAAAGGAGGGGGCATATAACGGGGAAGTGCTTACTGCTTGGCTAGGACACGTCAAAGCAGCTTGTGTAGAATCAGGACACCTGGAAATCGCTTTGACCATGGTAGGGCACGTCCTCATTCATACTCCTCCCGATCCTGACGGCCTTTGGATACATCATTCCGCCGCAGCGGCATTAAATGCCAAAGACACCGGTGATATGCGAGACGGCTTTCGGACAGCACTCTTCAACTCGCGTGGCGTACACTGGGTGGACCCCGAAGGTCGGGAAGAACGCAAGCTGGCTGAAAAGTATCATACACAAGCCGAACAAGTAGAGTCTCGTGGCTACCACCGTTTAGCGAACTCTCTCAAAGAGTTGGCGGCTTCGTATGAACAAGACGCAGAACGTCAGGCATCAAGGCATCCCTTTGATGATTAACGGGTCATCTGACCCATCAGCCTATGCTGTAACAAAACGTTTAATAAAACGATAGCAACCATGGAAATATCCGCTCTACAAACCGCCGCCGAACTTCTCTGGAACGCCTGGCGTCAAGGCCAAACCCTACCCGCCCTGCCCGACCATTGCCGCCCGCAGTCGCTCACCGACGGCTACGCAATCCAGGCCATGCTCGCCGAACTGAGCGACGATGCAGTGGCGGGCTGGAAGATCGCCGCGACCAGCGCGGCGGGCCAGAAACACATCAATGTCGATGGTCCGATTGCCGGACGCTTGTTCGCCGGAAAAATTCTCCCCCATTCCGCGACACTGGCGCTCGGCGCGAACCGGATGCGGGTGGCGGAGGCAGAGTTCGCGTTCCGCATGGGCCGGGATCTACCGCCGAGAGCACATGACTATTCTCAGGACGAGGTCATGGCAGCGGTCGCGAGCCTGCATCCGGCCATCGAAATCCCCGATTCGCGCTTTAGCGATTTCACCAAAGTCGGTGGCGCGCAACTCGTCGCCGACGATGCCTGCGCTTTTTTATTTGTGCTTGGAAATGCCGCAGGCGGCGACTGGCGTTCCGCGAATCTTGCTGATCACCCGGTAGAATTGCGCATCAATGACGCCACTGTGACTCGGGGTCGAGGGGCCGATGCGCTGGGCGATCCACGTATCGCGCTCACCTGGCTTGCCAACAGCCACGCCCTGCGCGGCGAAGGATTGAAAGCCGGGCAAGTGATCACCACCGGCGTGTGCGGCGCACCGTCAGCGATCAAGCCGGGTGATCGGGTGATCGCGGATTTCGGCGCGCTGGGGCGGGTCGAAGCCCGACCCAGCGCGTAATCCGTCCTAACCCAACAGGACGCCCAGCCGCTGCACCGTGAGCCACGCCGCGACCGCGATGCACGGCAGCACGATGGCGAAGCGCGCCAGCCTTGCCGCTTTGGGAAGTTCGCGATTCAGCACATAGAGCAGCGGCCAGACCGCCAGCACGATGGCGATCTGGCCGATCTCGACGCCGACATTGAACGACACCAGACTGACCCAAGCGTTGGGCGCATCGACCTTGAGAATTTCTCGCAGGTATTGGGAAAAACCGAAACCGTGCAGTAACCCCAGCATCGCGGTCACCACGAAAGTGGTCTTATCGGAAACCTGCACCAGCGCCACTACGCCGGCGTAAATGATCGACACGGCAATCAATACATCGACGGCGGGGATGAACCAAGCGCCGGTCGGCGCATAGCCCAAGAATCCCACGACCAGCGTGACCGTATGACCCAGTGTGAAGCCGGTGATGCGCCACAGGAGGCTTCCCAAGCGCCGCGCGCCGACGATCAGGCAGAGCACGAACAACACATGGTCAAGTCCGAACAGGATATGCGGAATGCCTTCGTTGAAAATGAAGGTCTTGGCGGCGGCGAGCGGCGAACTGGCGATGGCGAGCGGGGTCTGCATCAGGCCGCGGGCGCGGAAGGCATACGTTTTGCCGCCGGCGTAATAAAGCACCAGATTGGCGAGTTCGTTCTCGCCGCGTACGCCGGGCTTGAGAGAACTGGCGATGGAGAGTTCCTGAATCGCGCCCGTGAATGGGTAGAACAGCGCCACATCGACGGCGGTGTCGCCGGCGTAGGGCGTGGCCGCACCCTCGTCGAACGGCGACCCCGCCATGGCTTTGCGGGCTTGCTCCAGGTTGGCGAACAACGGCTGGCGATTGAGCGGATGGGCGCGCAGCGCTTCGACCCTGGCGGTGAGCGGCTTGCCATTGACCACGAACTGATGACCGTCGGCGGCGATGCGGCCCAGGCCCACGGGGTCGTGCTGTAACGCCTCGACGTCGAGGTAGTGCATCAATTGGCCGTTTTCGGTGGCGTCGTGGGTATAGGGCGCGGGCTCCCGGCTGCCATCGGCGCGCTCCGGCCCCATTTTGTCGGCGACCAGGAGCGGCATCGGCAGGCGCATGAACACGCGAATCCCTTCCACCGTCGGTTCGATGTGGATCATGCGCAGGCTGACATTGAGCTGGAAATGCGCTTGCGCGATCCCGGCCCAGATCAGGCAGAGCGCGGCCAGAACCGCGCTGGCTCTAGTGCAAATAGACAAGACGCAGCAGCGTGCCATTGCGGTCCTCCGTGATCCAGATCGCACCGTCTCGATCCACCGCCACTCCCACCGGCGCGCCGAGTGGCTGCTCGGCCTGCTTGCCCCAGCCGCCGATCAGCTCGCGCGCCGGTTCCTCGGGTGCATGGGCGGCATTCAGCGGAAACGCCACCAGCCGATGGCCGTAGCGGCGATAGCCGTGATAACCGACGATCAGGCTGTTGCGCAACGCTTCGGGAAACGCTTGGCCTCGATAAAACGCCATGCCCAAAGGCGCGGCGTGGGCCGGCAGCAGCAGATGGGGTTTGCGGGTGGCGCCGCAGTCATGATGCGGATATTCAGGGCTCGCCAGCGCGTCGTCGTAGCAATACGGCCAGCCGTAGTCGCCATCCGCTTCGATGCGATTCAGTTCGTCGTGCGGGAGTTCCTCGTCATCTTTCAGTTCGGGCATGGCGCGCTGGATGGCGTCGCGCGAATTCTCGCCCTGCCAGAGTTGGCCGCTTTCCCCATGAAACGCGAGCGCCATGGAATTACGCAGCCCGCGCGCATACATGCGCCAGCCGGTGACTTTGCCTTGCGCATCCAAGCGATATTCGCGGATCACGCCGAACGGAGCATCGCCGCTCGCTTCCACGCAGGGCTTATCCGGCGCCGGCGGCTCGTCCTTGTCATTCTCGCAGTGATCGCTCGCCGAGCCCACGCTCACGAACAATTGACCCGGCGCGCCGAACACGAGCTGGGTCAGCGGATGGCGACCCTTGCCCGGCAACGGCTCGACGCCGGAATCGCCGCCAATCACGTCTTCGAGCACTGGTTTGGCGCCAGGCACAGCACCATCGGCCCCCAAGGCAAAGCGCTTCACTCCGCCCACCACACCGATGTAGACATGGCCATCCGGGCCGATGGCGACGCCGTGCGGGCGATCCAGGCCCTCGGCCAATACCTCGCGGGCGAAAGCGCCGCCTTGCGGTTTCAAGGCCAGCAAGCGGCCTTTGTTCTCCACCCACCCCGCCATCTCCGCCACCAGCACGGTGCCGTCCGCCAGCACCGCCAAACCGCGCGGAAACTTCAATCCGCTCGTCGCCAGACCGACGCAAAACCCAGGCGGGGTCTTGAGTTGCACGCGCGGCAGGCCGGCGCAATCGCCCGCCGTGGGATAGAAATGGTCGGTTTTGGCGTGGGCGGGCAGACTACCGCCGAGCGCGCACAGCACCAACCACCATCGCAGATTTCGCCAGGCCGCCATGTACTTTCCTCCATCGCCGGAAAGCGCCCAGTGTATAAGCGCGGCGGTATGCTTGCCATGACCCCGCCGTCATCGCCCATAGCGGAAACAGCGCGGCTATCAACGCGCTGTTCAGGCTGGATCGGCCGGTGCGCATCAGAACTCGGCCTTCAGCCCCACGAACGCGCCGATGCCGGGGGTGTTATAGCCGAATACCTCCTGATAGTCTTGATCGAGTAGATTGTCGATACGCCCGTATAATTCCAGATGATTCCCGATCTTGTAAGCGCCGCTGACATCGACCAGCACATAATCGCCCAGGGTGACGCGGGCGGCGGGCACGGAGCGGAAATCGAAATCCTCCTGCTCGCCCACGTATTTGACGCCCAGATCGACATGGGCGCGGTCGCCGAGAAAACGATAGTTCACATCGATACCGGCCTGATGGCGCGGGCGGCGCACTTCGTCCTCGCCCTCGGGGTCACGCGATGAAGTATAAGTATAGGAAGCCGTCAGGCTCAGATCGGCGCGCAGTTCGCCGCTCAAGCTCAGTTCTACACCCTCGCGGCGGCTCTTGCCCATGCCATTCTCGACACTGCTCAGAAAGGTATCGGAGTCGAACGTAGGAGTGATCTCGTCTTTGAAGATGCTGTGAAAATACGTGACATCCGCCAGCAGATTGCCGCCCCACAACGCCTGTTCGACGCCGACGTCCCAACTCGTGGATTGTTCCGGCTTGAGGTCGGGATTGCCGATGAATGTGCCCGGAAAAAACCCGAACAATTCGATGAACGACGGATTCTTCACGCCGGTGCCGAGGCTCGCGTGCAACCGCGTGCCGGCGTCCGGCCAGCGATACGCGCCGGTCAGGCGATACGTGGTCGCGTCGGCGAAACGGTCGTTGTCGTCCTGGCGAACCGCGCCGGTCAGAAACAAATGCTCGCCGATCCCGAGCCGATATTCGCCGATGTAGCCGATGTTGGTGATCGATTCGTCCTGATTTTCGGGCGCATCGGGCGTGAGGCCGCGCTGCTTGAAGTCTTCGGTCTCGCGCTCGAGGGCGAAGATGACGCTGTGATCGGCGTCGAGCGCATCGAAGAACAGGCTCGACTGATAATCGAACTTGGTCTTGCGACCCAGGGTGGTGTTGATCTTGACGCCGTCGCTGAAATTGCGGTTGTCGGTGTCGGTGAGCGCCGCGCCCAGGCGCTGCTCCCAGCGCCCGTCGAACAGCATAAGCTTACCCTGCGCGCGGCCATAGAATTGCCTGACTTTAGACTCGTCATTGCCATCGATGACCTGGCCGAAGGTCGGCCCCGGTGGAAAGCCGAAATCCTGCGGGTCGGTTTCGGATGTCGCGACCGTGTAGCGCCCGGCGATATCGAAGGCCAGGTTCGCGCGCGGCGACACGCCGCCCTTGAATGACAGCGTGCCGTTGTCGTAGCCGTCTTTTTCCGTACCCGTGGGAGCGATGGAAATGCCGTCGCTATGGAGATAAGCACCGCCCAGGGCGTAATGGTACGCATCTCCGCCGCCGCTCACCCCGGCGCCGAGCTGGCCGCTGCCGAACGAACCGCCCTCGATGCTGGCATGGGCGCGCGCCGGCCCCTTACCGCGCTTGGTGATGATGTTGATCACCCCGCCGATGGCGTCCGAGCCCCACAGCGCGCTCTGCGAGCCGCGCAGGATTTCGATACGCTCGATTTCGGTGACGAGCAAATGACCGAAGTCGAACCTCGATCCGAACGCCGGGTCGTTGGCTTCCACGCCGTCGATCAGCACCAGCGTGTGGTCGCTCTCGGCGCCGCGAATGCGCACATCGGTCAACGAACCCAGCCCGCCGCTGCGGCTTACCGCAACCCCCGGCACGCCGCGCAGCGCATCGGCGACGGTCTGCACGTTCTGGGCGGCGAGTTGCGCGGCGTCGATCACCGTCACCGCGCTGCCCGATTGCGCCAGCGGCGTTTCGATGCGGTCGGCGACGACCACCGTCTCCGGCAGCGTTTGCTCGGGTGCTTGGGCTTGCACGGCAGCCGTGGTGCTGGCCGCGAGGATGGCGAATGGATGGAGGAACTTCATGGCGATCTCCCGTCGGTAAAGTGGTTGGCAACGACCGAGGAAACCGCATGGCTGAATGGCCGATGACCAGGCCCGGAGAGATTACCCCGTTCGGCAACGCAGTTTCCCGCGTCGCCAACGGCTCACGACCGTCCCGCTGGAGTTTTCCCCCGTCCGGCGGTGGGGCGACGCTGCGACGGCAGGTCTCCTGGCTCGCGGGTCTTGGCATTGCGTCCGGCCTTCCCGGTGATCATACCCAGTGGCCTTCGGTGGACGCGCGCTCGCCGCTCACAGTTGCGGGGGCAGCCAGGGCATGAGCGCCGTCGCGCGGCGCCGCACCCTGTTCCCTTTTCGTCCCCAAGAATTAGGGACCGTCACAATAACGTTTGTAATCGAAATCGGGTGGGAAACGCAAGCTGACCGCTGGCACTGACCGTGAACGAGGCGCTGCGACTGCTTTCTCTTTACCATTTCTCTTTACCAAAAGAGGAACATCAATTTGGTCGGTGTCAGGACGATGATTTGTTTTGACAGGCCCTATGAGTTTGCCGTAAGAATGGGCAAGCTTGTCGAATAAACAAATACCTAGGAGAGGCCATGCCCCGTAATCGTATCTTCACCCCTCACCGCGCCGCGCTCACAGCCGCTGTGCTCGCCGCGCTGGGAGGCACACCGCACGCGTGGTGTCAGGTGCTGGAACTCTCTGCCCTAAACGGCACGAACGGCTTCCAGCTCAGTGGCGCAGCGGCGGGTGACTATTCGGGCATTGCGGTGAGCGGTCTGGGCGATGTCAACGGCGAGGGGCTAGATGATCTCCTCATCGGTGCTTATCGCGCCGACCCCAACGGCAACGACTCTGGGGCGAGCTACGTGGTGTTTGGCTCAAGCACGCTGAGCACGCTCGGCACCGCGGGCCTGCAACTCTCGGCCCTGGACGGCGCGAACGGCTTCCAGCTCAGCGGCGCGGCGGCGGGCGATAGATCGGGCTTCGCGGTGAGCGGCCTGGGGGATGTCAACGGCGACGGGGTGGCGGATCTGCTCATCGGCGCTATCGGTGCGAACTCCAACGGCAACAATTCTGGGGCAAGCTACGTGGTGTTCGGCGGAAACGCGCTCGGCACGCTGGGCGCGGCGGGGTTGCCACTCTCCGCCTTGAACGGCGCGAACGGCTTCCAGCTCACCGGCGCGGCGACGGATAACCTCTCGGGCTGGGCGGCGAGCAGCCTCGGCGATGTGAACGGCGACGGGGTGGCCGATCTGCTCATCGGCGCTCCCGGCGCGGACTCCAACGGCGGCTATTCTGGCGCGAGCTACGTGGTGTTTGGCTCGAGCACGCTGAGCACGCTCGGCACCGCGGGCTTGCAACTCTCGGCTCTGGGCGGCGTGAACGGCTTCCAGCTCAGCGGCGCGGCGGGTGACTACTCAGGTATCACAGCGAGCGGCTTGGGCGATGTGAACGGTGACGGGGTGGCCGATCTGCTCATCGGCGCTCCCGGCGCGAACCCCAACGGCAACGACTCTGGGGTGAGCTACGTGGTGTTTGGCTCAAGCACGTTGAGCACGCTCGGCACGGCGGGCCTGCAGCTCTCGGCCCTGGACGGCGTGAACGGCTTCCAGCTCAGCGGCGCAGCGGCGGGTGACCGCGCGGGCCGCGCGGTGAGCGGCCTGGGGGATGTGAACGGCGACGGGGTAGCGGATCTCCTCATCGGCGCTTACGGCGTCGTCACTGACGGCAACGACTCTGGGGCGAGCTACGTGGTGTTTGGGTCGAGCACGCTGAGCGCGCTCGGCACGGCGGGCTTGCCGTTATCGGCCTTGAACGGCGCCAACGGCTTTCGCCTCAACGGCGTGGCAGCGGGTGACCGCGCGGGCCGCACGGTGAGCGGTCTGGGCGATGTGAACGGCGACGGGGTGGCCGATCTTCTCATCGGCGCTCCCTTGGCCGACCCCAACGGCAGCGCCTCCGGCGCGAGCTATGTGGTGTTTGGCTCGAGCACGCTGAGCGCGCTCGGCACGGCAGGCTTGCAGCTTTCGGCCCTGAACGGCGTGAACGGCTTCAAAATCAACGGTGTGGCGGCGGGCGACAGATCGGGCAACGCGGTGAGCGGACTGGGGGATGTGAACGGCGACGGGGTGACGGATCTCCTGATTGGCGCCTACCGCGCCGACCCCAACGACTCCGGTACGAGCTACGTGGTGTTCGGCACCAACCAAGCGCCGACTGTGACCGGCAGCGGCCCGGTGATGCTCATGGCTGTGCTGGAGGACGTCGCCAACCCGACGGGCGCGACCACCAGCAGCCTGTTCCAGAGCCGTTTCAGTGATCCGCCGGGCAATACCCTCGCCGGCGTGGCGGTGGTGGCGAACAATGCGAACGCCGCCCAAGGTAATTGGCAATCCAGCATCGACGGCAACACCTGGAGCAACATCGGCGCGGTGAGTGCCACCAGCGCGGTGGTGCTCGACAGCACCCACAAGCTACGGTTTCTTCCCGCCGCCAACTTCAACGGCGCGCCGGGCAGCCTCAGCGTGCGGCTGTGGGATGGCACGGGCGGGTTCAGCGCGGGGACGGGGCGCGACATCAGCGCGAGCATCGGCGGCACGGGTGGGTTCAGCAGCGCGAGCCTCGAACTGGTCATCAGCATCACCGCGGTCAACGACACCCCGAGCTTCACCAAAGGGCCGAATCCAGCCGTCAACGAAGACGCCGGGGCGCAGAGCCTCCCAACTGGGCCACGGCCTTGAGCGCCGGCCCGGCTGATGAGGCGGGCCAAACGCTGAGCTTCCAGGTGACCAACAACAGCAACACTGCGCTGTTCGCGGTCGCCCCAGCGGTGAGTCCGACCGGTACGTTGACCTACACTCTCGCCGCCAACGCCTCAGCGTGCGGCTGTGGGATGGCACGGGCGGGTTCAGCGCGGGGACGGGGCGCGACATCAGCGCGAGCATCGGCGGCACGGGTGGGTTCAGCAGCGCGAGCCTCGAACTGGTCATCAGCATCACCGCGGTCAACGACACCCCGAGCTTCACCAAAGGGCCGAATCCAGCCGTCAACGAAGACGCCGGGGCGCAGAGCCTCCCCAACTGGGCCACGGCCTTGAGCGCCGGCCCGGCTGATGAGGCGGGCCAAACGCTGAGCTTCCAGGTGACCAACAACAGCAACACTGCGCTGTTCGCGGTCGCCCCAGCGGTGAGTCCGACCGGTACGTTGACCTACACTCTCGCCGC
Source organism: Gammaproteobacteria bacterium (assembly GCA_046347515.1). GTDB lineage: Bacteria > Pseudomonadota > Gammaproteobacteria > Competibacterales > Competibacteraceae > JAXMFZ01. The sequence continues at coordinate 45,517 of JAXMFZ010000016.1, read as the reverse complement.
CAACGCCAACGGCAGCGCCACGATCAGCCTGGTGATCAAAGATAACGGCGGCACCGCCAACGGCGGCGTGGATACCTCCGCCGTGCAGACCTTCACGATTACCGTCAACCCCGTGAACGACGCTCCGAGCTTCACCAAGGGCCCGAATCAAACCGTCAACGCCAATGCCGGACCACAGAGCGTCGCCAACTGGGCGACCAACCTTAGCAAAGGCCCGCCCAATGAAGCGAGTCAAACCCTGAGCTTCCAGGTGACGAATAACACCAACGCGGCACTGTTCGCGGTCGCCCCCGCCGTGAGTCCGACCGGCACGCTCAGCTACACCCCCACCGCCAATGGCAACGGCACGGCCACCATCAGCCTGGTGATCAAAGATAATGGCGGCACGGCCAACGGCGGGGCGGATACCTCACCCCCGCAGAGCTTCACCATCACTGTGAATCCGCCGCCGCCGAACGCCATCTTCCAAGACAGTTTCGAGTAATCAAAAGGTTTCGATGAGGAAGCAGGCCGCTAGACGGATGGCGTCAATGCGGCCTGCCACTCTCCGCGCACCGAGTTCATCAGCTGAATCGCCGGATTCTGGCCCAGTTCCTCGACCCGGATCACGCGTTCCTTGACCCTGCCTTGTTCGAGCAACCATGCGCGATAAGTACCCGCCAGCAAGCCGCAGCGCAACGGCGGGGTGAACCATTCGCCGTCCAATTCCACCATGACATTGGCGATACAGGTTTCGGTCAACTCGCCCTGCTGATTCCACAGCAACACATCGTCATATCCCGGATGGTCGCGCAGCGCCTGATCATAGACCTCGCGAACCGTGGTCTTGTGGTAAAGAAACGGATTCTGTGCATCGACCGGTCGCTCGGCGAGGCGAATCCGGTAAGGATCGGCCAACGCGCGCAGCGGCGCGGCCTCCAGCGTCGGTGCGTCCTGTTCGGGCACGAGCAAGCGTAGCCGATGCGGCACCGGCGCGAGCGCCGCGGTCGTTGCCTCTAGCAGGCGCTGGATCGCGTCGAGTTCGACGCGGCGTCCGAAGTAATCGGCAGAATCTTGCAAGCGCCGCACATGCCGATCGAGCAGAAACACTCCCGCCTCCGGCGTCCACCGCATCGTTTCCAGCAGCGAGAATAGCGGCGTTCGGCGCGTGAGTATGCGGGTTTTGGCAAGAGCTTCTTCGAACTCGTCGGCAGCGGTCGAATCCCACACGATGCCGCCGCCGGTGCCGTACTCGGCCATGCCGGTTTGTTTATCGACCAGCACGGTGCGGATCGCCACGTTGAACTGCGCGCGCCGCTGCGGCGCGATGAAGCCTATCGCGCCGGTATAGACCTGGCGCGGGGTGGTTTCGAGCTCGGTGATGATCTGCATGGTGCGCGCCTTGGGCGCGCCCGTGATCGACGAGGCCGGAAACAGCGCCTTGAAGATCGCCACGATGCCGGCGTGGGTCGTGCAGCGCACCGTACTCGTCAGTTGCCAGACCGTGGGATAGCGTTCGAGGTCGAACAGGCTGGTGACCTTCACGCTCCCCAGTGCGGCGATGCGCCCCAGGTCGTTGCGCACCATATCGACGATCATCACGTTCTCGGCGCGATTCTTCAGCGAGGCTTTGAGCTCGGCGGCCCTGGCACGGTCATCGTCGAGCCACAGCCCGCGTGGCGCGGTACCCTTCATCGGCCGCGACAGCAGCTCCAACCCCTGCCACTCGAAGAACATCTCCGGCGAGGCGCTGCAAATCGCCCATTCCGGCGTGTCGAGAAAAGCGCAATAACGCGCGCGCTGGGCATCAGCAAGCCGCACGAACAGCGGCCACGGCGCATGAGGAAACGCGGCGCGCAGGCGCAGGGTGAAATTGACCTGATAAGTATCGCCGTCCTGGATCAGGCGTTTGATGCGGGCAATGGCCTGACGGTAGGCATCGCGATCCACGGTCGGCTGCCAGCGCAGATCGTAGCGTGGCTGAGATTCGCTGAAATCCAGCGGCGCGCCGCTGTCCGGTTCGTCGAAAATCCCGAACCACAGCAATGGCATGCCGCTGGAGGGTTTGACCACCAGCGCCGGATCGAACGCGGGCGCGGCTTCGTAAGCCAGAAACCCCACCGCCCACTGGCCGCGCGCGACTTCTTGCTCGACTTGGCGCAGCGCCGGCAGGACGTCTGCGACGCGATACGCGCTATGGGCCGCGCGCACCCGCCGAAACGCCAGCCAGCGGTCGGCACGGGCGTCGAAAATAACAGCAGCGCATTCCCCGGTAGGTGGATTTTGCTTCATCAAGCGGCACGGCTAGGAGCGGAATAATGTGCATGTTATGCGATTTCCCGGCCAGGCGACATGGATGATCCAGAGCCGTTACAGCCACCCGCCCACGGCCTGGATCGGGCGCGGGTCGCCGGGCACGCTGACCCAGGCCGCCAACCCCTTGCGCGGCGCGGCGACGTGCGCCTCCGGCAAGGTGATCTCGCCGCGATAGCTGCCGTTACTGGCGCGCGTCAATACCATTTGCTTATGCCCGAGCACGACGAAATCATGGTCCAGCGTGCGCCCGCTGTTCTCGCCCGCTTTGACCTGGGTCGAAAGACCGAAGCCGAGCAGCGCGAGGTTCAGTTCCAACCGTTCCGGCAGTTGGGTCTTGGTGGCGAACGTCGCCGCCGCCTGCTGGCCGTCGATGCTGAGCGTCAGACTGCCGACTTCCGGCCCCAGCGGCGCTTTCAGGTCGGGCCGCGAAAACCACGAGCGCCATTCCTTGCCATCCAGCACGATGCCGGGAGTGTAGACGCTGGATGTGCCCCAGGTCTGCGCGTAATGGCGCTGGCGATTGCCGTAGGCGGCGGACGCGAAACGGTCGGGCCAGCCGATGTCATCCCAGTAATCGACATGAAAGGCGACCGGTACGACCTGTTTCCACAACCGGGCGTCGCCCTTGAGGCCGCTCAGCCAGCGGTCGGCGGGCGGACAACTGCTACAACCTTCGGAGGTATAGAGTTCGAGCAGATTCACCCGGTTGGCCGGGCTTTGCAGGGTGACGGGGTCGGCCAGCGCCGATAGCGATAGACAGGCGAGTGCCGCGAACGCGACGAATGACTTTGGCATGGGAATACTCCTCCAGGTGATGGGTTTGCTCGTTCATACGCAGACCCCATCCGGCTGGATGCCCCACCCATGCCCCTCGCCCTCGGGGAGAGGGGCGGAAAACGCAAATTCAGGCAATCGTTACGTCTTTCGAGAGATACACATCTTGGATCGCGTGCAGGATCTCGACGCCTTCTTTCATCGGCTTTTGGAACGCTTTGCGCCCGGAAATCAAGCCCATGCCGCCGGCGCGCTTGTTGATCACCGCCGTGCGCACGGCCTGGGCGAGGTCGTTCTTGCCCGACGCGCCGCCGGAGTTGATCAGCCCGGCGCGGCCCATGTAGCAACAGGCCACCTGATAACGGGTGAGGTCGATGGGGTGATCGGTGGTGAGTTTCGAGTAGACTTTTTCATTGGTGTGGCCGAAGCCGACGGCCTTATAACCGCCGTTGTTTTCGGCTTGTTTCTGCTTGACGATGTCGGCTTCGATGGTGGCAGCGAGGTGGTTGGCCTGACCGGTCAAATCAGCCGACAAGTGGTAATCCACGCCGTCCTTCTTGAACGCCGAGTTGCGGGTGTAGGCCCACAGCACGGTCGCTATGCCGAGTTCATGGGCGCGCCGAAACGCTTCGGAAATCTCGGTGATCTGCCGGCGCGACTCGGCGGAGCCGAAATACACCGTGGCGCCCACCGCCACCGCGCCCATCTCGAACGCTTGCTCGACGTCGGCGTACAGGGTTTGATCATAAGTGAGCGGGTAGCTCAAGGTTTCATTGTGATTGAGCTTGACCATAAACGGGATCTTGTGCGCATAGCGCCGCGCCACCGCCCCCAACACGCCAAGCGTCGAAGCGACGCAGTTGCAGCCGCCTTCGATGGCGAGTTCGACGATGCTCTTGGGGTCGAAGTAGATCGGATTCGGCGCGAACGACGCGCCCGCCGAGTGCTCGACGCCCTGATCCACCGGCAGGATAGACACATAACCCGTGCCCCCCAGACGCCCATGGCTGAACAGGGTTTGCAACGAACGCAGCACGCCGGGCTTGCGGTCGGAATCGATCAGCACACGGTCGATGAAATCGGGGCCGGGCAGGTTCAGGCTGTCCTTAGGAATGCCTTTGCATTGGTAGGAAAGGAGGCTTTCGGCGTCGGCGCCGAGTAATGCCATAATGTCAGTCATTGAATTTTCTCCTCGAAATAGCCGCAATACATTTGCATTTTAAACGCTCTCCAACACCTCCGCTAAGCGGCTCACTGCCGTCACCTCCATGTCGCCCATCGCGCCCCGGCGCGGCGCATTGGCGCGTGGCACGATGGCCCGCTTGAAACCGTGCTTGGCGGCTTCCTTCAAGCGCTCCTCGCCGTTCGGCACGGGCCGCACCTCGCCCGCCAAGCCCACTTCGCCGAACACGATGAGGTCGGTGGCGAGGCTGCGGTCGCGGAAGCTCGACAGCGCCGCCATCAGCACCGCCAGATCGGAGGCGGTTTCATTGATACGCACCCCGCCCACGGCGTTGACGTAGACATCTTGATCATACATGGCGATGCCACCGTGGCGGTGCAGCACGGCGAGCAGCATGGCGAGGCGGTTCTGCTCCAGCCCCAGGGTGACGCGGCGCGGATTACCGCCGTGGCACGGGTCGACCAGCGCCTGGATCTCCACCAGCAGGGGCCGCGTACCCTCGCGGGTCACCATGATCACGCTGCCGGCCACCGGCTGGTCGTGGCGCGAGAGAAAAATCGCCGATGGATTGCTGACTTCCTTCAAGCCTTTTTCGGTCATCGCGAACACCCCGAGTTCGTTGACCGCGCCGAAGCGGTTCTTCACCGCGCGCATGACCCGGTAACGGCTGCCGCTGTCGCCCTCGAAATACAGCACCGTATCGACCATGTGTTCGAGCACGCGCGGCCCGGCGATCGCACCTTCCTTGGTGACGTGGCCGACCAGGAACAGCGCGGTGCCGGACTGTTTGGCGAAACGCACGAACTGGGCGGCGCTCTCGCGCACTTGCGACACCGAGCCGGGCGCCGATTGCAGGCGCTCGGTGAAGGCGGTCTGGATCGAGTCGATCACCATGATCTGCGGGCGCTCGGCCTCGGCGATGGCGAGCACGCGCTCGACCGCGGTCTCGGCGAGAATGCGGATATGTTCGCGCGGCACGCCGAGGCGCTGGGCGCGCAAACCCAATTGCTGCGGCGATTCTTCGCCGGTGACGTACAGCGCTTTGCAGTGCTGCGCGAGAAAGGCTTGGGTTTGCAGCAAAATGGTGGATTTGCCGATGCCGGGGTCGCCGCCGATCAGGATCACCGAGCCCGCCACCAAGCCGCCACCTAGCACCCGGTCGAGTTCGCCGATGCCGGTGGCGGTGCGGGTTTCCTCGGTGAGTTCCACCTCGGCGAGGTTCTGCACGCGGCTGTCGGCGGCGCCGCCGGTGTAGCCGGCGAAGCGCGCGCTGCGAGTCGCGGCGGGAGCAATAACGGTTTCTTCGAGGGTGTTCCAACTGCCGCAATCCGGGCACTGGCCGGCCCATTTCGGGTGTTGCGCGCCACACTCGCGGCATACGAACGCGGTTTTGGTCTTGGCCGTGGTCGCCATAAATAATTCCTACATCTCCGGCGCGTAATTCTCGAAGCGCGTGTACTGGCCGAGGAACGTGAGTTTGACCTTGCCAGTGGGGCCGTTGCGCTGTTTGCCGATGATGATCTCGGCGATGCCCTTGTCCGGGCTTTCCGGATTATAGACTTCGTCGCGGTAGATGAAGCAGATCAAATCGGCGTCTTGTTCCAAACTGCCGGACTCGCGTAGATCCGACATCACCGGGCGTTTGTCGGCGCGGCTTTCCAGACTGCGATTGAGCTGCGACAGCGCGATCACCGGCACATCGAGTTCCTTGGCCAGGGCTTTCATGGAGCGCGAGATTTCCGCGACTTCCTGGGTGCGGTTTTCGCTGTGGCCGGGCACCTGCATGAGCTGGATGTAATCGATGATGATCAAGCCCAATTGGCCGTGTTCGCGCTGCAAGCGGCGGGCGCGGGCGCGCACTTCGGTGGGGGTGAGGGCCGAGGAGTCGTCGATGAACATCTTGGCCTCGTTCAGCATGCTGATCGCCGAGGTGAGGCGCGGCCAGTCGTCTTCCTCCAGCCGCCCGGTGCGGATGCGGTGCTGGTCGATGCGCCCGAGTGAAGACATCATGCGCATCGCCAGGTGCTCGCCCGGCATTTCCATGCTGAAAATCGCTACCGGCGCGCGTGTCTGCTGCGCTTGCAGGGCGACGTTTTCGGCGATGTTCATGGCGAAGCTGGTTTTGCCCATCGATGGCCGCCCCGCAACGATGATCAGATCACCGCGCTGCAATCCCGCGGTCATCTCGTCGAATCGGCCCCAGCCGGTGGGCTGGCCGGTGATGGGGTTGTCGAGTTGGAACAGCGTGTCGATGCGATCGACGGCGCGCGTCAGCAGTTCGTTGATGCTGACGAAGCCCTGGGCGGCACGGCCGCCTTGTTGGGCGATGGCGAAGACTTTCTGCTCGGCCTCGTCGAGCAATTCACGGCTGGGGCGGCCTTCGGCGTTGAACCCGAAACCGGCAATCTCGTTGCCGATACGGATCAACTGGCGCAGCACCGAGCGCTCGCGCACGATGTTGGCGTAAGCGCGGATATTGGCGGCGCTGGGCGTATCGCGCGCGAGTACCCCGAGATAGGCCAGGCCGCCCGCATCGTCCAGTTGATTGCGACTTTGCAGCCATTCCGCCAGCGTGACGACGTCGAACGGCGCATTCTGCGCGGCGAGGTCGTGAATGGCGCGAAAAATCAGCCGATGGTCGGCTTGATAGAAATCCGCCTCGCTGAGCCGATCGGCGATCTGATCCCAGGCGCTGTTGTCCAGCATGAGGCCGCCCAGGGTCGATTGCTCGGCCTCGATGGAATACGGCGGAATCTTCAGGGACTCGGTGGCCGGGTCCGCGGGCGACATAGCAAAGTTCTCAGGGGAGTTGCCGGCTGCTAGCCTCCCCCTTTGGAGGGCGATGGATCAACATGAGCGCTGCTCAGGGCCAAGACTCAGCAGGGGATGATAGGCTCCCTAGCCATGATGCGGTTGCAGAACCCCTACTCCGCAACGACATTGACACGAATCAGCGCTTCCACATCACTGTGCAGGTGGATGACGACGTCGTATTCGCCGACCTGACGCAGCGCCCCGCCCGGTAGGCGCACTTCCTGCTTTTTGATCGGCGCGCCCGTGGCGCTCACCGCGTCGGCGATCTCGGCAGCACCCACCGACCCGTACAGGCGGTTCTCCGCCCCAACCTTGGCGGGAATGGTAACCGCCAAATTGGCGAGCTTACCTTGCCGCGCCTGCGCGCTGGCCAGGCTGGTGGCGGCCGTTTTTTCCAACTCGGCGCGGCGCGCCTCGAAACGGGCGATGTTCGCGGCCGTGGCTTCGGTTGCCTTACCTTGGTGTATGAGGTAATTACGCCCAAAACCCGGCTTGACCTTGACACGGTCGCCCAAATTACCGAGTTTTTCCACTTTCTGTAGCAAAATCACTTCCATCGCAGCGCTCCACGAATGGGTTTTAATTGAAGGATCAGGGGCTGTCGGGCGCTGTTCTGACGCGAGTGCGGAAATCCACCCAGGCGTCGATCAGCGCCGCCACCATAATGATGACCTGAGAATAGGGTAACAACATTAACACATAAAATAGCACCAGCCAGACCTTGGACAGGTGCAACTTCGCGCTAATGCCTTGCACCAGGGCGACGCCCTGCACCAGATAAATAAAGGCCAGCACCAGCGCCAAGTTGGCGAGCCAGGCTTCGCGCAGCGCATAGGTAAGACCGAGCACCAGCAAAGTTCCCAGGGCGAACCAACGCCCCAAACGCAGCCCGTTGAATTCCTCTACAAACCCGCCCGGATGGTAAAGCATGGCTTGGCATCCGCGCGCGAGCAGGAGCGCAAGCAACAGCATCGCCACCAGCGACGCGGCAAACTGGCCCGGCATCAACGGCGCCCAACTCGTCAGCATCTGGGCGATATCCTTGAATACTTCCGACTCCGCCCCAGCGTATTCGGATTGCAGCCGCGCCGTCATCTCCTGTACCAGCGCGCTCCACCATATCCGTGGATCGCCGAGCAGCCAATACGATCCGCCCACCGCGGCAAATCCCAGCAAGGCCAATACCCGCATGGTCAGCGCCAGCGATATGGTGGCGCGTAAAATCATTCCCAAGACCAGCAACAGAGCGCCGTATACCGCCACGATCCAAACGATCGGCAACGCCGTGCCGAGCGCCAAACGGGCCATGGCGCCGCCGCCCACCAAGGTCAACGTCAATACCCACACGCCCTGCCGCCAGCCTCTGCGCAACACCACCAGCGCAAGCGCGGCGCCGCTCACCACCAATAGGGGCGGAAACAATAGCGACAGCATCGCAGCGGTCGCGGCGACCAGTGCCGCCGACAACGAGCCGCGCATGATGAAAGCCGCCAGGCCGCGCATGGGCGTCACGTGGGGGTTCGGCGACCGCGAACACAGCGCCTAGTGGCGATCGGTGTAAGGCAGTAGCGCCAGAAACCGGGCGCGCTTGATAGCGGTGGACAATTGGCGCTGGTAGCGTGCCTTGGTGCCGGTAATACGGCTGGGCACGATCTTGCCGGTCTCGGTGATGTAATTCTTCAGCGTGACGATATCTTTGTAATCGATTTCCTTGACGCCTTCGGCGGTGAATCGACAATACTTTTTGCGGCGAAAAAACCGCGACGACGACGATGATGATGACGATGCTGACATAATGTTAACCCTCAGATGGCTGCTCCAAACGCTCGATCCGTTCCGCATGCAATACCAAGCGGGTATCGCCTTGGCGGTAATCGGAACGGCTGATGAATCCCATGACCCGCGCCGTTACCCCCGTCGCCAGCTCCGCGACGCTCGCCTGCAATGCCGCGCCGGCGGCAATCACCACGATACGGCAACGTGCTTGGCGCGCGATCCCCGCTTCACGCTGCTCGGAATGGTGTTCCAAGACAAAACGGCTGATCGGGATTCCGGCTGGCGAGTAGCGGGTAGCGCTCAGTTTGGCGACGCGACCGGCGATAGTAAAACAATTATCCACCGCGGCAACGCGAACGCGCGGCGTTTACGCTTCGGCTTTCGCCTCGCCGGCGGCTTCTCCGCTCGCTTCCTCGTCGCCACTGCCGGCGTCGTCATCGTCCTCGGCGCGGCTCTCGCGCTCTTCGCGCGACTTGGCGAGCGGCGACGGATCGATATCGGCTCCAGGGCGCTCGATCACGAGCTTACGCAATACCGCGTCGTTGAAGCGGAACGCGCTTTCCAATTCATTCAACACGTTCTGTGAACACTCAATGTTCATCAGCACATAATGTGCTTTGTGGACTTTGTTGATGGGATAAGCGAGCTGGCGCCGCCCCCAGTCCTCAAGGCGGTGAATTTTGCCGCTATCACTCTCGATCATGCTGCGATAGCGGTCGATCATCGCGGGTACTTGCTCGCTTTGATCGGGATGGACCAAAAACACGACTTCGTAATGCTTCATGCGGGCTCCCCATGGATAGTTGAGACTAGCCTCCCGGCGCGCGGTGAGGCAAGGAGTCAAAGGAACGGGCATTGTAGGGGTAAGGCCGCGGGCTGACAAGTCGCGGACCGCGGCATGGCGGCGTGATTACTGGCGCTGGCGCAGCGCCTCGAACAGGAACACGCCGGCGGCGACGGACACGTTCAAGCTCTTCACGCCGCCGGCCATCGGAATGCACGCCAGCACGTCGCAAGTGTCCCGGGTCAGGCGGCGCAGGCCCTTGCCCTCGGCCCCTAACACGATGGCGAGCGGTCCACGCAAATCGACGGCATAAAGCGGGCGCTCGGCCTCGCCGTCGGCGCCGACGATCCACAAGCCCTGTTGCTGTAAATCGCGCAGCGCGCGCGCCAGGTTGACGACCTGGATGAAAGGCACCACTTCCGCCGCGCCACTCGCGACTTTGCGCACGGTGGCGGTGAGCGCGACCGCGCGGTCGGCGGGCGCGACCACGGCGTGCGCACCGGCGCCCGCCGCGGTTCTGAGGCAAGCCCCCAAATTGTGCGGGTCTTGGACGCCGTCTAAAACCAGGATGAGCGGCGGTCCGGACAGCGTGGCCAGCAACGCCGGCAAATCGGACGGCAACCGAGATCGGCTCGAATAATGCAATTCGGCGACTACCCCTTGATGGCGCGCACCCTGCGCTAATGCATCGAGCTCGGCGCGCCCGACCGCATGTACCCTGATCCTCCGCTGTTCGGCTTCGCTCAGCACGGCGCGCAGGCGCGCATCGTGGCGCTTGGCATCCACCCAGAGGTCGGTTACATCGGCCCCGCGCAACGCCGCTTGCACCGCGTGCAGACCGTAGACCCGCCGTTGCTCAGCGCTGTCGCGGTTTGCGGCCATCGCGTTCGGCGGCAAGTTCGAAGTCGATCTTGCGCTCGTCCAAATCCACCCGCATCACTTTCACCCGTATCGAATCGCCAAGGCGGAACACGCGCCCACCGCGCTCGCCCCGCATGAGTTGACTGGCGGGGTCGTAATGGTAGTAATCGTTGGGGAGCGCGGTCACATGCAGCAGCCCCTCGACGAAGACCTCTTTCAGTTCGACGAACAGGCCGAAAGACGTCACCCCGCTTACCACGCCGCTGAACACCCGAGCGACTTTATCCAGCATGAACTCGCATTTCAGCCAAGCCACCGCGTCATGGGTTGCCTCGTCGGCGCGCCGCTCGGTCATCGAGGCATGCTCGCCGAGGTTCACCATGTGGGTATGAGAGTAATGGAAGTCCTTGCCTTTACCGCCTTGCAACACATGGCGGATGGCGCGATGCACTAGGAGATCCGGATAACGCCTAATGGGCGAAGTAAAGTGCGCGTAAGCTTCCAGAGCCAGGCCGAAATGGCCGGCATTGTCGGGGCTATACACCGCCTGCGACAGCGAGCGCAGCAGCATGGTCTGGAGCAGATGCACATCGGGCCGCTCTCGCACCCGTTCGAGGAGCGCTGCGTAGTCCTTGGCGCCGGGACGTTCGCCGCCGCCGAGCGCGAGCCCCATTTTGCCGAGAAAGCCGCGCAACTTCTCCAGCCGGTCCACGCTCGGCCCTTCGTGGATACGGTACAGCGCCGGGATACGGTGGCGGCGCAGAAAGCGCGCGGCGGCCACGTTGGCGGCGATCATGCACTCCTCGATCAGGCGATGGGCGTCATTGCGTTCGCTCGGCACGATGCGCTCGATCTTGCGGTCGGGGCCGTACTCGATGATCGTTTCCTGGGTGTCGAAATCGATGGCGCCGCGCCGTTCGCGCGCCGCCCGCAGAACTTCATACAGGCCGTACAGATCGTCGAGGCGCGGGATCAATTCGGCGTACTCGGCGCGCAGCGCCCGATTGCGCCCGACCAGGAGCGCGGCTACGGTATCGTAAGTGAGGCGCGCCGCCGAGTGCATCAGCGCCTCGCGAAACCGCGAGCGCAGGATTTGCCCATCGGCGTTCAGGGTCATCTCGCAGGCCAGGCACAAGCGATCGACCCGGGGTTTCAGCGAACACAAACCGTTGGAGAGCGCTTCCGGCAACATCGGTAGCACGCGATCCGGGAAATACACCGAGGTGCCGCGCCGCTCGGCCTCGGCGTCCAGGGCGGTGTCGGGTCGAACGTACCAGGATACATCGGCGATGGCGACGATCAGGCGCCACTGACCGCCGCGCCGCTCGCAATACACCGCGTCGTCGAAATCGCGCGCGTCGATGCCGTCGATGGTGACCAGCGGCAGCTTACGCAGATCCCACCGCCCTTCCTTGGCCACCTCCGGCACCTCGGTTGCGAAGCGCTCGGCTTCGGCTTCGACTTCCGCGGACCATTCATTGGGCAAATCGTAGCTGCGGATGGCGATTTCGACTTCCATGCCGGGCGCCATGTGTTCGCCGAGAATTTCGACGACTTCGCCGATCGGTTGGCTGTACTCGGTGGGTTGGCTGACCAGCTCCGCGACCACGATTTGGCCGGGCTGGGCGTTACGCTGGCCGGCGGGCGGCACCACGATGTCTTGGTTGATGCGGCGATTGTCCGGCATTACGAAACCGATGCCGCGCTCGCGGTAGAAGCGCCCGACCACGCGCTTGGTGGCACGCTCCAGGATTTCCACCAGCGCCGCCTCGCGCCGCCCGCGCCGATCCACGCCGGCAATCCGCGCCACTATGCGGTCGCCGTGCATAAGCTTGCGCATCTCGCGCGGCGAAATAAACAGATTTTCGCCCCCCTCATCCGGGGCGAGAAATCCGTGGCCCTCGGGATGGCCGATCACGCGCCCGCGCAGCATATCCATTTTGTCCGGCACGCCGTAGCCTTCGCGGCGGTTGCGCACCAGTTCGCCTTCTTGCGCCATCGCCTTGAGGCGGCGGCTGAGACCGTCCACCTCGGTAGGGTTGAGGCGCCACTCGGCCGTCAGGTCTTCCAGAGTGGCCGGCCGGCCCCGGCTCTTGAGGTGGCGAACGATGAGCTCGCGGCTCGGGATGGCGTTGCCGTATTTGTCTTGTTCGCGCTCGAAGTGCGGGTCGAGTTTTTGCCAGGCGCGTCGCGCCGCTCGCTTAGCCATCGCTGGTGCTTAGCCTCGTACTCGCAAGCCGCGATTGACGCGCTTGCCGATGAACCGTATTATTTGCCGCCTTCGTAATAATAAATTCGCTATCCCTTTGCCGAGGTGGCGGAATTGGTAGACGCGCTGGTTTCAGGTACCAGTGGAGCGATCCGTGGAGGTTCGAGTCCTCTCCTCGGCACCATAAAGCCTTCCAATGAATTCCGAGTAACTCCATACGGCCCGCATCGCCATGCGGTTTCCTCGCATTGTGATTCTGTAGCATTCCGCAAGTTTCCACTGTCTCCCACCCAAGGAAAAAGGGCTTGCCCTCGGAGTATATCCCCAAGTGGCGCTGCTCGCCGCCCGCCCGAGCGCCGCGAATCATTGCGAGACGGGTGCGCGCGAAAAGAAAAAACGTCTTGGCGCTATCAACAACGCGGCGCTTCGACACTCACCCAATCGTAAGAAGCGATTCAATGAGCCAGTTGAATAGTACACCCGCCGCATTGGCTTTAAAGAGCGCACATCGTTTTACAAAATTTTCTTTGGAAAAATTACAATCCACCGGTGCTATTCGCAACCGGTCGTCGCGTTGTCAACGCTCGGCTATTAGCCCTAGTCTCTTCAGACTATTGAATGAAAATAGCCTCTTATCGGGATCAGTTGAAGCGCGCTTCCGCCCTGGTATGGCTCTTGCGATAACCTTATCCATCCGTGGTATTCAAAAGGATTCCGATATGTCGATTCGATTTTCTTTCATTGCAAGTCTGCTGGCTATGGTGATCGGCTTGGGCCTAGGCAGCGTACCCCCCGCGCAGGCGAGATCTTATGATGATCGGCCGGCATCGGTTCTTGAGCGCGCCGGCATTCTACCTGTGCCTGATTATCGAGACCGGGATCGCCGTCACCATGATTGGCACTACCGCAATCGTGACTGGCGCTATCGAGACCATTGGCGCTACCGGGATTATCGTGATCATCGCCCCCGCTGTCGCTATGTCACGCGCTATCGTTACGACCGTCATGGCGATCGGCATGAGTATCGTGTACGGCGCTGCCGTTGATCAAAGCGTTCTTCGTTCGGCTTGAGCAAAGCCAAGGGGGGAAAGTTAAAAGGAACGACTATCCGCGGCCAGCCTAGGAATAGGATCATGTCGTTATTATCCTGGCCGTATCCCGCTTTGGCGGTTCGATTTCGCGTTCGTTATGCCCTTAATCACGCGACGGAAAGCAATTTTATGAAAGCTCACGAACGATCCGCGGATACCACGCCGCCAGTGTGAGTCCGCGCATTGCCGCGAACAGCGTGAAAGCGAGCCATAAGCCATGATTACCCCAGGCCGGCAGCAAAAGCCAAATGGCCACGATACATACGCTGACAGACAGTAGTGCCCCATTACGCATCTCCACCGTGCGGGTGACGCCGATGAAAATGCCGTCGAGTTGGAAGCTCCACACCGATATCAGCGGTAGCAATACCATCCAAGGCATAAAGACGGCTGCTTGCGCGCGCACTTCGGCGATGCCGGTCAGCGCGGCGACGATAGCGCCACCGAATTGCGCATAGAGCAGCGCATACAGACTCGCAACCACTACCGCCCACACGCTCGATACCCTTACCGCGGTACGAAACGCTTGCAAATTGCGCGCGCCATAAGCGCCACCCACCAGTGCTTCGGCAGCATGGGCAAAACCATCCAGGCCATACGCCGCAAAGCTCTGGAAGTGCATGAGTATGGCATTGACGGCCAACGTAACATCACCCAATTCGCCGCCCGCCGCAATAAAGTAGAAAAACCCGAAAACCAAGCACAAGGTACGGATCAGGATATTGATGTTGGCGTGCAGCAAGGCCTTCAGCCGTACCGGGTCGAGCAACGCATGAACCCAGCGCTGGCCGGGCGCTGGCCGAAGCAGTTTGCTCACCACCCACAAGCCGAGGATGGCGGCGCCGTAATCGGCGAGCACGGCGGCCAGCGCCACGCCTTTCACGCCCCAGGCCAGCGCCAGCACAAACAGTAGCGCGAACACTATATTGACGCCGTTCAACGCCAGTTGCAGGAGCAATGCGACGCGGGTGTTCTGGATGCCGATCAAGCAGCCGAGCAGCGCATAATTGGCGAGCGTCGCGGGCGCGCTCCAAATGCGCACATCGTAGTAATCGCGCGCCAGCGCCTTCAAGGCGGTGCTGCCGCGCAACAACCAAAACACACCCTGCCCGATCGGCGCTTGCAGCAGGACGATAGCACACCCCAGCACGGCCGCCAGCAGCAACGCCCGCGCCAGAGTCGTACGTACTTCGCCGAGATCATCGGTACCGAACGCCTGGGCGACGAAACCGGTCGTGCCCATGCGCAGAAAACCAAAACCCCAGTACAAAAAATTGAAAACAACCGCGCCCAGGGCCACGGCGCCGATGTAAACCGGGTCGGGCAGATGGCCGACGACCGCGGTATCGACGATGCCGACCAGCGGCACCGTGCTGTTGGAGAGGATGATAGGCCCGGCCAACCGCCAAACCCGGCGGTGCCAGTCGCGTGTCGTCGCCGGGAAGGCGTTGACGGCGGACAATGCGCGAGGCTTACTTACTATAAGACTCCAGGTAGGACTCCAGTTCGTCGGCGCGCACGCTGGTCTGATCGGCGCGACAACCCGCTTCGATGACCGCTGCCTCCGTGCCGCCGCGCATCTGGTCGGCGGCCCAGGCGCATTCGGCGTCGCGGTAGGCGATCCAGGCGCGCTGCGCGTCGCGCAGCCGCGTCTTGCCGTCGGCGTCGAGGCGTTCGCGCAGTTGCTTGTAGACCTCATTGAGGCGCTGGTCGGCCTTGTCATAACCGGCCTTCGCGCAAGCGCGCCGGTCGGCGGTGGATTCCGCCTTGGCGCAATCGGTGGGCGCTTGCGCATGGACAGGCAACACCCAGCAAAACGTCAAAACCAGCGCCATTCGTCGCATGGTGTGCATCGCGATACTCCTGTTTGTCATGGTGATCAGCCGGCGGTAAGTCCGCCCTCTATCGGATACAGCCCGCCGGTCATGAAACTGGCTTTGGCGGAAGCCAAGAAATACACCAGCTCCGCCACTTCCGCGGGCGTGCCGACCTTGCCCAGCGGGTAGTGCTGGGCTTCCTGTTCCCAGAGCTGCGCGGACGGCACTCCGAGGCGCGCGGCGAAGGTATCGAACGCGGCCTCGGCCAAGGGGGTGCGGATGGTACCTGGGCAAACCGCATTGACGCGGATGTTCTTGTCACCCAAATCCTGCGCCAGGCTTTTCGTCATCTGCCCCACCGCACCTTTGCTCGCGCCATAGGCGAAACTGCCGCGCTTGCCGACCAGCGCCTGGTCGGAAGCCATCAATACCACCGCTCCGCCGCCGCCCGCGACCAGCTTGGGCACGCCTTCCATGAGTACGTACAGCGTGCCCTTGAGGTTGATGTTCATGACCAGATCCCAATCTTCCTCGGTGATGTCGAGCACGGTGTTCACGCGATGGATACCTGCGCACGGGAAGAGGACGTCGATCCCACCAAAACGCGCCGCGGTCCGGTCGATGGCCTTGGCGACGTCCGCCCGCCGGCTCACGTCGCCGGCCACGAATAGCACCCGCTCGGCGCCTAGTTGCGCCACGGCCGCCGCGCCGGCGGGTTCGTTGCGGTCGAGGAAGCCGACCTGGACACCCTCGCGCGCGAATTTTTCCACGGTGGCCCGACCGATGCCGGTCGCGCCGCCGGTGATGAAAGCGACTCGCATATTCACCTCGGATTGACGGAATTCGTGGACGATGCGCTCAGGCGGACGGCGGCGGATCGCGCAGCAAGCGCTTGCCCAGGCTCACCACCTCGTCGGCGGCGTAGCCCAAGCGCCGGTAAAACTCGATCACGTCGCGATTATCCGCCCGCACCTGGAGGTTGATCTTCGGGCATCCGCGCGCGCCGAGCAAGCGCTCCGCCTCCGCCATCATGCGCCTGCCCAGCCCCTGGCATTGGAACGTCGGCGCCACCGCCAGATAATTGATCCAGCCGCGATGGCCTTCGTAGCCCGCCATTACCGATGCGACGATCGTGGCATCGATCAAGCCGACCAGCAAGAGTTCTGGCTGCACCTGGAGTTTGCGTCGGATATCCCGGCGCGGGTCGTTCCATGGGCGCAGTAGGCCACAATCGCGCCAGAGCGCGATCAACGCGTGTTCATCTTCAGGGAGATAGGGACGGATCAGCATCGCGGGCGGCGCAATCGCGCGAAGATTCGTAAACTTGTCGTGCTAGCGTAGCGAGCGCGGGAGCGCCTGACAATGGCGGACCGTCGGCTGCGGTATTCTACAATCCGTTTTTCAGCGCTCACATGCCTAAAGAGACATGACGATATGGCGGGTCTGAAAGGAAACGTACTCATCACCGGCGGCGGCCAGCGCCTGGGGCTGTACCATGCCCGACAATTCATCGAAGCCGGCTATCAAGTCATCGTGACCTACCGCAACGAACGCCCCGGTGTCGCCGAACTGGCACGCCTGGGCGCGCTTACGATTCAGGCCGACTTCGCCACCATGGCGGGGATCGAGCGTTGCATCGCAACCCTGCGCGGCGCGACCGCGAGCCTGCGGGCCATCATCCACAATGCCTCGGCTTGGCTGACCGATGAAGAAGTCATGACGGATCCTCGACTGTTCACTGAACTCGCCAATGTCCACATGTTGACGCCTTACTTATTCAATCTGCGCTGCCACGACTTGCTGCTCGCCGATCAGCCCAGCCCGCTGCGCGACATCGTCCACATGACCGATTTCGCGATTCAGAAAGGCAGCGCCAAACACGCCGCTTACGTCGCGACCAAGGCGGGCCTGGAAAGCCTGGCGCTGTCCTTCGCCAAGCGCTTTGCGCCGCGCATCAAGGTCAATGCCATCGCCCCGGCGCTGATCAAGTTCAACGCCGGCGACAGCCAGGCCTACCGGCAGAAAACCCTGAAAAAATCGGTCCTGCAAATCGAACCCGGCGAACCCGTGATTTGGCAGACTCTGGAGTTTATCCTTGCCAATCCGTACCTGACCGGCGCCATCATTCCGATGGATGGCGGACGCCATTTGGTGTGAACGGGTATTGACGCACGGCCGCACTCTCCTAGCCCAGTTGCGGGGCACGATATGCTATAAACCCCATATCCAAGCCCGCGCCAACCCCTTACTTAGGTGATCCCGTGTCAAACGATCCAACCATCGAGACCACGCTTCGGACGCCCAGAGCCGACGCCATTTCGATCGACAAACCCGCGACCCTGGATGCCGAAGTGCGCAGCATCTTGCTACCGCGCCGCATCATCTTCGGCCTGTTTATCGTTGGGCTGCTGCTGCTCAGCTTCAATGTCCTGAAAGTATTCATCATCCCGGTGGCATGGGCGATCATCCTCGCCTATGTCACCTGGCCTATTTATCGCTATCTGCGGAAAATCTTCCAAGAAAGGCCCGGCCTCAGCGCGCTGTTGATGACGCTGATCATGACCGCCGCTTTCGTCCTGCCCATGCTCTGGCTGATCTCCATGCTGCGCATGGAGCTGCCCGCTGCCTACCATAACGCCATGGCCTATCTGGGCCAGCAACCCTCGCCGCTGCCGGAACTGGCCGCGCGCATTCCCTGGTTCGGCGACGACCTGCAACCGTTCCTGACCGAACTGCTGGAAGACAAAAAAGCCCTGCAAGTGCATATCACGCAATGGGCGGAGCCATGGATCGACGATATCGGCGGCTTGATCGGAGACGTCGGGCGCAACGCCGTGAAGTTCGGCATCGCCATGCTGACCATTTTCTTCATTTACCGCGACGGCGAATCGCTGCTTGGGCAAACCCGCCACATCTTGTGGCGGTTTCTCGGCGATCGCGGCCACCACTACCTCCAGGCCATCGCCGTCACCACGCGCGCAGTGGTATACGGCTTGGTGCTCACCGCCTGCGCACAGGGGTTTCTGGCCGGCCTGGGTTACTGGTTCGCGGGGGTGCCGGCGGCGGTCGTGTTCGGCGTGCTCACCGCGATGGTCGCGCTCATTCCTTTCGGCCCACCGCTGGTGTGGGCGCCGCTCGCCATTTGGCTGCTGTTACAGCATCAAACCCTGGCGGGCATCGGCTTGTTGATCTGGGGAGCGGCGGTGGTGAGTTGGATCGACAATTTGATCCGCCCGCTGGTGATCAGCAGCGCTACCCGCATCCCTTTCCTGCTGGTCATGTTCGGCGTGCTCGGCGGCATCTCGGCTTTCGGGCTGATCGGGCTGTTCCTGGGCCCGATCATCGTCGCCGTGCTACTGGCGGTGTGGCGCGAGTGGCTGGAGGAGCAACAACCGCGCGAACCGCTGATGGGATGATGCAAACTATGGTGTCTTGTTGGCCACCAACGTCAGTACGTCGTACTGGGCGACGACTCTGCCATCTTGATTCGTGACCGTCGTATCCCAGCGCACTTCGCCGTAGGGTTCGGTGGCGCGTGCCGTTTTTTGCTTGCAGGTGAGCATCACCTGGAGCGTGTCGCCCGGATAAACCGGGGTCAGGAAGCGCAGGTTATCCAATCCGTAATTGGCGAGCACGGGTCCAGGGTTGGGCTCCACGAACAGCCCCGCCGCCAGCGCGACGATGAAATAGCCGTGGGCGACGCGCCCTTCGAAAAACGGATTGGCCTTGGCGGCGGCATCATCCATGTGGGCATAGAACGTGTCACCGGTGAAATGCGCGAAGTGTTCGATGTCCTCCACTGTGACCGTGCGTTTACCGGTCACCAGCGCATCGCCAATCTCCAATTCCTCGAAATGCTTACGAAATGGGTGCACGGCGTCATGGCGTTGGGCCGCGCCTTGGATCCAACGCCCGCTGATGCGGGTGAGTGTGGTCGGCGAGCCTTGCAGCGCGGTGCGCTGCAGGTAGTGCAACACGCTGCGCACCCCGCCCAATTCCTCGCCGCCCCCGGCTCGCCCCGGACCGCCATGCACCAGTCCGGGTAGTGGCGAGCCATGGCCGGTTGATTCCTTCGCGCAGTCACGACTGACGATCAGCAGCCTGCCATGATGCGCCGCGGTGCCGAACACGACGTCCCGCGCGAAGCCGTCATCGTGGGTGAAAATCGAGCCGACCAAGCTGCCGCCGCCGCGCCGCGCCAGTTCGATGACCTCAGCGGTCGAGGCGTAGGGCATGACCGTACTCACCGGGCCGAACGCCTCGATCTCATGCACCCCGTTCTGGCTGGCCGGGTTCGGGCAATACAACAACACCGGGCTGAGAAACGCGCCGCGTTCGGGATCGGCGCCCATGATATGCGCACCATCGCCGTCGTAAACGATTTCCGCCGCGCGCCGCAGTTCCGCGATGCGGGCGCGCACTTCCTCGCGTTGGCCGAGGCTGGCGAGTGGCCCCATGGTGACGCCTTCGCGCGCGGGGTCGCCGACCACGACCTTGGCGAGCCGTTGCCGGAGCGCTTCGAGCACGGGCTCGATCAGCGCGGCGGGGGCGAACGCACGGCGGATGGCGGTGCATTTCTGCCCTGTCTTGATCGTCATCTCGCGCACCACCTCCTTGACGTACAGATCGAACTCCGGCGTTCCAGGCCGGGCATCCGGGCCGAGAATGGACAGGTTCAGCGAATCCGCTTCCATGGTGAAACGCACCGAACGTTCGCCGATCACGGGGTGCCGCCTGAGCCGCTGGCCGGTGCTCGCCGAGCCGGTAAACGTCACCACATCCTGCGCGGTCAGATGTTCGAACAGATCACCCACGCCACCGCAGATCAACTGCAACGAACCAGGCGGGAAAATGGCGGATTCGATCATGCACCGAAACACCGCTGCGGCGAGGTAAGCGGTCTGGCTGGCGGGTTTGACGATGGCGGGCATGCCAGCGAGCAGGGTCGGCGCGAGTTTTTCCAGCATTCCCCAAACCGGGAAGTTGAACGCATCGATATGCACCGCCGCGCCCTCCAGCGGCACCGCGATGTGCTGGCCGACGAAAGCGCCGCTCTTGGCCAGGCTCTCCGGTTCGCCATCCAGGTAGAACGTGGCGTCGGGGAGTTCACGGCGGCCTTTGCCGGCATAGGCGAACAGCGTTCCCAAACCGCCGTCGATGTCGAGCCAGGCATCGGTGCGCGTGGCGCCGGTGGCTTTCGATAGCTCATAGAATGCTTCCTTGCGCTCGCTCAAATACTGGGCGAGCGCCTTGAGCTTCAGCGCGCGCTGATGGAAGGTGAGTGCGCGCAACGTCGGCCCTCCGCGGCGGCGCGCATGATCGAGCATGGCGGCAAAATCGAGGCCCGCGCTCGCTACCTCGGCGACTGGCGCGCCGGTGACCGCGTTCCTGAACACCTCGGCGGTCCCGACGCCGGTCACCCATTGCCCTTGCGCGTAGCTTTGCAGTTTCATCGAACCCCTCCCCGCTCTGGTGCGCCTATCGCTGAATCAGTTTAACCGGTTGCGCGCAGCGCCTATACTGCACACATCGTAGAGCGCTTGAAAATACACCAAGAATGCCAAGCAACGCCTATTCATACTGGAACCGCGAACTCGAAACCCTGCCTTGGCGCGACGTCGAACGCTGGCAGGCCGAGCGCGTGCGCGCCTTCATCGATGGCCTGCCGGCGCGCTCGGAACTCTACCGGGCGAAGCTTGCGGGCGGCGCACCGCCGCTGCGCAGCCTCGATGACCTCGCGCGTTACCCTTTCACCCATAAAACCGATCTGCGCGCGGCGCAAGAAGCCTTGTGCCCGCAACGTCCGCTCGGCGCCAATCAAAGCGCCGCGACGGCGGACATCGTGCAAGTGCTGAGCTCATCCGGCACCACCGGCAACCCGGTCTATTACGGCCTCACCCGCCGCGACCTGGAAACCAGCACCGACGCCATCGCCAACGCGTTTTTCACCGCCGGGATCCGCGCCGAAGACATCGTCGCCCACTTGGTTGCGTTGCCGATGGTCGCCGGCGGCCTATCTTACGCCGATGCGTTCCGCCGGATCGGCGCCATGCTGTGCTGGCTGGGTGGATTTTCCACCGAGCGCATCTTCGGCGAGATGCCGCGCTTGCAAGTGAGTGCGTTGCTGGCGACGACCTCGTTCGGCACGCATCTGGCCGAACGCTATGCGCAGGCGCCGGAACGGCGTATTGCCACGCTGACAAAATTCCTGAGCGGCGGTGAACCGGGGCTGGCGCAGCCCGATATCCGCGCGCGTATCCGCGCCGGCCTTGGCATAGATCACATCCGCGAATGCATGGGTCTAGGCGATGTAGTGCCCTGCATGTGGGCGGAATGCGAGCACGGCAACGGCATGCATTTCAATGCCCAGCGCTACGTCGCCATCGAACTGATCGACCCCGCTTCCGGCGAACGCCTGGAATGGCGGGAAGGCGCGAACGGCGAAGTCGTCTACACCACTTTCGACCGCGATGCGACGCCGGTGCTCAGGTTCCGTTCACGCGACCATGTGGTCGTGACCGGCGCCGGCTGCGCCTGCGGGCGCACCTCGCCGCGCATGATCTGCATAGGGCGCACCGATGACATGCTGATATACAAAGGCATGAACGTATTCCCCTCGGCGATCCGCGACCTCGTCGCCGAGCATGCGACGAGCCTCGCGCCGCTGATCCGGGTCTGGAAAGACCATGCCGAACAGGTGCGTTTCGATGCGCCGATTGCGGTCGAGATCGAGGCCTTGCCCGGCATCGCGGCGGGTGAATACGCGCGGCTCAAGGCCGCGATCGAAACCGCGGTGCGCGCGCGCTTACAGGTGCAGATCGCGGCGACCATCCTGGCCGCGGGCAGTCTGCCGCGCAG
The DNA here is from genome assembly GCA_046347515.1 of Gammaproteobacteria bacterium. Taxonomy (GTDB): domain Bacteria; phylum Pseudomonadota; class Gammaproteobacteria; order Competibacterales; family Competibacteraceae; genus JAXMFZ01. Next base: position 23,055 of record JAXMFZ010000016.1, on the reverse strand, counting down.
CGCTTATAAAACACCCCTGGTCGCGGTGCGCGCGGCCCAATAGCTTCTTCTAAAATCCTCATCATTAAAACAGTACCCCAAGGGAGGAGAGTCGATGTACAGCGTCGATATCGACACCGGCGGCACCATGACCGACTGCTTGGTGGCGGCGCCCGACAGGACGGTGTCTCTGAAGGTAGACACGACCCCGCACGACTACACCGTGTCGTTCGGCCAGTGCCTGAAGGAAGCCGCCGCCGCGCTCGGTTTTGCCGGCGCCAGCGAATTTCTGGAACAGGTCAAGCTGATCCGCTGGTCAACCACGATTTCGTCCAATGTGCTGGGCGAGCGGCGTGGCGCGAAGGTCGGCGTCTTGGTCGAGCAGGGTGGCGAAACCAGCCTCTACGGCCCTGGACCATCGCCGGCGCTGGGCTGGCTGGTCGCCGTCAAGAACGCCATCGGCCTGCCGCGCAATCCCGGCGAGCAGGAGATACTCGCGGGTGTCAAGCGCTTGCTGGAAGACGGCGTGCGCCGCATCTGCGTCTGCCTCCAGGGCGCGTATCCCGACAACACCGCCGAGCGCACGGTCGCCAAAGTCATCGACCGCCACTATCCCGATCACTACCTGGGTTCGGTGCCGGTATTGCTCGGCAGCGAAATGGCGCAAGTGGGTGACGACAACACCCGTGCCCATTACTCGCTGATGAATGCCTATACCCATGCCCAACTGGCGACTTCGTTGTTCAAGGCCGATGACATCCTCAAGCAGGAATTGCGCTGGGACGGGCCGCTCCTGATCGGCCACGCCAACGGCGGGGTGGCGCGGGTCGGCAAAACCAAAGCGGTCGACACCATCGAATCGGGGCCGATATTCGGAACTTTCGGCGGCGCGTATCTGGCGCGCCAGTACGGCCTGGACGGCGCGATCTGCCTGGATGTGGGCGGCACCACCACCAAAGCCAGCGTGGTGCGCGGCGGCGAACCGTTGTATCGGCACGGCGGCGAATTGGTCGGCCTGCCGGTGAAGACGCGCTTCGCGATGCTGCGTTCGGCGGTGCTGGGCGGCGGCAGCATCGCCGGGGTGAACAACGGCGCGCTCAGCCTGGGCCCGGAGAGCATGGGCGCGGCGCCCGGCCCGGCCTGCTACGGCCTCGGCGGCAGGGAAGCGACCCTGACCGACGCGTTGCTCGTGCTCGGTTACCTGGACGCCAAAGGTTTCAGGGGGGCGCCGCGAACTGCGCACTGACTTGTCCGAGCGCGTCATCGCCGCGCAGCTTGCCAAACCGCTTGGCATCCCGGTGCGCGAGGCGGCGCAGCAGATCCTCGCGCGCGCCCTGCGCATCATGGCCGGGTTGGTCGGCGCCGCTCTCGACGAGGGCGGACTGGCGGCGGCGGACGCCGTGCTCATCGCCTACGGCGGCAACGGGCCGCTGTTCGCCGCCCTGGTGGCGCGTGAGCTGGGTATCAGGCGCGTCGTGGTGCCGAAACTGGCCCCGGTATTTTCGACCTTCGGCTCGTCGATAGCCGACCTCGTCCATGTCTACGAAATGGGGCTAGGCATAGACCCCAAGCGCGACGAAGCGCGCCTTCTTGCCGCGCTGGAGCGGATGTTGGATCAGGCCCGGCGTGATATACAGGGCGAAGGCTTCGACGCCCGCGGCGCGGCATTACGCCTCGAAGCGGAAGCGCATGGCGCGGCCGGCGCGCCGGTGCTCAACGCCGCCGAAGCCGCCGGCGCGGCTACCGCGACGGAACTGCTCGCGGCCTTGGCGCAGCGCGGCTTGCCCGCGCGCATCGACCTGCTGCGCCTGGCGGCGCGTCTCGGCGTCGGTGCCGCTCTACCCAAACCGATCGCAGTTGGCGCCGCCAAGCGCCCGGTGGTCACGGAGATGCGCACGATCCGCTTGAACGGCGCCGATACCGAGGCCCGTGTTTACTCTTGGGATACGCTTGCGCCGGGCGACGCAGTGCAAGGCCCGGCGCTGGTCAGCGGCGGCAATATGACCTGTCTGGTACCCGAGACCATGGGCTTGACCGTGGATGGGTACGGCAACGCCCGCATCGATGCCGTGTAGGAAGAACAATGAATACGATCCGCTTCACCGAATATCTGGATTTGCATCTCGATACCGAAGATTGGCATTGCCACGCCTGCCAAGGCCGGCTGATCTCGGCCCGGGACAATTACAAGAAAGGCTGTCTGGTATACGATCGCGACCCGCGCGAAATCCACCCGCCGCTGATCCAGGCCGATTATACCTTCGCCCCCGACCCGGCCTGGGTGCGCATCCTGGAATTCTACTGCCCGCACTGCGGCCAGCAGATCGAAACCGAATATCTGCCGCCGGGTCACCCCATCACCCACGATATCGAAGTCGATCTCGCCGCGCTCAAGGATCGGCTCGCGCGTGGCGTCGTCGCCATCCGCGATGGCCGCTTGCACGCGGTCGAGCAGGCCGGAGGTTGAGGCCATGCTGAGCGAACGCAACAGCATCGACATCGACGTCGGCGGCACCTTCACCGACCTGGTATTGACCCTGGGCAGCGAACGCCACATCGCCAAATGCCTCACCACGCCGCATGATTTATCATTGTGCTTCATGAACGCGGTCGAAGAAGGCGCGGCGCTGATCGGCATGACTAGCGCCGAGTTGTTACCCAAGATCGATATCGTGCGCTACTCGACCACGGTCGCCCTGAATCGCCTTTTGCAGCGCATGGGGCCACGCGTCGGGCTGATGGCCACCGAAGGCCACGAAGACGCCATTCTGATCGGGCGCGGCGCGCAGTGGGTGGACGGCAAGCGGGTGTCCGAACGGCGCAATATCGCGGCGCAAACCAAACCCAAGCCGTTGATCGAACGCTCGCTGATCGTCGGCATCCGCGAGCGTGTGGACTCGTTGGGCAACGTCGTCCGTCCATTGGACGAAGACGATGTGCGCGCCAAGCTCCGCTACCTCATTGACCGCGGCGCGCGCGCCATCGTGGTCGCGCTCCTGTGGTCGTTCATGAATCCCGAGCATGAGCGGAGAGTCAAAGACATCATCCGCGAGGAATACAAGGGTTATCACATCGGCTATCTGCCGGTGGTGACCTCGAGCAGCGTGGTGGCCAAGCTCGGCGAGTACGAGCGCACCATGACCGCGGTGCTCGACGCCTATCTGCAACACTCGATGCAAACCGAAGTCTCGGCGATGTGGGATCGGATGCGCGACCAGGGCTACCGGGGCTCGTTTCTGATGATCCACAACTCCGGCGGCAGCGGCGAGGTATTCAAGACGCCGGCGAGTCGCACCTTCAACGGCGGGCCAGTGGCCGGCTTGATGGGCTCTGCGCATTTCGCGACGGCGCTCGGCTACAAAAACGTGATCGCCGCCGACATGGGCGGCACCAGCTTCGATGTCGCATTGGTGGTGGAATCCAGCGTGCGCAACTACGAGTTTCGCCCGGTCATCGACACCTGGATGGTGAATGTGACCATGCTGCAAACCATTTCCATCGGCGCCGGCGGCGGCTCAGTCGCCTGGATCAACCGCGAGGTCAACCATCGCCTCGAAGTCGGCCCGCGCAGCGCGGGTTCAATGCCGGGGCCGGCGTGTTACGACCTCGGCGGCATCGAACCCACCGTGACCGACGCCGATCTGGTGCTGGGCTATCTCAACCCCGACACCTATTTCAAGGGCCGCATGCCGCTCGACCGCGCCAAGGCCGAGCACGCGATCCAGGACAAGATCGCGACCCCGCTCGGCGTCTCCGTCGAGGAAGCCGCTGCCCTGATCCGCCGCGTGGTCGACGAGAACATGGCCTCGGCGATCAAGCGCGAAGTCCACATGCGCGGCTATAAGCCGCAAGACTTCGTGCTGTTCGCCTTTGGCGGCGCTGGCCCGACCCATCTAGCGGGTTATCTCGGCGACGTGCCCAAGGGCGTGGTGTTTCCATCCGCGCCCGTGTTCTGCGCGATGGGTTCGTCGATCATGGATGTCGTCCATGTGTACGAGCAGTCCAAGCGCATGATTTTCATGGAGCCGATCACCGAGAAATTCACCACCCATTACGATGCTTTCAACGCCGTCGTCGACGCGCTGATCGAAACCGCCAAGCAGGACCTCGCCGCCGAGGGCTTGCCGGTCGAGCAAGCGCGCTTCAGCCTCGAACTCGACATGCTGTATGGCGGGCTCGTCAATGTGAAACGCTCTGCCTCGCCGCTTCTAAGCATCCACAACGAAGCCGATGTCAAAGCCATTTACGACGAATTCGAGCGCGAATTCTCGGCGGCGTTCAGCCCGCTGGTGGTCAATCGTCCGGGCGGGGTTTATTTGGACAATTTCGTGCTCAAGGCTACCGTCGCGACGCCGAAGCCGGTCATGGAGGCGTATCCGCTCGGCCCCGCCGACCCCAAGAGCGCTTACACGGGTTCGCGCAAAGCTTACTGGCCTGCGCAAAAACAATGGCTCGACACCGCCCGCTATGAATACGAGAAAATGCAGCCGGGCCAGCGCGTGATCGGCCCCGCGGTCATCGAGGGCGAACTCACCACCATCGTGTTGCCGCCTCGGCACGAATTCCAGATCGATCGATACGGCCTCGGCATCATGCAGAGGGTTTGCTAGGAGAAGATGGCAATGGCTATCCCGACGACAGAACAAAAACTCGCTTGGCTGAAACCCGCGCCGCTGACCGACCATGAAAAAACCTGCCTGGAGCGCATCGGTCCCGGCGATTACGAGATCGGCTTCCAGCGCACCAACGACATCCTCGACGAAGGCATGGAAGTGTTCGTGCGCTCGTGCCGCTCGGCCATGGGCATCGCCGGCGATTCGCTGGTCGGCATCCTCACCGCCCAGGGCGACATGGTGAACGGCTCCTGCGGCACCTATTTGCACGCAGTGATCCCGCCGCTGATCATCAAATACATTCTGCACAACCACCAGGACAACCCCGGCATCAACGACGGCGATCTGTGGTTCGCCAATGACGCCGTCTACGGCGGCATCCACAACCCCGACCAGATGGTGGCGATGCCGGTGTTCTACCAGAATCGCCTGATCGCCTGGACGGTGGCGCTGGTACACACCACCGAAACCGGGGCGACCGAACCGGGCGGGATGCCGGTGTCGGCCTCCGCGCGTTTCCAGGAAGGCATGAACTTCCCGCCGCTACGCATCGGCCAGAATTTCCGTTTGAACGAAGACGTGCTGACGTTGTTCGGGGCGTTCGGCGTGCGCGCGCCGCAGATGGTCACGGTGGACTTGAAAGCGCGCTGCACGACCGCCGACCGGGTGCGCACGCGCATCGTCGAGCTCTGCGAGCGCGAAGGCCCCGACTACGTAGTCGGGTTGTTCCGCCGGATGCTGATCGAAGCGGAGCAAGGCGCGCGCAAGCGCATCGCATCGTGGACCGACGGCACGTTCCGCTGCGTGACTTTCTCGGATGCGGTGGGCCTCAATCAGGGGCTGGTGCGCTCGTGTTACATGGCCATCACCAAGCGCGATCAACACATGGTGGTGGATTTCACCGGCACCGGGCCGGAAACGCCATCGTCCTACAATGCCCATTGCCAAGCGGCGATCGGTCATTTCGCCAACTATGTCTACGAGTACATGTTCCATGATCTGCCGATCTCGAACGGCACCTTCGCGACCATCGATTTCAAGTTCGAACCGAACACCTGCCTGAACCCCGATGTGCGCGCCGCGACCTCGAATTCGGTGATGATCGCCACCGGCGTGATGAGCGCCGTGCATAATTGCGTCGCCAAGTCAATGTTCTCGACCAGCTACTGGCTCCAGTCGGGCGCTTCCATGGGCAATGGCGGCAACGCGCTGGTGCTGGCCGGGCTATCGCAATGGGGATTGCCGTTCGCCGACATGCTCGCTTATTCGATCAACACCGAAGGCCAGGGCGCACGCCCACAGATGGACGGCATGGACGCTTTCGGTTTTCCGTGGTGCTGCTTCGGGCGCGCGCCGGATACCGAACTCGTGGAAAACGAGTTCCCGCTGTTGATCCCGCTCTCGAATCATTGGAAGGATTCCTGTGGCCATGGCCGCTTCCGCGGCGGCGTGGGCACCGCGCAGTTGTGGGTCGCGCATCATGTGCCGGCGGTGTACATGATGGCGATCGCCGACAATTCCAAGCTTCAGACCCCGCAGCCTTTGTTCGGCGGCTACGCGCCGTGCACGGTGCCGGGCATCAGTATCCGCAAAGCCGACGTCATGGACAAAATGGCGAGCGGCGATCCCGCGCTCAAATTCGACATCCAGGATTTGCTCGTCAACAAAACCATCGGCGGAAACTTCACCGCCGAGTTTCAAGGCCGCTCGGTGCGCGGTTATGAAAAAGGCGATGTCATCACCATCGGCTTCTCGACCGGTGGCACCGGCTACGGCGACCCGTTGGATCGCGATCCCAAGCTGCTGGAGGAAGACTTGATCAAAGGCACGGTGTCGGAGTGGGCCGCCGAACACGTTTATCGCGTGGTCTGGGACGCCGAGCGCAAGCGCGTGGATCTCGACGCCACCGTGGCCAAACGCGCCGCCGAACGGCGCGCCCGGCTCGCGCGCGGCAAGCCTTACGCCGAGTTCATCCAAGGCTGGGAACAGCAACGGCCCCCGCGGGAAGCCCTGGAATTCTACGGCGCTTGGCCGGACGCCAAGCTCATCGCGCCGGTCATGCGCCCCTGAGCGATGCCAGCGGCGGACAAGTTCCAGCGCATCGCCAGGCTCGGCGCGCGCGCCGATGTCAGGCTGCTGGCGCCGCTCGCGTTCGCCTGCTCGGCGCAGATCGAATCGTGGCCGCTCGCTGATTATCTCGGCGATCCGACCAAACTCAGCAACGGCGTGCGCGGCTTGAATCAAGCACTCGGCACCGACGTCGCGCTGACCGCCTGCGCCGCCGCCATTGAGGCGGAAGCGCTGGGCGCGGCCTTGGATTGGGCGAATTATCCACCACGGCTGATTCCCGCCAGCGCAAACGGCCACTCCATTCCCGAAGTCGTCGATGAGGTGTTGGCGCGCGGCGCGCGGATGGCGGCGAGCCTGGAGGCGACCCGCCGCCTTGCCGCCACGCTGCGCGGCACTGTGCTAGGTGTGGGGCTGAGCGGAGCGGCAACCCTGGCAGGTGAACTCCGGACGGCGGGTTTCGCCGTGCCGCAATCGGCGGGCGCCGCCGATACAGCTTATGTCGAATGCGCCGGGCGGATCTGTCTAGCGGCGGCAAAGCGATTCCTGCTGGCCGGCGCCAAGCTGGTGTTCTTGGTCGAGCGGTCGCCACCGGCACAACAGACTGCGATTTTCCAAGCCTGGCTCGGCGCGCTCCGCGCCCTCAACAACGTCGCGAATTTTCATCAAGCCGTCGCCTGCCTGCTATCGCCGGCCGCCGACTGGCCGCTGCTGCCGAACTGGCTGCGGATTTGCCCGCTGCGGGGAACCACGGCGGCGGGCGGACATTTGCTAGGCCATGCGCTCGGCGTGGCGCCGTCGGCTTGGGGCGTGACGCCGATTCCGGACGGAATCGTGACAACCGTCGCCGAATTGCCTGCCGCGGTGGACTTGGATAGCCTGAAGCAGGCCTGCCTGGTCTTGAATAGGACATGACGAAATATGGCAAACGCTTTCATTCCCTATGGCGTTTACTGGTCGACACCCTTCGCCAAGTGGCAAGGATCGTTGGCCCATTTGCACAGCCTCAAGCTGGCCGCGCATTGCGCCCGCCAGGCATTGACGGCGAAGCGCTTTCCGCTGGAGCGCATCGATCTCGGCATTCTGGGTTTTACGGTTCCTCAGCATGCCGGCTTCTATGGCCTATCCTGGGTCACCGGCATGATCGGGCTGGAAGACGTGGCCGGCCCCACCGTGCAGCAAGCCTGCGCCACCAGTGCCCGCGTCCTGCAGATGGCGGCGCAGGAGGTCGCCAGCGGGTCAGCGGCGTGCGTGCTGGCCATCACCGCGGACCGCTGCTCCAATGGGCCGATCGTGTATTATCCCGACGCCACCGCAACCGGCGGTTCCGGCATGACCGAACGCTGGGTACTGGATAATTTCGGCCATGACCCGCATGCCCGCAACGCCATGATCGACACCGCTGAGAATGTCGCCACCCGCTATGGAATCGGCACCGCCGAACAGCACGAAGTCAAGCTGCACCGCTTCCAGCAGTACCAGGAGGCGCTGGCGAACGAGCGCGCGTTCCAGCGCCGCTACATGATCGAAGCGCCCCTCATCGACGCGGGCTTTCGCAAACAGACCGGCGCGCTGGCCGCCGATGAAGGCATCTTCGCCACCAGCGCCGAGGGTCTGGCCAAACTGAAGCCGGTCAAGCCCAACGGCACGGTGACCTTCGGCGCGCAAACCCACCCCGCCGACGGCAATGCCGGCGCCGTCATCACCCACCGCGATTTGGCGCATGAGCTGGCGCGCGACCCGCACATCGAGATCGAATTACTCGGCTTCGGCCAAGCGCGGGTCGAGAAGGGCCACATGCCGATGGCGGTGGCGCCGGCGGCGCAGGCCGCGCTGCAAGCCGCTGGGCTTACCATCGGCGCTGTAACCGCGCTGAAAACCCATAATCCGTTCGCGGTGAACGACATCGCCTTTGCGCGCGACACCGGCTTTCCGCTGGCCCGTATGAACAATTTCGGCTGCTCGCTGATCTGGGGTCATCCGCAAGGGCCGACCGGAATGCGCTCCGTCATCGAATTGATCGAGGAACTGACCTTGCGCGGTGGCGGTATCGGCTTGTTCGGCGGCTGCGCGGCGGGTGACACGGGAATGGCTCTCGTGCTCAGCGTCAGCGACGCACGGCGACATTGACAAAAGGAGAATCGACATGAGCATTCGTATAGGGTTGATCGGCGCGGGGGTCATGGGCGCCGACCATGCCCGCATCCTCACCACGGCGGTGGCGGGCGTGGAACTGGTCGCGGTGGCGGACCCCGACGCCATGCGCGTGGCGGACATCCTCAAGCTTTGCCAGGGCGCGCGCGCCCATGCCCATCCGCTGGACCTCATCCATGACCGCGAGGTGGATGCGGTACTGATCGCCTCGCCCGACGAAACCCACGGTAAATTCGTCCTCGCCTGCCTCAATGCACGTAAACCCGTGCTATGCGAGAAACCATTGGCGCCTTCAATCGCCGAATGCCTGACCGTGGTCGCCAAGGAGCAAGAGTTGGGACGCAGACTGGTGACGGTAGGATTCATGCGCCGTTTCGATCCGGGCTATGTCGAGATGAGGCGGCGTCTGCGCGAAGGCGAGCTGGGCGCGGCCCTGATCCTGCACTGCATCCACCGCAACAGGGTGGCGCCCGGCTTCATGACCGCGCCGATGCTGATCAGCAACTCGGCGGTGCACGAATTCGACATCGCGCGGTTCATTCTCGGCCGGGAAATCAAACGCATTACCGTCATAACGCCGCGCAAGACCAGCCTATCCACCATGGCTGACCCGCAGATTCTTCTACTCGAGATGGACAATGGCGTGGTCGTCGACGCCGAAATCTTCCTCAATGCGCAATATGGTTATGACGTACGCGCCGAATTGGTATGCGAGAAAGGCACGATCACGCTGGCGCCGCCCCACGCGGTCACTGTGCTACAGTCTGCCCTGCAAGGCTTTGCTTTCCCTAGCGACTGGCGTCCACGCTTTGCCCTCGCCTACCGCGCGGAACTCCAGGCCTGGGTTGAAGCGATACGCAGCGGTGCCGCGACGGGTGCCAGCGCCTGGGATGGCTACGTCGCCACCGCGGTGGCAACCGCTGGGCTCCAAGCCCTCGCCTCCGGCCAGCCGACCGAGGTCAAGCTGGAGCAACGCCCCGCGCTGTATGACGAAGGGCGCGCTCCGGCATGACGCCGTTACCCCCGAACCCCTATAATAAGCTATTGGCTTTATAACCCTCTGGCACTGCCATATCACTCCATGTTCAAACAGTTCGTCCGCTGCGGCATCCCTTTTATCGTGATTTTTTTGCTGCTGTATGGCCTATATCAAGCAGCAGAACCGTATCTCATACATTATTTCTCGTGGCTTGCTTCATCCGTGTGTTATGTGGCCGGGTTATTTGATTCTGGAGTCTATTGCGAGGCCAATGTCATCCATTACAACAATCAGCCTTCGTTACGAGTCATCGAAGGCTGCGATGGCGTAACCGTTTTCATTCTTATCACAGCCGCGGTATTGGCTTTTCCGAAAGGATTAAAAGATAAAATCAAAGGTATCGCCATATTATTGCCAATACTATTCATCATCAATTGGCTCAGACTGCTCACCCTGGCCGGTATTCGATTTTATTTTCCTGATGCTTTCCGGCTTTTTCATGTTTATCTTTTTCAACCCATTATGATATTCGCCACCTTTGCCTGTTTTATCATTTGGATTACTCGTGACGAAGCACAACAAGATTAGCCAATATCTATTGCCATTCATGGGATGGCTGATTTTATTTGGTGGCTGTTACTATGTATTTTTTCCAACTTACAGTAACTTAGTCCTGCTGCTCACCAGCCTCATCCTCAACTCTTTTACAGCCATTGGCGTCAGTCTTTTCGATGTGCCAGGCCAAGGCATAGGCTTGATTTACGCGAATGCGACGACACCGCTCGGCTTTCGCTATGACTTATTTAGCATCGCGTTGAATGCCATGTTTGCCCCGGCGTTGGTGATGACCACTTTGGGGCCTAATGCCAATGCTATCATTCGCGCAACAATTGCCATCGCTATCATGATTTTATTGCATTCTTTTCATGTACTCACCATCATTCTTCATTTTCTCGTCAAATCGTCCAATCCTATCCTCACCGCCCAGCTTGCACCTTGGCTCACCTCGCTAATCCACTGGGCTTATACTTTCAGCGACAAAATGGGCTATACATTTTTCCCGTTCATCGCTTGGTTCATGGTGTGTTTCGGCGCCATCTTGAGATTTCTCAATCGAAAGCCGCCTGCTTCGGCTATTCCGGAAATTGATGCGCCCCATTAAGAATCAAACCGCAAATTCTATGTTTTCAAACCCGGCAGTCGGCTTTGGGTGATTACCGCTTCCGCCAGATGGTCGTACCATCCGCCTTGTCCTCCAGCACGATGCTTTGTTCATCCAGAAGCTTACGGATGCGATCGGCCTCCGCGAAGTTTTTGGCTTTGCGTGCGGCGGCGCGTTGGGCGATCCAGTTTGCGATCGGGATGTCACCCGATCCGGCAAGGTCACCGCCCCGCAAAAACCGATCAGGCTCATCCTGCAGCAACCCCAGCACTCTACCCAACTGCCTTAGACCCGCCGCCAGCCGCGCGGCTTCGTCTGCATGTTCGCTTTTCAGCCGATTGATCTCGGTGGCGATCTCGTGCAGCACCGAAATGGCTTCCGGCGTATTGAAATCATCGTCCATCGCCGCATTGAAGCGCTCCTGATAAACGCTTGCACTGGGCGCGGCTACCGCTGGCAAGCTGCGCAGCGCGGTATAAAAGCGCGTCAGCACGGCTTTCGCGGCCTCCAAATTTTCGTTGGAATAATTGAGCGGCCCGCGGTAATGGCTGGAAAGAATGAACATGCGCAACACCTCCGGCGCATAGTGTTTCAATACTTCACGCACGGTGAAAAAGTTACCGAGCGACTTCGACATTTTCTCATTGTCTACCTGCACAAAACCATTGTGCATCCAGTAGTTGACGAACTTGTGTCCACTCGCCGCCTCGGATTGGGCGATTTCGTTTTCGTGGTGCGGAAACTTGAGGTCCATGCCGCCGCCGTGAATGTCGAAATGCTCGCCCAGATATACGCTCGACATCGCCGAGCATTCGATATGCCAGCCGGGGCGGCCCACTCCCCACGGCGAGGGCCAGTTCGGCTCGCCGGGCTTGGCGGCTTTCCACAGCACGAAGTCGAGTGGGTCTTGCTTGGCTTCATCCACCTCGACGCGGGCGCCAGAGCGCAAATCTTCGATGCGTTTATTGGATAAAGCGCCGTAACGGTCGAAACGACTCACAGCGTAATACACGTCACCATTGGCTGCGGCATAGGCATAGCCTTTGTCAATCAAGGCCTGGATCATCACTACGATAGGATCGATGGTATCGGTGGCGCGCGGCTCGATATCCGGGCGCGCCACGCCGAGCGCGTCTTCATCCTCGTGCATGGCCTGGATGAAACGCGCGGTCAGCGCGTCCACGGCCTCACCGTTCTCCGTGGCGCGCTTGATGATTTTGTCGTCGATGTCGGTGATGTTGCGCACGTAAGTCACTTGGAGTCCGCGCGTGCGCAGATACCGTACCACCGTATCGAATACCACCATGACCCGCGCATGGCCGACGTGGCAGTAGTCATAGACCGTCATCCCGCACACATACATGCGGATTTTGCCGGGCTCGATCGGGGTAAAGGGTTCTTTCCTGCGGGTCAGGCTATTGTAAAGGGTCAACATGCTTGAGGTTCCATGGCGCGACGCGGAATGCGCTATTATGATGCCGCAAACTTTCACGGTTCACTATCGGTAATCACGCTATGCACATGCACTCGCTCGCCGCCGCCATGGCGGTATGGATGGCCGCCACCCCCGCGCTGGCCGGCACCCAGGTCAAGCTCGACACCAATCTCGGCGCTATCGTACTGGAACTCGACGATCAGAAAGCACCGAAAACAGTGGCAAATTTCCTCCAGTACGTGCGCGATGGTTTCTACAACGGCACGATTTTCCATCGCGTCATCGACGGCTTCATGATTCAGGGCGGCGGCTTCACCCCGGAATATCAGCAGAAATCAGCGCGACCGCCCATCGAGAACGAAGCTGGTAACGGCTTGAAAAACCTGCGTGGCACCATTGCCATGGCGCGTACTTCCGATCCCAATTCCGCCACTGCGCAGTTTTTCATCAACGTCAACGATAACGATTTCCTCAATTTCAAGAATCCTTCCGCACAAGGCATCGGTTACGCGGTGTTCGGCAAAGTCATCTCGGGCATGGAGGTGGTCGACAAGATTCGCAAAGCCGAGACTGGCCGCGGTGGCCCATTCTCCCAGGACGTTCCGCGCACGCCGGTGATCATCGAAAAAGCCACCGTCGTCGGCGCAAGCCAGTAACGACGGCGCGATCGGCGCTTGGCCACGCTGTTCGTCTCCGATCTGCATCTCGACGCCGCCCGCCCCGCCGCTACTGCATTGTTCCTGCGCTTTCTTGCGGAGCGGGCGACGGCGGCCCGGGCGCTTTACATCCTCGGCGATCTGTTCGAGGCTTGGATCGGCGACGATGACGACAGCGAACCGGGGGCCAGCGTGGCAACAGCCTTGCAAAGGCTGGGGCATCGCGGCGTACCCGTCTATTTCATCCACGGCAACCGGGATTTCCTGCTGGGTCCGCGCTACGCGGCGGCCAGTGGCATACGGCTTCTGGCCGAAACCCAGGTGATCGATCTGTATGGCGAACCGACGCTGATCATGCACGGCGATACGCTCTGCACCGACGATGCCGATTATCAAGCGCTGCGCACCAAAGTACGCTCACCGCGCTGGCAGCGGCGTATGTTGCGCCTGCCCTTGTGCGCGCGGCGCTGGTTGGCGCGCAAATACCGCGCCGACAGCCGCAAGGCGACCCAGCGTAAAACGGCGGCGATCATGGACGTGAGCCAAGACGCCGTGGCGCAGAGCTTGCGCGTCCATGGCGTGCATCGCCTCATCCACGGCCACACCCATCGCCCCGCGGTGCATGATTTCATCGTCGACGGCCAGCGCGCGCAGCGCATCGTGCTAGGCGACTGGTACCAACAAGGCAGCGTGTTGATCTGCGATGGCGGCGGTTGTCGCTTGGAAGCATGGCATTGAAACGTTTTCCCGCCGTTCGCTGGCTGCTCTGGCTGCCGTTGGCATTCGCGCTTACGGGTTGCCGTGGCAATACACACACTGGCGATTATCGCTTTGAAATCCTCAATCGCCTGCCGCACGACCCCAATGCTTACACCCAGGGCTTGCTATTTCATGATGGTTACTTCTACGAAAGCACCGGCTTGAACGGCCAGTCGTCGTTGCGCCAAGTCGATCCCATGAGCGGCAAGATACTGCGCAAGCGCGATTTGCCCTCGGCCTATTTCGGTGAGGGCCTGGCGCTTTTGCATGGCGTACTACTGCAAATCACCTGGCGCAATCACAAAGCCTTCGCTTATCGCCTGGAAACCTTGGAACAAATCGGTGAGTTCGATTACGACACCGAGGGCTGGGGGCTTACCACCGACGGCCAGCAGTGGATCATGAGCGACGGCAGCGACCGGCTTTATTTCCGCGACCCAAAAACTTTTCAGACGCTGCGTACCCTGACCGTGTTCGATCAGGGCAAAAGTGTTACCAATCTGAACGAATTGGAATACATAGACGGCGAAATCTGGGCCAATGTTTATCTCACCGACCGGATCGTGCGCATCGATCCCACGACCGGCCAAGTGACAGGACGACTGAATCTGGGCGGCATCGTCGCGGCCACTGAACGCAACGGCCACGAAGACGTGTTGAACGGCATCGCCTACGACGCCGACGGCAAGCGCCTGTTCGTCACCGGCAAACTGTATTCTTATGTTTACGAGATCGCGGCTATAGCCACCGGCAACTAGCGCAAGCCCTGATTGATCTTATCCAACGCCGCCTGACCCGGGCATAGTTCCCGTTCGCTCAGGCTATTCAGCGGCTGTTCGATGGTATCCAGCAAGGCATGCAAATCGACCGGTTCGGGGTCCAGGTATAACAATCCGGTCACCACCTCGCCGCGTTCCTGGTGGCGCTGGATATGTTCCATGGCGGCGATGCGGTCGCGCGGGTCGTAGTCCTCCGCCAATTTGCGCAGCCGCACCAGCGAACCGTCCGGCATGGGAATGGCCTCGCCACCGCCCGGCCCATAATCGGCGACCATTTCCTCATGATGCGGCACATAATCGGCGGCGACGACCGGCGCATCGTGATCGCGCAGGTATTGGTAGCTTTTCATCGAGCCTTCGTGATTGTTGAATGCCACGCACGGCGAAATCACATCGATGAAAGCGAAACCCGGGTGCATCAACCCGGCTTTGATGAGCGGCACCAGCTGTTGCTTGTCGCCGGAGAAACTGCGGGCGACGAAACTCGCGCCGAGTTGCAGCGCGAGCAGCACCAGGTCGATGGGCTCATGCAGATTGACCGCGCCTTTCTTGCTTTTCGCACCATAGTCGTTGGTGGCGGAGAACTGGCCTTTGGTGAGGCCGTAAGTGCCGTTATTATCGACGATGTAGAGCATGTTCAGCCGGCGGCGCACGACGTGTGCGAACTGGCCGAGGCCGATGGAGGCGGTGTCGCCGTCACCGGAAACGCCGATGTAGATGAGGTCGCGGTTGGCGAGATTGGCGCCGCTGGCAATCGCCGGCATCCGCCCATGGACCGCGTTGAAGCCGTGCGATTTGCCAAGAAAATAAGTCGGCGTTTTGGACGAGCAGCCGATGCCCGACAGTTTGGCCAGGCGATGCGCGGGCAGATTCAGCTCGAAACACGCCTGGATGATGGCCGCGCTCACCGAATCATGGCCGCAGCCGGCGCACAGCGTCGAGAGTGCGCCTTCGTAATCGCGCCGCGTGAGGCCGCGCGCATTGCGCGGCAAATGGGGGTGATGAATCTTGGGCTTAGCGAGATACGTCATTACTTCACCTCGTCGAGCGCGGGTTGGGTAAGGGCGGTCGGAAAATAAGTGCTGATTTCGTCGATGATGAAACTCGCGGTGATCGGCGAACCGTCGTAGTGCAACACGGGAACCAGCTTATCGGGCACGATATTGCCCTCGTTCACGATCAGCGTGCGCAATTGCGCGTCGCGATTTTGCTCGACCAGGAACACGGTGTCATGGCCTTCGATGAAGTCATACACTTGAGCACTGAACGGAAACGCCCGGATACGCAGCGCATCCAGATCGATATTGCGGTCACGCAGGCGGTCGAGCACTTCGGGCATGGCCGCGCTGGTGCTGCCGTAGTAGATCACACCGTAACGGCTGCCCGCCTCGCGCACCACCGGCCCCGGCACCAGCTTGGCGGCGCTCGCGTATTTGCGCAGCAAGCGCTGCATATTGTCGGCGTAAGCGGCGCTGTTCTCGGTGTAACGCGCGTAGCGGTCGTGAGAGCTGCCGCGGGTGAAGAACGCGCCTTTTTCCGGATGGGCGCCCGGTAAAGTGCGGTAAGCGATGCCGTCGCCATCGACGTCGCGGTAGCGCCCGAAATCCAGGGTGGCATCGAGCGCCGCGCCGTCCAGCACTTTGCCGCGATCATAGCGCCTGTCGTCGTTCCAAGAGAACGGTTCGCACAGCCAATCGTTCATGCCGATCTCGAGGTCGCTCAGCACGATTACCGGCGTTTGCAGGCGTTCGGCAAGGTCGAAAGCGATAGCGGCGAGATCGAAGCACTCCTTGGGGTCGGCCGGGAACAGCAGCACATGCTTGGTATCGCCATGCGAGGCATACGCGCAGGCCAGGATATCGGCTTGCTGGGTACGCGTCGGCATGCCGGTGGACGGGCCGGCGCGCTGGATGTCGAACAACACCACCGGGATTTCGGCGAAATAGGCGAGCCCCAGGAATTCGGTCATCAACGATATGCCGGGGCCGCTGGTCGCGGTGAACGCACGCGCGCCATTCCAGGCCGCCCCCACCACCATGCCGATGGCGGCGAGCTCGTGCCTTCGGCTTGCACCACGGCGTAGCGCTTCTTGCCGCTGGCCGGATCGATGCGGAGCTTTCGCGTAGCGCTCGAAGGCATCGACCAGCGAGGTCGAGGGCGTGATCGGATACCAGCCGGCGACGGTCGCGCCGGCGTAGACGCAACCGAGCGCGGCGGCGGAATTGCCGTCGATGAAAATGCGCGCGCCGACCGCGTCCATACGCTCGACCCGAAACGGCAGAGGGCATTCGAAGTGGGCACGGGCGTAATCGTGGCCGATGGCGAGCGCGCGTCGATTGGGTTCTAGGAGTTTTTCCTTGCCGCGATACTGCTCGCTCAGCAGTCCTTCCAACACAGCCGTTTCGATGTCCAGCAAGGCCGCCAGCGCGCCGACATACACGATATTCTTCAGCAGTTGGCGTTCCTTGGTATCGCCGAACGCGTCCAGGCACAGCGCCGTGAGCGGAATCCCGAGGCTGTGAATGTCGGCGCGGCGGAGCGCCTCGGCCAACGGCTTGGTGGAATCGTGCAAGAGAAAGCCGCCGGCGCTCAAACTGGCGATGTCTTCGGTCAAGGTCTGCGGATTCATCGCCACCATCACATCCACGCCGCCACGACAACCGAGATAGCCTTTGCCGCTCACCCGCACCTCGTACCAGGTCGGCAATCCTTGGATGTTGGATGGAAAAATGTTGCGCGGGCTGACCGGCACGCCCATGCGGAAAATGGCGCGGGCGAAGAGATTATTGGCGCTCGCCGAGCCGGAGCCGTTGACATTGGCGAATTTGACGACGAAATCGTTGACGGCGGGCCTCATGCGGCGCGCACCTCCAGTGAAGGCTTCATATTGTCGTTGGCGCGAGGAATATGGATCAGGGATTTCTTCATGTCCCAAGCCCCGGTCGGGCAGCGCTCGGCGCACAAGCCGCAATGGAGGCATACGTCTTCGTCCTTGACCATGATGCGCTCGGTTTTCAGGGGCATGGATGTGTACAACGCTTGCCCGTGATTGTCAGCGGGGGCGTTCAAACGCTGGCGTAAATCGTTTTCATCGCCGCTTGCGGTGAAGGTGATGCAATCCATGGGGCAGATATCGACGCAGGCGTCGCACTCGATGCAGAGCTTCTCGCTGAACACCGTCTGCACGTCGCAGTTCAGGCAGCGCATCGCTTCTTGATAAGCGAGTTTCTCGTCGAAGCCGAGCTCGACCTCGATCTTGATGCTTTTCAGCGCCTTGAACTTCTCGGCGTGCGGCACCTTGAGGCGTTTGGCCGCCGAAAATTCGTTGTCATAGCTCCATTCGTGTACGCCCATCTTCTGGCTGACCAGATTCACGCCGCGCGGCGGGCGCTCATGCACGTCCATGCCCTGACAGAACAAATCGATGGAAATCGCCGCCTCATGGCCGTGAGCGACCGCCCAGATGATGTTCTTGGGGCCAAACGCGGCGTCGCCACCGAAGAATACGCGCGGATGGGTCGATTGCAGCGTGACTTTGTCCAGTAGTGGCAATCCGCCCTTGCCGAACTCGACGCCGAGGTCGCGTTCGATCCAGGGAAAGGCGTTCTCCTGGCCGATGGCGAGCAGCACATGATCGCACTCATGGAAGACCGGCGCGGCACCGCTGGAGACCGACCGGAAACCGCCCCTGCCATCGGCGACCCGCTCGATTTTGTCGAACCAGATGCCCTTCAGCTTGCCGTTCTCGACGACGTACTCCTTGGGCACATGGTTATTGATGATCGGAATATCCTCGGCCATCGCGTCCTCGATCTCCCAAGGCGAGGCCTTCATCTCCTGGAAACCACTGCGAACGATGACTTTGACGTTCTTGCCGCCTAAACGCCGCGCGGTACGGCAACAATCCATGGCGGTATTGCCGCCGCCCAATACGATGACGCGCTCGGCGATGGCTGTGGTATGGCCAAAGGCCACGCTCGCCAGCCAGTCGATGCCGATGCTTAAGTTCGGCGCGGCTTCGGTTCGGCCCGGCAGATCGAGGTCGCGGCCGCGCGGCGCGCCACTGCCCACGAACACGGCGTCATAGCCACTGGCGAGCAGTGTTCTCAGACTGGTGACCTCTTGGTTGAAACGGCGTTCGACGCCAAGATTCAGCACCAGCTCCACTTCCTCGTCCAACACCCGCTCGGGGAGCCGAAACGAGGGGATTTGCGAGCGCATCATACCGCCGCCTAGCGCAGCGCCATCGTACAGGTCGACCTGATAGCCGAGGGGCAACAGGTCGCGCGCGACGGTGAGCGACGCCGGCCCCGCGCCGACCAGCGCGACGCGCTTGCCGTTCCTGGTTTTGGGGACTTGCGGCAGGCGCGCGCTGATGTCACCCCGATAATCCGCCGCCACCCGCTTCAGGCGACAAATGGCGACCGGTTGCTCCTCGATGCGCCCGCGCCGGCAAGCCGGCTCGCACGGACGGTCGCAGGTGCGCCCCAACACGCCGGGAAACACATTGGATTCCCAGTTGATCATGTAGGCGTCGGTATAACGCCGCGCGGCGATCAAGCGGATGTATTCGGGAACGGGGGTGTGGGCCGGGCAGGCCCACTGGCAATCGACGACTTTGTGAAAGTAATCGGGATCGATGATAACGGTGGGGTTCATGCGGCCCTTATGAGAACGTATTCCATCAACCGATCTTATTATTACCATAATTATGGCTTATTTGGGGGTTCCTCCACGCTCGATCATGGTTAAAATTTTGTAATCCGACGTTCACAATCCGTAAGCCCGGCGTAGCAGTGACAGCGGATGCACGGGCGCCTTGTTCCGCCCCAGGCCGTTTTCGATCTGGTGGCCCGCCATCGGGCAGTCGCTGGTGTAGTAATCGGGACTCGCCTGCTTCACGCGATTCGCCACCGGGCGGCCGATCTTCATCGACACTTCGTGGAACTCGGATTTCACCGCATAGGTGCCGTCATGGCCGGAACAGCGCTCGATGAGTTCGATCTGGGTATCGGGAATGAGTTCTAAAAGCTCGCGCGTCTTCAGGCCGATGTTCTGCACCCTGAGATGGCAGGGCGCGTGGTAGCTCACTTTGCCGAGCGGATTCTTGAAATCGAGGTTGAGCCTGCCTTCCTTATGGCGCGCCATCAGATACTCGAACGGGTCAAAGATATGGTTGCGCACTTTGCTGACATCGGCGTCCTCGGGAAACATCAAGGGTAGCTCCTGCTTGTACATCAGCACGCAGGACGGCACCGGGGCGACGATGTCCCAGCCGGCGGCGATCATCTTCGCCAGCACCGGAATATTGGCGTCCTTGGCGCGCGCTACCGAAGCCAGGTCGCCCTGTTCGAGCTTGGGCATGCCGCAGCACTGTTCTTTCTCGACCAGGGTCATGGGAATGCCGTTGGCCTCGAACACCGCGACCAAATCCTCGGCGATCTGGGGCTCGTTGTAATTGCCGTAGCAGGTCACAAACAGCGCCGCGCGCCCGCGCGTGCGACCGACCGCTTGGGCTTCACCGACCGCGCTCTGGTGGCCGGCCAAGCGTTTGCGCGCGGTGCGGCTATGGTATTCCGGCAAGACCGCGTCGGGGTGTACGCCGAGTGTCTTGGCCAGCGCTTTGCGAAAAACCGGATTTTTATTGGCGGCGTTCACGGCTTGCACCACCACCGGGATGCCAGCGAGTTTGCCCACCGTGTCGGTGGCGCTCAGAATCTTGTCGCGCCGGCTGATATCACCCTGCTTGAACTTATAGGCCTTGGCGCGCAGCATGAGGTGCGGGAAATCGACGTTCCACGGATGCGGCGGCACGTAGGGACATTTGGTCATGTAACACAGGTCGCAGAGATAACAATGATCGACGACTTTCCAGTAGTCGCCCTTGGCGACGCCATCGACTTCCATGGTCGAGGAGGCGTCGACCAGATCGAACAGCGTCGGAAATGCATTGCACAGGCTTACGCAGCGCCGGCAGCCGTGGCAAATGTCGAAGATGCGTTCGAGCTCCTTGAACAGCGACGCCTGGTCGTAGAACTCGGGCTGCTGCCAGCCGAGCGGATGGCGGGTGGGCGCTTCGAGGCTGCCCTCGCGCAGGCCGGTGACGGAGGTTGACATCGTTGGCTCCTTAATATCAGCAGAGACTCAGATAGATAGGTTAAACCATTATCTTTTAGACTTAGTCTAATCCACCAATAAAAAGTATCAATACCAGCCATAGCGCCTCGCTATCGAGGCTGGGAACCAGCCGCTCTCGGCATCTTGCAGCGCCGATTTAACGATGATGGTTGCAACCACTGTTGCGCTCGCCTACGCTCTGCAAAGCGGTAATCGCTACAGAGCGGCCCCATGCCTGATCCAACAAATACAACAGATGCGGCGGATTTCGACGCTTTGCTCAACGACCTTCTCGCCGTGCGCGCGCAGTTGCTCGCCGCCGCCGCGGAACCGGACGCTACCGCGAAAGCACTACTGGCCTTGATCGGCGGCGCCCATCTGAGCTGTTTCGCCAGCGCCGCGCGCGCCTGGCGCGATCTGGCGCGTATTCCGCACCGCTACCGGCAGTTGCTGGAGCCGGGCTTGCACGCCGGCGCGCCCGCGCCCGCCGCGCTCATCGACGCAACCCGCGGCTATCTGCGCGAGCTGGGTGAAACGCTGGATCGAGAAGCGCGGCGCCTGCAAACGGAACTCAGCGCCATCGAAACGACGGCGTGGACGCTCGGCGAATCCACACTGGATAAACCCCAACGCTTTGCCCGGATCAAGCCGTGAGCGCCCGCGATGTCATCGCGCAACTCGGTTGCGCCGACGAAATCGACCGTTTACAGAATCAGATCGCGCAATGGCTGGAGCAGAGCGACTCCGAATTACGCCCAGCGCTGACCTGGCAATTTCAGGGCAAAGCCAAATACTTTCGCCCGCTTACGGTATTCGCCTGTCACCGCGCGGTCAGCCCCGAACGCGTGCCACCGGGGCTCATCCGCGCGGCGCTGCTGATCGAGATGTTCCACAACATGTCGCTCATCATCGATGACATCCTCGATCATTCCCGCTATCGGCGCGACAAGCTCACTTTGCATTGTAAGCTCGGCACGCTGCCGGCGTTGATGGCGGCGGGCTATATTACCGCCGATGGTTTCCAGATGGCGCGGGATGACCCTTTTACCATCGCCCTGTTGGCGGAACTGGTGAAACGCTTGGGCGCGGCCGAATGCCTGCAATGGCGGCTGCGCCAGCGCCCGCTGGGATTGGAGGATTGGCGGCGGATCGCGAGCGAGGACACCGGCGTGATGTTCGAAGTCTGCGCCTGTCTGGGCACGCGCGATCAGCGCTTGCGCCGCTTCGGGCATCTGCTGGGCGTGCTCTACCATGGCTGCGACGATGTCGCCGACGTGCGCGGAACCAGCGCGCTCGGCGGCGGCGGCATGGCCGACCTGCGCGACGGCATCCTGACCCTGCCCGCCGCGCTCGCGATCCGCAACCCTGACGTCGCCACGCTGTTCAGCCAAACCGGCGCGGACAAACGAGAAGCGCTGGCGCAGGCGTTTCGCGCGCAACTGCCGGAAGCCGAGCGCTATCTCGACCAGATCGCCGCCGAAGCCCGCGAGGAAGCTCGCTTGTTTTCCGCGAGCCCCGAGCCGCTGTACGCGCTCATCACCCACACCCGCGCGCTGGCTGAACGCTGAGCGCGCCGCCGGCTACCATCATCGTTCGACGGACTTATCCCTATGCCCGAAAAACCCCACGTTACCATCGTCGGCGCCGGCATGGCCGGGCTCACGGCGGCGTTGCGTCTCGCCGAACGCGGCTACCGCATCACCTTGTTCGAACGCGCCCCGTACATCGGCGGCCAGTTCGGCGTGCTCAAAGTCGGTGATTTTTATCATGAGCATTGCTACCACATGTTCCTGAATTGGTATAACAATTTTTGGAAGATCGTGGACGAACTCGGGATCCGCGACCGCTTCATCCCGCGCTCTACGATCAAATTCAGCGAACGCGGCGCGTTTCCCACCATGACCGAAGTCGTGGACGTGGGATCACCCTGGACAGCGTGGCGGAATCTGCTGTCGGGCGTGCTGCCCATCCCTGATATGTATATCTACGGTTATTCACTGCTTGATCTAGCAGCCCAGCCCTTCAACCACGAAAAATTCCTCGACCGCTTCAGCATCAACGGCTTCATGCGTTCGCGCTGGTACGGCACCGACAGCGCCGCCCAGCAATACCAGCGCACGCTGGCCAAGGCATTCGCCAGCCCCACTTACAAGACTTCGGCGGAAAGCTATCAGAATCTGATCAAGTTCGGCTTCCGCTATCCGTCGCCGATGATGTGGATTTTGCAAGACAATTGCTACGAAGCCTTCCTGCGACCGTTCGAGCAACGCCTCGAACAACTGGGCTGTGAAATCCGCCGCAACCGCGATGTCAAAAGGCTAGTCTTCGATGCCGGCAAGAGGCGGATCACCCAAC